>JAHJIJ010000003.1 GCA_018823325.1 Alphaproteobacteria bacterium | reverse complement strand
CCTCAACCGTTCGTGTCGAGCGAATTCGAGACACGTTCAGCGCTGTGCCAGCGTGTCTCGACTTCGCTCGACACGAACGGTTGAGGCGGATAGCACCGGAAGCGAGTAGTCGCTAAATCCTGAAAATCCGCGCTGCGTTGCCGCCCGCGACCATCGCTTTCACATCCTCGGCCAGGGGCGCCGTCTTGATGAACTGCACCGCCGGGGCCATGGGCTGATAGGGATAGTCCACCGCCCACATGACATTCTCCGGCCCCAGAACCTCGATGGAATAGCGCAGCGCCGGGTGGCTCTCCACGCCGCTGGTGGTGATCGCGAAATTGCGCCGGAAATATTCCGACGGCTTGAGCTGCAGCTTGGGTGCGCCGCCGAAATTTGTCGCGTTGCCGTGCATGTAATCCATCCGCCAGAGCCAGAAGGGAATGGCCTCGCCCATATGGCCCAGGACGATCTTGAGGCGGGGGAATTTGTCGAACAGGCCCGAGAGGATCATCCGCACGGCGTTGGTGCTGGTCTCGATCCCATAGCCCCAGATCGCCGAGTTCATCCCATAATCGCGGAAGGCCTTGTCCATCTGCTTCGAGGGCGCGCGCGGGTGAATGTAGAGCGGCAGGCCGGTCGCCTCGATGGCCTCGAAGACCGGGAGGAAGAAGGGATCGTCATAATAGAGGTCGTTGGTGTGGCTGTTGATGACGAGGCCGTTGAGCTTGAGGTCGCTGGCCACCCGCTCGATTTCACGCGCGGCACGCCGGGGGTCTTGCGGGGCGAAGGTGCCGAGGCCTGCAAAGCGTGCCGGGTTTGAGGCGACGGTTTCCTTCATGAGGTCATTGGCGAGGCGAGCGAGGTCAGTGCCCTTGTCCGCATTGAACATCTGTACGCCGGGCGCGGTGAGGGAGAGCAGATGCATGTCGATGCCGTTGCGGTCCATTTCCGCCAGCCGTTCGCCGGCGACGTCCATCAGCCGCCCGATCATGGCGGGGCGCGCGGCATTGTCTCCGTAGATGTCTCGCACCAGCATCATGTCGAGGCTGGTGTCATCCGTGCGCGAATGGAGATTGAGCGCATCCACCACCGGCTGAAACGTGACGGCTTCCTCGGTCGCAATCAGGCGCATGGGCTCTCCTTTCCAAAGCAGGTTGACATCAACAGCCAATTATTATCAAGAGGCTTTATATAAAGTAAGTTGTCAATCAAGGTGGGCCTGGCGGTCCTGAAGGGGTGTGATGGGCGAGCATGCGCGGTCCGGAGAGTCGAGGCAACGGCTCCTTTACCTGCTCAAGCGCGGCTACTCGGCCGGCAAGGCCGAACTGGATGAGGTGGTCCGCCAGCACGGGCTGACCACGAGCGATTTCACGATCTTGTCTTTCCTGAAACGCCTTGCGCCTTGTTCTGCGGCGGACCTTGCACGGGCGCAGCGGGTGACGCCGCAGGCAGCCACGCAGCAGCTGGCGCAGCTGCGGGAGAAGGGACTGATTGACAGCGAGATCAGCGAGCTCAATCGCCGGATTTCGCTCATCAGCATGACGCCAGAGGGCCATGCGCGGTTTGAAGCGGTCAACGCGCAGGCGCGGCAACTGGAAGAGGACATCACGGCAGGGCTGGACGAGAAGGAGCGCCAGACGCTGCGCGATCTGCTTGCCCGCCTGGTCGTGGCCATGGAAGCGAGAGGACAGGCAATCGATGACAAGTGAACCGACTTATGAGGCCGTGAAGGTCACGCTGGACGATGGCATTGCCTGGGTCGCGCTCAATCGCCCGGCCAAGCGCAACGCGATGAACCCGACGATCAATCGCGAGATGTGGCAGGTGCTCGATGACCTCGAAGTGCGCGACGACGTTGGTGTCGTGGTGTTGACGGGCGAGGGGGAGGCGTTCTCGGCCGGCATGGATCTCAAGGAGTATTTCCGCGAGACCGAAGGGGAATCCGCCATCGTGCAGGCCCGCTTCCGGCGTGCCGCGACGGATTGGATGTGGCGGCGCCTGATGCATTATCCCAAGGCGACGATCGCGATGGTGAACGGCTGGTGCTTCGGCGGCGCGTTCACGCCGCTGGTCGCCTGCGATCTGGCCATAGCGGCCGATGAAGCGACGTTCGGCCTCTCGGAGATCAACTGGGGGATCATTCCCGCGGGCAATGTCACGCGCGCGGTCGCGCAGGTGATGAACCATCGCGACAGTCTGTATTACATCATGACCGGTGATCCCTTTGACGGGAAGAAAGCGGCGGAGATGGGGCTGGTCAACCGGTCCGTGCCATTGGCGGACCTGCGCAGCGAGACCGAGGCGCTGGCGCGCAAGCTGCTCTCCAAGAACCCCACCATCCTGCGTCATGCCAAGTCCGCGTTCAAATATGTCGAGCGGCTGGACTGGGATACGTCTGAAGCGATGCTGGGTGCGATGGCGGCGACAGCAGCCGGGCAGGATACCGAGCGTGGCCGTCGCAAGGGCATGACGCAGTTCCTCGACGAGAAGTCATTCAAGCCGGGCCTTGGGGGCTATCGGCGCGAGGATTGACGCCGCGTGGCCTCGCCCCCTGTCCTGCGCTTGCATGGACATGGGGCGGGGCATGCAGCGTGAGATCAATCCATCAGCACATTTAGCCCACGGCTCGCGAGGGTTTCCCGCACCTGCTGGACGCGGACCTTCGCCCGATCGAGGTTCATGCCGCCTTCGGTGAGCAAGGCGCGCACCGTATCTGTATTCACCTGACGCGGCGGGACACCGTCGCGCACGGCCACGGCGGCGGCCACGCCAGCCGCTTCGCCCATGGCGATGCACTCGGGCATGAGCCGCACACGCTGGTGCGCCTCGTTGTCGAAGGAGACCGTCTTGCCGGCGACGAGGAGATTCTCGATCCCCTGTGGCACCAGACAGCGATAGGGCAAGCCGAGGACGACGACGGAAATCGGCATTTCGGTGAGGTCATGCCCCTTGCCACCTTCGCTGCCATCGGGCTTGTGACGGACCCAGCCCTTCACATTAGGGCCGCGATAGACTTTGAGCGCGATTTCATCCTCGAACACCGCGCCCTCGAAAATGTCATCGCGGGTGAGCGTGTAGTCGCCGACGATGCGGCGGCTGTCCCGCACGCCGATTTGTGGCGCCATGTCGATAAGGAAGGCATCTTCCATGCCCGGAATGCGCTTGACGAAAGGCAGGAAATCGCGCGCGCGGCGGCGGCCTTCAATCTCGGCGCCGGTCAGATCGGCGGCATCGGTGGGATCGCGGTTGAGCACCTGCACGGCATAGAGATAGCCGATGCCGTGGCGCAGATTGGCCGGTGTCGCACCGAAGATCGAGATGTGATGGCCGAAGGTGCCGGGCAGGGCGCCTTCTTCCTTGCCTTGCGCGACCAGCGACTTCCAGCCGGTGAGATGCACATATTGGGCACCGTCGAGCTTATTGGCGGGGGTGCCCCAGAGCTTGGAGAAATCATCGGGATTGGCGCGGGCATGAGCCTGCATCCGTTCCCAGTCCACGCCACCCATCCGGCAGAGCATCATCATGGGTTGCGGGTCTTCGCGCGGGTGCATGGGCACGCCGGCGCGGGCCGCGACATCGGCATCGCCGCTCGCATCGATGATGACGTCGGCCAGAATGGCCTGACGGCCTGACTTGTTCTCGATGATCACGCCCTTGAGCGCGTCGCCGTCGCGGATCACATCGACGACATTGGTGTTGAGGAGCAGGTCCACGCCGGATTCCACCAGTATGTCGAGGACGACGAGCTTGAGCATTTCTGGGTCGTAGGCGAGGTTGAAATATTCGGGCAGAAACGTCTCGGTAGCCGCGTCATGCGCGGCGAGGCGCTGCTGCACCTCGCGCAGAATGCCGCTGATATTCTCGCAACTGAGGAATTCAGTGACGAACGACATTGGCCCCGTGCCACCGACCACGGCATTGCGCTCGATGAGCAGCACTTCGGCCCCGTTGCGCGCGGCGCGAATGGCGGCAGGATAGCCGCCGGCGCCAGCACCGACGACAAGAACCTGCGTGCGACGAGCGACCGGGATATCCCGCGCCGGCTCCGTGATCGTTTCCCGTGCGGTGGGATCCCCGAATCTGTTCTCCATGAGAAAGATATTATGATTATATCTTTTTCAGGGCAAGGCTGCTCATCGCCCATTGCAAACAATAATATAGTTATATAATTCGAATTGAGCGTAAGAGGGGTGGCAGATGACGGCACAGGGCGAGCAGAACTGGATAGAGGAGCAACCGCAAGCGGTGCCGGTGATCGACTGCGCCGATGTGCTGGTGTGCGGCGGTGGCGCGGGAGGCGTCGCCGCAGCCGTCTCTGCCGCGCGGAATGGTGCCGATGTTCTGATGATCGAGCGGGACACCACGCTGGGCGGCACCGGTCCGCGTTCGTTCGTGACGGAGTATCACCAGGCTTTCTTCACCGGCGGCATCATGAAGGAAGTGATCGGGCGATTGCGCGCCAATGGCGGCGCTGATCCGAACCTTGAGGATGGGCATTTCGCTGTGCCTTTCGATCCGGAAATCCTCAAGTTCGTCCTATCCGAGATGGTCGAGGAGGCCGGGGTCCGCGTGCTGCCGCAGAGCTGGGTCACCGATGCGATCATCGAAGAGGGCGCCGTGCGCGGCGTAGTGATCGAGAACAAGGCCGGGCGGCAGGCGGTGCTGGCCGATGTGGTGATCGACGCGACCGGCGATGCCGATGTGGCGGCGCGGGCCGGGGCGCCGATGCAGGAGTATAATCATCCCCAGCCGATGGTGATGCTCTTCCAGATCGGCGGCGTCGATTATCGCCACAGCCAGGACCGCAAGGGTCGCACCGAAATGGTGAAGGCGGCAAAGGCTGCGGGCGTTCTTCAGGACGATGTCTATCTCGATAATTTCTCCAATTTCGGCATCGCGCCCTCCACCCGCGAGGGGCAGATGGGGTATATCTATGGCGTGCGCGTGTTGCAGCGCGATCCCTATGATGCCGACGACCTGACCGATGCCGAAGTGCGCGCCCGTCAGGGCGTCCGCGCCTTCATGCCGTTTCTGCGCACCGTGCCGGGGTTTGAGGACGCCTATCTCATCAAGGCTGCGCCGATGATCGGGGTGCGCGATTCCCGCCGGATTCTCGGGGATTACACGCTCTCGCGGGAAGACATCTTGGAAGGCCTCTTCCACGAGGACGACATCTTCAAGCGCTATCACCGATTGCCGGACACGCTGGGCTTCGTCCGTCACCCGTCCGATGGCAGCGAGACGAGCGCGGCATTCCGCGAGCGACTGGCCAACGCCAAGACGGTCACTTCCGTTTTCGGGGTGCCTTATGGGTGCCTTTTGCCGCAGGGCATCGAGAATCTCCTGGTCGCCGGCAAAACGGTTTCGATGAGCTATGAGGCGCATTCGCGCTGTCGCCAGATACCGGATTGCATGGCGTTCGGTCAGGCGGCCGGAACGGCGGCGGCGCTGGCCTGCCGGGACGGCGTGATGCTGCGGCAGGTCGATATCGGCGAACTGCAAGCCGTGCTGATCGCACAGGGGCAGAACCTCGCGGACGGCGCCATCGATATCAGCAAGGCCAAGGTCCACAACATGGTGCGGGATTGAGCGGGATGAGCACGAACATATTGGAACGCACGTCTCGCGCGGTGGGCAAGGAGATCATCCTGTCCGGACGCCGCACCCCGATCTACCGCTCGGTGGACGTGCTGGTGTGCGGCGGAGGGCTCTCCGGCGTGGCTGCGGCTGTCTCTGCGACGAGGGGTGGGGCGCGGACGCTTCTGGTGGAGCGCAACGTTGTGCTGGGCGGCAATGGGCCGCTGTCCTTCGACCTTGCGCTTGCGTCAGTGGACGCGGGCTTCGCAGCAGAGGTCCTCAAGCGCCTCGAACAGTCGGGCGATGCCGGGCGGGATTTGTTCGGGGACGGTCTGGTCCACGATCCTGAAGCGCTCAAATATGTGCTGCTCGATCTCGTGCAGGGAGCCGGCGTGCAGCTTCTGCTCTCCAGCTGGGCCGCCGACCCGATCATCCGGGAGGGCGTCGTGCGTGGCGCCATGGTGGAGAACAAGTCGGGGCGCTTTGCCATTCCGGCAGCTGTGGTCATCGATGCGACGGGCGATGGCGAGCTGGCGATGCGGGCCGGAGCGCCGATGCGTGCGCTCTATGAGCCTGCCACGATTGCCATGAATTACAGGATCGGCGGTGTGCACTTCGCCCGTGCCCTGAAAGGTCAGGCCGACTGGCCCCGCCGGATCGCGGAGGCGAAGGGATCGGGCGCGCTGTCATCCGATCAGCCGGACACGCTCGCGCTTTATGGTGTGACCGACGCCGCGCGGGAGAGAGGCGTCGCCTATGTCCGGGGGCCTTCCTGCCGTATCGACGGGGCCAGCACGATCGCTCATCTGGGCGAGCAGGAGGCGCGTGCCCGGACGCTGATCCGTGGGTTCCTGCCGTTCCTGCGCACATTGCCGGGGCTCGAGGAGAGCTTCCTCATCGATGTCGCCGGGGCGATGCAGATCGGGCGGTTGCGGCATGTTGTCGGCGGTCACGTGCTGCGCATGGACGAGGTGGCGTCCATCCGTGAGCAGGAGGCCATGGCTGAGACGGTCGACCCCTGTCTGCGGCCGCGCGGACTCTCCGGGCTGCTCGTCACCGGGCGCGCTGTCTCGGCGGAGCCCGCAGCCTGGCAGGCGTTGGGCGCTGGCGGATCGCTGGCACTTGGCGAGCGGGCTGGCACTCTAGCCGTGCAGGATCTGGCCGCCCTTTCTGCGACCTGATCAGCGCAAGACTCGACAATGGCGCATGAGCCAAAGTTTTTGTAGAAGGCGCTCTCCCGGCGCATCGGGGTTTGGGGTGGAGCGTCTTCTTTTTCATGGGTTCATTGACCAACACCGATCGCGGGTCCGGCGCCCGTCTGATCGCCCTGCTTAAACTGATCGGCGAAAGCGACGGTGATTGTGCGCTCAAGGATCTTGCCGCGGGCACGGGGATGCCGGCGAGCAGCGTGCATCGCCTGTTGCAGACGCTCGTTCGCGGCGGGCTGGTCGAGCGGGGCGATGGCACGTCCTACCGGGCGGGGCGCGAACTGTTCAGGCTCTCGGCAAATATCCTGAGCCGCAGCCACTATGTTGCTGCAGTCCGGCCCTATTTGCGCGCGCTTTGGACGAGCTGGCAGGAGACGGCGGTGTTCTGCGCCTATGATGCGTCCCATCATCGCGCCATCGTCTCCGAGCGCCTGCTCACGCCGCACACGCTGCGGCATGTGCTGGAGCCCTATACCGAGCTTTCGCTGACCTGGGGGTCACTGGGCCGCGCCATCCTGGCCTATCTCGAAGAAGACGACATCGCTGCGGCCTATGCCCAGAGCCCGGCAGGGCCGCTCACCGGTGCCGCCGCCCCCGCGCTCGACGTGCTGAGGGAAGAGTTGCGGATCATCCGCGAGCGGGGCTGCGCGATCTATTGCAGCCAGGAAGCCGATGTCGCGGGTATTGCTGCGGCGGTGTTTCGCAGCGGAAATGCGGTCATCGGGTCGATTGGCCTCACTATGCCGGCAAAGCGGTTCGACATGATGGATCGCGAACGGATGGCCGCCGATGTGATGCGCGCGGCGCGGACGCTGAGCGAGACCTTCGGCCACGCTTGAGGCTGGCGCGGGTAGAGAACGGCAGGGCGCCGCTCCGTCAGGCGCGGAGCGGCGGCTTGGTTCAGGCCTTGGGCAGGTGGAACACGCGCTCGGCATTGCCGTGGAAGACGGCCTCGCGCTCGGCGGGGTTCAGCGGTGCATGGTTCATGAAAGTGACGGAGGGCTCCATTTCCTCATAGGGATAGTCGATCGCCCAGAGGACGCGGTCGGCGCCCAGCACATCGATGGCATAGCGCAGGGCCGGGCCATGTTCGACGCCGCTCGTCGTGATGAAGATGTTGCGCTTCATCACTTCGGATGGCTTGAGCTTTGATCCGTAAGCATCGCGACGGCGCTCGAACCAATGGTCGCTGCGCCAGAGATGGAAGGGGATGTTTTCACCCATATGGCCAATCACGATCTTGAGATTGGGCAACTTGTCGAACACACCGCTCAGGATCAGGCGCATGACGTGCGTGCCGGTCTCCGCCGCATAGCCCCAGATGGCCGATTGCAAGCGATGATCGCGGAACGGCTCGGCCATACCGTCCGACGGGCAGCGCGGGTGGATGTAAATGGGGCGATCCAATGCTGCAGCGACCTCGAGGATCGGCAGGAACTTGGGATCGTCGAGATACTCGTTGTTGGTGTGCGAGTTGACGACGAAGCCGCTCATGCCGAGCTTGGTGACCGCCCGCTCCATTTCCTTCGCGGCGCGCCGGGGGTCTTGCGGCGCGAAGGAGGCGAGGCCGGCAAAGCGCGTGGGATGCGCGCGCACGACTTCGGCGAGCCGATCATTGACGAGCTGCGCCAGGGCGACGGCCTGATCCGCGCGGAACATCTGCACGCCCGGTGAGGTGAGCGAGAGGATCTGCATGTCGACGCCGAGACGATCCATCTCGGCGAGGCGTTCCTTCACGTCCCGCAGGCGGCGGGTCAGCCGGTCGGTGCCGCGAGAACCAAGAGGGTTAATCACTTGCGCGTCGAGATTGTCCCACGTGCCGGTGGCCAGCGGCGCCAGCGCATCCTGATGCTCTGCGATCGTCCAAGCCTCCTCGACCGCGATCCGCCGGGCCGGGGCAGCGGCTGGCGGCGGGCCGGCCGATTGCGCGGCGGCGGTTCCGCTCAATGCGGTCAAGGCGCCACCGGCGGCGAGTCCGCCTGCGAGAAGCTGCCGTCTATCCAATTCTGCCATTCATCCCTCCTGGTCATGTTCTTGGCGGCGGAAGCTACGGAGGCGCGCTGCCAAGTCAAGCAGAGTATTCCGAAATACGGAATGATACTTCTGCAATCTGGAAAAAATTTGACAGGCCGGGAGGCTGACGCCATAGGTCCGCGCCATAACAGCCCGTCGACGGGTGTTCTGACTGGAGGAGAGTGAGATGAAAAAGGCAGATCTTTTGCTGCGTGCAGCCAGTGCAATTGCGATGGCATCCGTGATGATGGTCGCTCCGGCGATTGCGCAGGAAAACAGTGCACCTCAGCAGGCCGAGCCGGCTCCGGACGCAACCGACATTGTTGTCACCGCCCAGTTCCGCTCGCAGCGCGTGCAGGATGCTCCACTCGCGATCACGGCCGTCTCGGGCGACATGCTCGAAGCGCGCAGCCAGACCAGCATCGCGCAGGTGGCCGCGCAAGCGCCCAACGTGAATCTGGCCGAGGCGCCGGCGACCTATGGTCCTTCCATTCAGGCGTTCATTCGCGGTGTTGGGCAGGGTGACTCAACCTTCGCGCTCGAGCCGGGCGTCGGCCTCTATGTCGACGACGTCTATTACTCGACGCTGCAGGGCTCGATGCTCGATCTGCTCGATCTCGACCGCGTGGAAATCCTGCGCGGCCCGCAAGGCACGCTGGCCGGCCAGAACTCAATCGGCGGCGCGATCAAGCTCTATTCCAAGAAGCCGGACGGTAGCGGTGGCGGCTATGTGCAGGCCACTTATGGCAGCTACAATCGCACCGAAATTCGCGGCGGCCTCAACCTGACGGTGGTGCCCGACCAGCTGTTCCTGCGCGTCTCCGGCGCTGGCGTGAAGAAGGACGGCTACGTCACGCGCTACGATTATCGCTGCACCCATCCAAACTCACCGGTGCGGACCTTCGCGGTCTCCGATAACTGCAAGCTCGGCACCGAGGGCGGCAAATCCTATGTTGCGGGCCGCGGCACGCTGCGCTGGACGCCCAATGACGCGATCGACATCTCGATCATCGGTGACATCACGCGCGACGACAGCGAAACCGCACCCTCCACGCTGCTCTATGTCGGCAATCTGGCCGGCCCGGGCTCGAGCGCGACGCCGACTTATACGATCGATGGCGTGCAGTTCGGCACCGCCAGCGGGTCGCCGTTCATCAGCTATTCGCCTTATGGCGATTTTGCGCAGGACAGCTTCACCAGCAGTCCGTTCGTCAGCTACGAGAACTTCCTCAACTATGCGCCGCGCGATGGCACGGCGCCTTATGCGGCTCCGGCGCGCAATTCGCTGGATACCTGGGGCGTCTCGGGCAATATCACCATCGACGCGGGTGACGTGAGCATCACTTCGATCACCTCCTATCGCAGCTACAACTCGATCTTCACGTCGGCGGAGTCCTCGCCGCTGAACATCGCGCTCACCGCGAATGACGTGAACCACAACCAGTTCAGCCAGGAGTTGCGCCTGAGCGGCGCGATTAACGAGCTGCTCGATTACACGGTTGGCGGCTATTATTTCGAAGGCACCAGCGATGGCGGCTCGCGCGTCCAGTTGCCCACGCTCGAGTTCCGGCAGAACGATCATGTCGAATCCCAGACCTTCGCTGCGTTCGCGAATGCCGAACTCCACCTGACCGACAAGCTCAGCCTGATTGGCGGCCTGCGCTACACGGACATTACCAAGAGCTTCGAATATGCGCGCAAGGGCAATCCGGGGAACATCTATGGCGGCAACGCGCCGCCGGCACTGGCGCCGCTCGATGGGCTGGTCCGCACCTTCAAGGGGGATCGCATCGATTATCGCGGCGTCGTACAGTATCGCTGGACGCCCGATTTCATGACCTATGCGCAGATCGCCACCGGTTTCAAGAGCGGTGGCGCCAACCCGCGTCCGTTCTTCCCGGCGCAGGCGCTCACGCATGATCCCGAGACGCTGACGGCCTATGAACTGGGCTTCAAGAGCGATCTGTTCGACCGGTTGCTGCGGCTGAACGTCTCGGGCTTCTTCAACAAGTACAATGACATTCTGGTCAGTGTTTCGACCTGTCCTACGGTGCCTGCCGCGCCTTGTGCGCTGCCGCTGAATGCCGGTGAGGCGGACGTGAAGGGCTTCGAGGTCGAGGCGACGCTGCGCCCGGTGCGCGGCCTGCTGATCGATGCATCGCTCGGCTATCTGGACTTCGACTACAAGTCGATTTCCCCGCTCGCCAGCAGTGCCGGCGTTACGCTCGATATGGATGCGCCGTTCGTGCAGGAATGGCGCTGGAGCGTCGGCGGCCAGTATGAGATCGATCTGGGTGATGCCGGCTCGCTGACGCCGCGCGTCGATGTGAACTCGCAGAGCCCCTATTTCTCGACGGCAATCAATCGCGCGCCGTTCAATCTGGTGCCGGGTCGCACGCTGGTGAATGCGCGGCTGACCTATCGTGACCCCTCGGAAGCCTGGCAGCTTTCGCTGGAAGTCACCAACCTGACCGACCGGCTCTATTATGACGGCCTGTTCGACAATCGCGGATCGACCCAGTCCATCCAGGGGCGGCCCGGCCGGCCCCGCGAATGGGCTGTGACGGTCAAACATAATTTCTGATAGATTATGACCCCGGCCGAGCTTGTGCCGGGGTCCTGGAAGAGGAGCTTCGAGATGAACGTCCAGATGTCGCACAAGGCACCGAGCGCCGATCAGGCGACCGGCACGATCGTGGCCGGTTTGCCCATGCCCGAGTTCAAGCGGATCACAGTCGATCCGATCTCCGGCGCATGCGGCTGCGAGATCAGCGGCGTGGACCTGCGCGAGCCGCTGGACGACGAGACGCTCGCCGAAGTGATGAAGGCATTCGAGCATTTCCTGGTCATCGTCTTTCGCGATCAGGACCTGACGCCCGAGCAGCACAAGGCCTTCACGCGCTACTTCGGCCCGATCACCGAGCTGCCGCAGGCGCCGACCTATGGCGAGCATCAGGACATGCAGGAAGTGCGCCGCGAAGCGCATGAGCCGGAGAATGTCGTTCCCTCTTTCGAGCATTTCCACACCGACAGCCCCTTCCTGCTGCAGCCGCCGCTCTGCGTGGTGATGCGGGCGCTGGAAGTGCCGAAATTCGGTGGCGATACCGCCTTCTCGAACGGCTATCTGGTGTACGAGCATCTCTCCGATGCCATGAAGGAGCTACTCGACGGGCTTGAGGTCGTCTATTCGGGCAAGGAAATCTGGGCGCGCAACGAGAAGCTGCCGCCGGAGAAGCGCCTGCGCCTGCGTGAATCGCACGGCTTCAGCGAGGAAGAGCTTGAGAACATCCACCCGGCAGTGCGCGTGCATCCGGTGACGGGGCGCAAGGCGCTCTTTGCCACCACGGCCTATTTCAAACGCTTCGTCGGCTGGACCGAGGCGGAGAGCCAGGCGCTGCTGGGCTACCTCCAGAGCCTTGCTCAGCATCTCCACTATCACTGCCGGGTGAAGTGGAAGAAAGACACAATCATTGTGTGGGACAATCGTTTCTTGCTTCATCGTGGCGTTCATGATTTCAAGTACGAACGTCGGCATCTCATCCGCACGACGGTCATGGGCGAGAGGCCGATCGGCCCGAAAGGCCCCAGGAAGGATTGAACCCAACCCATGAAAGTCAGTGCTGCCATCGCCGACATCCTCAAGCGTGAGGGCGTCGACGTCATCTTCGGTTACCCGCGTAATGCTGTGCTGGAGGATGCCGCTGCCATCGGCATCCGTCCGGTCATCGTCCGGCAGGAGCGCACCGGCGTCCACATGGCCGATGCGCTCTCCCGCCTGACGCGCGGCAAGCGCATGGGCGTGTTCGCGATGCAGCACGGCCCGGGCACCGAAAATGCCTATGGCGGGGTGGCGCAGGCTTACTCCGAATCCGTGCCCGTTCTTGTGCTGCCGCAGGGCTATGCGCGCCGGATCGCGTTCGTGCCGGACAATTATAACGCCAGCATCTCGATGCGTGACGTGACCAAGCATGCCGAGCCGATTACCGTTGCGGCGGAAACGCAGAACATCATGCGGCGGGCGTTCACCCAGCTGCGCAACGGGCGGCTTCGTCCGGTGCTGGTCGAGATGCCCTGGGATGTGTTGACTGAAGAGATCGACGCGCCGGAGAGCTATCAGCCGGTGGTGAGCACGCGTTATGGGCCGGACCCGGATGCCGTGCAGCAGGCTGCCAAGGCGCTGGTCGCCGCCAAGCGCCCGGTCATTTATGCGGGGCAGGGCGTGCACTGGGCCGAGGCTTATGACGAGCTGAAGGCGCTGGCCGAATTGCTGGCGATCCCGGTTTCCACCAGCCTTGAAGGCAAGAGCGCGTTCGATGAGACGCATCCGCTGGCGCTTGGCTCGGGCGGGGCGGCTATTCCCGGCCAGCTGCGGCACTTCCTTGACGAGGCGGACCTGATCTTCGGCATCGGCTGCAGCTTCAGCGAGACGGCGTTCGGAGTGAAGATGCCGCAGGGCAAGCGGGTGATCCATGCGACGCTCGATCCGGCGGATTTCAACAAGAATGTGCCGTGCGAGATGGCGCTGGCGGGCGACGCGAAGCTGACGCTCGCGATGCTGCTCGAGGCCTGCCGGACGCTCATCGATACGCCGCGCGATGCCGGCCCGGTGGCGAAGGAAATCGCCGAGATCGAGAAGGCGTGGCTTGCCGAATGGCTGCCGCTGCTCGAGAGCGACGACGCGCCGCTCAGCCCCTATCGGGTGCTCTGGGATCTCCAGAAAACGGTCGACGTTGCCAACACCATCATCACGCATGATGCCGGCAGTCCGCGCGACCAGCTGACGCCCTACTGGAAGTCGATCACGCCGCTCAGCTATCTCGGCTGGGGCAAGTCGACGCAGCTCGGCTATGGCCTCGGCCTTGCCATGGGCGCCAAGCTGGCCTGCCCGGACAAGCTGTGCATCAACGTGTGGGGCGATGCCGCCATCGGCTTTACCGGCATGGACTTCGAGACGGCGGTGCGCGAGCGCCTGCCCATCCTCTCGATCCTGCTCAACAATCAGGCCATGGCCATCGAACTGCCGATCATGCCGGTGGCGACCGAACGCTATCGGGCGACGGATATCTCGGGCCATTATGCCGACTTCGCCAAGGCGCTTGGCGGCCATGGCGAGCGCGTAACGCGGCCTGAAGACATTGTTCCGGCGATCCACAGGGCGCTGGCGGCGATCGAGGCGGGGCAGCCCGCGCTCATCGAATTCATAACCGCGAAGGAAACCCGCGCTTCGCGACTATAAAGACCTGGAGAGATGCGATGGCCGAAACAACGGCGCCCCCACCTGCTTCGGACCATGAGGGGGGCGTGAAGGATTGGAATTTCAGTGCCGTTTATGG
Source organism: Alphaproteobacteria bacterium (assembly GCA_018823325.1). Taxonomy (GTDB): domain Bacteria; phylum Pseudomonadota; class Alphaproteobacteria; order Sphingomonadales; family Sphingomonadaceae; genus Sphingobium. The sequence continues at coordinate 12,431 of JAHJIJ010000003.1, read as the reverse complement.
CCTGGGGTTCCTCACACTGGTTTCGGCCTTCAATTATCTGGATCGCTCGCTGCTGGGGCTGGCGCTGCCGGCCATCAAGACGGAAATGCATGTCTCGGACACGGCCCTCGGGCTGGTGTCCGGCCTTGCGTTCCTGCTGTTCTATTCCATTCTCGGCGTGCCCATCGCGTGGCTGGCGGATCGCTACAACCGGCGCAACATCATCGCGATCGGCTTCGCCTTCTGGAGCCTGATGACGATGGTCACCGGCTGGGTGACGAACATCTGGCAGTTGGCGATTGCCCGCTTCCTGATGGGGGCGGGCGAGGCCTGCGGCATCGCTCCGTCCAACTCGATCATTTCCGATCTGTTTCGCGCTGAGCGGCGTCCGCTGGCGTTCTCGATCTTCGGCACGGCGGTGTCGATCTCGTCGATCCTCTTCTTCCCGATCATGGGCTGGGTTGGCCATGAGCATGGCTGGCGCGCGATGTTCGTGGTGGCGGGCATACCCGGCGTCATATTGGCGCTGGTCTTCGTCCTGACCGTGAAAGAACCCGAGCGCGGCGCCTCGGAGGCCAAGCGCATCGAGCGGGCCGCGCGGGAAAGCTTCAAGGCGAGCATGGCGTTTCTGGCCAAGCAGCGCGCCTATGTCTTTATCGTCCTCGGTGCGACGCTGATGGGCCTGAACGTGTTTGCCGCCAGTGTCTGGACGCCGACCTTCCTGACCCGCGTGCACGGGCTTACGCTGGTTGAGGTTGCTGCGACGATCGGCCCGATCCGGGGCGTGTTCGGCGTGGCCGGCGTGGTGCTGGGCGGGCTGCTGATCGACCGGCTAAGCCGCAAGGCTGCGCACTGGCGCATGACCTTGCCGGCCGTTGCCTGTCTGCTGGCCGGACCCGCCGAGCTGGTGTTCCTGCTGGCCGACGATACCGCCGTCTGGCTTGCGGCCTATGCAGCGTCTGCCTTCCTTCTGCTCATTCATCAGGGGCCGATCTTTGCGGCGGTGATGAGCGTGGCGAAGCTGCGGATGCGCGCGGTGGCGACATCGATCCTGCTGTTCAGCGCGGCGCTCATCGGGCAGGCGCTTGGTCCGTTCGTCGTCGGCTATCTGAACGACGTGCTGCATCCGACGCTGGGCGACGTGGCGGTGCGCTATTCGATGCTGGTGATTGTCGCCACGGCGATCCTTGCCGGGATCATGTTCCTGCTGGCCGGGCGTTACATCGAGGCTGATGCGAAGCGGGCCCTGGCCGACGCCTGAGCCATATCATCGGCCGGGACGAGCTTTGGTCGACAGACCGGGAGAGGAGAGCAGATATGAACATTGATCGTCGAGGCATTCTCGCTGGCGCTACGGGGCTGGGCATCGCCGCCATGGCGCAAGGGGCCGGGGCGCAAATGGCCCGATCGCCGGTGAAGGTGATCGACGTTCATACGCACAACTTCACGCCGCGCTGGGTGGAGATGCTGCGCCGCAATCCGGACGCCGACACACGCCTGCTGCCGACGTCTCCTGCGGAGATCATCGAGTATCGCGGCGCGCCGATCGTCCGGTTGACGCCGGACATGACCGACATGGACATGCGCATCGCGGCGATGGATCGCGCGGGCGTGGACATGGCGATCGTCAGCCTGACGGCGCCCAATGTCTTCTGGAGCAGCCGTGAGACGGCGATTGCGACGGCGCGGACAGTCAATGACGACTTTGCGGCGGCTGCGCGGAAATATCCGGGCCGCGTGCTCTGGATGGCTTCACTGCCCTGGCAATATCCCGACGCTGCCGTTGAGGAACTGGCGCGTGTGCGCGGCATGGGGGTGTCGGCTTTGTGCCTGCTCACCAACATGTCCGGCATGCTGCCGGACAATGCGCATTTCGATCCCGTGTGGAAGGCCGTGGAAGCATCTGGCCTGCCGGCCTTCATCCACCCGACCGTGCCGATGGTGGACGTCAAGCAATGGGGCGTGGAGTCCTTTGGCCTCGCCAACACGATCGGCTTTACCAGCGATACGACGCTCGCCTTTGCGCGGTTCATGTTGAGCGGGTTCATGGACCGGTTCGAGGGGCTCAAGCTGATTGCCTGCCATGGCGGCGGGAGCCTTCCCTATCTGATCGCGCGCATGGACAAGATGTGGGACAGCCTGGCCAGTCGCCGACAGTCCAGCAAGCCGCCGAGCGCCTATCTGCGGCGCTTCTGGTATGATGCCATCGTCTATGATCAGCCGACTTTGCGTTTTCTCGTGGAGCAAGTGGGCGAGGACCGGGTTCTTTACGGGTCCGACTATCCGTTCTCCATTCAGGACATGGTCGGCGTGAAGAGCCGCGTGAGCGCGTTGCCGGCGGCCCAGCGGGACAAGATTCTTGGGCTGAATGCGCAATCGTTGTTCAAGATCGCCGGGTAGGGGGCCATGGGCGCTGTTCGCTGCTGTGGGGTGAGTTCGAGCGTCCGTTGTTGACTGGCGGTGTCCCCATTGCTGGATCGTCTGGACACGATGACATTGCGGGTGTCAGGTGTTGCTGCCATTCAGTGACAATGAGCGGAAAGAAAACTCAAATGGACGCCGCGCGCATGAAGCGTGTTCGAGGCCGAATGAGAGGATACTTTCTGGGCGGTAGCCTCGTGCTGGCATTTCTGTATTTGATCGCCGCGGCCTTCCTTATCCACATAATTGGTGTGGAACTGACGCGCTATTGGTCGACCCTGATGATGGCCGCTGGCGTTATGCTTGGCGGTACATATGGCATCGTGCTGTTCGTCTCGCTCGGCCTCCACATCATACGACGGCTGACCGCAGGGCGGCCTGTCATGGACCAAGACGACTAACGCGTTGCCCGCTCCCCGCTAAGACTCGGGCGTCAGTGATGCCGGTTGCGTGATAGGATGACAGCGCAGACTCGATAGCGCTGCGGACATTTCATTACGCGTCACGCTGAACCAAGTTCAGCATGACGAAGTGGGGATGGCGGCTCTCCACAATTGGACACTCATCCGATTGGTCTAAAACACCTTTGCTCAGGCAGCATTCGCTCCCTGCGGTATTTCTCACCTCCACCTCGTGAGCATGAGGCGGCGCCTGCGCATGCCTGCGCGAGGCCGTGCGCGCTTTGAGCACAGCTGAACGAAAGATGTATTGCAAATAACTCGCAATAGCCTAATTGATGCGACCGACTCGCAATAGGGGTGCATGTCGCATCAGTTTAGGGGAACTCTGAATGAGTAAATCTGCAAATCTGACGTCATTTCTCGCGCTGGGCTGCGTCAGTGCTGTCGCTTTCGCTGCGCCTGCCACGGCGCAGGAAGCCGAGCAGGCACGCCGGCTCGGCGGGATGACCGTCACGGACACCGCCATCGATGAATCCGAGATCAAGGTCGAGCGGGCGGAGTCACCCAAATACACGCGGCCGCTGCTCGATACGCCGCAGACCATTACGGTGATTGGCGCCAAGACGCTGCAGCAGCAGAATTTGCTCACCCTGCGCGAGGTGCTGAGCACGGTGCCCGGCATCACCTTTGGCGCAGGTGAGGGCGGTTTTGGCTATGGCGACCGCATCAACCTGCGTGGCTATTCGGCCAATAACGACATCTCCGTGGACGGCGTGCGCAGCGGCGCAATTGTGAACCGCAACGAGACCTACAATGTCGAGCAGGTGGAGATCGCCAACGGCGCCAATTCGGTGTTCAGCGGCGCTGGATCGGTCGGCGGATCGATCAATCTCGTGACCAAGAAGCCGCTGGCCGATGACCAGATGTCGGTTCAGGCCGGTATTGGCACAGACAATTACTATCGCGGCACGGTCGATCTCAACAAGCGCGTGAGCGACATGATCGCGGTGCGCCTGAACGCGGTGTATCATGAGAATGACGTGCCGGGCCGTCAGGTCGAGTTCTATGAGCGCTGGGGCGTGGCGCCGTCCGTCACCATCGGCATCGATGGGCCGACCAGCCTGACGCTGCAATATGAGCATCTCGACGATACCGGCATGCCGCAATATGGCATCCGTTATTTCCCGCAGCAAGGCGGCTATCTGCCGGATTTCAATCGCGAGGCTTATTACGGCTTCCGCAATGTGGACACGCAGCAGTCGGTTACGGACTCGGTGCAGGCGATCTTCTCGCATGAACTGGGCGATGCGGTGAGCGTGCGCAACCTGGCGCGCTACGAGAATGTCAGCCAGTATACGGTTACGAGCCAGCCGGCGGGCGTCTTCTGCCTGGCGAGCGGCGTTCAGCCCAATGGCAGTGCCTGCACCGTCACGATCGGCGACGGTGTGCTTGATGTGCCAGCCGGCTATTATCTGCCGACGGGTGGGCGCGGCACCGCGCGCCACATCCGCAACGAGACGGCCTATAATCAGCTCGACCTGAGTGCCGAGTTCGCCACCGGCGGCATCGAGCATGCGCTGGTTCTCGGCGGATCGCTGCTGTGGGAGCGTTACACGCTCAACCAGGGCAGCCTGCTGCGCGCGGCCGACGGCAGCAATCCTTTTGCCGCGCCGAATTATTATCCGCTGACGAGCATTGCCAATCCCAACGAGATCATCGTGGGGCCGGAGGCTCCGGCAGGGACGCTGGCGCGGGTCTATGGCAGCAATGTCTATACCGGGCCGCAGAACTTCATCCCGACGCGCCGCGGCATCGGTGAGCAGACCAGCTATGCCGCCTATCTGTTCGATACGATGAAGCTCTCGGACATGTTCGAGATCAACGGCGGTGTGCGCTACGAGCGGTTCGAGGGCTCCAGCCTGAGCCCCAGCCTGACAGGCGAGGTCGTGGCGCCATTTGAAGCCAAGAACAATCTCTTCTCCTGGCGTGTCGGCGGGGTGTTCAAGCCTGTCCCCAATGTCAGCGCCTATGTCGCCATGGGGAATTCGCGGACGCCCTCCAAGGGGTCGGTGGACGGAAGCTGCTCGCTCGCCACCTGCAATGTGGAGCCTGAATCGGCGAAGAACTACGAGATCGGCGTGAAGGCGGACCTGTTCGACGCCAGGCTGCAGCTGGCAGCAGCCGTGTTCCGCAACGAGCGGGACAAATATCGCGTTGCATCCGGCGATCCGACCTTGCCCGATCAGGTGCTCGATGGTCGCTCGCGGGTGAACGGTGTGTCGCTCAGCGCCACGGGGAATATCACCGACGCCTGGTCGATCTTCGCCAACTATATGTATCTGGACACCAAGTTGATCCAGAGCGTGTCGGACTTCTGTCTGGCCAATCCGGGCGAGGGCGATTGCACGAATAGCGTTGCCAATCCCGATCCGAACGCGGGGACGATGCTCTCGGCGACGCCGAAGCATTCCGGCAGCCTGTTCACGACCTACAAGTTCCCCTTCGGACTCGAGGTTGGCTATGGGCTCACCTATCAGGGCCGTCACTCGATGAACCCGACGGCGACGCCGGTCTATTATGTGCCGGCCTATACCTTGCACCGCGTGATGCTCGCCTATCCGATCACGGACCAGCTGCTGGCGCAGCTGAACGTCCAGAATGTGACGGACGAGGACTATGTGACCACCGTTCGCACCAATGTGAACAACAGCTGGGCGCAGCCGGGCGTGGGGCGGTCCGCCGTGTTCAGCCTGAGCTACAGCTACTGACGGGTTGGGGGCGGGCCGCCGTGGCTCGCCCCCGCTGACGCAGGTCAAGGAATGGTCGTCATTCGATAGTAATATTGATTCGCATTATTGACGGGAAAGGCGTGTTCGCGGATAGCGGCAGCTGAAAAAGGGGCGCCAGCGGTGGATTATTCACACATGGCAGATCAGGGGCGATATGGGCAGGGCAAGCGGTTCAATCCGCTGGTGGTGCTGCTCGTCGTGCTGCTTCATGCCGGCCTCTTCGCCCTCATCAATCACCTCGGCTCCAGCTTTGCGGCGAGCAAGGCGGCCAAGGTCTTCACCGTCAATCTGATCCCGGCGCCGCCGCCGCCCGCCCCTGCAGAGACTCCGCCGCCGCCGCCGAGCAAGCCCGACCTCGTCGTGCCCCGGCCTGAAATCGATATCCCGCGCATCGACCCGCCGATGGTGATGGCGACGCCGGAGATTTCGCTCGCGCCGGTGGTGATCGCGAGTGCACCGGTGCCTGCGCGCCAGGCGGTTGCGTCAGCTCCTGCACCGGCCCCTTCGATCACCGATGGCGGCGACCTTGGCACGCAGATGGTGGCGGGCAAGCCGCCGCGCTATCCCATCGAGAGCCGGCGCAAGCGCGAGCAGGGCACCGTGCTTCTCGCGCTGACGGTGGGGCTGGACGGGTGCGTGGAAAACATCCGGATTGCGCGCAGCAGTGGCTTTGATCGGCTCGACAAGGCTGCGCTGGATGCAGTCAAGCGCTGGCGCTGGCGGCCCACGCTGCGAGATGGTGAGCCGGTGCTCGTGAAGGGGGTCGTCGAGATTCCCTTCGTTCTCCAGACACAGGATCACGCATAGGCGCCTCATGCTCATCGCTATTCCCGATCTTCTCGACGCCGCGACCCTTGCGCATGTGCGCGGCCTGATCGATGCCGCTGCGTGGGTGGATGGCAATGTCACCTCGGGCCATCAGTCGGCGCTGGCCAAGAATAATCTCCAGCTTCCCGAGGATGCGCAGCGGGCGAAGCAGGCTGGCGAGATCATCCTTAATGCGCTGGGAAAGAACCCCCTGTTCATTGCCGCGGCGCTGCCGCTCAAGATCTTTCCGCCGCTGTTCAACAGCTATGCGGGTGGGCAGGCGTTCGGTGTTCATGTTGACAATGCCGTGCGCATTCAGGCGGGGACGGGCTTTCGGGTGCGGTCGGACCTGTCGATGACGGTATTTCTGGAAGAGCCGGAGGCCTATGACGGCGGCGAGTTGACGGTGGAGACCCAGTTTGGCGTGCAGCAGGTGAAGCTGCCGGCGGGGCATGGGGTGCTTTACCCCTCATCCTCGCTCCACCGGGTGGAGCCGGTGACGCGTGGGCGGCGGGTGGCGAGCTTCTTCTGGTTGCAGTCGATGATCCGCGAGGATGGCGAACGCCAGATCCTGTTCGATCTCGACAGCAGCATCCAGCAACTGGCCGCCGCGCTGGGCCATGGTCATGCGGAAGTGATCCGGCTGACCGGCGTCTACCACAATCTGCTGCGGCGCTGGGCGGACGCCTGAGGCGCTAGCGGGCCTCAGCCCTTCGGCGTCAGCTTGAGCATGCGGCCCTTGGGGCTGTCCTCAAGGAGCCACAGCGCGCCATCCGGGCCGACCCGCACGTTGCGCAGGCGCATGCCCATCCGCCAGTGATCGGCCTTGGTGGCCGTCTCGCCATCAAGCGCGACGCGGGCGAGCGCCTGACCGGAGAGGCCCGTGACGAACAGCGAATTGCGCCAGCCGGGGAACAGGTCTGCATTGTAATAGGCCATGGACGAGGGCGCGAGGGACGGGTTCCAGTAGACTTTCGGCTTCTCGAACCCGTCATCTTCCGTGTGATCCGGGATCGGCCGCTTGTCATAATGATCGCCATAGGAGCGCACCGGCCAGCCATAATTGGCGCCGGGCTTGACGAGGTTGATCTCGTCACCGCCGAGCGGACCCATTTCGACCTCCCAGAGGCGGCCGTCGGCATCGAAGGCGATGCCGGTCAAGTTGCGCTGGCCGTAGCTCCAGATGGCGGGATGGAAGCCTTTTTCCGCCAGCGGATTGCCAGCGGCAGGCGTGCCATCAAGGTTTAGACGCAGCACCTTACCCAGCGTGGACTTGGGGTCTTGCGACGGATCGAATTGGGCGCGCTCGCCATTGGTGAAGAAGAGATGCGTCTTGTCCGGCGAGAAGGCGATGCGCCCGGAATAATGCGCGCCACTGGTGATGAGCGGCTCGGCGCGGAAAATGACTTGCACGTCGGTCAGCGCGCCGGCGGCTTCATTGAGCGTGGCCGTGGCGAGCGCCGTGCCGGTTTCCTTGCCTTCGCTGGGCTCTGAATAGCTGAAATAGATTTTGCGGCTGCTGGCGAAATCTGGCGCGAGCACAACGTCCATCAGCGCCGCCTGACCGGCGCTGGCGACCGGCGGCGTGCCTTGCAGGACGGTCTTTTCGCCGGTCTGCGGGTTGAAGAGGATCATTTCGCCGCGCTTCTGGGTGACCAGCTGCTTGCCATCCGGCAGGAACGCCATCGACCATGGATAGGCGAAGGTCGCCACTTCCGTCACCGCAAAGGGCAGGGCGGCAAGATCGACCTTCGGCGGCGTGGTGGCGGGGGCACCCTGCGCGAATGCGGACGACGCGGCGCCGAGCGCCAGAAGGGCGGCCAGAGCAAGGCGTTGCGGACGGAATGGCATGGGCTCTCTTCTCCGATGGGTCTGTTCTTCAGCCGAAGCCATAGGGGCAGGATCGCCTCCGGAGCAATGACCGAGTCAGCGCGGTGCTTGACCGAGCGCGAAGCTGTGCGCGGGGCGGTTACTCACCCGGCGTCAGCTTGAGCAGGCGGGCATTCTCGCCATCCTCGAGCAGCCAGAGCGCGCCGTCCGGTCCGGTCCGCACGGCGCGGATGCGCGCGCCCATGTCCCAATGGTCGGCCTTGGTGGCACTCTCCCCATCGAGTGCGATCCGGTCGAGCGACTTGCCGGAAAGGCCGGTGATGAACAGGGAGTTCTTCCACTGCGGGAAGAGGTCCGCATTGTAATAATCCATGCCGCCCGGCGAGATGGCCGGGACCCAGTAGACCTTCGGCGCCTCATAGCCATCGCCCGGCGCATGATCGGGGATCGGCTTGCCGTCATAATGGTCGCCCATGGAGACATTGGGCCAGCCATAATTGAGGCCGGGTTTGATGAGGTTGATCTCGTCGCCGTGGCGTGGACCCATTTCCATTTCCCACAGGCGCCCGTCTGAATCGAAGGCGATGCCCAGCAGGTTGCGATGGCCGTAGGACCAGACCGCCGGATCGAAGCCCTTTTCGGCGAGGGGATTGCCTGCTGCCGGGGTGCCGTCGAGATTGAGGCGCAGAACCTTGCCGAGGGTCGATTTGGGGTCCTGGGCCGGCGTCATCAACTGACGATCGCCGGAGGTGAAGAAGAGATGCTCATTGTCCGGCGAGAAGGCGATGCGACCGGAGTAATGGCCGCCCTTGTCCGACTGGTCATCGCCACGGAAGATCACCTGCACGTCGTTGAGAGCGGGGGCATTGGGATCGAGCGTGGCCGTGGCGAGCGCCACGCTGCTCCTGGCGCCTTCGCGGGCCTCGGAGAAGCTGAAATAGAGCTTGTTGCTGGTTGCGTAGTCCGGAGCGAGCCGGACGTCCATCAGCGCGCCCTGTCCCTCGCTCTTGACCCGCGGGGTGCCGCTGACGGTCTGCTTCTCGCCGCTTTGCGGATCGAGCAGGATCAGTGCGCCTTCCTTCTCCGTCACCAGAATGTGCCCGTCCGGGAGAAACTCCAGCGCCCAGGGCGAGGCGAAGCGGGCCACTTCCGTGGTCTGGAAGGGCATGCCGCTTGCGGCCTGAACTTCATCAGGCGCTGAAGCGCTGCCGCAGGCGGCGACAGCGAGGCTGATGGTGCAGCTAAGGCCAAGCTTGCGGGCATTCATGGGTCTGATCTCCACCAAATGACTGTAATTCAACGCGGACGATAATCGGAAAACGGTTTCTCGGGTAGGGCGACGGTCATGGTCTTTCGGGCAAGGCGTGCCGGGGCGGGCCGGCGAACTGGAACGTCTCAAAGGTCGCGCATGTGCGTTATGGAGAATTCTACAGAAAGACCTTTTAATCAATCGGTTGAACGCATCGCTCCCTACATGGTTGCGCGGTTGTAGGACATCCCGTTGCCGGGCGGTGTGGGGCGCGGTGCGAGTGGGGGATTGCCGCACATATCCGCCCCAGCCTTCCGCTTGCCTTCCGGCACGACTCCGCCTATATGACCCTTGCTTTCCTGACATCGTTGAGAAGTTGGGGTCGGCGCCGAAAGGGGCCGGCGGCGAAAGTCTGTCGATTGCTCATGTGCGGGCAAGGCGCGGACAGATGGAGTGCGAATGAGCGATATTACGCGGATCGAGGCAGTTGTGGCGCTGGAGGCGAAAGCCCTGGGGCTCGATCTCGTGCGCGTGCTGCTCTTCGGCCAGGGCGATGACCGGACGCTGCAGATCATGGCCGAGCGCCCGGATACGCGCCAGCTCAACATCGACGATTGCGCGGCCCTTTCGCGCCGCATCTCGGACAAGCTCGACACGCTGGAAGAAGCCGGCGACGTGCTGATCGAGGACGCCTATCGGCTGGAAGTCAGCTCGCCGGGCATCGACCGTCCGCTGACGCGCCTCAAGGATTTCAGCGACTGGTCCGGGCATGAAGCGCGCGTCCATTTCATCACGCCGATGGATGACGGGCGCAAGCAGGTGCGGGGCATTCTCGCCGGGGTCGAGGGCGAGCAGGTGCTGGTCGATGACCCCAAGGCCGGCCGCATCGTCGTGGACTTTTCGAACATCGACAGCGCCAAGCTGATGCTGACGGACGCGCTGATTTCTGCTACTGTCCCGCTCTCCACCGAGGGCGCGGACGAAATCGTCACCCAGGAACAGGAAGACTGACTCTCATGGCCAACGCCATTTCTGCCAACAAGGCCGAGCTGATTGCCATTGCCAACTCGGTGGCAAGCGAGAAGATGATCGACAAGGCCATCGTGATCGAGGCCATGGAAGATGCGATCCAGCGTTCCGCGCGGGCGCGCTACGGTGCCGAGAACGATATTCGCGCCAAGCTTGACCCGGAAACCGGCGACCTGCGCTTGTGGCGCGTCGTCGAAGTGGTCGAGGTGGTCGAGGACTATTTCAAGCAGGTCGACCTCAAGGCCGCGCAGAAGCTCCAGAAGGATGCCGTGGTCGGCGACTTCATCGTCGATCCGCTGCCGGCGATCGACCTTGGTCGCATCGATGCGCAGAGCGCCAAGCAGGTGATCTTCCAGAAGGTTCGCGATGCCGAGCGCGAGCGCCAGTATGAGGAATTCAAGGACCGCGTGGGTGAGATCATCACCGGCGTCGTCAAGTCGGTCGAGTTCGGCCATGTCGTCGTGAACCTTGGCCGCGCCGAGGGCGTCATCCGCCGTGACCAGCAGATCCCGCGCGAAGTCGTTCGCGTCGGCGATCGCGTCCGTGCGCTGATCCTCAATGTGCGTCGCGAGAACCGCGGGCCGCAGATTTTCCTCTCCCGTGCGCACCCCGACTTCATGAAGAAGCTGTTTGCGCAGGAAGTGCCGGAAATCTACGACGGCATCATCACCATCATGGCTGCCGCCCGCGACCCGGGTTCGCGCGCCAAGATCGGCGTGATCAGCCGTGATAGCAGCATCGATCCGGTCGGCGCCTGCGTCGGCATGAAGGGCAGCCGCGTGCAGGCTGTCGTGCAGGAAATGCAGGGCGAGAAGATCGACATCATTCCCTGGAGCGAGGACACGGCGACCTTCGTCGTCAACGCCCTTCAGCCTGCTCAGGTCGCCCGCGTGGTGATCGACGAGGAAGAAGAGCGCATCGAAGTGGTGGTGCCGGACGATCAGCTCAGCCTCGCCATCGGCCGTCGCGGCCAGAATGTCCGTCTTGCCAGCCAGCTGACCGGCAAGGCCATCGACATCATGACCGAAGCCGATGCGAGCGAGAAGCGCCAGCGCGAGTTCGTGCAGCGTTCCGAGCTGTTCCAGGGCGAGCTGGACGTCGACGAGACGCTCTCGCAGCTGCTGGTGGCCGAAGGCTTCACCGAGCTGGAGGAAGTGGCTTATGTCGGTCTCGACGAGCTGGCGTCCATCGAGGGCTTCGATGACGAGCTGGCCGAAGAGCTGCAGAACCGCGCGCTGGAAGCGCTGGAGCGCCGCGAGGCCGCTGCGCGTGAAGAGCGCCGCGCGCTGGGCGTCGAGGATGCGCTGGCAGAAATGCCGCACCTCACCGAAGCCATGCTGGTGACGCTGGGCAAGGCGGGTATCAAGACACTCGACGATCTGGCCGATCTGGCCACTGATGAGCTGGTTGCCAAGAAGCGCAACGACCCCCGCCGTCGCCGCGATGCGCCGGAAGACAAGGGCGGTCTGCTGTCCGCTTATGGGCTTTCCGACGAGCAGGGCAACGAGATCATCATGGCTGCCCGTGCGCACTGGTTCGAGGACGAACCGGCTGCGCAGGAAGCCGCTGCTGATGAAGTGGAAGGCAACGCCTGATGCCCTATGTGAAGATCGAGGTGATCGAAGGCGTGACGCGCGAGCAGAAGGCGGCTGTGGTCGCTGATGTGACGCGTTCGCTGGTCGATCGCCTCGGCAAGCGGCCCGAACAGGTGTTCGTCGTCATCGATGAGGTGTCGGCGGATAACTGGGGTGCCGCGGGCATCCTCGTCTCTGAGCGGGAAGCCGCGAAAAGGGAGGTCGCCAGTGCTGCGAATTCCTCCCAATGAGAGGCTGAGGCTTCCATCTATTGATAAGCGGTTCCGGGCTCCTGCTGATGCGGGGGGCTGGGCTGTGTCTAGCAGGCAAAGAGTCCTACTTTCCGTTCGTG
>JAHJIJ010000025.1 GCA_018823325.1 Alphaproteobacteria bacterium | reverse complement strand
TGGACTGCGCGATCAATGGCGGACCTCGCTGGGATCGGACCCGCCGGGGGTCAGCGCCGACCTCCTGCGTCGCCTGCTCGGGTTCGCGCTGCAGGAGCAAGCCATGGGCGGGCTCAAGCCCGCCCAGCGGCAGGCCTTGCAAAGGTTGGCGACGGGCAAGGAGAACGCCGCCCTCAAGCCTGGCATGCGCCTGATCAGGCAATGGAACGGCCGCACCATCGCAGTCACGGTCGATGAGGGCGGGTTTATCTGGGATGATCGCGCCTGGCGCTCGCTCTCCCCGATCGCCCGTGAGGTGACCGGCACATCCTGGTCAGGTCCCCGCTTCTTCGGGTTGCACGATCATGGCTAAACGCCGAAGCCCTGCTGAACGACCGCGCGGCGCCGTGCGCTGCGCGGTCTACACCCGCAAGTCCAGCGAGGAAGGGCTGGAGCAGGCGTTCAACAGTCTCGATGCCCAGCGCGAGGCATGCGAGGCCTATATCGTGAGCCAGCGCCATGAAGGCTGGACCCTGGTCAAGTGCGCTTATGATGACGGCGGCTACTCTGGTGGGTCGATGGACCGCCCTGCCCTTGCGCGCCTGATGGCAGATGTGGAAGCCGGCAAGATCGATGTGATCGTGGTCTACAAGGTGGACCGCCTGACCCGGGCCCTGTCGGACTTCGCGCGTATCGTCGAGATCCTCGATGCCCGGGGTGCGAGCTTTGTCTCGGTCACGCAAGCGTTCAACACGACCAGCAGCATGGGGCGGCTCACCCTCAATGTGCTGCTCTCGTTCGCCCAGTTCGAACGTGAGGTCACCGGCGAGCGCATCCGCGACAAGATCGCGGCCTCAAAGAAGAAGGGCATGTGGATGGGCGGCAACCCACCACTTGGCTATGACGTGAAGGAGCGCGCTCTGGCGATCAACCAGGCCGAAGCCGAGCAGGTTCGCCACATCATGACCCGCTATGTGGCGCTGAAGTCCATTGCGGCGCTGGTCGAGGAGTTGCTGCGTGATGGCTATCGCACAAAGCAGCTTCATGGCCGGGGCGGCATCGCGTTCAGCCGGGGCGCGCTCTCCCATCTGCTGGGCAATGCCATCTATCGGGGCAAGGTTGTCCATAAGGGGATCGTCTATGACGGCCAGCACGAGGCGATCATCGGTGAGGCGCTGTGGGATGCGGTGCAGCGGCAGCTCACCGAGGGGCGCAACGACCCGTCTCCGCACCGCTCTCCCAAACGGAGTCTGCTCGTTGGCATCCTGCATGATGGCGATGGCCGGAAGATGACGCCAACGCACACTGCAAAAGCTGGCAAGCGATATCGCTACTATGCCACCCATCCCAGCGGTCTCATCGGGACCGGGGACAAGCCATGGCGGATCAGCGCAACGGAGGTCGAGCGGATCGTGATCGATCGCCTCAAGCGCTGGCTGGTCGACCGTCGCGTCATCACGGACCTTGCTGGTCCAGCCGATGCTGTCAAAGCGCTCAGCAAGGCAGGGCAGGTTGCAGCGGATCTGGACAAGCTCGAAGGTCGTGCAGCGCTCATCACGACGCTGCTGTCCCGGATCGACATTGCTGAGGATGGCATTACCCTCACGATTTATCGCGAGGGCATCCGCACGACGCTTCGTCTCGAGCAGCTCGCGCATGATCATCCCCTCCAGCTGACCAGCCGCGCCACCCGCATCCGGCAAGGCAAGGATGTGCGGATGATCGTCAGCGATGTGCAGGATCGCTCCGTCGGCATGGTCAACAAGCCGCTGGTCGCACTCATCGCTGAGGCGCGGGAACTGCATCAGGCACTACTCAGGTCGCCTGATCACAGCGTTGCATCGCTCGCCGACGCGCTGGGCAAATGCCGCAAGCGATCCGCGCAGTTGCTGCGAATCTCGACGCTGGCACCTGACATCGTTGCACAGTGCATCGATGGCACCCAGCCGGCCTCGCTCACCACGAAACGGCTGCTCAATACCGACCTGCCGATCAGCTGGAGCCAGCAGCGCGCCATGCTCGGCTGCGCCTGAGACCACCATCGCTGGACGCAACGACCGGCCGGATGGTCTCCGGCCGGTTCTCCGTTCCAGGCTGGCGAGCACCGACCCGCAAAGAGGTCTGGAAAATGGCACCTGAGACAAAGGCGCAGAGATGGCCTCGGCAGGAAAGCGGCTCGGTCTCTGCGCCCCATTGCTCGAGAAGAGGGACTCAGAACGACGCAGTTCTGCGCCGTTTTTTCCGACCTGGTCCTGCGCCGGCCGAATTATCGTCATTCAGGGAATGAGTGGTGCGGGCGGTCGGAATCGAACCGACACTCCTTTCGGAACCGGATTTTGAGTCCGGCGCGTCTACCAGTTTCACCACGCCCGCACGGCGCGAACCCCATCGTGCAGTGCGCCGCGAGGGTAGCTGGCGCGCCTATATCCCACCTTTTTGGGAAACACCAGATGCTCGGTCACGCGAACAGTGCCGGACAGGCAGGTTGGCCAAAACCCACGCGGCTGAGCCGATCAAGGCGTCAGGTCATGCTTCGGCATGGCCATAATCTGAGCGACGACGACGGGCCTGGCCGGCAGATCCGCGGTTTCTGAGCGCCTGATCGATCCGGTCGAGCAATTCCTTGGGTCGATAGGGCTTGCCAATCACGTCCTGCGAAATCGTTTTGGGGCCGTCGGAGACGAGCTGCTCATTATAGCCCGTCGTCATCAGGATCGCGATGCCGGGCACCAGCTTTGCCGCCTCTTCTGCCAACATGATGCCGTTCAGGCTTCCGGGCATGACGAGATCCGTAAACAGAAGGTCCACCGGATCGGTCTCGACAAGTTGCCGCAGCGCCTTGAGCCCCTCATCACCGGACGCCGCTGTCGACACCCGATATCCTGCGTCTGCCAGAATTTCCCGGGAGAGCGCCAGCACTTCCGGGCTGTCTTCCACCACGAGAATGTGCGCCTTGCTGGCGCTTTTCTCATCCTGCGCAACGCGCTCAACCGAGTCCGGCTTTTGCGGTGGCACGTCGTCCTCATCCTGAACCGATACCGGGAAGAGCATGCGGATCGTCGTCCCGGCGCCCGGCTCGCTTTCAATCTCCAGTCGCCCTCGCGATTGCTGGACGAACCCGCTGGCCATGGCGAGGCCCAGCCCGGTGCCTTGCCCTGTAGGCTTGGTGGTGAAGAAGGGTTCAGTCGCGCGCTGCGCCACATGCGGGGGCATCCCTTCGCCCTCATCCATCACCTCGAGCGTCACATAATCGCCGGAGGGAAGCTGCCGCGCCTGAGCGTCGCCGTTCAGATGCAGCTTGCCGGTCGCGATGGTAACCAGACCACCGCCGCGCATCGCATCCTTGGCATTCATCACCACGTTCAGCACGGCCATCTCGAACTGATCGGCATCGAGATGGATCTTCGGCAGGCCGCGGCGCAAACTGAGGTGTAAATCGACGTCCGGTCCCAGCGCGCTTTCCAGCACGTCGACAAAGCTCTGCACGCAATCGCTCACGTCGACTGTCTTCGGCGTCAGTCGCGTCTTGCGAGCAAAGGCGAGCAATTGACCGGTCAGCTTGGCGCCCTTGGTGGCAGCATGCATCGCGTTCTGAATATGGCGCTTGACGCGGTCATCTTCGATGCGGCTGGAGGCCAGTTCCAGACTGCCGCCGATCACCTGCAGGAGATTGTTGAAATCATGCGCGAGTCCCG
Source organism: Alphaproteobacteria bacterium (assembly GCA_018823325.1). Taxonomy (GTDB): domain Bacteria; phylum Pseudomonadota; class Alphaproteobacteria; order Sphingomonadales; family Sphingomonadaceae; genus Sphingobium. The sequence goes on along the minus strand of JAHJIJ010000025.1, from coordinate 12,903 downwards.
CAGTGAGTTGGCCAATAGCTTCCATCTTCTGGGACTGGCGCAGGAATTGCTCAGTTTCGCGACGCTTCGTCACGTCGAGCTGACTGGCGAAGAAATAAAGCAGGTCGCCGTTCACATCGAACACAGGGCCAATGAACACCGCATTCCAGAACGGGGTGCCATCGCGCTTGTAGTTCAGGATTTCCAGCGCGACGGACTCTCGCGCCTCAACAGCATGGCGCATTTCCGCGACAGCCTCGCGATCTGATTCCGCACCTTGAAGGAAACGACAATTACGCCCGAGAACCTCGTCACTCTCGTACAAGGTGAGATCGAGAAAAGCTTTGTTCGCAAAGACAATCGGATTGTCCGGCAGATTGGGGTCCGTGAGGATCATCGGCATCCGCGTCATCTCGATCGCCGCGAAGAATACATTGCCGCGATCGCTCAGGCCCGGGATGGTGATTGTCCGTTCGCGCCAATGATCCTTGCCACGCACGACCGGCGATCGAGACTCCGCATTTATGAACGGCACATCTTCCGATGCGGCAGCGTTCTCATTAGCGCCCAACTCGTCACGATCACTTTCGGTCGCCAACAACCGTCTCCGTAATAGCCTTGCTGGATTGCCCCGTGCATCAACCATCCGAGTACGGAGAAGTTCCTGTTTGCTTGAACTCCCGTCCCAGTAGGCCCGGATATTCAAATTGCAACGCTGCGGAAGATCGGCGCGCCCGCATGGACGCCGCTCCCAATCGCGCTATATCCCCCCCATGGCTCATACACAGGCAAAGCTCACCGTCCGCCCCGCGCTCGCAAAAGATGCCCGCGCGATCGCCCGGCTCTCCACCAAGGTCTACGGCAAGGCCGAATCCATGACCGCCGCGCTGATCCGCGGTCAGATCAACAATTTCCCGGAAGGGCAGTTCGTCGCCGATTACGAGGGCACGATCGTCGGCCACTGCGCGACGCTCATCGTCCCGCAGGACATCGCCTTCGCGCCGCATAGCTGGAGCGAAATCACCGGCGATGGCTTCGGCACGCGGCACGATCCGGACGGTGACGTGCTCTACGGCATGGAAGTCTGCGTCGATCCCGACTTCCGGCGCCTGCGCATTGGCCAGCGCTTCTACAGGAAGCGGCAGGAACTCTGCCAGTATTTCGAGCTGAAGGGCATTGCCTTTGGCGGCCGCCTGCCGGGCTATGCCCGCCGCCGCAAGGACTATCCCGATCCACAGGCCTATCTGGACGCCGCGATCGAGCGCAAGCTGCGCGATCCGGTGATCAATTTTCAGCTTGGGCAGGGCTTTCAGGCCAAGGGAATCTTGCCGGACTATCTGCCTGGCGACCGGGACAGCGCCGGCAATGCTGTGCTGATGTTCTGGCCGAATCCGCTGGCGCCCGAGGACGGCGCCGGCCGCGCTCACCACGGGACGCTCAAGCTCCCGTCATCGGTGCGCGTCGCGACGGTGCAGTTCCAGATGCGCGGCATCACCCGGATCGAGCAGTTCGAGGAGCAGGTCGAATATTTCGTCGATGTCGCGGCGGACTATCGCGCCGATTTCGTCGTCTTCCCCGAGCTTTTTACGCTCGAATTGCTCTCCATCTCCCGCGCGAAGCTGGCGCCCAGCGAGGCCATCGGGAAGATCGCCGAGTATACCGAGCGCTATTGCGCGTTCATGGAGAAGCTGGCGGTCAGCTATAATATCAACATCATCGGCGGCTCGCACCCAACCCGCGTGGCCAATGGCGACATCCGCAACATCAGCTATGTCTTCCTGCGCGACGGCGCGATGTACACGCAGGAGAAGCTCCACCCCACGCCCTCCGAGCGGCGCTGGTGGAACATCAAGGGCGGCTTCGGCGCCGACGCGATCCCCACCGACTGCGGCCCTATCGGCGTGATGATCTGCTATGATTCCGAGTTTCCCGAACTTGCCCGCCATCTGGTGAACCAGGGCGCCCTGCTGCTTTTCGTGCCCTTCTGCACGGACGAGCGGCGCGGCTATCTGCGTGTGCGCTATTGCTGCCAGGCGCGCGCGGTTGAGAACCAGTGCTACGTCATCACTTCCGGCGTGGTCGGCAATCTGCCCAACGTCGAGAATATGGACATTCACTATGCCGAGAGCGCCATCCTCACGCCCTCGGATTTCCCGTTCGCCCGCGACGGCGTGGCCGCCGACACTGCACCCAATACCGAAACGATTGCGATTGCCGATCTCTCGCTCGATGATCTGCTCACCAGCCGCCAGAGCGGCGCAGTCCAGAACCTCAAGGACCGGCGCTTCGACCTTTACGGGGTCCAGTGGAAGGAACCGCGGAGCAAGCGGCTTCGGTAAAATTGAGCAAAACTCATCTTTACATCTTAAACATATGAACATACAGCCGTCTCGCTAAGACGATCTGCGAGACTTGATGTGTCATTTTCCGGCCTGGCGAGACGTGCCCTGATTGAGCGCGAGGCAATCCGCACTGCAAAATGCCTGCTTCTCGACTGGGATGGGTGCGTTGCCATCGGGAACAAGGTTCTCCCGGATGCGGCGGCGCTGATCGCTCGTCATATTGAGCGGGTGGTGATCCTCTCCAACAATTCCACGGACCTCCCGTCCGATCTTGCGGGCATCCTCCAGCAATCCGGCCTCGATCTGCCGGAGGACCGGATTTTCACTGCGGGCGCGGAAGCCGTCCGGATCGTCGCCGCCCGGCGCGGTGCGCGGGTCCTGCTGCTGGGCAGCCCCAAGATGCGACGCCTGGCCCGCGAACTGGGCGTCGATCTCGTCCGTCAGGATGCTGACGTCGTGCTGCTCATGCGCGATGCACGCTTCACTTATGCCAAGCTGATGCGCGCGGCCAATGCCGTGCGCGACGGGGCCGAACTGATCGCCTCGAATGACGACCGCACGCATCCGGGGCCGGAGGGCCGAATCGTTCCGGAGACCGGCGCCCTTCTCGCCGCCCTCCGCGCCTGCCTCGATGATACTGCGCCTGCGCCCCTCATCATCGGCAAGCCCGGCGAACTGCTCTTCCGCCGCGCCTGCGATCATCTGGGCATTCAGCCTTCCGAGGCCGTGATGATCGGCGACAACCCCGCGACGGACGGAGAAGGCGCCCTGAACTACGGCATCCGGCCGATCCTCGTCGGCGGCGCCTCTTCGCTGCAGATGAAGGACCTTGTCGAGCCGTCGCCGGAAAAGATGCTCAGAACCGCTTGATCGAGAGCACGTCGAACGTCTTCTTCAAGGCCTCCGTGGCATTGTCGTAATCGGCCAGCGCAAGGCCGGCGATCAGGGCATCAATCACGCAAAGCTGCGCGATTCGGCTTGTCATGGCCTCGGTGCGGAACCGCGTTTCGCGCGCCATCGTGAACAGCACGATGTCCGCATAGGCCTGGATCGGCGAGCGCGCGAAGTTGGTTACAACGATGGTCTTTGCACCCGCCTCCTTGGCCAGCCGCGTCGCCGCCACCGTCTCATGCGTGGCGCCGCTGTGCGAAATGGTGATGGTCGCCACGTCTTCATCGCAGCGTGAGGCACTGATCGCCTGCACATGCGAATCGGTCACCGCACGCACATCCAGCCCGATGCGCAGCATCCGGTATTGCGTGTCCTCGGCGATCGGCGCGGATGAACCAATGCCATAGACCTCGACCCGCTTCGCCGCCCGGACCGCCGCCACGGCCTTCGCCAGCGCATCGGCATCCAGCACGGAGAGGCTGTCCCGCAGCGCCTGTATCCCTGAGTGGAACACCTTCCGGCAAATCGTCTCCATGTCATCGGCGCGATCCAAATCCTCATGGATGAACTGGACCGGCTGCACGATCTCCTGCGCGAGACTGAGCTTCATCTGCTGGAAGCCGGACAGACCGATGCTGCGGCAGAAGTTGATGACGCTGCCTTCGCTCACGCCCGTCGCCTCCGAGAGCTCGGTGACGGACATGCCGACGATCGTCTCGGGCTGCTCGAGAATGAACTCGGCGATTCGCTGGGCGCTCTTGGCCATGCCTGCCTGCGCGACTCGAATCCGGCCCAGCGCGTTTTCGACCGGGCGGTTGTCGACAGGCGTGGCGCGATTCCGGCGGGGACTCGACATTCAGGCAATTTCCTCATGAATTGGCAGGAGAGATGAGGCCGCTCAGCCGGGGATCATCTTCAATCCTTGCCTGCACCAGCTTTGAATTTTCCTCAATCCGGAAAATAGCGGCAAACCAGCCAGTTGTTCACGACAATCGGTCACAGGCTCATTTATAAGTGCATTATACTTACTCATGAAATGCAATAAAAATGAGTAATGTTCACTCAAGTGTCACATGCCGGGTCTAGTGGCTCCCTCGCAGCGATGATCCCGGCCCGGTCGTGACAGCCTCCAGCAGAGGCGCACGAGCAGGCATGGGCGCTCGCCTCACAACATCCAGTTCTCAGGGGACCTCCGGTGAAGCAACAAGCTTATCAATCTGTCGCGTCCGTACTTGTGACGCTCGCCCTGTCGGCAGCACTCTGGTCCGCGCCAGCCCATGCCGAAGATGCAGCCGCAGACGCCGCCGCCGAGGCAGCGGACGCCGATCAGGGCCAGGCCGTCATCGTGACCGGCCAGCGCGAGCAGGCCACGCAGGTCGCCGCCGAAGCCGTGCAATATGGCAACTACGTCCAGATCGTCACGTCGCAGGAAATCGCGGCGAGCGGCGCCAGCAACTTCGCCGAGCTTGCTCAGTTCCTCATCAAGGGCGCCAATGTCGGCTATTCGCCCGACGAAGGTGAGTATACCATTCGCCTCGACGGTGGCGGCGACCGCGACACGCTGGTCGTGCTTGACGGTGTACCGCTCTACGACCGTGGCCCGGCGCTCGAAGACATCTGGGGCACGACCACGATCGACCCGCACATGATCGAGCGCGTCGAGGTGTTCCGGGGCGGCAACAGCCTGTTCTTCGGCTCGAACGGCGGCATCGGCGTCGTCAGCATCGTCACCAAGCGCCCGGATGGCACCAGCGGCGTCGAACTGGGTGCCAGCTACGGCTCGTTCAACTCTCGCGAGCTTTGGGGCAATGCGCGCGGAGCGCTGGATAGCGAGGGCCGGCTGAGCGCGATGATCTATGGCAGCGCGCAGAACACCGACGGCCCACGCATCTTCCGTCCCGAAGATTTCGTGGACAATGTCGCGGCAGCCGGCGGCATCCAGAAATATCCGCTCAACCGCAACAATATCGGCATCAAATTCCTGTTCAAGGCGAGCGAAGCCACGGAAATCCGCCTGAACGGCCAGTACACGCAGATCGAATTCCAGGATGCGTTTCCTGACAACGAGACCTACTCGCCCAACCGGGTCCGCTATCCGATCATCGATGGCAACATCACCCACCGCTGGTCCGAGAAGCTGCTGACCGAATTCTCCGCCTACTGGAGCAATCCCAAGCTCAACAACACCGAGACCTATGCGGAAATCTGCCGCCAGGCCGCAGGTTGCGTGGATACGCAAACCGGCCAGCTTATCGAGTTCGGCTATGCCACCGGACGCTCGATCCCTTATGCCAACAAGGGCTTCGGCGCTGACTCCAAGGTCGGCGGGTTCATGGAATATGGCCTCAACCTGCGCAACACGCTGACCCTCGAAGGGATCGGTGAAGCGGTCATCGGCATCCAGCGCGTCGCCTATCGCGATGACTCCGATCCTGTCTTCCCCATCAGCAACGAATGGAACATCACGACCGGCCTTTATGCAGATCTGCGGCCCACCCTGCCGTTCAGCCCGGACACCAACATCAGCCTCGCCGGGCGCGTCGACTTCGCCGAGGCGTTCGATCATCGCTTCATCTGGAAGTTCGGTGTGCGCCAGCCGATCGGCGACTTCTACGTTCGGGCCAATGGCGGTACGTCCTACAGCCTGCCGCGCACAAACGAACTGCGGATGGAAACGCCGACGCAAGTGGGCAATCCCAACCTGAAGACGGAAACCACTGAAACCTTTAATGGCGCGATCGGCTTCGCGAAAACCTGGGGTACAGTCTCGGCGAGTGCAGAGATCGGCGCCTTCCGCACGGACATCTCCAACCGCATTCAGGGCACTTCGGGCCTCACCCCGAACACCTGGTTCAACAACACCGCCGTCACGGAAATCCGTGGCCTGACCGCCGAGGTCAATCTGAACGTTGGCAGTGCATGGTCAGTCAACCTCGGCTTCACCAAGCAGGATGCGAAACTGCGCGGATCGGATCGCCAGATCAACGAGACGCCGGAATATATGATCCAGGGCACGCTTGCCTGGCACTCGCCGGACCAGCGCTTCCACGTCAATCTGTTCCCCCGCTATCAGGGGCCGGAATATTCGACCGGCGGCCCCGGCGCCAAGTTCCGCCACAATTTCGGCAACTATCTCGTCGTGAACGGCTCGCTCGCTTACTGGGCTGGCAGCGAACGCCAGCATCGCTTTCAGCTGCGCCTCGTCAACATCTTCGACGAGGTTTATGCCGAGCGTTATGGCTACGGGAACATGCGTTACAGCGTCGCGGGTGTTCGTGGCGAGCTGACCAGCGCGAATGACGCTTATTATTACGGCTACCCCTTCGAGGGCAAGCCGCGCAGCGTCTACGTTTCCTACACCACCACCTTCTGACCTCCCCCGGGCCCGGACGGCAGCCGCCGTCCGGGCATTTCAGGATTTACGCCTTGCCCCTCGTTCGGCTCGCCTCTGTTCCTTTCACAAACCTGTCATGCGGCAGGCCTAGCGCCCGCCGTGCCGCGCCGTGCGGCCCGAAAGGATACCGAGCATGATGGGCAAGCTCCGCAACCGCCTGATCCCGCTGATCGCCCTCGCCGCGCTGGGCGCCTGTGACAGCAAGACGCCTGAAACCGCATCCGAGAGCCAGGCCCTGAATGTCCTGCTCATCCCCGCCGATGGCGGCACCGAAAGCGGGACGCTGGCCGACTATCGCCCGATCTTCGATGCCGTCGGGAAGAGCGCGGACATCAGCTTCGATCTCAAGGTCGCGCAATCCTATGGCGCCGTGGTCGAGGCGATGTGCTCGGGTAATGCCGATGTCGCCTTCGTCGGTCCCGTCACCTATCTGCAGGCGAAAGAACGCGGCTGCGCCGAGCTGCTGGCGGTGGCCGTGAAGGACGGTCAGTCCGTCTATTATGCCGGTATTTTCAGCCGCAAGGAGTCGCCGCTGCATTCGCTCGAGGATCTGCGCGGCCACAGCCTCGCACTCGGCGATGTGAACTCCACCTCGTCCTTCGTGTTTCCGCTCGCCATGCTGCTCGATGCAGGCATCGATCCGGTGAAGGACCTCGGCCCGCTGCGGCTCACCGGCAGCCATGCCAACAGCCTCGCCGCCCTTACCGAGCGTCGCGTGGACGCGGCCGCGTTATCGTTCGATTCCTACGAGAAAGCTCTGCGCGAGGGCGTGCCCGGCGCGGCGGACGTGCGCGTGATCGCCCGCAGCGAGGCCATTCCCTATCCGCCCATCGTGATGGGCAGCAAGCTCCCCGCGGCGCTCAAGACGAAGTTGAAGGACGCCTTCGAGACGGTCGACAAGGCGCCGGGGGTCAGCCCGGAAATGATCCGGGGCTATGGCGGCGCCCAGGTCGATCGTTACGACGCGCATTTCCCGCCCGAGAAGTTCGAGAGCGCGGCCCGCACCATGGCACTGCTCAGCGACGCGCTGAAGGGCGAAATCCTCAAGAAATCGTCGGAGCGCTGAACCATGGAGCTGCGCTTCGAGGGTATTCACAAAAGCTGGCCGGACGGCACCCGCGCCCTCAATGGCATCGATCTCGTCGTGCCGGCAGGGCAATTCTGCGTGTTGCTCGGCCACAGCGGCGCGGGCAAATCCACCCTGCTGCGCTGCGTGAACGGGCTGGAAACGCCGAGCCAGGGCCAGGTTCGCGTGAACGGTCATCTCGTCGACCGGCACAGCCTGCCACTGCTGCGTCGGCGCATCGCGATGGTGCACCAGCATTTCAATCTCGTGCCGCGCGCCAGCGGCGCTGCCAATGTGATGGCCGGCGCCCTCCCGGCCCTCCCCTTCTGGCGCATGATCACCGGCCTTTATCCGCCGGCGCTCAAGCGCAAGGCCTGCGAACTGATGGCAGCGGTCGGGCTGGAGGAAAGCCACCTGCGTCGCCGGGCTGAACAGCTCTCGGGCGGGCAGCAGCAGCGGCTCGGCCTTGCCCGCGCCTTCATTCTCGATCCCGCCGCCATTCTCGCCGATGAGCCGGTGGCAAGCCTCGACCCATCGCTGGGCCGCGAAGTCATGGACCTGCTGCGGGCACAGGCCCGTGAGCGCGGCGCCACCGTGCTGTGCAGCCTGCACCAGATCGATCTTGCCCGTGGCTTTGCTGATCGCATCGTCGCTCTCCACCGCGGCAAGATCATCTTCGATGGCCCGCCCGAGGCCCTGCGCGAGCGCGATCTGGCGATCATCTACGCCAAGGCGAATGGCACATCCGCGCCGGACCTGACCGGTCTCGGCACGCCCGCCGCCCGCCGGAGGATCGCCCCATGAACGCCGCCGCATCACGCGACTGGGCGTTCCCGCAACCTTATGGTCCGCGCGCGCTGATCGTCGTGCTCGCGCTGTTTGCCGTGCTCTTCTATTCCGGCCAGCGCGTCGAGGTCGGCCGCATGATGAGCCAGACCGCGCAAAGCGTGGCGGCGACACTCGGCCTGCGCGAAGCGCCGCGCGACGCGCCCAGCCTCGGCCGCGTACTCGGCAATCTCGTCCCGATCCAGCTAGCCGACCGGCAGGAGATCGGGCGCATTACGGACTTCGATCCCGATCATCTCCCGCCGCTTGCCTATCTCGAGGTAGAGAAAAGCACCGAACAGGCGCTCAACCCGGAGACGCTGAAGCTGGAAGCCCGCCCAGTCGAGCGCACCTTTCTGGTGCAGCCGCTCGGCTATGTCGGCCATGTCGGCATCAAGATCGTTGAGACACTCGAAATCGCGCTCTGGGGCACGATCATCGCCGTCATCGTCGGCCTGCCGCTGGCGCTGCTCGGCGCGCGCAACGTTATGCCCATCGCGCCGGTGCGGCTCGCCGCGCGCTCGGTCGTCAGCTTCATGCGCGCCGTGCCGGAGCTCATCAGCGCGCTGTTTCTCGTCATTGCCTATGGCTTCGGGCCCATTGCCGGCTTCCTGGCGCTCGGCCTTCATGGTGCCGGCGTGCTGGGCAAATTCTTCGCCGAGGAAATGGAACATGCCGATCCACGCCCGCAAGAAGCGCTCACCGCGATCGGCGCCGGGCGACTGGCAATCTGGCGCATGGCCATATTGCCGCAGGTGATGCCGAGCCACATCGCCAGCACGCTCTACATTCTGGACCGCAATGTGCGCATGGCCACCGTGATTGGCCTCGTTGGCGCCGGTGGCATCGGGCAGGAACTCAAGGGCCGCTACGACATGTACGATTACGGCCATGTCGGCACCATCCTGCTTGCCATCTTCATCGTCGTGCTCGCGCTCGATCAGCTCTCGGCGCGGCTGCGGCGGCAATTTCTCTGACGCATTGAACGACAGGAGACGGTCCCCATGGTGATGAACAACAGGCGTGACTTCCTCAAGGCCGCCGGCATGCTGGGCGCGGCGGCGGCGGCCATGCCCGCGAGCATCGAGCGCGCGCTCGCCATTCCCGCGCGGCGCGCCACCGGCACCATCAAGGATGTGAAGCACATCGTTATCCTGATGCAGGAGAACCGCAGCTTCGACCATTATTTCGGCACCATGAAGGGCGTGCGCGGCTTTGGCGACCGCCACACCGTGCCGCTGCCGGGCGGTCGCGACGTCTGGGCCCAGTCCAATGGCGCGCGCATCCTGCCGCCCTTCTGGCTGGACACCGAGACGACCAACGCGATGAAAGTGCCCGGCACGCCGCACAGCTACTCGGATGCGCAGGCTGCCTGGAACCAGGGCAGCTTCGGCCTGTGGCCCAAGTACAAGACCGACTATTCGATGGGCTATTACAAACGGGAAGACATCCCCTTCCAGTTCGCACTCGCCGAGGCCTTCACGATCTGCGACGCCTATCATTGCTCGATCACGACCGGCACCGATCCCAATCGCATCGTCTTCTGGTCTGGCTCCAATTTCGATCCGGCCGAGCAGGCCGCCGGACGCAATTGTCGCGACGACAAGTCCGAGCCGAACAACCTGCGCTGCTGGGTCAAAGGCGCCCTGCCCGAGCCTGGCTACACCTACGCCGGCAACGCACTGGAGTGGCAGACCATTCCGGAAGTGCTGGAGGCCGCGGGCGTCGACTGGCGCATCTATCAGGACCCCAATGACAACTGGACCGGCGCCATGCATGGTGGCCTGGCTTTCAAGGGCTTCCGCCAGTGCAAGCCCGGCGATGCGCTTTATGAGCGCGGGATGCGACACTGGTCGCTGGAGCAGCTCGAACAGGATGTGAAGGCCGGCACTTTGCCTGCTGTCTCATGGATCTTGCCGCCCAAGGAATGGTCCGAGCACCCGTCTGCCTCCACGCCCGTCGAGGGGGCGGAGTTCACCGCACGCGTTCTCGATGCGCTGACCGCCAACCCCGATGTCTGGGCCAGCACCGTCTTCTTCCAGACCTTCGACGAAAATGACGGGCTGTTCGATCACCTGCCGCCGTCTGCCCCGCCCTCCTTCAATCCGGATGGCACCATGGCCGGCAAGGCAACCTTCGATCTCACCGGCGAATATTTCGACGATCACGAAGACAAATATACCTCGCGCGACGACAATGCGACCGGCACCACCCGCCCCTGGGGTCTTGGCCCGCGCGTGCCGATGTACGTCGTCTCGCCGTGGAGCAAGGGCGGCTGGGTGAACAGCGAGACCTTCGACCACACGGCCGTCGGCCGGTTCATCGAGAAGCGCTTCGATGTCACCGTGCCGGCGATCAGCCCGTGGCACCGCAAGATGTGCGGCGATCTCACCTCCTGCTTCGATTTCAGCATGGACGGGGACCGCAGCTTCCCGCCGCTGCCGGACGCCAAGGGCTCAACGGCCGCGCTGGCCGAGCATCTCAAGCGCCCGAAGCTCCTGCCGCCCCGCGCCGCCGAGCAGCGCTTCCAGGAGCCGGGGCTCCGCCGCGCCCGCCCGCTGGGTTACGCACCGCATGTCGATGCGCGGATCGAGGGTCGCACGGCCATGCTTACCTTCATCAACGACGGCACGGTCGGCACGACCTTCCATGTCTATGACCGGCTCGACCTGCAGCGCCTGCCCCGCCGCTATGCCATTGAAGCGGGCAAGCAGCTCGGCGATAGCTGGGCAATCGATCCCGATCGCGGCCTCGATCTTTACGTGCTTGGCCCCAATGGCTTCATGCGTGCCTTCCGGGCCGCCGCCGGTCAGCGGCTGCCGCTCCTCACCGCCCGCTATGGCAAGGATCGGAAATCGCTCGACCTGACCGTCGAGAACGCTGGAGACGCGCCGCTCGACCTGACGCTCGGCGAGGATGTTTACAGCATCAATGCCACCCGTCCGCTCAAGCCGGCGCCACGCGCGCAGCTACGCTCGACCTGGAAGACCGGGCAGAGCCATGGCTGGTATGACTTCGCGCTGCTGGGCGACGGGATTGAAATCCGCCTTGCAGGCAAGCTGGAGGATGGCAAACCTGGCTTCAGCGATCCGCTGATGACCGCCTGAGTGCTCACGGCCCGGCGCAAGACGCCAGGCCAGCGCATAACGACCGGTTCAACAAGATCGAGCGCATCTCCGCTGAGGTGCGCTCATTCCTTTCTCCGCGGAGGGACTGCGAAGGAACAAGGATCGGGCGCGCCGTCATCAGCGGTACGCAGCGATCCGCCTGCGGTTCTCGCGGTTATGACAGCTCGCCATCTGCGGTCCGCATGTTCAAATGCTTGCGCGGACCTCTCTGAGCAGCGAAGACCACCGCCTGCATGAGCAGCATCACCCGATCAATCTGGGCCTGTTCGCCTGATCGAGCGAGTCAGGGACATCTCTGAGCCACGAACGGGCGGACGGCCGGCACGAAGGTTCCTCGGTCGAGTCTGAGAGGAACTGGCTTCCCCGTCTTGATGTGGGGACGTATTCATCAGCCGCAGCAGGTCAGCGGCTGAATTATGAAGGCACCAGCGAACCCAGCCAATTTGCTCCGCCGTGACATGCAATGCCGAAAACGACAAAAGCCCCAGTTCCGAAGAACCAGGGCTTTTTGTCTTGTGTCGTTGGTTGCGGGAGTAGGATTTGAACCTACGACCTTCAGGTTATGAGCCTGACGAGCTACCGGGCTGCTCCATCCCGCGCCACCATTTTCGGACCCTAGATCCGGAAACGACAAAAAGGCGGCCGCGGCGGGCCGCCTTTGAAATGTGAATGGGTTTCATCCGTTACGCACTCATGAGCGCCGGCTACAATGCCTGGCGACGACCTACTCTTCCAGCGCTTGAGCGATAGTACCATCGGCGCAGTCAGGTTTCACGGCCGAGTTCGGGATGGGATCGGGTGGGTCACTGACGCTATGGTCACCAAGCAATGAAGCAGGCGCTCATGCGAGCGAAACGGGGTTTTAATCGATGCGTGCACCAGTCCGTTCTCACGGGCATGTTTTGAAGATTATCGGGCGACGAGCTTTTTCATCCCTCATCGCCAGTCCAGGACTGTCGATGATGGTGGGACTCTACAAGCGCGAAAAGAGCAATTAGTATCGGTTAGCTCCATGCGTTACCGCACTTCTACATCCGATCTATCAACGTGGTGGTCTTCCACGGCTCTATGAAATCTAATCTTGAGGGAGGCTTCCCGCTTAGATGCTTTCAGCGGTTATCCCGTCCATACATAGCTACCCTGCTGCGCTCCTGGCGGAACGACAGGTACACCAGAGGTATGTTCAACCCGGTCCTCTCGTACTAGGGTCAACTCCTCTCAAATTTCGACGCCCACGGCAGATAGGGACCAAACTGTCTCGCGACGTTCTGAACCCAG
>JAHJIJ010000024.1 GCA_018823325.1 Alphaproteobacteria bacterium | reverse complement strand
GTCTTGCACTTCCAACTCCCTTGATCGTCCAAATTATGAGCGAAACACAATGGACAGGTTTATCGCCTGCAAACCATTGAAACTAGGACATAAGACACGACTTGGTGTTGATATATGTTAAATCTAGGCATGGGCAGGGCTTCACCGCCAGATGCAATGCACAACCCCCGCCGAAGACTACTGGTGCATTGCTGATGATGGCAATGGCTGCGTGCCCTCTATCAAGTGTGAACGCGTGCGCTGTCGAACTCCTTGATGAGTCCGACAGTCTGCTCAATGTTCGCACGGCTGGAAGCGCCAAACAGGATCGATTCCACATGTGGCTCAGCGCAGATCCACTCGATCGCCTCGCGCGGACGAATGGCGCCTGATCCCAGCACCGACATCGCAATCATTCTCGCCGGATATTTCTCCAGCACTTCGCGATAGCCATCGATGCCACCGGACATGCGAAAGCCGATCTTGTTGTAGTTCGCGCACACGATGGGATTTTCCAGCCCAACACTTTTGAGCATCGGCAGAAGCTTGGGCACGTTCATGGTGATGAAGCCGGCCTCAGCGTTGTAGCGGCTCTTTATATGGTCCGAGAAAACCCGGAATGCATCCGCGAAACCCAGGCCTTGAACAAGATCTGTGACGACATTCTGGAGGAAGACGACCGGCGTGTGGAGGCCGCGGAACATCGTCATCTCGGCATCGACGAGCAGCGTCATCATGCTCTCGATGTCCTTGTTGAGCACGGCCTTGGAGCCGCGCATGATCGTGTCGACAAGACCTTCCTTGGGCAGAAATTTCCTGACCGCATCGAAATAGCCAAGCTCGGTCACGGCATTCGCGTATTTATGCGCATAGGGCATGCCGGGATAGAATGTGAACCCATCCCATTTTCCAGGATTGGCCCGAACGTCGTCGGCGATCTTCTCGATCTTATCATGTGTTGTGCACATGAAGCCGCCCGTCCCGGCGTGCAGCGCGGTCTGCAGAACTTCGATGATTGCATCGACATTCTGAAACCGCATGGCCTGCTGCCTGGCCTTTTCCTCCGACATGTGGTTGATGCCGAAAAACTGATTATCGCCGAAAAGGATGCGTTCCATAGCTTTGTAAAACCTCGATAATCCTGGTCAGGCTCGTTTCGGAGCAATGTCGGTGGGAGCGTTGGTGCGCGCGTTTGAAGTCGCCGGAGAAGCGAACGCAGGAGGCCGGTAGTGCCCTGCCCAATCAAACAAGACCAACCAGAAGAACTCCATCGTCCGGGCATAGCGGCGCCAGTAGCGCTTTGGCTCCGTAACCATGCGATAAACCCATTCGAGACCGTTGCGATTCATCCAGCCCGGGGCACGCTTTACGGCGTCCGCTTCATAATCGATGACAGCACCGACACCCATATACACCTTCACCTTGGGCATGAGGTGACGGTGCCGATGAATCCAGACCTCCTGCTTGGGAGCGCCCAGGCCGACGATCAGGCACGTGGCGCCAGACGCGTTGATCATGTCGATCACGGCCGCACTCTCTGCTTCGTCATTCACGAAATTGAATGTCGGCCCGTGAGCACCCACAACGATGTCACGGCCAACAATGCCGTTGACGCGCTTCAGGGCCTGCTGCGCTATGCCTGGACGCGCACCGAGAAAGAAAATGCTAACATCCGGATTCCTGGCATGGTGATGATAATAAGCCGGGACGATGTCCGAGCCGGACGTTTTGCATTTGATCTTCCGACCGATGAGGCCGAGCGCCCAATAGACATATTTGCTGTCGGACGAGACCAAAGCAGCATCTGCATAGGCCGCTGCAAAATCGGGGTTCCGTTGCAAGTGATAAAGATGATCGGGGTTGAGGGTGAAGAGCATCCCCTCATCCAGTCGCTCGATGATCTCCGGAATTGTCAGTGCGTCAACCCAGGCGTTGAGCAATCGTGATTGCTGCCAGGTCCCAAATCCTGGGCGCGAGGTCAGGCGCGTCTTTTCCATCATCGGCCGAGCAACCTGCCAAACATGCCGCCGGAGCGCTGCGGACGTGCCGCCATTGATACGCCGCTGCTCACGCCGCCCAGCGCCGTTGCGCGGATCATCTCGATCGTGGCGTCGGTTTCCGCGGCAGCCCCGAGATCGTTCTCAACACCAGACCCGCTGACCTTGATCGCCTTGCCAAATGCTTCGAGTTGGGCGCTATATTCCTCTCCGCGCAGGTAAAAGCTCACCGGCGCCTGAAGCTCAGTTATATATTTGACTGTCCATCCCTCCTGATAACCGTCGGGGACTGGCGCGTTACCGGTGAGGAACACCTGCAGCTCCTGCCTGTCGGCGTAGATCTTGCCCCCCTCTCCCCAGATCGAGATCCGCGTCGTCATCTTGCGGACCGAGGGGTCGGACCAATTGACCGAAAGCTGCGCTGTAGGTCCATCGCCAAAGGTCAGGCCAGCATAGACTTCATCATCGACTTCGGCCGAAAAACCACTTTTCAGCATCGCGCCCGTGCAGCCATCAGGCTGGCCAAAATACCAGTTCATCAGGTTGAGCGGATGCGCGGCGTAATCATACAGGCACCCCCCGCCCTGCCCCGCCTTTCCGCGCCATGTCGGCTTTGAGGGTTTCAGGACCACGGGGCCGTAGGCCTCGGCCTGCACATGGCTAACCCGCCCCAGCGCGCCGGCCGCCAGCAGCGATTTGATCTCGCTGAAGGTCCCGATGAAGCGGTTATGGTAGCCAACTTGCGCAACCAGCCCGCGTGACTGCGCCAGTTGGGCGAGCGCCTCGCTCTCTGCGGCGGAGAGGGTCAGAGGCTTCTCACAAAACACGTGCAGCCCCTTCTCCAGCGCTGCACGAACCATCGGCGCATGCGTGGTCGTCGGCGTCGCGATGATCACCGCATCCAGGTCGGGCTGCGAGATGACATCCTCGTAGCTCGGGGCATAGGAAAGCTTGCCATACTTTTCGATGACCTGCCCGACGAGAGTCGCGGAATCGCAGATCGCTACCACTTCAAAATCTTCAAGCGCATTTACAATGGCAAGATGTGAAATACCCATCTTGCCAAGACCAACCACCGCAACACGAATTGCCAAGACCCACCTCCGAACTGTGCGCCGGGCCTATGGCATCCGGGCGTAACGCTAGTCAATCAAAGGCCCTACCGCAGGAAACCGCGGCCAAAGGCCAAAAATGTCCATTCTGCGCCTTTTCTAAAGCGCAAATGGACAACTGCTCTTCCTCTCCGATTAGCTGATGCGTGCTTACATCGCGTTAAAGCCGCTATATTTCGATCCGATGAACGCGCAGGACGCATAACGGTGCCCGCACGATGAGAACTTGTCGCCGAAGTCAGAACCCTGGCTTGGCAACATTGACCGGTATGCTCTCGCGCAATAGAGCCATGCCTGCGCGCCCGTAGCTCAGCAGGATAGAGCATCAGATTCCTAATCTGGGGGCCACAGGTTCGAATCCTGTCGGGCGCACCATTCCTCTACCGAACGGCATCTCCGTTCACCGGAAAGTCGACCCGTCGCTCATTCCAAAATGTCACCGATTTTCCGGCGCGGCAGACAGGCCGCTGCCACGGCTATCGTGCTTGCGCCCCACTCGACAGGGCAGCGAGTGAGGAACGCGTCGCCTCGGTGACCACGGGATCTAGTCGCAGCGCGCTCATGTCGTTCTTGCCGCCGTGATTGGCGACCACCTGTTCGATGAAAGCCCTCCACGTCGGTATCGCTTTTCGGAACGAATAGTCCGCCGTTGCCGTCGCGATGGCGGCATCCCGCAGCGGTTGCAGCCGCGCAGGATCGTCCAGCGCCATCACCAGTTTCTGCGCCAGGGCACGAGCATCAAAAAAGTCGGTCAGCAAACCGTTTTCACCATCGCGAATGACTTCCTGCACCGGCCCCGTTTCAGAGCCGATCACGAGAGCACCCATGGCCATTGCCTCAATGCAGGACCAGCTCAGCACGAAGGGATAAGTCAGATAGGCGTGCGCTGCACTCACCGCGAGCACGTCGAGATAGTCCTGATAAGGCAGCCGGCCCATGAAGTGGACGCGCGACGCATCGAACCGCACTTCCGCTTCCATCGCGGCCCGCCAGTTCGGAAAGTCCCTGGGCGCACGGCCGTAGCTGACCGCATCGCCGCCCACGATGAGGATCTCGGCATCCAGTCGCCTCTTCTGCACCTCCGGAATGGCGCGCATGAAGGTGCGAAAGCCCCGATAGGGCTCCAGGTTGCGGGCGACATAGGTGATAACCGGATCGCCGGGTCGCACCTCTTTTCCGTTGGGCAGGACGACTCTGGCATCCGGGCGTGGCTGCACCACATCGATGTCGATGCCGTCGAAGATCACCGCGATCTTGGATTGCAGGGCTTTGCTGTGGCTTGCCTTCTGCCAATGCGTGGGGCTGACTGCGGCATCGGCGGCGTCCAGGCTCATAAGCAGATGCGCATTGCGCGCCCGGGTTCGGCAGACGGTGTCCAGCGTGCAGGGCTCCTCGGGATCGAACCCGACGTCCAGGCCATGCGAAGCGTAGCTCAACTCCGCGAAGACGATGAGGGGGACGTTCGGCAGCACATCCTTGAGGAACAGCGCCTCGCCCCAACCGGAATGGGCGATGATGAGATCCGGCACGAAGCCTTTCTGACGCAGGCCGCCAATCGCGCGGACCACCGCCTGGCCATGGAGCACGGCATCCTCGAAACGGCGCAGATAATGGTGCGTTTCCTTACGGATCGCGCGTGGCGCCGGATAGACGCACTCGGTGACCCCCGGCAGCTTCTGCCTGCAGGCTTTGGTCAGGAAGTAGACGCGGTGCCCCTCTCGCGCCAGCAGCGGCGCGAGATGCTTGAACTGCCCGGGCATGTTCTGGTGAATGAAGAGGATATTCATCCGCTTCATGGTCTCACGGCCCCGTTCCGATCCATCGGCCCTGCACGGAGCGATAATGCGCATCCGGATCATAGGGCTCGACTTCGAGATTGAAATCGCTCGCCGTCGCCGTCCCCAACGCCGCAAGCAGGCCGAACTTGGCGACATATTCGTCATGGACGGCGTTCCGGTGCGCAATCCGGGCGTCGCGCAACTCGCTTTCGGCGTCGAGAATGTCGAGCGTGGTGCGGGAGCCACTCAGCGCCTCGCGCTTCACGCCCGCCACCGCCGTTTCATTGGCCTGGATCGCGTTCGCCAGGGCCTCGCGGGCCTTGCGCGCCGCGATCCACCGGTCCCAGGCAATGACGGCGCCGGCATAGACGGCGCGCGTTTCCTCGTCGATCTCGATGACCCGCACAGTCTCCGTGTGGCGCGCCCGGCGGATGGCGGCATATTCGCTGCCGCCCTGATAGATCGGCACCGTCACCACTGCCTGCAGCGTGGCGAAATCCTGGTTCACCTTTCGGCCGAGGATCTGGACGATTTCGTCCCGCTTGTTGATCGTCGCAACGAAGTCGATCTGCGGTGCCAGTGCGCCCTTGGCCGCATTCACCTGATGATGGGCGACTTCCGCCTCCAGCTTCTTCTGGCGAATGCGCGGGCTGAATTCCATGGCCCGGTCGATTGCGTCGTCGCGGCTTGCCGGTAGTTGCGGCAGCTCCGGCAGCGGCGCGAGCGTCGTCGGTACTCGGCCGATCAGGGAGCGCAGGCGCGTCTCGCTTTCCGAGAGATGCTGCTCGGCCCGCGCCAACGAGGCGACCGCAGAGGCGAGCCGCGCCTCGGATTGCGCCACGTCGGTCTTCGTGCGCTCGCCCAGCTCGAGCCGGCGCAACTCGGCTTGGCGAACCGTCTGAACGCTGTTGATGAGCGCCTGGTTGAGCGCGAGCACTTCGCGATCCCGCAGCACCGCCGAATATTGCGCGGCAACCTCGCGGAACACATCGATCTCGCTTTGCCTGAGCGATTCCCTTCCGGCGCGCACATTCGTCTGCGCGGCCCGCACATTGTTGACCACGCGAAATCCGCGGAAGATCGGCTGCGTCAGCCGTGCGCCGACAATATAGCCCGTGCCTACCACATCCAGCTCCGCGCGGGTGATCGAGCCTTCGCCCTGAAGCGTAGGTCGGCCGGCTGACCTGGCGACGGCAACGTCCTCGTCGAGGATCTTGAGGCCTTCGCGGTCGGCCCGCAAAGTCGGGCTGCCCTTGTATGCCTCCACGAACGCCTGCGCCAGGGTCATTGGCCCGGCGGGTTCAGCCGCCCTGCCCACCACGGGCGGTCCGACGGTCTGGCCATGCGTCGGCGCCGCGGGGATCGCCGCGGCCAGCATGATTGCTCGGCAAAAGTCTCTCGAACGCGTCATAACAGCCCCCTTCCCTGTCTTCAAAGCGCGTTGATCTGATGAAATGCCTGCGACGTGACGGCGGGCACGCTGCGGAGCGGCGGCGCGATCGACGCGAACAAAATGCCGAGCTCCAGCTGGCAACTGATGCCCAGCTTCGCGTAGATGCGTTTCATGTAAGTTTTCGCGGTCTGGTCCGTGATGCCAAGCTGGATCGCGGCAAGAGCCGGCGACCCCGCCTCGATGATCGCGCTGACGAAGCGCGCCTCGGATGGAATGAGCCCGTAGAGACTGACGAGCTTGCCGACGATCCCCAGCATGTCGTCTTGCGGAACGATCACCATCACGGCCCTGTTGCCTTCCAGGCCATCACGGCCCGCAACCGGCCGCAGCACGATGACGTCATCCCCGCCATCTTCGCGCGGCATGAGCAAATAGCGGTCATTCTCCTCATCCACACGGGGAAGCAGCGAGATGGCCTCGCTGATTGCCCGGCGCAGAAGCGCCGTGTTGGACGGCGTCCGGGAGGCGAGCATGTTACCCCCGTTGCGCACAAGCAGCCGGCGTTCGGCGAGAATGGATTCGGCGCGGTAATTGGTCCAGAAGACTTGGGCTGTCGCGCTGACCAGCATCAGCGCGGGCGCCAGTTCGTCGATCATGCCTTCGAGGATCTGGAGCCGGCGCTCCCTGCGGCTGTTGTAATTGTAAGTCAGCGCGCAATGCGCCAGCACCCGCATGGAGAGAGCGAGACGGCGCAGGTCGACGTCCTCGGGCGCGCGATTCCTCCAACCGACAAAGGCGCGCATCACGCCTTCATTCGACACCTCTGCGCGGCCGATCGCCAGGGCCGACAGATGCTTGAGCCAGGGCAGGTTGGCGACCTCGGCCACTTCCTTGGGATCAGCCATGATGACGCTCGCGCCGTCATGATCGAGGCTCGGAACGCGCTCTTCCACCCAGCGACGCAGTTCGTCGGCGTTCAGGAAGGTGAGATCCGACTGA
The DNA here is from genome assembly GCA_018823325.1 of Alphaproteobacteria bacterium. GTDB lineage: Bacteria > Pseudomonadota > Alphaproteobacteria > Sphingomonadales > Sphingomonadaceae > Sphingobium. Next base: position 140,096 of record JAHJIJ010000024.1, on the reverse strand, counting down.
TCGCAACCGGACGAGAAGATGGTGCCGCGCACGTGCGGATGGGCAACGGACAGGATGCCAACGCAGCTGTCCCCGCCTGAAAGATCGACGGCCGCTTTCCACGCGCCCGCAATCGTGCTGCTGTTGACCGAGACCTGCGCGCTGCCATTGAGTGGCAGCGATTGCAGAGGCTGGCGGTTTGCTCGCCTGCGCTCGGTTGCTGGTGAACGCTCCGCTGAGCCGAGCGCACGCTCGATCGCTTCGTCAAGGTCCGGCATTGTCACCCCACCATCAGTTTTCACGGAACGCGCGACGGAAGCTGTCCGTAAGCGGTTGAAACAGGTATGAAAAAAGCGTTCTCTTGCCCAAGATGATGTACGTGTCCGTGGGCATGCCGGAGAGCAGCTTGACGTCTATGTCCTTGAGTGCGTCGGGGTCGTCGAGTTCGACTTCGACGGCATAATAGGGTTGCGCGCCGGGGGTCTCCGGCATGATGGCGTCCAGCGAGACAGAGCTGACATGCCCCATCAGCATCGGGACCTTGCGACCGCTATAAGGGAGCAGGCGCACTTCGGTCGGCAGCCCGACGATGACATTCTCGATGTCGATCGGCCGTACCTGCGCCATGATGACGAAGCGCTGGCGCTCGGGCACGATGTCCATGACCGGCTCGCCCGCCCGCACGACGCCCCCAATCGTGGTGTAGCGCAGCTCCACCACCTGCCCGTCGACCGGCGCGACGATCGTCCTGCGCTGGTTGACGTCGGTCGTCGCCTTCAGTCTCTGCCGGACGTCCGACAATTGCATCTGCACATCGCGCAGACGGGCCTGTGTCTCGTCGCGCCGCTCGCTGGTCAGCGCGCCGATCCGCGCCTGCGCTTCCGACATAGCGCGGCGGGCGCGCAGGATCTGTCCGGTGAGATTGCCGATCTGGCCTTCCGCGCTCGCCACGGCGCGCTGCAGTTCCAGCAGGCGCGACCTGCGCTCGAGCTGCTCATTGACGAGCTGCTGGACGGTCTCGAGCTCGCCCCGCAACAAGGTCAGCTGCGCGCGATGGGCGCTGACCTGCGCTTCGAGGCTGCTGATTTCAGCCTGCGCCTGCCCCCAGGTCGTCCGCAGCACGTCGGCCTGCCCGGCCAGAGATGCTCGGCGCGTCTCCATCAAGGCGCGCTGATTGTCCATGATTTCGCTGGCGCGGTCCCCGGCCTTCTTCAGCTCGTCGTCGAAGGTCAGGCTCTGGCCGCTGAGCTCAGCCTGAAGGCGCTTCTCCTCGGCCAGCAGGGAATAATATTGCGAGGTCGCGGCATCCGCCGCGGCGCCGGACTGCACGGTGTCGAGCCGCATGAGCGGCTGTCCCTTGCGCACGCGCATATTCTCGCGAACGAGGATCTCGCTGACGATCCCGCCCTCGAGATGCTGCACGGTGCGCCTGCGGCCTTCCACCTGGACCACGCCCGGAGCGATTGCGGCCTTGCTCAAGGGCGCGACAAAACCCCAGATTACGAAAATTGCTGCGAAGGCCGCGATCACGATGAACGCGATGCGCACAACCCGGCCGATGTTGGGCCCGGCGCCCAGCGCAATGGGATCGTCCTCCGCGTCAATGTCTCCAGCGGCGAAATCGGTCTCGCCGGCAAGTTGAAGGCTGGTCATGCCGCCACCTCATTTGGCTGATCTGTTTCGTCGCCGTCGGCATCGTCGTCCGTGGCGTTGCTCTCCGTCGGCCGGTCGGCCGCAATGGCCTTGTTCGTTTCCGGGGCGAGCTGCCCCGCATCGCGCTTGCTGGCGATCGCCACCTTGTCGCGGCTGTTGTTCAGTACTTCCTCGACAGGGCCGAAGTGACTGATGGCGCCGTTTTGCAGGACCATCAGCTTGTCCATCTGCCCGATCAGGCTTTGGCGGTGAGTCACGACGATGGCGGTCACGCGCGCGTCGTGCAGCCGGCTCAGCGCTTGCTTGAGCGCCTGCTCGCCCACCGCGTCCAGGTTCGAGTTCGGCTCATCCAGCACCACCAGACGCGGGCGGCCGAAGAGCGCACGGGCCAGCCCGACCTGCTGGCGCTGACCGCCGGAGAGCAGGTAGCCGCCCTCGCCAATCTCGGTGTCATAGCCATTGGGCAGCGCGACGATCATCTGGTGGCAACCGGCCATGCGGCCTGCCCGGACGATTTCGGCATCCGCGCACTTCGTGAAGCGTGCGATATTTTCCGAGACGGTGCCGGCGAACAGTTCCACGTCTTGCGGGAGGTAGCCGATGTGCCGGCCAAGGTCGGCCCGCCGCCATTTGGAAACGTCCATGCCATCGAGCCTGGCCGCCCCTTGCGTCGGCCGCAGGATGCCGAGGATCACGCGCGACAAGGTCGTCTTGCCGGAAGCGGCCGGACCAACGATGGCCAGATGCTCGCCCGGCTCAAGCGCGAAGTCGATGCCGCGCAGGATCGGCGCCGCGTGGCCCGTCACGACATAGCTGACGCGCTCTGCGGATACGCGACCAAGGGGCGTCGGCAGTTCGGTCTCGGTCGAGCGAAACTCCGGCAGGGCGAAGAACTCGGCCAGATGGTCGTAGATCTCGCGCATGAGAACCAGCGAGCGCCAGTGCACGAACATGGATTCCATGGGAGCGAGCAAGCGGCTCATGATGATCGACGCCGCCAGCATCGCGCCGCCAGTTATTTGCTGGTCGAGCACGAGAACGGCCGCTGCCGTATAAAGCGCGACTTGAAGGAGAGAGCGAGTCAGGCGCGTGATGCTCACCATCGTGGCGTTGCGCTGATGCACGGAGTCCTGCAGCCGGATTTCCCGGCCCAGTCCTCGCGACCAGCGCCCGACGACGGCAGGCGCCATGCCCATGCTGTCGATGACCTCGGCATTGCGCATGATCGCGTCGCCGTCCCGCATGACCAGCGCGTTGAGTGTGGCGGCATTGCGCATTTGCTGGCGGCTGAGCTTCTCATTGATCCAGGCCAGCGAGAGCAGCCCGAGCATGCCGATGAGCGAGAGGACACCGACCCAGGGATGGATCAGGAAAGCGATCAACAAATAGATCGGCATCCAGGGAATATCGAGGATGGCAGGCACGCCGGGTCCACCGATGAAGCTGCGCAGTTGCGAGAGCTCGCGCAGCATTTCGGTCCGAAGCGTGCGATCAACGAGCCGGCGTTCGATCGAGCGGACCAGCACGTGCGGCGCCAGGCGTTGCATGAGCCATTCGCCCACGCGCCCCACCGCCATGCTCCGGATTCCATCGAGCGTCGCGGCGGTGAGCAGCGCAAGCCCAGCGGCCAGGCCTAGAAAGAACAGCGTGTCCACGTTGCGACTCGCGAGCACACGATCGAAGACCTGCATCGTGAACAGCGGCAGGGTGATACCGAGCAAGTTGATCGCGCCCGACAGCGCCAGCATCAGGATGGCGTAGCGGTTGATCTGCCCGGTAACCGACGAGAGCACATCTTTGTTGGCTGGTGTGTTGACTGGCGGTTCGCCAGCGCTCAGGTTTTCAGCACGCATGAACCTCTCCCACATGAAGCACAGGCGACGAAATTTGATATTTTTTGTCGATAAGGGACCGCAGCGCCCCGCCGGCGGTCATCTTTTTATCGCGCGAACGCGTGGCAGCTAAGCCGTCGGACGATAGGCTGGCGCACGGATGCCCCCGCCTTCGTTTCCGTTATACGGCTAAAGTTTAGTTCGCGATCCGGTTATATACCTAGACATTGACAGTTCTCCCACCAAAACGCCATTTCTAGTCAGCTGGTATGTTCCGCTATATTTGCCCGGTTGCCATCCCCCATCTGGACGCCGCACTCCGGAATAGCTGAGCCATACGAGACTATTGCGCAGTATGCGCGTCTCCCGGGCCATCAGCACTCCCCCATTGGGGGCATCGATCCGAAATATTTCCACATCCCCGGACTGTGTTCCAGAGACGTTGCCCCAAAGAACCAGCGCCTCAGGGTCCGCCATCGCGCCCGGCACCCGAACGCGCGTCGCCTCGCGCTCGACCTCGGCCGGGGACGAGGCGAAGCCCGTCGCCAGAACCACCGTCGGCCGATAGACGAGCGCGGCCGCGGCCGCTGCTGTCCACAGCGATGGCTGCGTCGCGGCGCAGTCGGTCGACTCGCCCGCAGAAAATGGGTCCACGGCCTTGCCATGGCGGCGCACTTCGAAATGCAGATGGGGAAATTCGGTGTTCCCCGAAAGGCCGATCACACCCAGGCCGGTGCCCGCAGAGACGGGCTGGCCGGGCGTCACACGCACGCTGCCGCGCCCGAGATGGCTATATTGCGTCTCCCAGCCATTGCCATGGCCGATCACGACGGCATTGCCCGCCAGTCGGTCCGGAGCGAGTGGCGCTGATGCCTCCTTCACGGAGATATCCGGCATATTGTCCCGCACGCGGAGCACCGTCCCGGCCGCCGCCGCGACCACCTCGACGCCACGGTCGAGATCCTGGAAGCGCCGGAGCCGGAAATCGGTTCCGTCATGCGCATCGGTCGTCATTGTCCCGCAGCGATAATCCCGGCGCTCGGGACCGCGCGCGCGATCGACATATTTCTGAATGCTGCAATCCTGCGTCATGTCGCAGCGGACCGGAAGCGCAAGTTTGAGGTCGTCCTGCTCGCCTTGCGCGGCCGCGCCAGATGTCGCGGTCAACAAGGCAAGTGCCGGCACCAAAAGATGCCCTCTCCTACTCAAAGACGACCATGTCATAGCCGCCCACCCCCTGGCTCAGTGCATTGAGCTCATCGATGCTATTTATACCCAGCACGGCAAAGCCGCCACTGGTAAATGAACCGATAACAATCTCCTGATCTCCGATGACCAGATGAATGTCGTTACCGTCATCGATGATGCGCAATTGTTCGATGTCGAAGGTCAGGGGATCCTCCACGTCGAGCACGATGCGGTCCCGCTCGGCGAGACTGAAGTCGCCGATCAGGTCGAGACCATGGTCGTCGTCGAGATCGATCACGAACACATCCGATCCATATCCACCCACCAGCGTGTCGTTGCCATCGTTGCCGGCCAGCCGGTCATCGCCATCTTCACCCTCCAGAAGGTCGTCATGGCTGTCACCGAACAACGCGTCGTTGCCGGCGCCGCCATAGAGGGCATCCTCGCCGCTTCCCCCCTCGAGACCATCGTGACCTGCGCCGCCTTCCAGAAGATCGTCGTCTTCCTCGCCCATCAGCCAGTCGTCGCCGGCACCGCCATAAAGGTCGTCTGCATCGCGGCCGCCAGAGAGATCGTCGTCGCCATCTCCTCCGACCATGGTGTCGGCACCCCAGTCGCCATGGAGCGTATCATTGCCTTCTTCGCCGTGAATGATGTCGGCACCGTGACCGCCATCGATAAAATCGGCGCCCTGGCCACTGCGCAGCACGTCGTTCCCGCTCCCACCCGATATGGTGTCCGCGTCGGAGCCGCCGTCGATGCTGTCGCTGCCGTCGCCGCCATCCAGCAGATCTGCGCCACTGCCACCGAGGATGATGTCGCCGCCGGCATCGCCCGAGAGGATGTCATTCCCATCGCCCCCGTCGATCTGATCGTCGCCATCGCCGCCGGAGACGCTGTCATCCTCTGCGGCACCGAACAGGCTGTCATTGCCGGCGCCGCCCGAAATCAGGTCGGCCCCGTCGGCACCGTCGATCAGATCATTGCCTTCGTTGCCGAACAGCTGGTCATTGTCGCCCCCGCCCTGGATATAATCGTGGCCATCGTCGCCGAGTATCGTGTCGGCACCGGTATCGCCGCGCAGATCGTCATCGCCCACGCCGCCTTCCACCCGGTCCGCGCCCAGCCCAGCGTCGATGCGATCCATCCCGGCGCCGCCGAGGATGCTGTCGTCGCCGGCATTGCCGAAAACAAGGTCACGGCCATCCCCGCTCACGATGCGGTCGTTGCCCTCACCGCCATGGACGATATTGTCACCGCTACCGGCATCGATGCTGTCATCGCCCTCATCGCCGAACAGACTGTCATGTCCGCCATCGGCCATGATCGTATCGTTGCCGGCCTCACCGTGAATGACGTCGTCGCCGCCCTCACCCAGAAGCAGATCGTCACCGGCACCACCCCAGATGACGTCATTGCCTGCACCGCCGCGAATCTGGTCATTGCCGGCGCCGCCACTCAGGAAGTCGTCGCCAGACCCGCCGTAGAGAACATCATTGCCATCTTCGCCGGAGAGGCTGTCATTGCCGCCACCGCCCCAGGCAAGGTCATGGCCCGCTCCACCGTGGAGCTCGTCATCCTCGTCGCCCTCATGCTCGACGCCGTGGAGCAGGCTGATGTTGCTGCCGTCAAAATCGTCGCCAATGAGCGTGTCGTCGCCATCCCCGCCCTCGAGCCGGTCGCCCGCGCCGCCGGCGCCTCCCGAATAGCCGATCAGAAGGTCGCCGCCTTCGTCGCCGCGCATCCAGTTCTGCGCGAAGGTGCCGAGCATCATGTCATCGCCGCCGCCGCCGCGCGCATTGTGAGGGAGGCCGGCGTTGGCGAGATCGATCGTCTCCAGCGAGTCGGTCCCGATGATCTGCGCGCCGTCTATCAGCAGGCCGGGCGGCAGCGGGGCCACCACGCCACCCTGCGCCACGCCGGGAACAAGGCGGGGGCGGCCGGACCCACTGTGGGCGGTCGGGTCCGTACCGCCCGTGTCACCTGTACCACCAGTGTCACCCGGGTTCCCGGTCCCACCCGTACCCCCAGTCCCGCCTGTGCTCCCGGTTCCGCCCGTGTCTTCCTCGTCGGGATCCGGATCGGGCTGGCCTTCGCCGCCACCGGGATTGCCGCCTGCAGACCCGCCCCCCGACGACGAGCCACCGCCGTCTGAACCGCCGCCGGCACCACCGTCGCCGGGCGCTGCCCCACCGCCTGCAGGCGGACCGTCAGGATCGGAGCCGCCACTCCCACTGCCGCCACCATCCTGTCCATTGCTGCCGCCATCATTTCCGTTTCCGTCACCGGATCCGCCATCCACCGGCGGATCGCCATCCGAGCCGCCAGGATCCGGGTTTTCGGAAGGATCGACGTCCGGCGCACCGAGATCGCCCTCGTCGCCTTGCGCCGCTGATCGCGACGGGGCGAACAGGTCGAGATTGAAGAACGGCCGGGCCGGCTGGACCGGCGTGACGGCACCCGGGCCTCCGCGCAACGATCCTCCCTCAACTGGACGCAAACTGAACATGTGAATCCTCGTCCCCACATGGGAGCCAAGCCCCCGCGCTTCGTCTCCATGAGAGGGGATGCACGCTTCTGGCCGGCAATCCTCCCCCCAACGGGGGACATCGAAACAACTTCCATGTTCGCTGTCCCAGATCGATACAGAAGAATCCGTACGCTTCGGGAGACATTGCAGACATCGGTTGCGCTGGAGAGCGCGAGTCCATGGCTAATGGCGATGGTTCTCGGCCCCCGGAATGGGACATGCCCCTGCCTGGGCGCAAAACGACGCGCCTGAAGATCAAGGGGATCTGGCACATCGCTCGCCGGTCGGGCGCGCGCCGACACGCCTCCCTCCGTATCCGGCAGGAGGCCGCGACTCGTCGGTCCGGGATCAGGGCAACCTCAGCCCTGCACGCACTCTATGGAAAGCGATGATGGATTGATTGGCGTAGCCGTGTGCAGCGACTGGAGGGCCAAGTCATGATGACCGGCCGGGTTCGAACTGCGCGGCAGCGAACTCGATGAACATAATGAAAAGGAGGGCGACGCGTCGCCCTCCTTCCCCTGGCCGCGTGATCGGCTGTCGTCTGGTGGGATCAGACGAACTGGATCACGTCATAGCCAGCGTTACCCTGGCTGAATGCATTGACGTCCGCCACGCTGTCGAACTGGAGCAGCGCGAAGGAACCGCCGGTCAGACCTTCGATGACAACCGTTTCGGTGCCCCAGATCAGGGTCGTATCCGTGCCGTCGTCGGTGACGGTGATCAGGCCCTGGTTGAAGGTCAGCGGGTCGGCGACGTCGATCTGGACCGTGTCGCGATTGGCGAGGCTGAGATCCGTGATCAGGTCATCTCCCGCGTCGGCAACCGAGAAGGCGAAGATGTCACGCCCGACGCCGCCGGTCATCACATCGTCACCGTCACCACCATCGATGAAGTCGTCGCCACGGCCGCCCTGGATGTCGTCATCGCCAGCGTCACCCCAGAGGCTGTCGTTGTCGAGACCACCGTCGAGCGAGTCGTTGCCGTCGCCGCCACCGACCAGGTCGGACCCGGAACCGCCGGAGACCGTGTCGTCACCGGCATCGCCCTCGAGGGTATCGTTGCCGGCCATGCCATAGATGAGGTCGTTGCCATCGTCGCCATAGAAGGCGTCGTTGCCATTCTCACCATTCATGTAGTCATTGCCGGTACCGCCTTCGGCATAGTCATCGCCGTTGCCGCCGAGCATCGAGTCGTTGCCGGCATCGCCGAACAAGTCGTCATCGCCGTCGTCACCGTAGATGGTGTCGTTGCCGTCACCGCCGACGAGACCGACGACGCCGCCGATTTCACCGTCATCACCCTCGTTACCGTGGATGAGATCGTTGCCTTCGTTGCCGTAGACGTCGTCGGCACCTTCATTGCCGTTCATGGCGTCGTCGCCGCCATTGCCCTCGAGATAGTCGTTCCCGGATCCGCCGTTGACGAAGTCGTCGCCGGCGCCGCCGATGAGCGTGTCAGCCTCGGCATCGCCGTAGATCTCGTCGGCATCCGCACCGCCGAGAATCGTATCGTAGCCATCGGCGCCGTTGAGGACGTCCTTGCCCTCGCCGCCCTCGACGAAGTCATCGCCGGCACCAGCCTGCACGAAGTCCGCGCCAGCGCCGCCGAGCAGCGTGTCGTTGCCGGTGTCACCGCGCAGATCGTCATTGCCGGCATCGCCCGAAACATAGTCGTTGCCGAGCTGGCCGTCGATGCGATCGTCGCCGTCGCCGCCGAACAGGGTGTCATCGCCACCCTCATCGGTATCGACGCCATCTTCCTGGCCGTCATTGCCAATGTCGCCCCCAGGGGCGTCATTGCCGTCGTCGCCGAAGATGGTGTCGTTGCCGGCATCGCCGAAGACCAGGTCATTGCCCTGGCCGCCGCGCGAGGTGTCGTCGCCATCGTCACCGTTGATGGTGTCGTTGCCGCCCGAGCCACGCTGGTTGTCATTGCCGGACCCGCCGGTGATCTCGTCCTGACCCTCGTTGCCGTACTGCCAGTCGTTGCCGGAACCGCCGTCGAGATAGTCGTCGCCCGATCCACCCGTCTGGGTGTCGTTGCCGGATTCGCCGTAGAGGTCGTCATTGCCCTCGTTGCCGGCCTGGGCATCATTGCCCGACCCGCCCCAGAGCGTGTCGTTGCCGGTTCCGCCGGTCATGGTGTCGTTGCCACCATTGCCGTACATCAGGTCGTTGCCGCCTTCACCCTCGAGTTGGTCGTTGCCGTCGTAGACATTCTCGACGGGAACGACCGTCTCGGCCTCGGGGTCGATCTCATCGCCCACGATGACGTCGTTGCCGGCGCCGCCCTTGATGAAGTCCTGACCGCTGGCGATGCGCGTGTCGTCGGTGCCGGGGAGGACACTCGACCCCGTGCCGCCGACCAGCGTATCATTGCCGTCATTGCCTTCGATGATGTTCTGGTTGAAGTTACCCATCACGAAGTCGTGACCAGCACCAGCACGGGCGTTGGCCGGGACATGCGCGGCCGACGAGGGCTCGCGCAGGTTGATGACGTCGTTGAGGTCGGTGCCGATGATCCACGGCGTCGCCGGAGGTGCCGGTGGCGTGGGTGTCGGCGGAGGAGGCAGCGTCGGATCGGAGCTGCCATTGGGTAGACGTGAGCGTGCCATTATTACTCTCCCGAAGTAATAGCCGAAGTGAACGGGCCGGCGTCCCACCAGGCCGCCGACGTTGCGAAACACAGCTCGTTGCTATGTCCGGGAGAGAATCACTGTTTGGGCTGCCAGAATATATCCCCGCAGGGGGACGCGTTCAGGGCGCAGCGAAAATTAGCCCGATCCCTGATGGACAAGAGCTGTCTTCGACTTCATCGCGGCAGTAAAGGCGGTCTTGAGACGGCAGAATACTGCTGTTCTTCTTTTGCTGCGGAGGCCGCCAACGAGCGTGGCGATTGTCGCATTCTGGGACAGCCGCACTCTCTCTCCAGGCAGACGAGCTTCATCTATGCCGCCCTCTGCAATCAGGGCTGATTGATCGATCAGCAGAGGAAGTCTCCGACAAAAGCCATCGCTAAGGCGACAGGCTGGCACGACGACCAATCTGATAGGGGTGCGTCGCAGGCCTTGACTTCGCCTCGGCAGATGTTCGATTAGAACATATGGAGAACATTCGTTCAATCGAATCGGTGAATGCGCTATGCGCTCTACAAAGGAAGATCGCTCGGGCCGAGAAGCCGAAGGAGGCCGCGGCGGTGGCATCACTTGGATATGCCGGCCTGGATGCGGCGATCGGCGGTGGTCTGGCCCGCGGGCGACTGCACGAACTCTTTGCGAAGGAACCTGCCGACAATGGCAGTGCGTCCGGTTTTGCGATGATGTTGGCGTGCTTGGCCAGCCAGGCCGGAGCACCGTTGTTCTGGCTGCGCGAGGAATCCGTCGAGCGCACGGGGTGCCTTTATGGACCAGGGCTAGCGGAGATCGGGGTCGATCCGCGACGGATCGTGCTGGTTGTGTTGCCCGATCCAGTGACATTGCTCCGCGCCGCGGTCGATGTGGTGCGCTGCGCCTCGGTGGGAGCGGCGGTGATCGAACTGTGGCGCAGCCCTCGCGCGCTCGATCTGACCGCGACCCGGCGCCTGACTTTGGCAGCCGAGACTTCAGGCGTCACTCCGCTACTTCTGCGGATCGATGCCCAGCCCGGTCCCAGCGCCGCACAGACGCGCTGGAGCATCTGCGCGGCACCCTCTGTCGCGCTGGAAGCGGAGGCACCCGGCCGGCCGTCCTTCCTTGTGGAACTTTTGCGCCAGCGTGGCGGCCCTCATGGCGGATACTGGCACCTGGAATGGGATCGTGACCGCGCCCGCTTTGACGAAGCGACGCTATCTGGCGCTATGGTTCCCCCTGCTTCCGGCCGATCGCTGGCACAGGACGCATGGCAGCAAGCCAGCTGACGCGCCGATTGCCTTCATCGAGAAACAGGGCGGCGCAATACGCATCGTGGCGCTCAATGCCCATGCGCTTCGCCTGGGCCTTAGCCCTGGCCTCACGCTTGCCGACGCGCGCGCCCGCGTTCCGGAGCTTGTCGCAACCGAGCATGATGCGCATGCCGACCGGCTCTGGCTGGAGCGTATTGCGGACGGCTGCGATCGCTGGACCCCGATGGTCGAGCTGGATCCGCCCGACGGTGTGACTCTCGACATTACCGGTTGCGTACATTTGTCAGGGAGCGAGGCGGCGCTGGCAGAGGAGATCGGACGGTATTTCGATGCCATCGGCCTGAACCTGCGCCACGCCTTCGCCGGAACGCCAGATGCCGCACAGGCGCTTGCCCGTTTCCAGACCCTGCCGGCACTTGACGAGCATCAGGCCGTCCGCCGCCTCCCCATCGCTGCGCTGCGGCTGGATGAGGAGGCGGAAACGGCGCTGCGCCGTGCGGGGTTGAAGACACTAGGCGATCTCGCTGCGCGCCCCTCAGCTCCGCTCGCTGCGCGCTTCGGCGCGGAGATGATGGCAAGGCTCGATCGTCTGCTGGGCCATGCGGATAGCCGCATCTCTCCTCGCCGAGCGCTCCCCGCCCTGATCTTCGAGCGACGGTTCGCTGAGCCGGTCGCGCGAACCGAGTCGGTCTTGGCCATACTCGATGATCTCGTTCGCGAAGCGGCCGCTGTTCTCGAGGAACGCCACCAAGGGGGGCGTCAGTTCGTCGGGCGGCTTTATCGCACCGACGGCATGATGCGCGAAATTCTGATCGAAACAGGATCGCCAACGCGCGACCCAGGCATGGCGGCCCGCTTGTTTCGTGAGCGCATCGATGCGCTTGCCGATCCTCTCGACCCCGGCTTCGGTTTCGATCTCCTGCGATTGGCCGTGCCGGTCGTCGAACCCTTGGGATCATCGCAGCTCGGGCTGGAAGGTGGCCAGCTCGGCGAGGAAGCCATGGCGGCGTTGGTCGATCGGCTGAGCACCCGGCTGGGGCGTCACCGCGTCCGCCGCTTCGCCCGGCGGGACAGCCACATTCCCGAACAGCAGGCCCTGACCTTGCCGGCGAGCGAAACGATCGATCCCCTGCCCTGGCCGATATCGCCCACGGGGGAGCCGCCTCTCCGTCCGCTTCATCTGTTCGATCCGCCCCAGCTTGTCGAGGTGCTGGCCGAAGTCCCCGATGGGCCGCCCCGGCGTTTTCGCTGGCGCCGCACCTTGCACGAGGTGAAGCGCTTCGAAGGCCCCGAGCGGATCGCCGGCGAATGGTGGCGTGTTCCAGTCGACCGCCTGCCCCAGCCTGCCCCAAGCGTCACACGCAAACGCATGGAAGGGGATGAGCACAAGTCATCTTCACCCGCCCGCCCACTGCTCACGCGGGATTATTTCCGCGTGGAGGATGCGCGCGGCCGCCGTTTCTGGCTTTTCCGACACGGTCTTTACGAGCGGGAAACAGGTCAGCCTGCCTGGTATATCCACGGACTGTTCGCATGAGCGCCATACCCGCGACGACCCGGTCCCCATGCTTTGCCGAGCTGATCGCAGCGACCAGCTATTCCTTCCTGCGCGGCAGCGCGCATCCGGCGGACATGGTCACACGGGCGATCTCGCTCGGATATAAGGGCATTGGCATTGCCGATCGCAACACGGTAGCGGGCGTAGTGCGCGCTTATGCCGCCCTCAGAGACTTCAAGGCAAAGCTACCCCCAGAAGTACTTCCAGCATTCGATTTTCGTCTCGTGGTCGGCGCGCGTCTGGTCTTTGCGGACGGTACGCCGGATATCATTGCCTATCCGGTGGACAGGGCGGGCTGGGGCCGCCTCACCCGCCTGCTCACTCTGGGGAATCGCCGTGCCGACAAGGGGCAGTGTACGCTCTACATTGCCGATCTTATCGAGCATGCCGAGGGGCTGCTGCTCATCGCCATCGCCGATGAAAGCCATGAGTTCCTGCTGCGCCGCCTCGCCGGACGCGCGCCGCTATGGATCGCTGCCACGATGGCGCGGCGTGGCGATGATCAGCGCCGTCTCGCCCGCCTTCAGGCACTTTCCGCGCGCACTGGCATAGCGCTGCTTGCCACGAATGATGCTCTTTACGCGACTGCCGAGCAGCGCCCGCTTCACGATATCGTCACCTGCATTCGCGAGGGCACCACAATCGCGGGGGCCGGGACACGCCTGCTCGCCAATGCCGAGCGACACCTCAAATCTCCGTCCGAGATGGCGCGGCTGTTCCAGGTGCTTCCACAAGCCCTGACGGCATCGACCGACATTCTGTCCCGGATCGGCTTCACGCTCGACGAACTGCGCTACCAATATCCGCGCGAACCGGTTCCCAAGGGGTGGAAGCCCCTGCCCTGGCTCAAGCACCTGACGATGCAAGCGGTCGAAAAGGCCTATCCGGACGGTATTCCGCGGCGGATCCGTAACATGCTGCGCACCGAATTCCGGCTAATCCGCAAGCGACGCTACGCCTGCTATTTCCTCACGGTCTACGAGCTGGTCAAATTCGCCCGCTCGCTCGATCCGCCTATCCTGTGTCAGGGCCGGGGATCGGCAGCCAATTCCGCCGTCTGTTACTTTCTTGGCATCACCTCGGTCGATCCTGCCCGGTTCAATCTGCTCTTCTCCCGCTTCGTCTCGGCCGAACGCAATGAACCGCCCGATATCGACGTCGATTTCGAGCATGAGCGCCGCGAAGAGGTGATCCAGCACATCTACGAACGCTATGGCCGCAGCCGCGCCGGCATCGCCGCCACGGTCATTCATTATCGTCCCAAAAGTGCAGTGCGCGAGGTGGGCAAGGTGCTGGGCCTCTCCGAAGACGTGACCGCGCGCCTGACCAGCACGGTCTGGGGGAGCCATGCCGGCGCAATGGAAGCGCAAAGGGTCGCCAATGCCGGCTTCGATCCGAACGCGCCCGAACTGGTCCGCCTGCGCTGGCTGGTCGATCAGCTGCTCGACATGCCCCGCCACCTCTCACAGCATGTCGGCGGTTTCGTGCTGACACAGGGACGACTCGATGAACTGGTGCCGATCCACAATGCCGCCATGGAGGGGCGCACCTTCATCGAATGGGACAAGGACGATATCGACGCGCTCGGTCTGATGAAGGTCGATGTTCTGGCGCTCGGGATGCTGAGCTGCATTCGCAAAGCCTTCGAGATGATGCGTGCGCACGGCTTTGCCGATCTTACCCTGGCAAGTGTCCCGCAGGAGGTGCCTGCGGTGTACGACATGCTCTGCAAGGGTGACAGCGTCGGCGTCTTTCAGGTCGAGAGCCGGGCCCAGATCAACATGCTGCCGCGCCTCAAGCCGCGAAAATTCTATGATCTTGCCGTGCAGGTGGCCATCGTCCGCCCTGGTCCGATCGAAGGCGACATGGTGCATCCCTATCTCAAGCGGCGTTCCGGGAAGGAAGCCGTCGAGTTTCCTGCCCCTGCCCCACCCCATGATCCCGACGAACTGCGCGGAGTCCTGGGTGACACCTACGGCGTACCGCTCTTTCAGGAGCAGGCCATGAAACTCGCCATTACGGCAGCGGGCTTCACGTCCGGCGAAGCCAACCAGCTTCGTCGTGCGATGGCGACCTTCCGCCACGTCGGCACGATCGACAATTTCGAACGCAAGATGATCGAGGGGATGGTTGCGCGCGGTTACCAGCGGGATTTCGCGCAGCGCTGCTACAACCAGATCAAGGGATTTGGCAGCTATGGCTTTCCCGAAAGCCACGCCATTTCCTTCGCGCTGCTGGTCTATGTTTCGGCATGGCTCAAATGCGCATATCCGGCGGTGTTCGCCGCCTCGCTTCTTAATGCGCAACCAATGGGCTTCTATGCCCCTGCACAGATCGTCCGCGATGCGCATGAACATGGGGTCGATGTGCGCGCAATCGACATCAATCACAGTGACTGGGACAACCGTCTCGAATCCGGCGCCGTCGATAGCGAAGTGCATGAGCGCTGGAACTGGGGCGTCACGGCAAGCCGGCTGGATAAAGGCCATGCACTCCGTCTCGGCTTCCGCCAGATCGATGGTTTTCACGAGTCCTGGGGACGCGCCATCGTCGCTGAACGCCAGGCACGCGGTGCCTTTGCGAGTATGGAGGAGCTCGGGCGCCGCGTGCGCGTGCGGCAACAGCATGGCCAGTCGTCCGAATCGTCCGTCACGACCCCGCTGCCGGCCCGCGCGCTTCGCCTGCTCGCCAATGCCGACGCCTGTCGTTCACTCGGCATGGAGCGACGCACGGCAGCATGGGAAGTGCGTCGAATACCCGAAGGCCGGGAACTTCCCCTTTTCGCTGCCGCAGACGCACGCGAGCTTGCAGCCGAGCCGAACGCCGCTCTCCCGGCCATGCCATTGTCGGAAGAAGTCGCGACGGATTATCAGACCACCCGACTGTCGCTCAAACAGCATCCCATGCACTTCCTGCGCGAAACGCTGCGTGCCGAGCGCATCCTCTCCAGCGCCGAATTGCTCGCCGCGCCGGACGGTCGCCGGGTAAAAGCGGCAGGCGTGGTCCTGATCCGTCAACGCCCTGGCAAGGGCAACGCCATTTTCGTGACGCTGGAAGATGAAACCGGAATCGTGAACGTGCTGCTCTGGGCGCGTTTGTTTGAGCGCTATCGTCGCCCGTTGATGGCCTCACGCCTGATGGAAGTGCATGGCAAGGTACAAAAGAGCGCGGAAGGAGTCATGCACCTGATGGCGGACCGCATCATGGATCGCAGCGCCCTGCTCGATCGCCTCAATCAGGAGGAAAAGAGGCAAGATTTGCCAGGCACTGCGCTACCTGGCCCGATACACTCAAACGCGAGACACCCACGAGACGTACGCATCATCCCGAAATCGCGTGATTTTCATTGAACGCCTCTTGTCGTTCAATGCGTCTTGTCGGGTGGCGCAATGGGGATCAGGAGCGGCGCAACGGGCAAGCCTTCATCCAGCATTTCACGGGTCTGTTCCGGGTTCGCGGTTCCATGGATGATGCGCGGCTCGGCTTCGCCATAGTAGATGGCACGGGCCTTGTCGGCGAAGCGATCGCCAACCCATTCGGAATCGCCGATCATCTTCGCCTGCGCTTCCGCCAAAGCGGTCATCAAGGCATTGATCCGCTCGGCGTCATCACCGGACATGGCCGCGACAGGAACCGCCTCTTCCGATGATCCGGCAGCGCCTTGCCGCGCCGCTGTCTTCCGGTTCCCCTTGGTCGCAACAGCCGGCGCCATGACTGACTTGGCGATCTTCTGGTCTCCGCATGTCGGACACAGCAAAAGCCCCTCCGCCTGCTGGAGTTCAAAATCCGCCGACGACCGGAACCAGGCCTCGAACACATGATGATGGCTGCACTTGAGATCGAAGGAAATCACGAGACAACAACGTCCTCAATGGGTTTTCTGTGGCGCAAGACCGGGATCTTCGAGCGAACTTCCGCAACGCGGCTGAGGTCGAGGTCCGCCCAATGGAGGCCGGGTTTGTCGCCCGCGTCAAGCAAGATCGCGCCCCACGGATCAATGACGAGACTATGCCCATAGGTTCTGCGCCCATCCTCATGAAGACCGCATTGCCCTGCTGCCACCACGAAAGCCGACGATTCGATCGCACGCGCGCGCAGGAGCACGTGCCAATGCGCATCTCCGGTCGGAACGGTAAAGGCAGCCGGAACGGTAATGATATCCGCACCAGCGTCGCTCAAGGCACGGAAAAGATCGGGAAAGCGCAGATCATAGCAGATGGTGAGGCCGATTCTGCCCCAGGGCGTCATCGCCAGCACCGCATTCCGTCCACCTTGATAGACATTGGATTCCCGCCACCGCTCCCCAGTCGGCAGATCGACATCGAACAGGTGGATCTTGTCATAGCGCGCGCGAATCTCGCCGGCGGCGTCAATCAGGACCCCCCGGTTCACGCGCTTTTCCGAAGCCGCGTCGCGCAACGCCAATGATCCCAGATGCACCCACAGCCCGTGGTCCCGCGCAGCCTCCCGAACAGCCGCAAGCGTCTCGTCTGCATCCTCGGTGGCGATAAACTGCTCCGAGCGTCTGCGATCCTGATCGAGAAGCCCGCTCATTTCCGGCGTGAACAGCATGTCGGCCCCGCCCTCTGCCGCCTCGGCCACCGCCGCCACGAGCAGCTTGCGATTCTCTGCCGGGTCGATGCCCGAGGTCATCTGAAACAGAGCGACGCGCATGAGCTAGGTCAGGCTTGCAGAAGCTGGTCGAGTTTGCCGCTTTGTTCGAGCGCCATCAGGTCGTCGCTGCCGCCGATATGCTGGCCACCAATGAAAATCTGGGGAAATGTCGCCCGGCCATTTGCTCGCTCGATCATCTCCGCACGTTTGGGGCCGCCCATGGTGAGATCATATTCCTCGAAATCGACGCCTTTGTCCCGCAAGAGGTTCGTAGCGCGCGCGCAATATCCGCAAAACGCCCGGGTATAGATCTCGACATGCGCCATAAGCGGCCAGTTCCCTTGTCAAAATTAAGATGTCACAATTCTGAAAAAGGATGTTGTGCGGTGCTCTGCGAATGTCAATGTTCGCCGACGGCGACCCGGGTCCAGCAGAGCACGTCGATACGCACGGCGCCCGCGGAACGAAGCAGCCGCGCACAAGCGCTTGCCGTCGCGCCAGTTGTCCAGATGTCATCGACAAGAATGACATGCCTTCCTGCCAGACGACCGCGTGCATCCGGCGCCAGCGCGAAGGCGCCTTTCACGAGATTCTCCCGCTCCCTGCGGCTGAGCGCGTGCATTGGCGGGGTGGACTTGATCCGGCGCAGCAAATCCGGCTCGAGCACATGGCCCGTCTTTCGGGACATCTCGCGGGCGATCAGGACGGATTGATTGAAGCCCCGCGACCAGATTCGCCAGCGATGGAGAGGAACGGGCACAAGAATCGGCCCGTCACGTATCCCCTCCCCGTTACCGCCTTCATCGCCGAGCAGCCGACCCATCTGCTCGGCCATCACCTTGGCGAGGCTGAGGCGACGACCATATTTGAGCCGGTGCGCCACCGTCCGCGCCACATGGCCATAAGTCATGACCGCGCGCACATGATCATAAGGCGGCGGGCTGGCCATGCAGGCGCCGCAGATCAGGTCCGCTCCGGCGGCGGCTGGAAGATCGACTCCGCATATTGAGCAAAGTGGTTCGCCGATGAAGTCGATGGATAACCAGCAGTCCGGGCAGAACGTCCGAACCGTCTCTACGACGATGCCGCAGCCGGGGCAGCGTGGCGGCAGCGCATAATCAAGCAGCGGCCGAACTGCGGCCTCAAAAAGCGGACGAACTGCCATAAGCGGCTTGTTCCACGCGATGGGAGGCGGCACAAGCCCGGCCATGACCGTGCCCCATATCTTCAACGAAGCGCTGCGCGCGCATCGGCGAGATCGCGCTGCGCAGAACTTCCAGGCGCATGATTTTCTCTACGCCGAGATGGCGGGCGAGATGCTGGAGCGCCTGGGCGATGTTCAGCGCGATTTCCAGCGTGTGCTGCTGATCGGTTGCCCAGACCGGCGCCTGATCGACCCGCTGGAGGCACGCGGATGCGCCGTGACCTGCGCCGATCCCGGCACCATCTGGGCCGGTCAGTACGGCGGCGACATCGTTCGCGAGGACAGCCTGCCTTATGCGCCGCACAGCTTCGATCTCATTCTCTGCTGCGGCACGCTCGATACGATCAACGATCTGCCCGGCGCGCTGATTGCGCTCAACCGAGCGCTCGTGCCCGATGGGTTGCTGCTGCTCGCGATGATCGGCGCCGGATCCCTACCCCGCCTCAAGGCCGCCCTGCTCGCGGCGGATGGCGACCGGCCCGCGCAACGGGTCCATCCGCAGATCGATGTCCGCGCGCTGGGTGATCTGCTTGCGCGCGCCGGCTTTGCGATGCCCGTGGCGGACAGCGAGAATCTCGACGTCCGCTATGGATCGATCTTTAGCCTGATTGCCGATTTGCGCGGCATGGGTGGCGCGCAATGTCTGGCATCGCCGCCGCCACCGCTCACCCGCGCCGGTCTCGCCCGTGCAGCCGAGCATTTCGCGCAGGCTGCTGAGCCGGACGGGCGGACACGCGAGCGCTTTGTGATCTTGCACGGCAGCGGCTGGGCGCCAGACCCCGGCCAGCCCCGCCCGGCGCGTCGCGGCAGCGCAACGGTTTCGCTCGCCGAGGCCTTGCGGTCTGCCGGCGACAGAAACGATTAGAGCAGCGCGTCCAGCATCGCGACGAGCGGCGCATCGGCAGGCGGCATATCGAGGGCGAAGAGCTGATGAGTCCGCAGCCAGCGACTGTCTGGCGCTTCGGTCGGACGAACCACGCCTTTCCATTTGCGGCAGACATACAACAGCAGAAGAAGCGGACGCGTGCCAATTGAGCCGGTGGAGAAGCTTGCCGGCGCGAGGCATGCGCTTTCTGTTTCGATCGCCAGCTCTTCGCGTAATTCTCTGATCAGTGCGGCCTCGGGTGTCTCGTTCGGTTCAACCTTGCCGCCGGGAAATTCCCAAAGTCCGCCCATTGCCTTTTCGAGCGGGCGCTGCTGAACGAAGACACGCGCCTGCGCATCGACCAGCGCGGCGGCAACAACAACAAGTGGTGAACCCGGCAAAAGCGAGACTGTCACGGTCGCACGCCATCCCTACAAATTGTTAACGACTTGCGGCTTACATACTGGATCACCGCATTTTGTCTCCGGGGGAAATCCGTGCGCGCAGTCATTCTTAGCGTTCTGGCGTCGGAAAAGGGCGCCACCGCCGTAGAATACGGCCTGATCCTCTCACTTATCGTGCTTGCGATTGTGGGTGGGGTATCCCAGCTCGCCTCGTCGACAGTTGGCATGTGGGACAATGTCTCTGCGGAAGTAAACAATCATTAACGATAGTTTTTTTACAGATCCGACGTTGATTAGGAATTTGGAAATCAATCGCGGATATTACTGCGCTGCTTTCTGAATTCGTTCAGTGGCCGGGTGATTGATCTACCAGGAATTGAGGAGACCTCCTATGAAGACCCTTCGCAAGTTGTTCAAGGACAACAAAGGCGCGACGGCCATTGAATACGGCCTCATCGCGGCTCTGATCGCTGTGGCAGCCATCGCTGGCATGAGCGCGATCGGCGGCAGCCTGAATACCACGTTCCAGAACGTTTCGACGGCGCTCGAGAACGGCAACTAAGTTTCGACCTCCTGAGGAGTTTCGACGACTCCCTCATCAGAACGGGTGGCAATCAAGCGATTGCCACCCGTTTTCTGTTTCGGCCTGCGTCGTTCTCAATAAGTCACGACCTTGACCTTACCGCCTACTGGAAGCGGCGAATTGGCCGAGAGGCCATTCAGCACAAGGAAGCGCTCCACCTTATAGTCCTCAAAAGCCATGCGGCTTGCCAGCGTCTGCACCGTGTCGCCCTGCCGCACCGTCACCAGCTGGAGGCGCCGAGGCCGAATCGCTGCGGCTTCCTGGTCGCTCATGCGCGCTACGGAATTGACCAGACTTGAGAGCGGACCAAGCCCCCGCCCTGCCGGCGTAATCACGATGAAATGATATGCAGTCGAAGGGCCAAATTGATAAGCCACGACGGTTACATCAAGTCGCGTCCCCTGGCTGTTAGACATGCTCGCGGCGCCAGAGGCTACCGGAAGGCCATTGACCGTGTTGCGCTGAACTCTGATCGCGGGCGCCTGCCCTTGACCAGCGAGTTGCGCAAAGACTGATTGCACGTAGCTGTCCAGACTGCCGTTGAACTGCGCCATCGAGAATTGCGCCTGGCCGGACTGGCCGACCACGGCCACAGCGCTGGTTCCGTTCTGAATCGAAAAGCCGGTGGGCGCAGTGAATTTCAGTTTCATGACTGGATGAAGGAACTGATTGCCCTGGACGATGCCCTCCTTGGGATCGTCTCCGTAAATCATGCCACCCAGGTTATTGAGGAACACGTCCCGGTTCCGGACGTTATTGGTGGACCGGGTCGCCTGCGCATTCGTCAAGGCGCGACGAACACGCGAAGCCGGATCGGGGTGCGTGCTCGCCCATTCGGGCACTGCACTGGCTTGCCCTCTGACGCGACTGTCCAGCGTGTTCTGCGCCGCAAGAGACGCTAACATCGAGGAGAGCGCCTTCGGATCATAACCTGCGCTGGCGAGATAACGGATGCCGAGATCGTCCGCCTCATACTCCTGCGACCGCGAGAATTTGAGCGTCAGGAGCTGCGTACCCGTCCCGATCCCGCGCTGGAGAAGCTGCCCCAGTCCAGAGTCGCCGGCTACGGCGCCGACGAGAACCTGTCCGAGAACGCCAAGGATGGAGTTCCGGGTGGCGGCACTCTGCCGCCGCTGGCTATGCTGCGCGGCGACATGGCCGACTTCATGACCAAGGACGCCGGCCAGTTCAGCCTCATCGTTCATCAGCGCAAGAAGCTGGCGTGTCACATAAACATAGCCGCCCGGCACGGCGAAGGCGTTGTTCACCGAAGAATTGAGCAGGCTGATCGTGAAATCATTCTGCTGATTTGAGAGGCTCGATTGCACCGCGATTCGACGCCCGACGGACGTGACATAGGCAGACTGAGGCCCGCTGTAGACGCCGCCAAATTCGGCCAGCAGTTCCGGATGTGCCTTGGCCCCCTGCTGCCGCTCCGCCT
Source organism: Alphaproteobacteria bacterium (assembly GCA_018823325.1). Classification (GTDB taxonomy): domain Bacteria; phylum Pseudomonadota; class Alphaproteobacteria; order Sphingomonadales; family Sphingomonadaceae; genus Sphingobium. The sequence continues at coordinate 118,363 of JAHJIJ010000024.1, read as the reverse complement.
GACTCATCGATGTGGCGGTACGGATCTGGCCTTGCTGGGCTTCCCCCGATTGCGTCGCGGTGCAGCCGGCCACCAGAGCGCCACTCAGCCAGAGAACCAGATAATTGCGGGCCATAAGTCCCCTCTCTCTCAATGTCTGTTTGCGACGAACCGAAACTAGACGGACGTTGGGGGAATGCAAATCCGCTACAGCTGTTCCCGGCTTCAGGCGCCCATCGCCAGAAACTTCTGCGCACGCTGCTCGCGCAGAGCAACCGGGTTCTGTCCATCCAGCGCCGCAAGCTCTTCCAGTATCGCGCTTTTCAGGCCTTCGATTGCCGCTTCCGGTGAACGGTGAGCACCACCGACCGGTTCGGGGACAATCCGGTCGATCACGCCAAGCGTTGCCAGCTGCTGCGCCGTTACCTGCATCGCCTGCGCAGCATCGGCCGCCTTGTCAGCGGTTCGCCAAAGGATCGACGCGCAGCCTTCGGGGGAAATAACCGAATAAATTGCATGCTCGAACATCAGCACGCGATTGGCCGACGCCAAAGCCACAGCGCCACCCGAGCCGCCTTCGCCAACCACAGCCGCCACCAGCGGAACACCAAGAGCAAGGCAAGCCTCGGTCGCCCGCGCAATCGCCTCGGCCTGCCCGCGCTCCTCGGCCTGCACGCCGGGAAAGGCACCGGATGTATCGACCAGCGTGATCACCGGAAGCCCAAAGCGATCGGCCAGCTCCATCAGCCTTATCGCCTTGCGATACCCCTCGGGCATGCCCATGCCGAAATTATGCTTCACGCGCGTCGCGGTGTCGTGGCCCTTTTCATGGCCGATGAGCATCACCTTGCGCCCGTCGATCGTCGCGAAGCCGCCTTGAATCGCCTGATCGTCAGCGAACGCCCGATCCCCTGCCAGCGGCATGAAATCGCTGCACATGTTGTCGACGAAATCGCGGAAATGTGGGCGCTCCGCATGACGGGCGACCTGCGTCTTCTGCCAAGGGGTCAGCCGCGCATACAGGTCCGCCAGCATCGCGGTGGAGCGCTGCTGCAGCTTCTCGACTTCCGCGTCGATGTCGATGGAATCATTGTCCGCCGTCTCGCGCAGTTCGTCGATCCGGGCCTGGAGCGCCGCTACCGGCTTCTCAAAGTCGAGATAACTGATCATGCTGGCGCGCTATACGGAGCGCCGCTCAAGGTCAACGAGCGGATGGCGCGCATTGACCAGCGCCACGAGACGCGCAGCATCGACATGGGTGTAGATCTGCGTCGTGGCGATGTCGGCATGACCCAGCATGGCCTGAAGCGCGCGCAGATCGGCCCCGCCTTCGAGCAGATGGGTCGCAAACGCATGGCGCAGCACATGCGGGCTGACCCGCGCGGGATCGATGCCTGCTTCGGCAGCGAGTGCACGCACAAGCTGGAAGAGGCGCACGCGGCTCAAATAGGATTTGCCCGACGGGAACAGCCATGGGCTGTCATCCGGCACATGGGCGCGCCAACTGGCCACTGCCGCGCGCGCCCGATCCGAAATCGGAACCAGGCGCTCTCGCCCGCCTTTTCCTCGAATAATGAGGAAGGGACGGTCGCTCGCCAATGCGCGGGCGGGCAACGAAACCAATTCGGTAGCTCGCAGACCGGAACCGTATAATAGCTCGATCAGCGCGGACAGTCGGAGGTCGAGCGGATTGACCGGCGTCCGCGCTACCCGCTCGGCGATGACGGCAAAAATGGCGTCGACATCGCCATGCGAGAGAATCTTGGGCAGCGGCCGGCGCAGGCTGGGGCGCGGCAGGGCGACTGCAGGATTGTCCGGGCGGATCGATTCCGCTTCGAGAAACGCAAAGAAGCCACGCAGGGCAGAGAATTTGCGAGCCAGTGTGGATGGCGCCAGCTCTCGCCACGCTGTCGTCAGTTCACCGAGCCGCGCCGCATCAGCCATGCCCAGGCCTTCGATCCGGGCCGAGGCATCTTCCAGATCGTTGCGATAGGCGAGCAGCGTATTGCGAGAAGCCCCGCGCTCGGCTGCCATCATGGTGAGGTAGCGGTCGATCAGCGTGCTATCGCGAGGATCCGGCATCGCCTCCCGGTCGACCTCGCCCACCATCAGAGCCGCGCCATGGCCTCGGCACCGATCATCCGCGCATAAGGACCAAGGCCCACCTGGTCGAGCGAGGAGACAATGAAATAGAGTTGCTCCGGTGTAATCGTCTGCCAGTTGAGGCCCTGCATGCCAACCGCGGCGAGCAGCGCCACCGTGCCTTGCTCACCCCGGGCGGCCGCTGCGGTGATCGCCCGCACCCAGCGGCGACGGGACGAGAGGTCAATGCCGGCATCCTGAAGCAGCTGCGCGCGTTCGCTCGCCGGCAGCCGATTGAGTCCGCCAAGGACCGCGACGAGGCTGTGCCCGCGCAGCTTTGTTTCCCGCTCGTCCGCCGCCACGAAGGCAGCAATACGCGCAGCAGAGAGGTCCACGGCAGCATCGGGCAAGCCGGTCGCCAGCAATGCCCAGCTGCGTTGCTGCGCGTCGCCTTCAAGTCCATTGAGGACGCCGGTCCATCGCGCCGCACTGCGATCATAACCGCCCGTCAGCATCGCGGCGATCAGCCATGGCGTGTCGTCGCCGGTCTCCGCCTGCACCGGCAGGGCGGCCGCGGCGCGCGCGAGCGCCGGCAGCGCGCCGTAATAAACGCCACCCGGCCCCGCTCCCAGACCGTCGGCAGGCTGTGCAAGCCAGAAATCCCGCATGGCGGCGATTCGCGTGCTGGCGTCACCACTCCCATAGGCGGTCCCCAGCCAGTCGGCCCGCTCGCTCGCGCTGCTGTCGGCATTATCGTCCTCGGCAAGAGCGGCGTGGAAGCTGCGCAAGGCGGCCCCGGAGAACACCCCGAGGCGCGCGGCGACGGCAACACCCGCGCGCCGATCCATCGGTGAAAGATTCGCCGCCCGGGCCTGCCAGGCACGGACCTGCGGCCCCGCGGTCGAGAAGAGCTCTGCCGGAATCTCGACATTGGTCGCTGTTGCCAGGCCGTAACGCCAGGTGGTGAGCTGAGTCACCCCGTCCCACTCGATCCTCACTGAGCGGCGGCTGTTCGGGCCCGCACCGACCACCTTTTCGGCAAGCCGATAATCAATGCCTCGCGCAATCCCCCGCCGCTGGGCCTGGCTGAGCAATGCGCTCGCCGTGCCCTGATCGGCCGAGAAAGACGCACAGATCGCCTGCGCCATGAACCAGCCCGGCTCATCACTCATATCCCGCGCGCGGGGCAGCAGCGGGCAGAAGCCGGCCGGATCGGCGGTGGCGAGCTGCGCCTGCATCGCCACCGAATAGAGGCGGCGCGTATACTGGTCTGAATCGATCTGCTGGATCAGCAGGCGCGCGTTATCGGCCTCACCCATGCGCAACAGCAACCAGGCCCGCTCGGCCGCCCAGTCCGCGCCATTGATGTCCGATGGCGTAACGGTGTCGGAGAGCAGCGCGCGACGCAGCAGGATGCTTGCCCAACGGGACATGACCGGCGCCCGCATGCTGCGCATGACCCGCGCCAGCGCTTCCCCGTTTCGTTGACCGAAGGCCGCATCTCCCAAACCGCCCTGCGCTGCCTTCAACGGCCCGATCCGGTCAAGGGAGCGCCGTGCCGACGGCGGTAGGTCGTATTTCGCGGCAATCTCGTCCGCTTCAGCTTCGTTATCGCCCTCGTCCGCCTCCATGGCCTCGGCAGCACGGTCCAGCTCAGTGCCGGATGGCAGGAGCGGCGTTGGCGCGGGTGCGGAAGGCCCTGCCGGCGCCTGCGGCGTGGCAGGCTGCGGGACAGACGGGGTCGGTGTCGGCGCATCCTCGCCAAAACCTGGCGGAAGCAGGGACTCCGGGCCACTCTGCGCCAGCACCGGAATGCTGAGCGCCAAAGCACTCAGGCCAACCAGCAAACCGATCTGTCTACCGCGCACAGCCCTGCCCTAGCCGGCAAGCTGCTCGGCGGAGACCGGCATTTCGATTTCAGTGACGGGCTGCTCGCTCCCGTTCCACCAGGACAGCCCCAGAACGACAAGCAGGATCACGAGGACAATCAGGCCGATCATCGACAGCGGATTGCGCGGGCGACGCGCGCGGTAGGACGTCTGATAGGGGTCGCGGCGGCTGAGTTTCATGATGGGGGATAGGGCCTTACCGTTGCAGAGACATATGCCTGAGGGCGTTCGAACGCCGTTGCCTCAGGCGTTGGCGGCTGTATAGCCGCGCAGGTCATGGGGCGAAACGATAAATATCGCGACGAAGCCGGCACAGGCTCATCCATCGTCCTCGTCGGCCTGATGGGTGTGGGCAAGTCCACGATCGGTCGCCGTCTCGCGGCGCGGCTCAATCTTCCGTTCGTCGATGCCGATGACGAGATCGAGCGCGCCGCCGGCATGAGCATCCAGGAAATCTTCGACACTTATGGCGAGGCGGCATTTCGTGACGGGGAACGGCGCGTCATCGCCCGGTTGATCGATGGCGTGCCAAAGGTCATCGCAACCGGCGGCGGAGCGTTCGTGAATGACGAGACCCGCCACCTCATTCTCGAGAAAGCCGTAGCCGTCTGGCTGGACGCGGACATCGAGATCCTCGTCCAGCGGGTATCCCGACGGGACGGACGCCCTCTGCTCAAGGGGCGCGACCCCCGCGAAGTCCTCAGGACGCTGGCCCGCGAACGCACGCCGTTCTATGCGCAGGCACCCATTCAAATCAAAAGCTCGGACTCGCCGCATGAGGCGACCGTCGACAAGATCGTGAAGGCAATCGGCCTATGACCATCGTTCCGGTATCCCTTGGCGAGCGCAGCTATGAGGTGCGCATCGAAGCCGGCCTGCTGGATCGCGCCGGCGCCGCACTGGCGCCCTATGCCAGCGGCCGACCGTTTCTGGTCATCTCAGACGAGCATGTCGCTCGCGCGCAATGGCCGCGCCTCAAGGCGTCGCTGGATGCCGCCGGCCTGTCCGCCGAGCTGGTCACGCTCCCGGCGGGGGAAAGCACGAAGAGCTGGCAGCACCTCGAGGCGCTGACGGACCGGATGATTGCGCACGGTATCGAGCGGCGCGACCATGTGATTGCGCTCGGTGGCGGCGTGATCGGAGATCTGGTCGGTTTCGCAGCATCCATCGTCAAGCGCGGCTGCAATTTCATTCAGATCCCCACTACTCTGCTGTCTCAGGTCGATAGTTCCGTGGGTGGGAAGACCGCGATCAACAGCCGCGCTGGCAAGAACCTGCTGGGCGCCTTCCACCAGCCGGCGCTGGTGCTGATCGATCCCGACACGCTTGATACGCTCGCGCCCCGCGAGGTCCGCGCCGGCTATGCCGAGGTGATCAAATATGGTCTCATCGATGATGCCGCATTCTTCGAATGGTGCGAGGCGAACGGCAGCAGGCTGATGGCAGGCGAGGCCGAGGCCCGCGCGCACGCCATTGCCCGCAGCGTCGCCGCCAAGGCCGCCATTGTCGCCGAGGACGAGCGTGAGACCAGCGGCCGCCGCGCCCTGCTCAATCTCGGCCACACCTTCGGCCACGCGCTCGAAGCGGAAACCGGCTTCTCGGAACGGCTGCTGCACGGCGAGGGCGTAGCCGCCGGCATGGCACTCGCGTTCGGCTATTCGGTGCGGCGCGGCGAGTGCCCGGCGGACGATGCTGCGCGCGTCGTCGCGCATCTGCGGACCGTCGGCCTGCCTGCCTCACTGGCCGAGGCCGGCGTCACCGCGTCGGGCGCGCGGCTGGTCGAGCACATGCTGCATGACAAGAAGATGGCGGGCGGCACCCTGCCCTTCCTGCTCGCACGCGGCATCGGCCAGACCTATCTGGCCAAGGATGTCGATCTTGCCGATGTCGCCGCCTATCTCGACGGCGCCTGACGCCAACGAGACCGCTCAGGCCGCGCGGGCTAGCTTCCATCCCAGCCAGAGCCAGCCCAGGATCATGATCGTGCCGCCGATGGGTGTGACCGCGCCCAGCCAGCGCGGTGCGCCCAGCGCCATTGCGTAAAGGGTCGCAGCGAACAATACGCTGCCGCCCAGCAAGGCCCAGGAGGCGCCGGAACCGACGGGGAACCGCAGCAACGCCAGTACCGCAACAGCGTGAATCAACTGATAGAGTCCACCCGTGCGCAGCCACTCGGCCGCCTGCGGAGAACTCGCAGCGTGGGCGCCGAAGGCTGATGCGCCGATGGCAACGGCAGCGCTCAGCGCCGCAAACACGGCGATCATGGCGTTCTCTCCAGATTTGCGCGGGCCAATGCGGCGGCAGCAGCCTCAAAGCCAAGCCGCATCGATGGATGCCGTGCCGGATAATCGCGCCCGGCAGCGAGCAGTTCGAGCCCCGGCCAATCGGGCAGCACATCGCGTTCACCGGAAAGATAGGCGCGCCACGCCTCGCTCACCGCTTCGATGGTGACGAGATCGGCTCCGGTCGCTTCGGCAGCCAAAATGGCGGCAGCAGCCTGACCCAATGCACAGGCCTTGGCATCAACGCCGATCGCGGCCACCCGCCCGGCTTCGTCGAGTTGCAGCGTCACGGCAACCCGGCTTCCGCAGGTTGCCGAGCGGCGTTCCTCGGCCACATCCGCATCCGCGAGTGGCGGGAAATCGGCTACGCTTGCCGCGCGCCGCAGTACATCCATACTGTAGAGGGATCCGCTCATGCCTTGGTCGCCTCATTGCGCCGCATTGTCGGCCTCCTCATCGGCCTCATCATTGTCGAGGATCCCGAGCAGGCCTCCACGACGGCTGTTCTCAGCCATCCATGCGCTCATCGCAGATCCACTGGCGCTGAGCAGCGGATAGGAACGGGAAAGCCGCATCCAGTCGGGCCGATTGGTCTCGACGCCGTAAATTGCGTCATAACCGATGCTGAAGAGCACAAAGCCGATCGTGGCGACAAGCAGCCCCTTGATGGCGCCGAATCCCAGCCCCAGCGTGCGATCGAACAGGCCGAGCATTGACGTCTTGGTCTTGTCGCCAATCCAGCGCGCGAGCAGGGTGCCGAGCATGAAGACAACGCCGAAGACGGCCGCGAAGGCCATCAGAGCCGCCACATATTCCGCACCGATGAAGCTGTCGAGCAGCCCCGTGACGGGCGCGTGGAAGAGCCGCACGGCGACGATGCCGCCGATCAGCGCCGCGAGCGAGAGCGACTCCGTCACGAATCCGCGGATGAAGCCACGCACAGCGAGGCCCCCGATCAGCAGCAGAACGGCAAAATCCAGCACGGTCATGCCGGGTGGCTAGTCCCGCCCAAGCAGATGGTCAACAAGATCGCCAAGGCCACGGAAGCCGGTCGTCGCAATCCCGGAGGCCTGCGTGGCGCTGGCTGCAGGCAGCATGGCGCGACTGAAGCCAAGCTTGGCCGCTTCCCGCAGCCGCAAGGCGCTGTGCGCAACCGGCCGCAATTCGCCCGAAAGCGCGATTTCGCCAAGCATGACCGCATCATGCGGAACCGGTCGCTCGGAGAGCGCCGAAATGAGTGCGGCGGCCACGGCCAGATCGGCCGCCGGGTCCTGCAGGCGATAGCCGCCCGCGACATTCAGATAGACCTCGCAGGCCGAAAAGCTCAGCCCGCAGCGCGCTTCCAGCACCGCCAGCACCATGGCGAGCCGCCCGCTGTCCCAGCCGACCACTGCCCGACGCGGAGTCGCGCCACTAGAGAGCCGCACGGTCAGCGCCTGCACTTCCACAAGCACCGGCCTTGTGCCTTCCAGCGCCGGAAACACCGCGGTCCCCGCGACCCGCTCCTCGCGATCCGTCAGAAACAGGGCCGAGGGATTTCCCACTTCCTCCAACCCTTCCTCAGCCATCGCGAAAACACCAATTTCATCCGTGCCGCCGAAGCGATTCTTGATCGCGCGCAGGATGCGATACTGGTGGCTGCGTTCGCCCTCGAAGCTGAGCACCGTATCGACCATATGCTCCAGCACGCGCGGCCCGGCGATGCTGCCGTCCTTGGTGACATGGCCGACGAGAATGAGCGCGGTGCCGCCCTTCTTGGCGAAACGAATCAGCTCCTGCGCGCTCGCCCGCACCTGGCTCACCGTACCCGGTGCGCCTTCGATGAGGTCGCTGTGCATGGTCTGGATCGAATCGATGATGAGCAGGTCCGGCTCGTCGCGCTGGCCAAGCGTGGTGAGGATATCCCGGACGGAGGTTGCGCTTGCGAGGTTCACCGGCGCATCGCCCAGTCCCAGCCGTCGCGCGCGCAGCCGTACCTGATCGGCGGCTTCCTCGCCGCTCACATAGATGACTTGTCGCCCTGCCCTCGCCATGCGTGCGGCTGCCTGCAGCAGCAGGGTGGACTTGCCGATGCCGGGATCGCCGCCGATCAGGCTGGCCGATCCTGCCACCAGACCGCCGCCCACCGCCCGGTCGAACTCGGCAAGGCCGGTGGACATGCGCTCGGGCAGCGCGATCTCGGCATCCAGCCCGATCAGGCGAATCGCCTGCCCGCCGGCCTGCAGATCATGCTTGGCGGAGAACGCGCTGGGCGGCGCTTCCTCGACGAGGCTGTTCCATTCCCCGCAGTCCTCGCACTGCCCCTGCCAGCGCGGCGACACGGCACCGCAGCCCTGGCAGACATATCGTCGTTTCGCTTTGGCCATGCGCTCTCATATCAGAACGAAGAGAGAACGCCAGAGGCCGGATCAGCTGTTGAGGATGATCTTCTCGATCTCGTCGACGGGGTGGCCAGTCAGCGTCTTGCCGATCTCCCCGGCAAGCCGGTCCTTGAGCGTCTTGTGATAATGCTGCCGCATCTCGCCCAGCGTATTGGGCGCGGCAACGATCACCAGCTGGTCGAACTCCCCGGCCATTGCCCGCCGATTGAGCAGATCGACCGCCTCGGCCGCGAACCGGTCTTCCGCCTGCTGGTGAAAGTCCGTCTCCGACATGGCGCTGCGTTCCTGGCTTCCCGCCGCGCCGGCGAAGCTGCGCCCCGGCCGGTCGGTGCCCTGTTCCGCATCGGAGGGATTGTTCTGCTCGACCGCTTCCTCGACCTGGAGGTTCGGAAACTCCTCGTCCCCGGCATTGCGGAACAGCAGCATCTTGCCGCCGTCGACCACCATCACCAGCGCATCATGAGCCATCTTCATGTTCATCCTCCTTGCTTGCCATTCGAAATACCATGTCGACTGAATGAGCGAGCGCCACCCAAGTTGCCTTTATCTCAACTTTGGGCTTGCCTTGCCGTGACGCAGGTCAAATCTAGGCAGCAATGATCAAGGTCGCTTCCTACAACATCCGCAAGGCCATCGGCACCGATCGCAGGCGGATGCCCGAACGTATCATCGATGTCCTCAATGAGCTCGATGCCGATATCATTGCGTTGCAGGAGGCCGATCGCCGCTTCGGCATCCGCCATGCCGTGCTGCCAGACCGTCTGCTGGAGATGCATTCGGATTATCGGGCCGTCGAAATGCCTTCTCGGGTCGAAAGCATGGGATGGCACGGAAATGCACTGCTGATCCGGCGGGATCAGGCGCATGCCGAAGCGGGCCTCATCCATCTGCCCTGCCTTGAACCGCGCGGCGCTGTCATGGCCTCGATCGAGATCAAGGGTATTCGCCTGCGCACGGTCGGCATGCACCTCGATCTCTCTGGCCTCTGGCGGCGCAAGCAGGCAGCGGCCGTGCAGCACCATGTCGATATGGCCGAAGTCCAGCACGCCACCCATGCGACCATCCTGATGGGCGACACCAATGAATGGACGGCCAATCGCGGCTGCCTGCAGGACTTTTCCCGGCACTACGACATTGCGCCATGCGGTCGCAGCTTCCACTCGCGCCGGCAGGTTGCGGAGCTGGACCGGATCATGTGGCGCGGCGGCCTGACGTTGACGGACAGCGGCGTCCACAGCTCGGTTCTCGCCCGGCGCGCGTCTGACCATCTGCCGGTCTGGGCCAGCTTCGATATTGACTGATCTTCGATAAAGCGGGCGAAAGGCTCGACAAGCCGCCTGCCCCGCGCCAATCTGCACGCCATGCGGGAGAAGGAACTGAGGCTGGCGCTGGTCTGCTATGGCGGAGTCAGCCTGGCCGTCTACATGCACGGCGTCACCAAGGAGATCTGGCGCCTGGCGCAGGCAAGCCGGGATTTCCGCAGCGGACGCCCCGGCGGATCGGTCTATCAGGACATTCTGCAGGCCTGCCTTGCCGAGACGGGCCTGCGCGTTCGCGTCCTGCCGGACATCATTTCGGGGGCGAGCGCAGGCGGCATTAACGGCATTTATCTCGCGCAGGCTATCGAGAGCGGCCAGTCGCTCGATCCCCTCACCGAGCTGTGGCTGCGCTGCGCTGATGTGGACATTCTGCTCGATCCCGATGCCCGCCCGCTCTCGCGCTTCACCAAGTTCTGGGCGGCACCGATTCTCTGGCTGCTGCTCCGCTGGCGAGACGACAATGTATCGCGAACCGTGGCGCCGGAGACGCGCTCGGAAGTGCGACGCAAGCTTTCCAATTTCATCCGCGCCCGCTGGTTTGCACCTCCTTTTGGGGGCAAAGGCTTCACGAACCTGCTCCTCAATGCTTTTGACGCCATGGCCCAAAAGGGCGGCGACCATGAGCGCGGCGAGGCTGGCTCTCTCCTGCCGCGCGGCCACCCGCTTGATCTCTTTGTGACCACCACCGACTTCACCGGCCATGAGGAGCGCTTGCGCCTCAATAGCCCGCCCGAAATCGGCGAAACCGAGCATCGGTTGACGATCAGCTTTCATGCCCGGGGGGCACAGCCGCGCAAACTGGCGGATCCGGCAGAACTGGCTTTTGCAGCGCGCGCTACTGCGAGTTTCCCGGGTGCATTCCCGCCTTTCACGGTTCGCGAACTCGACGGGGCACTTGCGGAGCGGGACCGGTCATGGCCGGACAGGGAGGCATTTTTGCGCCGCGTTCTGCCCGCGCACAGCGCCGCTGGCGAAGCGGAAGACGCCATACTGATCGACGGATCCGTCCTTGCCAACGCGCCCTTCGCGCAGGCCATCGATGCACTTAAGGACCGCCCGGCACGACGCGCCGTAGATCGGCGCTTCGTGTTCATCGAGCCAACGCCGAGCGCACCCGGCTTTCGGCTCACCTCCCCGGCCAGACGGGCCGATGACGGCGAACGCCCCCTCCCCGGCTTCTTCCGCACGATCTTCGGCGCGGTGAGCGATATCCCGCGCGAACAGCCGATCCGCGACAATCTGGAAGCCATTGCGGCGCGCTCCACGCGCATTCGCCGCATGCAGCATATTACCGAGGCTTTGCGGCCGGATATCGACCGAACGGTGGACAGGACGGTCGGGCGCACATTGTTTCTCACGCGCCCTTCGGCGCGTCGGCTCGCCTATCTGCGGTCGAAACTTCAGCAAAAGGCCTCGCGGGCGGCGGGTTTCGCTTATCCTGCTTATGGCTATCTCAAATATGCCGGAATCGTGGACGAGTTGGCCGATCTGCTTCGCGCTCTCGGGAGCGACCAGCAAGCGCTTGATCGCGAGGGCATTCGTCAGATGCTGCGTGATCAGCTCCACGCTTCGGGTATCGATCGGATGGGGCACGGCACCAGCGATGGTGCAAGCGCTGCTCTCATCGCTTTTTATCGCAGCCACGACATCGCCTTCCGGGTCCGTCGGCTGCGGTTCCTGACCCGTCGCCTTGTGCTCCTGCGCGAGCAGGCCGGCCATGACGAAGACAGCCATGGAACAGCGCGTTCGGCCATGCAGGATATGCTCTATGAGGCAATCGGCCTGTATGCCGAGCGACAGACGCCTGCGTGGTTTGGCGACGCGACGAGAAGCCGGATTCAGAAACTGCCGCGTGATCCCCTGGCGGCGATCGATATCATTGCCGATGCGCGGGGGCTGCGGGAACTGGATGATCTGATCGACCAACGCTTTGCCAGCGCTTGCATGACGCTACCGCCGGAGGACCGACGGACATTGCTCAAGGCGTATCTCGGCTTTCCCTTTTTCGACATCGCGACGCTGCCGCTTCTGCAGGGCGAAGGTCTGGACGAATATGATCCCATCAAGGTCGACCGCATTTCGCCGGAAGATGCGGTGGCGATCCGCAAAGGCGGCGCTGCGGCCACGCTGCGCGGCATCGAGTTCAATTGCTTCGGCGCCTTCTTCAGCCGCGCCTATCGGGAGAATGATTATCTCTGGGGACGCCTGCACGGCGCCGATCGGCTCATCGACATCCTTCTCTCGACCATGCCTTCCGAACTCTCAGGTGACCAATCGCGCAAGGATGCCTGGAAGCGCGCGGCGTTTCAGGCGATTCTGGACGAGGAGGAACCGAGACTGACGCTCATTGAGGCGCAGATTGCCGCAATCCGGTCGGAGATCGATCAAGCCGCCGCCGACGGATCGGCAGCCTAGCCCTTGATCAGCGTCACCTGCGCCACATCGATGCTGCGTCCGGCAAAGCCGCCCTCGCAATACATGAGGTAATAGCGCCACATGTCCACGAAGCGGGCATCGAAGCGCGGCGGCAGGCGCCCGGCGTCCACGACGGCGTCGAACCGCTCCCGCCATTGCCGCAACGTCCAGGCATAATCGAGTCCGAAGCGCGTCTGGTCCGCCCAGCGAAGCCCGGCGCGCTCGGCCATCTCGCGAAAGCTGCGCTCGGCGATCAGGCAGCCGCCCGGGAAGATATAGCGCTGGATGAAATCGGCGCGCGCGGCATAGGCGGGGAAAATCTCGTCATCGATGCTGATGAACTGGATCGCGGCGCGCCCGCCGGGCTTGAGCAGCCGCGCGATGCAATCGAGATAGGTCGGCCAATAGGCCTGCCCCACCGCCTCGACCATTTCGACGCTGGCAATGGCATCGAAAGTCCCGGTGCAATCGCGATAATCCTGCAGCAGCACTCGCGCGCGCGATTGTGCGCCCATCGCCTCGATGCGCTGCTGCACCACCTGCTGTTGCTCGCTCGACAGGGTGAGGCCGGTATAATCGAGTGCACACCGCTCCAGCGCCCGCTGCGCCAGACTGCCCCAACCGCAACCGATTTCAAGGAGATGCTGGCCGTCCTTGAGGTCAAGTCTCGCCAGCAGATCGTCGATCTTGCGGATTTGCGCCGCCTCCAGCGCCTCCTTGGGATGCGCCGGGTGCGCGCTCGAATAGGTCAGCGTTTCGTCGAGCCACAACCGGTAGAAGTCGTTACCCAGATCATAATGCTCGGCAATGTTCCGGCGGGCGCCGCGCCGACTGTTGTGGCGCCGCGCCAGCTTGAGGCGGCCGATGATCCGCGGCAGGCCGGACGAGCGCGCGGCCTCGCCGAGCGAGCGGGCATTGGCGCCGAACAGCGCGAAGAGCGCGACAGGATCGGGGCTCGACCAGTCGCCGTCCGCCCAGGCGCGATACCAGCCGGTCGAACCGGCGGTGGCGAGACGCGCCAGCGCGCGCCAGTTCGCCAGATGCACGATGGCCGAGAAGCCCTGCGCCCGTCCGCCCAGCAACCGCACCGATCCGTCCGGCAGATGCAGCTCCAGCGATCCGTTCACCAGCCCCCGGTCGACCCGCACCAGCAGCGGTTCAAACAGCCACGTCGGCAGGATGCGCCACAAGCCGCTGCCCACCCGCGCGCCGGCGCGGCGCAGCATGGCGCGCTGGCGGGCCGCTGGCGGGTTGTGGACAGTCATGAGGCCATATGTGCGCATTCCGCCCGGAAACACAACCGGCTGGGCGGTCAGCCCTTCACTGTCGCGAAGGCATCCAGCGCCCGCTGACGCGCCACGCGATGATCGATGCGCTTGGCCGGATAGGCAGAAGGCCGCATGCCGGCGGCCTCGGGATCGTGGATGGACTCATCCCGCAGATGCGCCAGCTCGGGCACCCACTGCCGGATATAGGCCGCGGCATCGAATTTCTCGGACTGGGTGAGCGGCGCCATGATCCGCACGAACATGTTGGAATCGATGCCCGTGCCGGCCACCCACTGCCAGTTGACGGCATTGTTGCCATAGTCCGCGTCCACCAGCGTGTCCCAGAACCAGCGCTCGCCTTCGCGCCAGTCGATCAGCAGGTGCTTGATGAGGAAGCTCGCCGCGATCATGCGCACGCGGTTGTGCATCCACCCCGTCGCCCAGAGCTGGCGCATGCCGGCGTCCACGATTGGGTAGCCGGTACGCCCCTGCTGCCATGCCTTGAGATCGTCTGCCGCCGCCTCGCCCGCCCGCCAGGGGAAAGCATCGAACTGCGCCCGACCGTTGCGGCTGCCATAATCGCTGATCTGCAGGATCACGTTCTGCGCATAATCGCGCCAGGCCAGCTCGCGCAGATAGGGATCGGTGGCGCCGTCCCGCCGTGCCAGCCTGTGCCAGATCGTCGCGGGCGAAATCTCGCCGAAATGCAGGTGCGGCGAAAGGCGCGAGCAACCCTCGATGGAGGGCAGGTTGCGCGCCTCGTCATAAGCCGCCGCGCAATCCTCGAATTCCTCCAGCCGCGCCGCTGCACCCTCCTCCCCCGGCGTCCACTCGGTCGCAAAGCCCCCGGCCCAGTCCGGCGTCGTCGGCAGCAGGGCCCAGTCCGCGAGCCGGTCGCTTTGCGGCCATTGTTCCGGCGCTTCGATGTGCTCTGGTGCCACGAGGGAGGCACTCGGCGGCATCACATCCCGCAGCGCGTGCCAGAAGGGCGTGAACACTTTGTAAGGCCCGCCGCTGCCGGTCTTCAGCTCGCCCGGCGGCACCAGATAGTTGCCCTCGTGCAGCACCAGATCGTGTGCTTGGGCAATCGCTTTCTCCGCCTTGCGCCACCAGGGCTCGTAATGGCGCAGGGCGTGGATGCGTGTCGCGCCGGTCTCGTCCGCCAGCGCCGCCAGCACGGCCTCCGCCTTACCCCGGCGCAGGATCAGGCGGGAGCCGCGCGCGCGCAGCACCGCATCGAGGCTGGCGAGGCTGTGGTTCAGCCACCAGCGGGAGGCGCCGCCCATGCGCCGGTGGCGGGGCGTCTCATCGTCGAGGATGTAGACGGGCACGACAGGCCCGGAGGCGCAGGCCTGCGTCAGCGCGGCCTGATCGGCAAGGCGCAGGTCCCGGCGGAACCAGACGATGCTCGGGCTGCTCACGGCCTAATCCAGCAGCGCGGCGGGTACGCGCACGGAAAAGCTGGGGCTTGCCCGTCCGCTGAAACGCTGGTCGGAAAGCAGCAGGTCGCCATTGTCGGCGCGCTGCGCCACCGGCATGCGCGACCAGAACAGGAAGGCCCGAGCATCGGCATCGCGCGTGCGGGCGAGCGCCACGCCGGGATCGTCCATACCGTTCGCCGCGCCCTCCGCCGAATTGGCCTGCACCGCGAGCCCGGCGCCGAGACTGTAAGGGAAGCCGCCGTGCCGCCCTTCCCCGCGCCAGAGCATTTCCCGCGCCCATGGCACGAGGGGTTGCGGATTGGCCACCACCAGTTCCGGCGCGCGCCCCTGCCCGCGCAGCCAGTCGGCCGCCTGCGCTTCCGCCGCGCCGCTCAACACGCCATTGGCAAAGATATAGGCGCAGGCCAGCGTGAACACGATCCTCGCCCGCTGCATCATCGGCGCCACGCCTGCCCGCTCGCCCCGCCGTGCCCAGATGTAGCCGCCGATGAGCAATGCCCAGAGCCACACATCGATGATGAACAGCGTATCGCCATGGAACCACTGCTCGCTGAACGGCGAGAGCAGCCGGACGCCGTAGCTGTTCAGCCAGTCGAGCGCCGGATGGCTGAGCGTGCCGATCTGCGCGATCAGCCACAGCCACAGGAAGCGTACCGGCGGCCGCCCCGCCGGCCGGGTGCCGCGCTTCGCCTGCCAGCGGTCGAAGGCGAACATGAGCGCGGTGAGGATCAGCGGCAGCACGATCATCGCGATCGGCCCGTGCGTCAGCCCCCGCCGCAGCGCCAGCGACTGGGTGCCGAGCAGCGTGCAGGTCGCATCGATGTCCGGGATGTTCGCCGCGATGATGATCGTCGGCATGCCGAGGCCCGATTTGCGCTTGAGGCCCATCTGCCCCAGCACCGCCCCGGCCATGCTATGCGTGAGATTGTCCATGCCCCGTCTTCGAGGGCCATCCGCCACAGGTCAAGTTGCCCGAGAGGGCGGGGATCGGTTCATGGGCGCGGCCGCTGGCCCAAAACGCGAAAAGGCGCGGACATGCCGCGCCTTCCCGGTTGCGATGAGGGTCTGCCTCAGTAGCGGTAATGATCCGGCTTGAACGGCCCCTCGACCGGCACGCCGATATAATCGGCCTGCTTCTTGGTCAGCTTGGAGAGCTTCACGCCCAGCTTCTCGAGGTGCAGCGCCGCGACCTTCTCGTCGAGATGCTTGGGCAGCACATAGACCTCGTTCTGATACTGGTCGCTCTTGGTCCACAGCTCGATCTGCGCGAGCACCTGATTGGTGAAGCTGGAGGACATGACGAAGCTCGGATGGCCCGTCGCGCAGCCCAGGTTCACGAGGCGGCCCTGCGCGAGCAGGATGATCTTCTTGCCGTCGGGAAACTCGATCTCGTCGACCTGCGGCTTGATCTCGGTCCACTTCATGTTGCTGAGCGCCGCAACCTGAATCTCGCTGTCAAAATGGCCGATGTTGCAGACGATGGCCATGTTCTTCATCGCGCGCATGTGGTCGAGCGTGATGATGTCCTCGTTGCCGGTGGCGGTGACGAAGATGTCGGCGCGGCTCGCGGCCTCCTCCATCGTCACGACCTCATAGCCTTCCATCGCCGCCTGCAGGGCGCAGATCGGGTCGATCTCGGTCACCAGCACGCGCGCGCCGCCATTGCGCAGCGACGCGGCCGAGCCCTTGCCGACATCGCCGAAGCCGGCGACGCAGGCGACCTTGCCGGCCAGCATCACGTCGGTGGCGCGACGGATCGCGTCGACGAGGCTTTCCTTGCAGCCATAGAGATTGTCGAACTTGCTCTTGGTCACGCTGTCGTTGACGTTGATCGCCGGGAAGGGAAGCTTGCCCTTCTTGGCCAGCTCATAGAGCCGGTGCACGCCGGTGGTGGTCTCCTCGGAGACGCCCTTGATCGCTTCAACCGTCTTGGTGAGATAGCCCGGGCGCTCGGCAAGGAACTTCTTGAGCGTCGCGACGAAGATCGTCTCTTCCTCGTTGGAGGGCGAGAACAGCGCTTCACCGGCCTCGACGCGCGCGCCCCACAGCGCGAACATCGTGGCGTCGCCGCCATCGTCGAGGATCATGTTGCAGGTCGTGTCGCCCCAGTCGAAGATCTTGACCACATAGTCCCAATATTCCTCCAGCGTCTCGCCCTTGATGGCGAACACCGGGATGCCCTTGGCCGCGATCGCGGCAGCGGCATGATCCTGCGTCGAGAAGATGTTGCACGAGGCCCAGCGGATCTCGGCGCCCAGTTCGGCGAGCGTTTCGATGAGCACAGCGGTCTGGATCGTCATGTGCAGCGATCCGGTGATGCGCGCGCCCTTGAGCGGCTTGGAAGCGCCGAATTCCTCGCGCAGTGCCATCAGGCCCGGCATCTCGGTTTCGGCGATCTCGATCTCCTTGCGGCCGAAGCCGGCCAGCGAGATGTCCTTTACGATGTAATCCTGGGCCAAGGTCGCCACGTGTCGTTCTCCTGATTGCCTGAGCCGGGGCCATACAAGAGAGGCAACCGGCAACACCGCGGCGCCTTACCAAGGCTCAGCGCCCGCCGCAAATATAAAGATTTCTTTATGTGCGCTTCGTGCGAGCAGTGCTCAGGCGTGCCCCATGCTGCCTGTGAGCATTGCCGGGTCAATCCCTTCGAGCGCGAAAGCGCCGGTCCATCGCTCTTCCGGTGCCATCGAGAACAGCCGGTGCGGCTCTGCCTTTCCAAGATACCACCCCGGCGCTGCCAGTTCCGCTTCAAGCTGTCCCGCGCCCCAGCCCGCGTAACCAAGCGTTACCAGCCAGCTCTTCGGGCCGCCGCCCGAGGCAATCGCATTGAGCACTTCCATGGATCCGGTCAACGCGATGTCGTCGTCGATCGGATGACTGTCGCTGCTCATCCAGTCCTGACTGTGCAGCACAAAGCCCCGGCGCGGCTCCACTGGCCCACCCTGCAGCACGGAGCTGTCCTCCACTGCGCTGCCATCGATATCCAGCGAAACGAGCAACTCACGCAGTCCAATGCCCGTCATAGGTTCATGCAGGGCGATGCCCAGTGCTCCGCCTTCGTCATGAACGCAAAGGAGAATCACAGATCGTTCAAAGCGCGGATCGGGCATGTCCGGCATGGCCAGCAACAGCTTGCCGGCAAGCGAGATTTTCGGCTGGGTGGGGGCGTTCATGTCATGAAACTCCTCTCATGAGCATGCCTGTTAAGCCTGGTCGCGTCCACCCCACAGGCACCCGACCTGTCTGGCCAGTCGCTCGCCGTGCCGAACGGTTCCACGTTCCGGCACGGCATCGACCTTGACAGTCGCTTGCCGAACCCCGACTTGCCGCACAGAGCTGGAGCGCCAGCCGCCGCCCCCTTCCGGATGACTGAGGAGAAAGACATGACGATCAAAGTTGGTGATAAACTGCCCGAGACCACCTTCGTCAAGATGACCGAGAGCGGCCCCGAGCCGGTCGAGAGCAAGGACTATTTCGCCGGCCGCAAGGTTGCGCTCTTCTCCGTTCCCGGCGCCTTCACGCCGACCTGCTCGGCCAAGCACCTGCCGGGCTATATCGAGAAGGAAGCCGAGCTGAAGGCCAAGGGCGTCGACGAGATCGCCTGCACGGCGGTTAACGATCCCTTCGTGATGGGCGCATGGGGCAAGGCCTCCTCGGCGGACGGCAAGGTCACGCTGCTGGCGGACGGCAACGGCAGCTTCGCGGAAGCGGTCGGCCTCACCATGGATGGCAGCAAGTTCGGCCTCGGCACGCGCGGCCAGCGTTTCTCCATGCTGGTCAATGACGGCGTCGTCGAGCAGCTCCACGTCGAGGCACCCGGCGAATTCCGCGTCTCCAGCGCGGACTATCTGCTCGAGCAGCTCTGATCCGTTCACGCTGCGGGGCTGGGCAATTTGTCCCGGCCCCGCAGCGCCGGCCTCTTCCGCCTGTCACATTGGCCAGCTATGATAGGCCATGAAGCAAGCCTCCAGCACGACCATCGTTCAACAGCTCATCGCCGGCTACGAAGCCGCGACGACCAATCTGCGCGACGCCATCTTCGCTTATGCCCGGGACGGGACCATCCCGTCCGCGCAGGCCATTGCGGATCGCGATTATTGCTATCCGTCGCTGATCCTCGATTATCACCAGACCATTGACAGCGCCCCGAGCCGCCGTTCGTTCGCGCGGCTCTCCAGGTCCGGCCGCTACGTGACCACCGTCACGCGCCCCGAGATGTTCGCACGCTATCTGACCGAGCAACTCGATCTGCTGATGGGCGATTATGAGGTGGACGTCAGTGTCGGCCGCAGCGATCAGGCCATTCCCTTCCCTTATGTACTGGATGCGCTGCCCGCCGGAGCGCTTTCCGCCATTCCCCCGAGCGAGCTTGCCCGCCATTTTCCGGCGACGGAACTCGCCGAAATTGGTGACGAGATTGCGGACGGGCTTTTTCTGCCTACGCCTTCAGGGGAGCGTCCGCTCGCGCTGTTCGATGCCTTGCGTACGGATTTCAGCCTCGCGCGACTGCGGCATTACACCGGCACGCCGCCCGAGCATGTCCAGCGCTACGTGCTGTTCACCAACTATCATCGTTATGTCGATGAGTTCGTGCGCTGGGGCTGCACCGAGCTGAAACGCCCCGGCACGCGGTTCACGGCGTTGTCGGGCGCCGGTGGCGTGGAAATCACGCCAGACACCGCAGATCCGGAAAGCGCCATTGCAGACAGCGCATGGCGCCGTCACCAGATGCCGGCCTATCACATGATCGCGCCGGACGGCACGGGGATCACGCTCGTCAACATCGGTGTCGGTCCGTCCAATGCCAAGACGATCTGCGATCATCTCGCCGTGCTGCGGCCCGAGGCCTGGCTGATGATCGGCCATTGCGGTGGCCTGCGTCCAAGCCAGCGGATCGGCGACTATGTGCTCGCCCATGCCTATCTGCGCGACGACCATGTTCTTGACGAGATGCTGCCGCCCGAAATTCCGGTGCCGGCCATTGCCGAAGTGCAGGTCGCCATGGCGGAGGCCTGCGAGCACATTCTGGGCGGCAGCGGCGACATGAAACGCCGCCTGCGCACCGGCACGATCGTCACCACCGATGATCGTAACTGGGAGCTGCGCTACTCGCGTTCGGCGCTGCGCTTCTCGCTGTCCCGCGCTGTCGGCGTGGACATGGAGAGCGCCACCATCGCTGCGCAGGGCTACCGCTTCCGCGTGCCCTACGGCACATTGCTGTGTGTCTCGGACAAGCCGATCCATGGCGAACTCAAGCTGCCGGGACAGGCCAACCGCTTCTATGAGGAAGCCATTGCCGGCCACCTCGCCATAGGTCTCGAAACCTGCGAGCGACTGCGCCAGCAGGGCGAACGGCTGCACAGCCGCAAGCTGCGCGCCTTCAATGAGCCGCCGTTCCGCTGAGGCTCTCGGGAAACGTCCTCCAATGCCGCAAGCGCTTCAGGCGATGCTGTTGGCGACAGCAGCACCCGCCAGGCAAAGGCGGTCGCGCCCGTTGCGCTTGGCTTCATAAAGCGCGTCGTCCGCGCGCCGCAGAAACGTTGTGCGGCCTTCCTCTTCCTCTAGTACGGCTGCGCCGATGCTGGCCGTGACCGTCAGCTTATCGCCATTGGGCAGATCGATGCTGTGATCTCGCAAATGGCGCAGCAACCGGTGCCCCAGCCTGGCGGCATCGTCGAGGCCGCTATCGGGAGTAATGACGACGAATTCCTCGCCGCCATAGCGCACCACGATGTCGTTGAGCCGCACCTGACTCAGGATCAGGGAGCCGACATGCCGCAGCACCTGATCCCCAACAAGATGCCCATATCGATCATTGATTCCCTTGAAGTGGTCGAGGTCGATCATCAGTGTTGAAAGAGGCAGGCCCGAGCGGCGCGAGCGGTTGATCTCTTCCTCCAGCCTTGAATCGAGATAGCGCCGGTTGAACGTACCGGTGAGCGGATCGCGCACCACATCCCGTTCCAACGCGGTGATGCGGACCAGATCCTGAGTCGTGAGAGCGGAGAGCCGTGCGACGGCCAGCACAAAGAAGCCGCCCGCCAGAAGGATCAGCCCTCCGAGCAGATCGGACGGCGTCGCCACAGTGGTGTAGCGGATCGCTGCATACAGGCCATAGGCAACGATAAATCCAACGATCAGCCAGCGTAGCCGGCTCCATCGCGTGTACAGTTCACCGTCATTCAGCGCCTTCAGGATTGCGTGGATGGGCGGCAGGGACAAGGTTAGCAAGCCCATGCCCAGCGCAATCATCGCTAGGAAAATCCAGACCATTCGTTCACCGGAACATCGACAATATTCCGGCTCCTAGCACATTTCTCAATCAATGATGCCATTTCCGGGGCGCAGGGACTGCCCTTTGGGTCAGTCGCCGGAGAACGAATTGCGCGCCGGCGACCCTCTGGGCGCGCTCGCACCCAGAGGATGCGTCCGGCCTTACCAGCCGCAGCTCTTGCCCTTGTTCTGCCGGTCGAGCCAGGTCTTGAGCGGCGCGAAATAGGCAGCCAGCGCCTTGCCGCTCATCTGCCGCGAGCCGGTGAAAACCTCCAACGCGTCGGGCCACGGGCGCGAGGCGCCCATTTCCAGCATGGCGTTCAGCTTCGCGCCGACCTCCTTGTTGCCGTAGAAGGAGCAGCGGTGCAGCGGCCCCTTCCAGCCCGCCTGCCGGCAGGCGGCCTCGTAGAACTGGAACTGCAGCAGCCGCGCGAGGAAGTAGCGGGTGTAGGGCACGCTTGCCGGGATGTGATATTTCGCCCCGGCATCGAAGGCATCGGCTGGCCGCTCGACCGGCGGGACAATGCCCTGGTAGCGCAGCCGCATGTCGTTCCAGGCCTTGTTGTAGTCGGCGGGCTGGATCGATCCGTCGAACACGCCCCAGCGCCAGCGGTCGATCAGCAGGCCGAAGGGGAGGAAGGCGATCTTGTCCATCGCCTGCCGCAGCAGCAGGCCGATATCCTTGTCCGCGCCCGGCACCTTCGCCGGGTCGAGCAGGCCGATGTCCACCAGATATTGCGGCGTGATCGAGAGCGCGACGGTATCGCCGATCGCTTCATGGAAGCCGTCATTGGCGCCGTTCACGTAGAGGAAGCTCTGGTCCTTGTAGGCGCGCTGATAGTAATTGTGGCCCAACTCGTGGTGGATGGTGACGAAGTCGCCGCTGTCCACCTTGGTGCACATCTTGATGCGGATATCGTCCTTGTTGTCGATGTCCCAGGCCGAGGCATGGCAGACGACTTCACGGTCGAGCGGCTTGATGAACTGGGTGCGCGTCCAGAAGGTCTCGGGCAGCGGATCGAAGCCGAGCGAGGAGAAGAAGCCCTCGCCGATCTTGAACATTTCCTTCTCCCAGACGCCGCGCTTGGTGGGATCGGTCTCGGTCGGGCTGGTCTCGACATAGCCCTTGGCCTTGAGCAGGTTCCCGATGTCGTAGCCCAGATCCCCTGCCCCCGCCGGCGCGACCAGCGGATAGATATTGCCCCATTCCTGCGCCCACATATTGCCGAGCAGGTCGGCGCGGATTGGCCCGGTGCCGGGCTGCACCGCATCGCCAAATTTGGCGTTCAGCTTGTCGCGCACATAGCAGTGGAGCGAATCGTAAAGCGGCTTCACGTCCTGCCAAAGCTTTTCGGTCACCTTGGCGAACTCGTCCGGCGGCATGTCGTAATTGGAGCGCCACATTGCGCCGGCATCGGCAAAACCCAGCTCCTTGGCGCCCTCATTGGCGATGGTGACCAGCCGCTCGAACTCGCCGCGCATCGGCTTGCCGACATTGTCGTGCCAGCTCGTCCACATTTCCTTGTATTCATTGGGCGTGCGCTCGAGATTGCCCATCTCGGCCTCGATGTCGCTGCCGCTGATCGGCTGCCCGTTGAGCGTGCCGCGCCCCTTGCCATAGTCGGACTGCAGCTTGGTGGAGATCGCATTCAGCTCGCTCGCCGCGCCCGGCGTGGTCGGTGCGGGCAGCACGATCCCGGCCCGCAGGATGTCGAGCTTGCGCCGCGTGTCATAGGAGAGGCCGGGCACAGCCTCGAACTTCGCCGCCTCGAGCGCATAGCGCACGGACATCTCGGTGCCCTTTGCGCCGACCTGCGCGGCCAGAGCATCGGTATCCTCGGTGAGGTAGGTCGCGTTCACCCACGCAACGCGGCTCGCCTCGACCGAATAGTCGAAGAATTCCTTCTCCGCCTGCGCGACCAGCGCGTCAGCCTGCGCCGCGGTCGGGGCCGTCGAGGCCGGCGCCGACTCGCTCTGCGCAAGAGCGGGCGCCGTGCAGACAGCCATGGAGAGCGCTGCCGCTACGGCAAGGCGCGAAACCAAATTGAGCATGATGTCGAAGTCCCTGAAACTGGTGATTGCGGCCACGCTGGCCTGTCAGGGCGGGGTTCGTCAAGCCGCCAGATAGTCGGCGATGGCCTGCCCGAATTCCGGCATGGTGATCGCGCTCATGTGATTGCCCGGCGTCGTCGCCCGCTGCGCATCCGGCAGGGCGGCGGCCAGCGCATCGGCCGATCCGTTGTCGTCATCGTCCTGCCCGCACAGCACCAGCGTCGGCATGGTGATCTTCCCGAGCACGTCCCGCTCCATGTCGCTCATGCTCATCAGCAGCAGGCGCAGCGCCACCGGATCGATCTTCACCGTCTTCATGAACTGGATCGCCATATAGTCCCGGTCGCCCGGCCGCACGGTGTCGAAATGATCGAGCGCCTTGAGGAAGAACGCCCGCCGCCGCTCCCACTCCAGCAGCCCCTCGAGCCCCATGCCACCCAGCACGAGCCGCCGCGGCGCCATGCCCCGGTCGATCAGCCCGAGGCACAGCCGCGCGCCCATCGAATAGCCGACCAGATCGAACTGCTCGACGCCCAGCGCCGGGATCACCGCCTCCATGTCCAGCAGCATCACGTCCTGCGGATAGGCCGCCGGGTCGGTCGGCGCGTCGCTCCGCCCATGCACGCGCTGGTCGATCATGATCGCCTCGAAGCCTGCATCGGCGAGCTTCTGCGCAGTGCCATAGCGCTGCCAGTTGATCTGCGCGCTGGAACTCAGCCCATGCAGCAGGATCACCGCAGGTCCCTGCCCCAGGCGATGCACGGCAATGCTGGTGCCGCCATGGCCGGGAAGATGGTCGATGGTAATCGTCGGCAGCGTGTTCATAGCCTGATTGTGGGCGCACCCGCCCCCGGAAGGCAAGGCCAATAAGCCAGGCCGCCCCTTCAGGCCGCTTCCATGCGTTGCGCGCGTCATTCTAGACTTGCTTCTAATAAGCTGGCTTACTAAATGCGCCGACATCATGGACAGTCATCACATCGCCTTCACGATCAATGACGTGGCACGGCTCTATCGGCGCCGGTTCGATCATCGTACCCGCAGCCTGGGCATCACGGGCCCGCAAATGCGCGCCCTCGTCCAGATCATGCGCTTCCCCGGTATCAATCAGGGCGCCCTTGCCGAACGCCTGGATGTCGAGCCGATCACCACCTGCCGCATGGTCGACCGCCTTGAGCAGGCCGAGCTCGTCGAGCGCCGTCGCGATCCGCAGGACCGCCGCGCCTGGCAGCTGTTCCTCACCAACGCTGCCGAGCCCCTCGCCGCCGAACTGCAGGGGATCGGCCAGAGCGTACTCAACGAGTCGCTCGCCGGCATTCCTGAGGCTGATCGGGAAGCGGCCCTGTCCGTGCTCTGGCGCATTCGTGATAATCTTTCCGGCGATGGCCAGCCCGCCGCCGATGACGCCGCAAAGGAGGCGGCTGCCAATGTCTGAAGCTGATCCTGCGCTGCGTCCTTCCGCTCAGGCACCGGCGACACCCGTCGAGACAGCGACGCCTCCCGAGCCACGCGGAAGCCAGCTGCGCAAGCGCTTGCTCATGTTCTCGGTCCCGCTCGTGGTCCTCGTGGCTGGCATCTGGTTCTGGGCAACGAGCGGCCGCACCGTCTCGACCGACAATGCCTATGTAAAGCAGGACATCGTGGCAGTCGGCAGCGATGTCGCAGGCCGCATCATCGAGGTTCGCGTCCGCGAGAACCAGATGGTGAAGGCGGGCGACGTGCTGTTCGTCGTTGATCAACAACCCTATCGCGTTGCCCTCCAGCAGGCGGACGCCCAGATCGCGAACGCGCAGGTTGAGGTCGGGCAGCTACGCAGCGATTTTCAGGCGACCAATGTGGACATCGCCGGTGCGCGTGAAGACGTTTATTATGCGCAGGAAGATCTCAAGCGACAGCAGGCGCTGATGAAGGAAGGCTTCACCACAAGGGCGCGCCTTCAGCAGTCCGAACAGGCGCTCGACAATGCCCGCACGCGGCTACGCACAGCTGAAGCGGAAGCGGCCAAGGCCAAGGCTGCGCTTGCCAGCGGACCGCAGGTGCCGGGCATCAACCCGGAGATTGCCGCCGCGCAGGCCCAGCGAGAGCAGGCCGCGCTTAACCTCGAACGGACCGTCGTACGCGCTCCGACATCCGGCCGGATCAGCCAGGCAACCCGTTTGCAGGTCGGGCAAATGGCCGTGCAAGGCCTGCCGCTGGTCAGCATCGTCGCAAGCGATCAGGTCTGGATTACGGCCAACTTCAAGGAAACGGATCTTGACCGTATGCGCGCCGGTCAATCGGCCGAGATCGAACTTGATGCTTATCCCGGCACCCGCATCGCGGGTCATGTCGATAGCATCGGCGCTGGCACGGGTTCCGAGTTCTCCGTGCTGCCCGCCCAGAACGCCAATGGCAATTGGGTGAAGGTCACGCAGCGCGTGCCCGTGCGCATCGCGATCGACAGCCGGCCCGAGCGCCCGATGATTGCAGGCCTGAGTGCAAATGTGACGGTCGATATCCGCGAGAGCAAGACGCCGCCCACTGTCGCTTCGGCCCGCTGAAGCGGATCGGTCGGCCATGGGCCAGAGCGAGGATCTCCCCCATCTCCCAGTCCGTCACCGGGTGCTGGTGACGATCGCAATCATGGTCTCCACGATCATGCAGGTGCTCGACACCACGATCGTGAATGTCGCACTGCCGCACATGCGCGCCGCTCTGGGCGCGAGCGATGAAACGATCAGCTGGGTGCTGACCAGCTATATTCTGGCCGCCGCCATTGCCATTCCGATCACTGGCTGGCTCGCCGACCGGATCGGTACGCGACGGCTGCTGCTGATTTCCGTCTTCCTCTTCGTGATCGCGTCCATCCTGTGCGGCATCGCCCAGAATCTGCCCGAGATGGTCCTGTTCCGGGCGCTGCAGGGCGTTGGCGGCGCCTTCATCGGGCCGCTGGCGCAAAGCCTGCTGCTCGACATCAATCGGCCCTCCCAACACGCCAAGGCCATGTCGGTCTACGGCATGGGGGTCATGATCGGGCCGATCATGGGGCCGATTGCGGGCGGCTGGCTGACGGAATGGATCGACTGGCGCTGGTGCTTCTTCGTCAATGTGCCCTTTGGCATTGCCTGCCTTTTCGGCCTCTATGCCCTGTTGCCTGAGAAACCTCTGAAACGTCGGGATTTCGATCTGTTCGGGTTCAGTCTCATCGCGTTGGGACTCGCCAGCCTGCAACTCATGCTGGATCGTGGGCAGCATGCCGACTGGTTCTCGTCGACGGAAATCTGGATTGAGGCCGCTATTGCCGTCTGCGCTCTGTGGATGTTCACCATTCACACGCTCACCGCACGCAAACCGCTCTTCTCGCGCGAACTGTTCGGGGATCGCAATTTCATGAGCGCGGCGGGCTTCATGTTCATCATCGGCCTCGCGATGTTCGCCGCCATGGCGCTCCTGCCGCCCATGTTGCAGGGCCTCTACGGCTATTCGGTCGTCGATACCGGCTGGATTCTCTCTACGCGCGGCGTCGGTGTGCTTGTTGCCATGGCGGTGTCCGGGCGGCTCGTCGCCTTTGTCGATCCCCGGCTGCTGATTGCCGGCGGATTTTCCATGACCGCCGGATCGATGTGGATGATGACAGGCTGGTCGCTCGATCAGGGCTGGACGCCGTTTGTGTTCACCGGCGTCCTCCAGGGCGCCGGCATCGGTGTCGTCTTCGTGCCGTTGCAGATGCTCGCCTTCGGCACGCTACCCCCCACGGCGCGAACAGAAGGCGCTGCGGTCCTTAATTTAACCCGCAACATCGGTTCATCAATCGGGATCGCCGTGGTGATGGCGCTGCTGGCGCGCAACACCCAGGTCAGCCATTCAGATCTTGCCCAGCACATTACAGCGGCGCATCTGCCTGCCGATCCTGGCCAGCTGCAGCGCTACGGAGAAATGGGGACGGCCATTCTCGCCGGCATCGATGGCCTCATCAACAGGCAAGCGGCAATGATCGCCTTTCTGAATGACTTCTACCTGATGGCGATCGTGTCCACGCTGGTGATCCCCATGGCCTTCATCCTGAAGAAGCCAAAACGCCGCGCGGCCGGAAGCGGCCCGCCTCAGCCTGTCAGCGAATAGGGCCGTCAACGCCGTTTGCGTTTCAATCCCGCAAGGAGCCAGGCCAACCCGCTGCCGATCTGCGCTATGGCCATATCCTTCTGCGGGTCCCAGATGTCGCCCTGCTGACCATTGTAATAGTCCGCCGTTTCATGAGCGAGGACGAGGGTCAGCAGCCATTCGAACACTTCATAGAGCGCACCGACCAGCCCGACGATGGCGAAACCGAGAAACCAGGACACACCCCAGCGGAGCCCCCAATGACGCTGCCCCGTTTCCGCAAACACCGGCGTGAGAAGCACACCGAACATCAGATGCACGAACCGGTCATAGGCATTGCGCTCACCGCTCGTCAGGCTGCCAAACGCATCTCCGGCCAGTGACGCGAACCACCCCTCATAGGGGACATAGGAATAGATATAGCGCCCGCCGAGTGTGTGGAGCAGCAGAAACAGCCAGATCATCGTGACGCTGCGCGTATTGAGGGGCCATCGCCTCAGCAGCCAAGGCGCGGCCAGGATCAGGAAAACCGTAGGCGCATGCTGGAGCGGTGCGAGTTCCGGGAAGGGCTGATTGATATTGGCCAGCGCCACCGCCAGCAGCAGCGAGCCGAGCAGCGCCCATTGGAGGGGCGGCAAGGCATTCTTGAGAGAAGCCTTGCCCATGATCGTCAGCCCTTCTTGAGGTGGCGGCGGCCCAGCAATTCGGCAATCTGCACCGCATTGAGCGCGGCGCCCTTGCGCAGATTGTCGGAGACACACCAGAGCGAGAGGCCATTCTCCACGGTCGAGTCTTCCCGCACGCGGCTCACGAAGGTCGCATAGTCGCCCACGCACTCGACGGGGGTCACGTATCCGCCGTCCTCGTGCTTGTCGATCAGCATCACGCCGGGCGCCTCGCGCAGGATCTTCTGCGCCTGCTTGGCGCTGATCTCGTCCTCGAACTCGATGTTTACCGCTTCGCTATGGCCCACGAACACCGGCACGCGCACGCAGGTCGCCGTCACCTTGATCTTGGGGTCGAGGATCTTCTTGGTCTCGACGACCATCTTCCACTCTTCCTTGGTGGAGCCATCGTCGAGGAACACATCGATGTGCGGAATGACATTGAAGGCGATCTGCTTGGTGAACTTCACGGGCACGGCCGGGTCACCGACGAAAATGTTGCGGCTCTGCTCGAACAGCTCGTCCATACCGTCCTTGCCGGCGCCGGAGACCGACTGGTAGGTCGCCACCACCACGCGCTTGATCTTCGCGGCGTCGTGCAGCGGCTTGAGTGCCACCACCAGCTGCGCGGTCGAGCAGTTCGGATTGGCGATGATGTTCTTGCGCTTGTAGCCCTCGATCGCCTCGGGGTTCACTTCCGGCACAATGAGCGGCACGTCCGGGTCCATGCGGTAAAGCGAGCTGTTGTCGATCACCACGCAGCCCGCTGCCGCGGCCTTGGGCGCATATTCCTTGGTCGGCCCTGATCCCGCCGCGAACAGCGCGATATCCCATCCGGCAAAATCGAAATGCTCGATGTTCTTGACCTTGAGCATCTTGCCGGTCTCGCCGAACTCGATCTCATCGCCCGTCGAGCGCGAGCTGGCGACAGCCGCGATCTCGTCGATCGGAAACTCACGCTCAGCCAGGATGTTGAGCATTTCGCGACCGACATTGCCGGTGGCGCCTACGACGACGACACGATATCCCACAGGGACTTCTCCAAATGATCAGAAAACGGGAAACTGCGGGCCGGATACTCTAAAAGGCCTGCAGAGGCAAAACGCAAAGACCGGCAGATCGTGCCGCCGGCCCGGTTCGGGCAATCGACCCCGTCACGGCCTCTCCGGCGGCGCTGTGCCGATCACATCGCTGATATCCTGGTCGCGCCAGGGCTTGGGCAGGCTGCTTTGCGCGCAGAACCGGGCCTTGTTGGCCCATCCGCTGTCGGACTGGGCCGAGAAATTTTCTTCGTCGGACACGTCATAAGTCCTGATGCTCGTCCGGCGCTCCTCCTCCTGGCGACCCGCCACCGTCCCTTCCGCGCAGCTTTCGGTGACGCGGTAAGTTGCCGGACCAAGCTTCTCGATGGCGCCAAACCTGCAACTATAGCGCTCGCCGCTATAGCCATCCCGTCGCATCAACGTGACGTTCGCGTTTGAGGCCGAGCCGCAGTCGGTTTCGCTCGAGACATAAAAGCCCAGCCGCAACGGCAGGCCACCGACGATCACGTTGCCGGAGTCCGCGCTGTTTGCCATCGCGTTGCCACTCGCATTCAGGGGGTCGCCGGCATTGCCACCGGGCGTGAGATCGCCCTCGATCACATTGAGGCTGTTTGAAACATCTTCAGAGAGGTTCGATCCGGATTGGCCACAGGCCGTGAGCAGCCCCAGTCCCGCCAAAACGATCAAACGCCTCATCATGTCTCCTCCATCTCATCAGCATCGATAGACAATGGGACCTTGAGCCGGTCGAGACAACCCCGTGGGCCTGCAATTTTCGGCAAATCATGGACTTCTATCCAATGTCGCCCTAAATGCCGCGCATGTCCGGCAGCCCTGCCCTTCTCTCATTTGCCAAGATGCACGGTCTCGGAAACGACTTCGTGGTCATCGACGCGCGCGAACGTCATATCGATATGACAGAGAGCCTTGCGCGCGCCATTGCGGACCGCCGTACGGGTGTCGGGTGCGATCAGCTCATCGTCGTCGGTGCCTCGAACCGCGCCGATGTGTCGATGCGCATCTTTAACCAGGATGGCTCGGAAGTTGACGCCTGCGGAAACGCCACCCGCTGCATCCCTTTATTCGTTGGCCGCGATGTCACCATCGAGACCAATGCCGGTCTGCTCGAGGCGAGCCGGCAGGGTGATCTTGTGAGCGTCGACATGGGCGAAGCACGCACGGACTGGGATCAGGTGCCGCTCGCTTATGCCATGGATACGCTCACCATGCCGGTGAGCTGGCACGATCTGCCCCCGCCCGCGGCGGTCAGCGTCGGCAATCCGCATGTCGTCTTCTTCGTTGAAAATATTGACGAACTGGACATGGCCCGCCTCGGCCCGATGATCGAGCATGACCCCCTCTTCCCCGAGCGGGTAAACGTCAATTTCGCGCAGATGCTCGCGCCCGGTCACATCCGTCTGGTGGTGTGGGAGCGCGGCGCCGGCTTCACCCAGGCCTGCGGCACCGGCGCCTGCGCCACGGCCGTCTGCGCCATCCGGCGGCGGATCGCCCGCGGCCCGGTGCGCGTCACTCTCCCGGGCGGCGATCTGCTCATCGACTGGACGCCGGACGGCCATGTCAACATGACCGGACCGGCCACGCACGTCTTCGACGGCACGCTCGACCTCGCGGATTTCACGCCCGCGCCATGACCCCGCCGGAGGTCATCACGCTCGGCTGCCGGCTCAATATCGCTGAGAGCGAAGCGATCCGCCAGCAGCTCGGCGGACGCGACGACCTCGTCATCATCAACAGCTGCGCCGTCACTGGCGAGGCCGTGCGTCAGACCCGTCAGGCCATTCGCCGCGCCCATCGCGCCCGGCCCGAGGCCCGCATCGTCGTCACCGGCTGCGCAGCGCAGACCGATCCGGCCATGTTCGCCGCCATGCCGGAAGTCGCCGCCGTCATCGGAAATGGCGAGAAGGCGGACTTTGCCGCCCACGTCGCTGCGCCAGCACACGAGCATCCGTCCTCGCCCGAGCGCGTTCGCGTGACCGACATCATGACGCTCCAGCACCAGGCGCCGCACATGCTGGCCGCCTTTGCCGAGCGGGTCCGCGCGTTCATCGTGGTTCAGAACGGCTGCGATCACCGCTGCACCTTCTGCATCATTCCGTTCGGGCGCGGGCCGAGCCGGTCGGTGCCGGCCGGTGCGGTCGTGGATCAGGTGCGCGCGCTGGTCGATCAGGGCGTGCAGGAGATCGTGCTGACCGGCGTGGACGTGACCAGCTACGGCCCGGATCTCCCCGGCAGCCCCAGCCTCGGCGCCCTTGTCGAGCGCATTCTGCGGCTCGTGCCGGACCTGCCGCGCCTGCGCCTCTCCTCGCTGGACGGCATCGAGATTGACGAGCGCCTGTTCGAGATCATAGCCGGCGAGCCGCGCCTGATGCCGCATGTCCATCTCTCCCTGCAGGCGGGCGACGACCTTATCCTCAAGCGCATGAAGCGCCGCCACAGCCGGGCGCAAGCGGTCGAGCTGGTCGCGCGGCTGCATGCCCTCCGGCCGGAGATCGCCATCGGGGCCGACATCATTGCCGGCTTCCCCACCGAGGATGAGGCCATGTTCGAGAACAGCCTTGCGCTGGTGCGGGACTGCCGCATCGTCCACGGCCACGTGTTCCCTTACTCGCCCCGGGAAGGCACTCCCGCGGCCCGGATGCCGCAGCTCGACCGAGCCCTGATCCGCGAGCGCGCAGCGCGCCTTCGCGCCGCCTGCGAGGATGAGCGCCAGCGCTGGCTGGGCACACTTGTCGGGAGCACCCAGCGCGTTCTCGTCGAGACCAGCGGCCAGGCCGGCCATAGCGAAAGCTTCGCCCCGGTGCGGTTCGAAAGCGCGCAGACGCCCGGAGAGATTGTCACCGCATCCATCACGGGGCTTGAGGGAAGCACGCTCATCGCGCATGGAGCCGGGCATGGCTGAACTTTCCTGGCGTGACCGCCTCTTCGGCGGCTTCAAGCGCACTTCCGACCGGCTCGGCGAGAGCATTTCCGGCGTCTTTGCCAAGGCAGCGCTGGACGAGCAGACGCTCGATGAGCTGGAGGAAGCGCTCTACACTACCGATCTCGGCCCGGCGATGGCCGCGCGCATCCGCGACCGGCTGGCGGAAGGGCGCTTCAACAAGGAACTGACCGAGGAGTATCTGCGCGAGATCCTCGCCGAGGAAATCGAGAAAGTGCTGGTGCCGGTCGCCAGGCCCATAGAGATCGAGGCGTTCCCGCGCCCGCAGGTCATCCTGGTGATCGGCGTCAACGGGTCTGGCAAGACCACCACCATTGCCAAGCTCGCGCACCTTTTCCAGGAGCAGGATTACAGCGTCATGCTGGCGGCGGGTGACACCTTCCGTGCGGCGGCCATCGGCCAGCTGCGAATCTGGGCCGAACGGCTCGACGTACCTATCGTTACCGGCCCGGAAGGCGGCGATGCCGCCGGCGTCGTCTTCGACGCCGTCAAGCAAGCCACGGCCAATGGCACGGATATTCTGATCGTGGATACCGCCGGGCGGCTTCAGAACCGCACCGAGCTGATGGACGAGCTGGCCAAGATCCGCCGCGTGCTCGGCCGCCTCAATCCCGCCGCGCCCCATGACGTCGTGCTGGTGCTCGACGCGACAACCGGCCAGAACGCGCTGTCGCAGATCGAGATCTTCCGCGATGTCGCCAAGGTCACCGGTCTGGTCATGACCAAGCTGGACGGCACGGCGCGGGGCGGCGTGCTGGTCGCTGCGGCCGAGAAGTTCGGTCTTCCCATCCACGCCATCGGCGTGGGCGAGAAGATCGACGATCTGCGCCCCTTTGATCCGGCCGAGCTGGCCCACGCCATTGCAGGAGCCGCTTATGCGCGCTGACGAGAATGCGTCCCCCCGAGTGGATGCCACGGTCGATTCAGCCCCGATCGCGCCCGGACCCAAGGGCGAAAGCTGGCTGCCCATGGCGCTCGATTTCGGGCCTTTGCTGGTCTTCTTCCTTGCCACCAAGTTCATTGGCATGTTCGCCGGAACGGGCGCGTTCATGGTCGCCATCGCGGTGGCCGTGGCGGTGAGCAAGTGGCGCCTGGGCAAGGTGTCGCCGATGCTCTGGCTCTCGGCAATCCTCGTGCTCTTCTTCGGCGGCCTCACCCTCTATTTCCACGATCCGGCCTTCATCCAGCTCAAGCCCACGATCATCTACGGCTTCTTCGCCCTGATGCTGATCGGCGGCTGGATGGGCGGGCGCCCGCTGCTGCGCTACCTGCTGCAATCGGCCTATAGCGGCCTGGATGAAACCGGCTGGCTCAAGCTCTCGCGCAATTGGGGCTTCTTCTTCGCTGCGCTGGGCGTCGCCAACGAGATCATGCGCTACGCTCTCGATTTCGACACCTGGCTGCTCATCAAGGTCTGGGGCGTTACCGCAGCATCGATGCTTTTTGCCATGGCCAATATCCCAATGCTGATGAAGCACGGGCTCGATCTGGGCGAAAAGAAGGCCTGAGCAAGGGCAACGCGCCC
Source organism: Alphaproteobacteria bacterium (assembly GCA_018823325.1). Classification (GTDB taxonomy): domain Bacteria; phylum Pseudomonadota; class Alphaproteobacteria; order Sphingomonadales; family Sphingomonadaceae; genus Sphingobium. The sequence continues at coordinate 84,712 of JAHJIJ010000024.1, read as the reverse complement.
ACCCCGCCACAGTCGATGGAACGGCATGCGAAAATAATTACCAACATTACAGAAGAGTGACGAAACGTCCTTGCGAGTCAGTCGTTAATTTGTCACGTCAAAGAGAGGGAAGGCCCGGAAAGTGACCGCAACGGCGTTGGCAATGTCTCCCAAATTTCTGTTTCTTCAGCAGTTCATCCGTCATCCGCGGATGGTCGGCTCAGTGATCCCCACCTCAGAAATCGCCATTCAGGCGCTGCTCAACCCGGTCGGCTGGCGGGAGGTGCGCTGCGTGGTGGAATATGGTCCCGGCACGGGCGTGTTCACGCGCCGCATTCTTGATCGGCTGGGGCCGGACGCGCGGCTCATCGCCATAGACACCAACCCCATGTTCGTGCGGCATCTGCGGCAGAACATCGTCGATGAACGCCTGATCTGCGTCGAGGGCTCGGCCGCCGACGTCGAGGACATCCTGGCTCGCGAAGGGTTTGAAGCGGCCGATTACATCATTTCCGGCCTGCCCTTCTCCACCCTGCCCCCCGAAGTGGCCGACGAGATCGCCGCCGCAACAGCACGCGCGATCCGGCCGGGCGGCAAGTTCCTGGTCTATCAATATTCGCGCTTCGTCCTCTCCCGGCTCGAGCGCTTCTTCGGCCATGTGGATCAGGACATTGTGTGGCGCTGCATTCCGCCTGCGCGGCTCTTCTGGGCATGCAAGGATCAGGAGAAGGGCGCCACTGTCGAACTCAGCGGCGTCGAAAGTTTAGCCGCCGTGTGACGGTGTAATCGAGAACACCGACGAGCAGGTAGTCGATCCACCAGCGAAATCGGCTGAACGGACTTGCGAGCGCTGTATAAGCCCTTCTGTCAATCGGTGCGCTTTCATCGGCTAGGCGGTCTACCAGCGCCCTTGCCTCCTGAGCAAAGCCTGCATCCTCGACGCGCAGCATGATCTCAAGGTTGAGGAACAGGCTGCGCATATCCAGATTCGCAGAGCCGACGTAGACGATGTCATCAATTACGATCAGCTTCATGTGCAGTTTCTGGGGCATGAACTCGAAGACCTCGACGCCCCCCCGCAGAAGACGACGGTAGAGATGGCGCGCTGCGCCCACTGTCGCCGCATTGTCCGATTTTTCCGGGGTAATCAGACGCGCCTCTCCGCGCGTAGCGATGCTCGCAATCCGACGCATGATGCCGGGGCTTGGCGAGAAATATGCCGCAACCAAATCCAGCCGCCGTCCGGCCCGTAGGTCCGTCTTCAAGCATCGAGCCCAGCTGTTCAGAAAGCGCGTCGGGCCACCAATCAGCCATATGCATTTACCGCTACCGGGCTGCCAAGTTCGCACCAATCGGCGCAATTGACTGAAACGCTGTCGGCTGTCGATCGTCCAGTCCGCCAGTCCGGCATACCAATGCAGGAGGCCGGTCACGAGTGGACCTTCGATCAGCAGCCCAAGATCGCACCAGGCAGATGCATCATCGGCAGAGGAGAAATAGGAAACCTCGCAATTGAAGCCGCCGATCATAGCGCGCCGACCATCGCAAACGACCATTTTCTGATGGTTCCGAATGAGATAACGGGTCGATCGACGCGCGCCAAACCGCGCAAATCGGCCGCCTGCCTCGACAAGCGGCTGGAAGAACCCTGTCGGGGTTGGTGCCGATCCGAACGCATCGACGATGAGAGTCACGTCGACGCCGCGTCGCGACGCTTGCGCGAGGGCATCTATCAGGCTCTCGCCGCACTGGTCCTTCGCAAAGATGTAGAAGTAAAGATGAAGCGTATGTTCTGCCTCACCGATGAGCGACATCAGCGCATCGAGCCGTTCTTCGCCGCCCGGCAACAATCGCAACCGGTTACCCTCGACGGCGTGCGTCTTCTGGTCTTCCGGAACCGACGGTGCGAGTGCATGTCTCTCCATCGCACCCTCATGCGTCAAGCTGTCAGTCTTGCCAACCGGAGAGCTTTCGTTCCAGCATCTCTCTCCAATGCCCCGATGCAACAATGTTTCCGGCATGCTGCATTTGGAACCCGGCACCATGCCTGCATTGGCCTCAGGATTCCTTGACTTCCACGTGCCGGCCTGATAGCTGGACCGACTTTCCCACATCCTCCTTTGTTCTGTTCAGGAGCCAAGCATGGCGCGCGTTACTGTCGAAGATTGTATCGACAAGGTTCCCAACCGGTTTGACCTCGTTCTTCTCGCGGCGCAGCGCGCGCGGACGATTTCCGGCGGTGCAGAGCTGACCATTGATCGGGATCGCGACAAGAATCCGGTCGTTGCGCTGCGCGAGATCGCCGAGGAGACGATCACGCCAGACGATCTCAAGCACGATCTCATTGGCTCGATGCAGAAGCTGCAAATCGACGATGATGACACGCCCGACGAGATCGGCTCCATCGCCCGCTCCGCAGAGGCTCTGCGTCTGACGGCGGCCACACCGCCGCGTTCACACAGCCTGGGCGCCGATTACGACGGCTAAACGCCGCATCACAGAGAAACAGCAAAGGCGACTCGAGCATATTCGGGTCGCCTTTTCCTTTGGCGAGTCCTGCCCGCGCCCAGCACGGGTCCTTCATGGGCGCTTGCGCATGGCCTGATGCTGCGGGCGCGGCGCGGGCCTTTGCCGCAAACTGCTGGTCCGAAGTAGCCCCTGCTCCAGAAAGGGCGCCACGATTGTCTCAATCCGGGCAGAGCGACCCGAGCGAATGGCGATGTTGTAGAAGCTGTTGGCGACGACATCAGCAATCTGCACGCCGGGCGAGCGGCGGCTGTCGATCATCTGCGCGCTCCCGCATCGGGTGAGCATCGCCGCAATATCCTGGCGGACCTCTTCCAGGACCATGCTATCATAGCGCCCGGCATCGATGACCACGCTGAGGCAGTCAGCCGTATCTGGCAGCCAGTCATCGACCAACTGGGTCAGCAGCGCAACATAGACGTCCAGATCTTCAGGCCGTCGTCCGATTTCATGCTGATAGGCCTTGATGATACAGATCCGCGCCTGTCCTCCGAACCGATCCAGCAGTTCGAAAAAGAAGGCACGTTCTATCAAGCCAATCCGGCTTCCCTTGAGTTCGCCGTGAAGGCCAACAACAGCCCGAAACCGCGCGAGCAGCCGTTCCGCGGCATCTTCCTCGATGTGAACGCCGGCCACGATCATCGCACCGGCCGGTAGGCTACCGCTTTCATCGATGTAGATCGGCATCGGTCCTCCCCGACTCTTCACCCAAAACACATGTCGCCGCAAAGCCGTTCGGCCTGCGGCGACATCATCGTGCAGGGCTTGCCCTCTCCGGGGATCAAACGCTCTGCGGTGCAGGATCGCTGACTGGCCCCTTGCGCTTGCCCGTCTTGGGGATCGAGGTTCCGGTTGCAGGAACAGGAGAGGGCCGAATCTTCTCACCGCTGGGCCGCACGAGTTCGCCGTTCTCGATCAGCGTCTTGATTTCGTCGCCGGAGAGCGTCTCGAACTCCAGAAGCGCGTTAGCAAGAAGGTGGAGCTCATTCAGGTGGTCGCTTAGCACCGACTTGGCCCGCTCATAACCGGTTTCGACGACCTTACGAATCTCCGCATCGATCTTCTGCGCGGTTTCATTGGACATATGGACGCGCTGACTTTGCGAATAGCCTAGGAATGTCTCGCCCTGGGGCTCTTCATACTGGAGAGGACCCAGCTCATCGGACATGCCCCATTGTGTGACCATGTCGCGGGCAAGCTTCGTGGCATACTGAATGTCGCCGGATGCCCCTGAAGACACCTTATCGTGGCCGAAAATTACCTCTTCGGCAACGCGCCCACCCATCGCGACCGCCAGATTGGCGTGCATCTTATCGCGATGATAACTGTAATTATCCCGCTCCGGCAGACGCATGACCATGCCCAGTGCGCGACCGCGCGGAATGATTGTCGCCTTGTGAATCGGGTCTGAGGCCGGCTCGTGAATGGCGACGATAGCATGACCAGCCTCGTGATAGGCCGTCATCTTCTTCTCGTCTTCAGTCATGACCATCGAACGCCGCTCCGCGCCCATCATCACCTTGTCTTTGGCGGCTTCGAACTCCGCGTTCGCAACCAATCGTTTGCCGCGGCGCGCTGCCATCAACGCCGCCTCGTTGACGAGGTTGGCGAGATCGGCACCCGAAAAACCCGGCGTACCGCGCGCAATCGTCCTTGCGTCGACGTCCGGCGCCAGGGGCACTTTTTTCATGTGCACTTCGAGGATCTTGATGCGGCCGTCGATATCGGGGCGCGGGACGACGACCTGGCGGTCGAAACGGCCCGGACGCAGCAAGGCGGGATCGAGCACGTCGGGACGGTTCGTCGCGGCGATGATGATGATGCCTTCGTTGGATTCGAAGCCATCCATCTCGACCAGCAGCTGGTTCAGCGTCTGCTCGCGCTCGTCATTGCCATTACCGAGGCCTGCGCCACGGTGACGGCCCACGGCGTCGATCTCATCAATGAAGACGATGCACGGCGCGTTCTTCTTGGCCTGCTCGAACATGTCGCGCACGCGACTCGCGCCGACGCCCACGAACATCTCGACAAAGTCCGAACCCGAAATAGTGAAGAACGGCACGCCAGCCTCGCCCGCAATGGCGCGCGCCAGCAGCGTCTTACCGGTGCCGGGCGAACCGACCAGCAGTGCGCCCTTGGGAATCTTGCCGCCCAGGCGCGCGAACTTGCTTGGATCCTTGAGGAACTCCACGATCTCCTGAAGCTCCTCGCGGGCCTCGTCGATGCCGGCCACGTCGTCGAACGTGACGCGGCCCTGCTTCTCAGTGAGCAGCTTGGCCTTGGACTTGCCGAAGCCCATCGCGCCGCCAGCGCCGCCGCCCTTCTGCATCTGGCGCAGCACGAAGAAAGCGATGCCGAGGATGAGAATGAACGGAAGCGACTGATACAGAAGGATCATCCAGAAATTGGGCTGTTCCTCTGGCTGGCCGCTATATTTGACATTGTGCTGATCGAGCAGCGTGGTGAGTTGCGGATCAGGCACCGCATAGGTCACGAAGCGCTGGTCGTTCTTGAGCACGCCGGTGATCCGATCCGGACCGATCGCCACCTCTTTAACCGCATCCGCGCCGACGCGGTCGCGGAAATCGGAATAGGCGATCGCAGTGCCGTTGGTGCTCATGCCCTTGCTGTCGAAGACGGTCACGAACATCAGCAAGGCGAGAAACACGCCGGCCAGGATGAGGGCGCTTTTGATCCAGGGATTGCCTTGCGGCTCTTTGTTGTCGTTCATCAACTACTCGCTTTCGCGCCCAAAATAGGACTTCCTGTCCGGAACACAATGGTCTGCGCAGCTTTCAGGAATCAACGAAGCTTCCGGGGTGGCGCACGCCGCGCCGTCCAGCATTCGCCTCCCGTCAACGTACAGTCAGCCAGGACCACGGTCTTACCATCGAAAAGTTGAACAAGCGCTTGATCGAGTGACGGGCCCCGCGGATTTTCCGCTTCCGGGTTCAGGTGCGCGATCATTCGCAGGATCAGCCGGCGCAGAAGCTCGGCGGGCAAATCCGTCCGCGACAAAATGGCGCAATCCTCTTTCAGCAAGAGCGACTTTTTACCTACACGGTCGACCATCCAGCTCAGCGCCGCGTCGGCCTCCTGCAGCGCGTCGAGCGATCGATTCAAGCCCGTCGGATCGATGAGATCGCAGCCAGCGAGGGCCTGGCGGGTCCGGACCCGATCAAACCGGACATTTTCATTGCTGGGGTCGTCAACGAACGGGACCTGCTGGTCCTCGCACCACCTTCGTAGATCCGCGCGCTTCTCGCCCAGCAAAGGTCGCAGCAGCGAACCCCGCCGCGCTCTGATCGACGCCAACCCGCCGACACCTGCGCCCCGGTTCAGCCGAAGCACCAGGGTTTCCAGCTGGTCATCGGCATGATGCGCCGTCATCAGCCAATTGAGGCGACGCTGTTGCTGCCATTCGCCGAGCAGTTCATAACGCGCGTGCCGAGCCGCGGCCTGCAGATTGCCTTCAAGGGCAGAGGCGATCTTGAGCGAGGCATGGGGAACATCGTGACCAGCACACCATTGCGCGACCAGGGCGGCTTCCGCCGTCGATTCGGGCCGCAGACCATGATCGACCGTCGCCGCTTCGACCTGCCCCGGCCAACAACGTGCGGCAAGCGACACGAGCGCCATGCTGTCGGCTCCGCCCGAAACCGCAATGCCGACCCGTTCCCTGTCATGCAGCGGACGCCCCAGCAGCCGGCAAACCGCCTCGGTCAGCCGGGCATCAAGCCCTTCAGCCACCGCATTTCGCGCGTGTCCGGCCCTTGGTCATCATGTCGCGGACATTGGCCGGCATATTGCTGCCGAACACGTCGGCCAACTCGTCATAAGCAAGGCACGCATCCTTGAGGCGGTTGAGCTGGATCAACGCTTCCCCGACCCAGGCGAGACTCTCCGCTGCGCGATCGCCATTGGGCCGCTCACGGTAATTTTCGTAGAAAATCTTGGCGGCAGCGGCCGGCTTCTTGTCATCGAGATAGGCGCGCCCCAGCAGATTATGTGCGCGGCTGGCGATCGGGTCTTTCCCGAATTTATCTACGGTTTCCTGAAGCTGGATCTGAGCCTCAGGATAGAATTTCGCGTTCCAGAGCCGATAGCCATAAGTGTAGCTGTCCGACGCCGCATTGCCGGTGCTCGGTCGCTCCACAGCGGCGACAGCCTCAGTGCGCGCGAGCAGCGGGGTCTGCGTATTATCGCTCTGCGGCGTCGATGATGCCGCCCCCTGCCCGCCACGATCCGGCAAGGGAGCGCTGGGAGACCCAAAGGGGTTGGCAGGATCGACCGCAGGAGCAGCCGCCGCAGCGCTCATCTTCTTGAAATTCTCTTCCAGCTGCCGCAGCCGATAGTCATTCTCCTCGACCTGACCAGTCAGCCTGGCGAGCTGGGATTCGATTGCGTTGATCCTCGAGGTCAGATCCGCGATCGGGGACGTCGCCGGCGCGCCTGCCGCAACGCCCGGTACAGGCGCGGAAGGCGAGACTTCCGGCGCCAGAATCTGCCCGGCTCCACCCGGAAACACCTTCCGCTGGACGGCACGCATTTCCTGTTCGAGGCGATCGACGCGCCCTTCAACCGTCCGCTGCGCGCCCGCCGGCACGCTGAACATGAGGTGCACGCTGGCGCCGGCGAGCAGCAGTGCCCGCGCCACGGACCGGCCAGAGATGAGAAGTTCAATGCTTTTCGCTGCCATGTCGGAATACGTCCTGATGATGTTCATGTCGTCCTAGCCGATCTCCGGGCGCCGGCAAACCGGGCGACTCACAGAGATGGCGCCTTTACTCTGCTGCCATCAGCCCGTTGGCGGGCTGGCACTGTCGTCACCCTGTATCGATGCACCGGGTCCGGTGTCCGCAGGCTGAACACGGCGGGCCAGAAGCGCATCGGCACTGACCGGAACATCAGAAATGGTCCGTTCCGCCGTTCCCAGTGGAGGGATCGCCTGCCCTCCGACCGTTACCGCCAGAGCATCCGGTCGGCCGGTCAGAATCATCGGCTCCTGAGCCTCGGCCGGAACGGTGATGCTCTTGTCCTTCGCCAGCGTTCCTTCAAACAGGCGCTTGCCGTCTGGCTCGTAAATGCGAAGCCACACTTCGTTCACCGCTGTCAGGACAACCGGTCCCGTCGGGTTGGCCGGCGCTTTGCTCGCCGCCGTGGCCGACGGCGTTGCGCGCGGATCGGCTATGCGCGTTTCCGTCCGTTGCTCGATGGCGAGTTGATCGTCCGTCGGCGGTGTAATGGACTGGGTCCGCCAAATGGCATAGCCGCCCGCAAACAGAAGCGCGATCACAGCCGCAGCTATGGCTAGATAGCGGGGCGGCACGCTGCTCGGATCGACAGGCTCCTCAATCTCATAGGGGCCATCCTGCCCCACGCCCATCTCGGCAATTTCCGCGCGAACCTTGCTGACCAGTTCATTCTCGTCGATGCCGACCGCACGCGCGTAGGCACGGGAGAAGCCTGCGCAATATGTCGTCCCCGGGAGCGCGTGGTAATCACCGGCTTCCAGCGCAGCAAGATGTCGCAGCGTTACACGCGTCCGGCTCGCGACATCCTCCAGGGACATGCCTGCGGCCTCACGGGCCTGTCGCATCTGCTCCGACGCACTCAGTCCGCTGCGCGCGACGTTTTCTTCTTCGTTCGCCTCTTCGCGCATTGGGGCTATTTTCCGCCTATTTTCCGGTCATTTGCCAAGAACAATTGTTTCACTAGTCACCATGCGGTGTCAACGCGCTAATTCAGCGAGCCGGCGTCCTTCGGGGTTCATCCCAAGTCCACGCCATGCTCATCGGCCCATTGCGACAGCGGCTCCCGTAGGTTGGCTACCCCGCCCTTCAGCAGGTCCGCCGTGTGCTGAGAGAGGGCCGTCAGATCAACCGACCGGACCATGGCCTTGACCGGACCGACAGAAGCGGGCGTGATGGAAAGCCGCCTGATGCCAAGCCCGAGAAGCGCCATGGCTTCCAGCGTGCGCCCGCCCATCTCACCGCAGACGCCCACCGGCACCTGATGCTCGGCGCAGGTGCGCGTTACCCGAGCCAGAAAGCGCAGGATGGCGGCGCTTAGCCAATCATAGCGCTCAGCCAGCTTGGGATTGGCGCGATCGGCAGCAAACAGGAACTGCGTGAGATCATTCGTTCCGATAGAGAGAAAATCAAGTTCCGGCAGAACGAAATCGAGCGTCTCGGCCAGAGCCGGGACTTCCAGCATCGCCCCATATTGCACGCCTTTGGGCAGCTTGCGTCCACGCTTGGCGAGCCAGTCCTTCTGTTCCCTGAACAGCGTCATGGCCTGGGTCAGCTCCCATGGCTCTGAGATCATGGGGAACATCACGTAAAGCGTCCGGCCGGCGGCTGCCTCCAGCAGCGCACGGGCCTGCGCCTTCATCAGCCCATCACGCTCCAGCGCAAGGCGGACGGCTCGCCAGCCCATGGCCGGATTTTCTTCCTCGACGGAATCACTCTTGCGCAGATAAGGCAGCGCCTTGTCGCCACCGATATCCACCGTGCGGAAAATGACCGGGCGACTCCCCGCGGCGTCGAGCACTTCCTTGTAGAGGCGCTGCTGGCGCTCGCGCTGAGGCAGGGTGGCGGAAACGAGGAACTGAAATTCCGTACGGAACAGGCCAATGCCATCAGCGCCGGTCACATCCAGCGCGGCGACATCGTCCCGCAAGCCGGCATTGACCATCAGCTCGATGCGCTGGCCATCCAGCGTTTCTGCCGGAACATCGCGCAGTGCAGCATAGGAGGCCCGCCGCTTCTGCGTAAGCGCAAGGCCGCTTTCGAACGCCTCGTCCATCGGCTCGGAGGGGCGGATGTACAGCCTGTTCTGGTTGACATCGAGGAGCAGCAGATCGCCCTCGTTGATCAGCGCGCGGGTGTTCTTGACCCGCCCCAGCACAGGCACACCCATGGCGCGCGCCACGATGGTAACGTGGGCGGTCAGCGAGCCTTCCTCCAGCACCACGCCCTTTAGGCGGCGGCGGTCATATTCGAGCAATTCCGCCGGGCCAAGATTGCGTGCAATGAGGATCGTGTCCTGCCGAAGGCCCAGCTGCGCTGCCGTGCCCAATTGCCCTGCCACGATCCGCAGCAGGCGATTGGAGAGATCCTCCAGATCGTGCATGCGGTCCTGCAGCAACGGGTCGTCGATCTGCCGCATGCGCATGCGGGTGCGCTGCTGCACCCGCTCGATGGCCGCCTCTGCAGTAAGGCCGGAGTCGATCGCCTCGTTAATGCGCCGCGACCAGCCTTCGTCATAAGCGAACATCTTGTAGGTCTCGAGCACTTCCTTGTGCTCGCCATCCATGCCGAACTCGGCTTGCCCAGCCATGCGCTCGATCTGTTCGCGCATCTTGGCGAAGGCAGAGTAGACGCGCTGCCGCTCGACCTCGACGTCCTCGGCGACGGTATGCTCGATGGTCACGCGCGGCTGGTGGAACACGGCGTGGCCGCGCGCCATGCCCATGACGAGCTGGAGACCGGACAGGATGCTCGCACCCGTTTCCAGCGGCCGGTGTTCGCCGGGGTTTTCATCGACCAGGCCAGCATTGCTGATCAGTTCGGCCAGCACCATCGCCACGGTCTGCAGCGCCTCGATCTCGACTTCCTCATAGCCGCGGGGATCGAGATGCTGCACGCACAAGGCGCCGATGGCATTTTCCCGCCGCACGATCGGCACGCCAGCAAAGCTGTGGAAGCGTTCCTCGCCCGTCTCCGGCCGGTACGCAAAGTCTGGATGGCCCGAGGCCTCCTCCAGATTGAGCGTCTCGACATTCTTGGCGATCATGCCGACGAGCCCCTCACCCTGCGCAAGGCGGGTGACGTGCACGGCCTCCTGCTTGAGGCCTCGGGTCGCGAACAGCTCCAGCATCCCGTCGCGCAGCAGATAGATGGAGCAGACTTCGCTCGAGAGCTCCTGCCCGATGATTTCGACGACCTTGTTCAGCTTTACCTGCGCCTGGGTGCGCGCCGCCATCACTTCATGCAGGCGGGACAATATCCGGCGCGCCGCGGTGGCGGCAACGTTCGACGGGGCTTCCGGGCGACGCGTATGATCCATTCGGTCCCTGCTATCAGAAACTGTCAAGATGAACCAACATCGTTGCCGATATTTGGGGCCGGTTCATCTTGCGTGAGGGCGATGACCTCATGGCGCCGGGCATATCTGGATGATCCGCTGCCGCATCGGGTGCGCTGCCCCGGCCCTTGAAGCATGCCAACCACAGAATATGGTTCGCCCGCGCGCCGGCTCTCCTGCACCTTGTCTCTCCCACGGTCGGTCATTTTATCAGGCGGATGCACTGTGGCGCGCGCCCGGTATCAGCGTTGTAACCACGCATGCTGAAAGACGCTACCCGCGCGCGCGAATTTGCGGCGACCAGGCCGTGGAGGGCCCGCTTCAGGCGGCCCGGCGCGTGAGGGCTGCACGCGCCTCACTCATCAGGGTCGCGATGATCTCGGCGACCGGCTCTTCCTTCGTGACCATGCCGACCGACTGGCCAGCCATCAGCGAGCCATTTTCAATGTCGCCCTCTATTACAGCGCGGCGCAGGGCGCCGGCCCAGTAATGTTCGATCTGGAGCTGGGCTTCGCCCATGTCGACCTTGCCATCATCAAGCAGCTGCGCGACCTCGCGCTGCTTGGCGGTGAAGGCGTCCGATCCCGCGTTGCGCAGCGCCCGCACCGGGATGACCGGCAGGCGCGGATCGATCTGGACGCTGGCGATGGCATCGCGCGCGGAGGCCCGGAAGAAGGCCTTCTTGAAATTGGGATGGGCAATGCTCTCACTGGCGCAGGCAAAGCGCGTGCCCAGCTGCACGCCGGCTGCGCCCATTTCCAGATAAGCGGCGATCGCCTCGCCATGGCCGATGCCGCCGGCGACGAAAACCGGCAGTTCGGCGGCCATGACGGGCAGGATTTCCTGCGCGAGGACGCTGGTCGCCACCGGGCCGATATGGCCGCCCGCTTCCATGCCCTCGATGACCAGCGCATCGACCCCCGAGCGGTGCAGCTTCTTGGCGAGGGACAAAGCGGGCGCGAAGCAGATGACCTTGGCGCCGCTGGCCTTGATCGCCTCGATGCTCCCCTTGGGCGGCAAGCCGCCCGCGAGCACGATGTGCGTCACCTGATGCCGCGCGCACACGGCGATCAGATCGAACAGCTGCGGGTGCATGGTGATGAGGTTTACGCCGAAGGGCTTGCCCGTCATCGCCTTGGTCGCGGCGATCTCGGTATCCAGCAGCTCGGGCGTCATGGCGCCGCAGGCGATCAGGCCGAAGCCGCCAGCGTTGCTGACGGCGGACACGAGATGCCGCTCGGACACCCAGCTCATCGCGCCGCAGATGATGGCCGTCTCGCTGCCGAGAAATTCGGTGCCGCGGGCCATGAGGGAAGAAAGACGGTCGGTCATCGCGATACCCAATCTGGCCCTTCCCGACGGGAAGCGACGGCAATGAGACGATCAGGCGACAGCACCGCGCCGTCGCCCTGTCTCGAAGCCACTCCTAAGGCGGAGCGGCGGGGAAAGGTCAAGCGGCGCCCTGCTCGGCGTCGAGGCCGTAAGCGGTGTGCAGCACGCGCACGGCCAGCTCGGTCTCGTCCTCGTCAATCAGCACCGAGACCTTGATCTCGCTGGTGGAGATCGCCTCGATATTGATGCCGCGCTCGGCCAGCGTCTTGAACATGGTCGCCGCAACACCGGCATGGCTGCGCATGCCGACGCCAACGACGCTGATCTTGGCCACTTCCGCATCGGTGATGATGCGGCGGAAGCCGATCTCATCCTGCAGCTTCTCGAGAATGTCGACGCTGCGGGCAAGGTCCGTGCGGGGGACGGTAAAGGTCACGTCCGTCTCGGCATTGTCCTTGCTGTCATTCTGGATGATCATGTCGACATTGATGCTCGCCTCGGCCAGCGGGCCGAAGATGCTGGCGACCGCGCCCGGCTTGTCCGGCACACGCGTGACGATGATCTTGGCTTCGTTCTTGTCATGAGCGATGCCGGTGATGAGCTGCCGTTCCATGTCGCTTTCCTCAATTTCTGCTTCGCTGACGATCATCGTGCCGGGTTCCGGGTCGTCGCCCGGCGCATCGAAGGAAGAGAGCACCTGAACGCGCACCTTCTCCTTCATCGCCAGCGCGACAGACCGCGTCTGCAGCACTTTCGAGCCGACACTCGCCAGCTCCAGCATTTCCTCATAAGTTACCTTGTCGAGCTTGCGGGCCCGACTGACGATGCGGGGATCGGTGGTGTAGACGCCGTCCACATCGGTATAGATATCGCAGCGGTCGGCCTGCACGGCAGCGGCCACGGCCACGGCAGAGGTATCGGAGCCGCCCCGGCCCAGCGTCGAGACGCGGCCGTCCTCCATCTGTCCCTGGAAGCCGGGGATGACGGCGACTTGCCCTGCCTTCATGGCCGCGATCAGCGCTGTCGTCTCAATGTCCTCGATCCGCGCCTTGCTGTGCGCTTCGCTCGTGCGGATCGGCAATTGCCAGCCCAGCCAGCTGCGGGCGTCCACGCCCAGCGCCTTCAGGGTCATCGCCAGCAAACCTGAGGTCACCTGCTCACCGGCCGCGACCACCACGTCATACTCGGCGGGATCGTAAAGCGGGCTCGCTTCCTTGCAGAAGTTGACCAGACGATCCGTCTCGCCAGCCATCGCGGACACGACGACGGCGACCTCATTGCCAAGGCCAACCTCGTGCTTCACGCGCAGCGCGACGTTGCGGATTCGCTCCATGCCGGCCATCGACGTGCCGCCAAATTTCATCACAATACGCGCCATGGACTTGCCGCGAACCTTTCTTGGACTATCAAGGGGTCAGGAAATGCCGACGGATCGGTATTCGCCGGCCTTCGAGCCGGCGCCCTATTAGTCAGCAGGATCGGCAATGGCAAGCGAACCGCACAGCAGCACTATCGACCCCAAAGAAGCCGCGCATTTCGGCGCGCATGCGGCAGATTGGTGGGATCCGGACGGCTCCAGCGCAATGCTGCACAAGCTCGGCCCGGTGCGCCTGCGCTTCATTCGCTCCGCCATCGATGCGCATTGGGGCAGCGACCAGAACAGCCTGCGGCCGCTGGCCGGCAAGCGCGTGCTCGATATCGGCTGCGGCGCAGGTCTGGTTGCCGAACCGCTGGCGCGCCTCGGCGGGCAGGTGACCGCTGTCGATGCCGCCCCGGAGAATATCGAAGTCGCGCGCGATCATGCGCGGGCTATGAGCCTCGATATCGATTATCGCAATTGCGGGGTCGAGGCGCTCGAACAGCCGCCATTCGATCTCATCACGGCCCTCGAGGTAATCGAGCATGTGACCGATCCGGCCATGTTCCTTTCCGCCACCGCTCGACTGCTCAAACCGGACGGCCTGCTCATCCTTTCCACGCCGAACCGAACGCCGCTCTCCAAGCTGCTCGTTGTGACCCTGGCGGAAGGATTTGGGCAGATCACGAAGGGCACGCACGACCCGAGCCGCTTCATTACGCCCGAAGAGATGAAGACCCTGCTGGCCGACTGCGGCCTGACCGTCACCGAAACCAGCGGCCTGATGGCCGATCCACGCTTCGGCTTCGTGCTGAGCGACAATCTCTCGGTGAACTACATTCTAGCCGCAACACGCCTGCCCCCTCCAGTCTGAGAGCTTTCCCTTCCCATGAACGCTGCTGCCCCCCCTGCTTCGTCCAACAACCCTGCTCACTTCTTCAACCAGAGCGTTGCATGGCTGAACGATAACTGGCTCAATGTCGTGATCGGGCTGGTTATCGGCTTTGCAATCTACTTTGCGCTAGGACTGCTCAAGCGCATCCTGCAGGGGCTGTTCGGCAAGGCCGCGCACGCATCCCCGATGATGGGTGTCGCTGCCAATACGGTCGAACGAACCAGTCACCTCTTCATGGTGCTAATCGCAACCCGCCTGGTGGTGCATTATTTCGCTGTGCCGCAGTCGGTCGTGAACGCCGTCCATGTTCTCTTTATTATCGTCACGGCCTGGCAGGTCGCCAGCTGGTTGCGCAACATGGCGCTTGGCTTCGTCCAGATGCGGTCCGACCCCGAGCTTGGCGGCAGCGAGGCACTTGCGAATGCGAGCGGCCTCATCAAGGTTCTGTTGTCCATCGCGATCTTCGCCATCGCCTTTGTCGTGGTTCTCGATAATCTCGGCGTCAATGTCACGGCGCTGGTTGCCGGCCTTGGCATCGGCGGTATTGCGATCGGTCTGGCCGCACAGGGCATTTTCTCGGATCTGTTCGCATCGCTCTCGATCATCTTCGACAAGCCTTTCAAGGTCGGCGATGCCATCAATTTCGGCACACAGACCGGGGTCGTGGAGAAGATCGGCCTCAAGTCCACACGCATGCGCCTGATCACGGGCGAACGCATGATCGTCTCGAACGCACAACTGCTGAACAAGGAAATCACGAGCTACGCCCATCTTGATCGCCGTCGGATCAAATTCGCCATCGGCGTGATCTACCAGACGCCACCCGAGGACGCCGCGACCATTCCTGACCTGCTGCGCGACATCGTCACCGCGCATGGCGCTGAGTTCATCCGCTCCGGTTTCATCGGCTTTGGTCCCAGTTCACTGGATTTCGAAGTGGATTTCGACGTGCATTCCTATGACTGGGACGAGGTCTACATGGTCCGACACGCCGTGGGGCTGGATATCCTCCAGCGCTTCAACGAGCGGGGCCTTGAATTTGCCTACCCGACGCAGACGACCTTCACCGCCGCGCCGGATGGCAAGATGATCATGCCTTATCCGGTTTTGAAGGAAATACCGACCAGCCTGCCCCCGCGCGGACGCAAAGGCGCTCAGGCGACGTCGGAATAATAGCCGGCCCAGACATGGCTCTGCTTGCGCTCGATCCGCATGAGCGCAAGCACCGCCACCATCAGCGCCAGCAACGCCAGTGCCGTGAACACGGGCCAGATCGATTCAGGTGAATACATCAGGCTCAACACCGCGCTGCCCATGATCATGGGAACGAACAGGACAGTTGCCAGCGCCGCACGCTTGCGGGCCTTTTTCCTCTTGGGGGCAGTGCGCCAGAACCAAAGCATGACCAGCACGCCCAGGCAGGCCGGGACAATCTGCAGCCACGCAAAAGGCATCCGATAGAAGAAATAAGCTGATACACCCATCGTCGCCAGCGCGAGCAATAATGCCAGAATTCGTGCTAGACGCACGTAGAACCTCCTCCGTTCGCGACCCGGTTGCGTAGGGGATTCGTCCCGACGCTGTTCAGCCAGAATGACTGCTGGAAAGGTCTAGTATCGTTCAACTTGGTTGCGCATCCGTTATAATCGCCTGGCCCCATAAAGTTCCGGGTGAAAGTAACCCATCGGAAACAGCCATCGCGCCCACGCGATCCTTCGCTAGCAGCAAGGCGCCGTCGAGGTCCACCCAATCGGCGAGTTGTGCCAACAAAAAGGCAGGCGCAATGCCAAGCGAGCTGGCCAGCATGCAGCCGACCATGATCTGCTTGCCCTGTGCTTTTGCAGCGCTGGCCATGGCAAGGGCCTCGGTCAGCCCTCCCGCCTTGTCGAGTTTGATGTTGATTGCCCGATAGGCGCCGAGCCGCGCCAGATCGCCGAGCGACTGGCAGCTTTCATCGGCGCAGATCGGCACTGGCAGATCGAATCCGTTCAGCGCGCTGTCGGCCTTTGCCGGCAATGGCTGTTCGATGAGGGAAACGCCAAGATCCGCCAGCGCGCGCGCCTCGGCCAGCAGATCAAGCCCCGCCCAGCTTTCATTTGCATCGACAATCAGATCGACATCCGGTGCGCCGGCACGGACCGCCTCGATCCGCGCCCGATCGCCGACCCCGGTAAGCTTGCATTTCAGCAAGGTGAAGCCCCGCGCGCGCGCCGCGGCGGCGGCCTGCGCCATCTGTTCAGGCTCATCCAGGCTAATCGTGTAGGCTGTGCGGACCGGCTGCGGTTCGTTCAGCCCGGCGATCGCCCATGCCGGTCGGCCGCTGCGCTTCGCCTCCAGATCCCACAACGCGCAATCAAGTGCATTGCGGGCAGCGCCAGGCGGCATGAGATGGCGCAATGTTTCACGATCCGAGACCCCATACGCCTGCGCCAGCGCCTCGATGGCTGCCGCGCAGTCCTGCGCCGTCTCGCCGTGATAATAAATGGGCGTCCCCTCGCCCCGCCCGAACAGATCGCCATCGCTGACGGTGCAGGTCACGACGTCCACAAAGGTCTTCGCCCCACGGCTGATCGTGAAGGCGTCACGAACAGGAAACCGCTCGACCGCCACCTGATGCAAACGAATGGCACTCACAACCGGCGCATCCTCATAACGAACCGGAATCAACCGCGCGGCAGATCGTCGTGACGCTTGATCCAGGCTTCGACGACCGGTGCGATCCGATTGCGCCATTTCGAGCCGTTGAAGATGCCGTAATGCCCCACCGTTTCCGCAAGATAATATTGCTTCATCTCATCGGGCAGGTTGGGCGTGATCTTGAGGGCCGCCTTGGTCTGACCGATGCCGGAAATGTCATCATTTTCGCCTTCCACGGCGAGCAGCGCGACATCAGTGATCGCGGCGGTGTCAATCCGCACGCCGCGATGCATGAACTCGCCCTTGGGCAGGCTGTGCTTCTTGAAGACCTCATTGACCGTCTGGAGGTAGAATTCCGCCGTCATGTCGCAGACCGAGCGATATTCCTCGTAGAACCTCTTGGTGGCATCGGCGCTTTCATCATCGCCCTGCACCAGATGGCGGAACATCTGCCAGTGGCTCATCAGGTGATTGCCGAGATTCATCGTCATGAACCCGGCAAGCTGCATGAAGCCGGGGTAAACCTTTCGTCCGGCGCCGGGATAATTGAACGGCACCGAGGTCACGACATTCTGGCTGAACCAGCTGAGCGGGCGCTCCTGCGCCAGTTCGTTCACTGCTGTCGGGCCTTCGCGCGTGTCGATCGGCCCACCCATCATCGTCAGGGTGCGCGGGCGGCAGGGATGGCTGGAGGCGGACATGAGGCTTGCTGCGGCAAGACAGGGCACGGACGGCTGGCAGACGGCGAGCATATGAGCGCCCGGGCCGATATGCTCGAGCCACTCCACCAGATAATCGACATAATCATCGAGATCGAAAGTCCCGTCAGAGAGCGGCACATCGCGGGCATCGCGCCAATCGGTGATGTAGACGTCATGACCCGGCAGCATGCGCGCGACCGTACCGCGGAGCAGCGTGGCGAAATGGCCAGACATCGGCGCGACGATCAGCAGCTTGGGGTGCTTCCCCTCCTGCCCCTCCCGAACGAAATGGCGTAATTGGCCGAAGACCTTGCGCGCCTCGATCACTTCCGTGATCGCAACGGCTTTCCCGTCAATTTCCGTCGTCGGCAGATCAAAAGCGGGCTTGCCGCGCGGCGCGGCGGCATGAGCGAACACGTCGAGCGCTGAGGCGAGCATCGGCCCGCCGCCGAAATAGGCAAAGGGATTGGCGGGGTTTTGAAGCAGTTCCACGCTTGCCGTCGCCATGGCACTGGCGCTGGCGAGGAAGCTGCGCTGAATTTCATAGGCACTATAAAGCATGCATATCCTTACGCGAAGCCGATCATTGTAACCAGCATATCCATCAATGCGAAGCCAATGATCGGCATAATCATAGGTCGTTAAATAATGATCGCAGGCGGTCTATGCCACAGCCATGTCGCCGATGCAGATGCAAAAGCGCTCCCAAAGGGTGCAAAGTTGGTTTAGGGCGCGGCCATGGCTTCCTCGGCACCCTCGCAAGGCAATGACGATCGGCGCAAATCAGCCGATCTGGGCAATCTGAGACTGATCTGGCGCGCTGCGCTGCGCTATCCTGGGCGAATTGCCGGCGCCGGCTTCGCGCTGGTTCTCGCCTCTGCGGCGACGCTCGCCATTCCCAGCGGTTTCAAGCTGGTCATCGACCGGGGCTTCGCCTCCGGGATGGATGAAGGCATTGGCCGGTGGTTCCAGTATCTGCTGCTGATCGTCCTGATCCTGGCATTTGCGACGGCCATGCGCTTCTACTTCGTCGCCTGGCTGGGTGAGCGCGTGGTCGCCGATCTTCGCATGGCCGCACAGGCCAATCTGCTGCGGCAGGAGCCGGCCTTTTTCGAGCATAACCGCCCGTCGGAGATCGCCTCGCGCATGACGGCCGATACGGCGATCATCGAGCAGGTCGTGGGTTCGACCGTCTCGGTGGCCATGCGCAATCTGCTGACGGGGTTTGGCGGCATCGTCTATCTCTTCATGCTCGCACCGCGGCTGACGGCCATGCTGCTCTTCGGCATTCCGATCATATTGGGGCCGATCATCTTCGTCGGCCGCCGCCTGCGGGCGCTCTCGCGCAGCAGTCAGGACCGGCTCGCCGCTGTCGGCAGCATCACCAATGAGGTGCTGAGCGCGATGAAGATCGTGCAGGCATTCGGGCAGGAAGAGCGCGAGGCAGGCCGGTTCCGCCGTGCAGTGGAGGACAGTTTCCGCACCGCCCGTCGCCGGATCACCCTGCGCGCCGGCATGACGGCAACGATCATTCTCGTCATTTTCGGCTCGATCACGCTGATCATGTGGCAGGGCGCGCTCGATGTCGCCGCCGGTCGTATGTCAGGGGGCAGCATTGCGGCGTTCGTGATCACGGGCGGGCTCGTCGCCGGCGCCTTCGGGGCACTGACGGAGGTCTATGGCGACTTGTTGCGGGGCGCTGGTGCGGCAGCGCGCCTCAGCGAATTGACCAGCGCCGTCTCCGGCATCCGGCCGCCAGCCAGGCCAGTGCCGATCCCCGATCCGCATCAGGCTCGTCTCACTTTCGAGAATGTGTCCTTCCGTTATCCGACCCGTCCGGACACAGCGGCGCTCGAGGACTTTTCACTCGATGTGGAAGCGGGCGAGACGGTGGCGATTGTCGGGCCATCGGGCGCGGGCAAATCGACTCTGCTGCAACTGGCCGAACGGTTCTATGACCCTGCGCAAGGCCGCGTGCTGATCAATGGCACCGACCTGCGTGACGCAGACCTCGGCGCGTTGCGGAGCATGATCGCGCTGGT
Organism: Alphaproteobacteria bacterium; assembly: GCA_018823325.1. Lineage (GTDB taxonomy): Bacteria > Pseudomonadota > Alphaproteobacteria > Sphingomonadales > Sphingomonadaceae > Sphingobium. The sequence continues at coordinate 65,155 of JAHJIJ010000024.1, read as the reverse complement.
CCCACAAGAGACAGTGATCTTCGCCGCGAGCGCACGGGACAATCTGCGCTACGGCCGCTGGGATGCAAGCGATGAGCAACTGCTCGCCGCTGCCCGTGCCGCGAACGCAGAAGCGTTTCTGGCCGCCTTGCCCGACGGTCTCGATACCGAGCTTGGCGAAGGTGGGGCACGTCTCTCCGGCGGCCAGCGTCAGCGCATCGCCATTGCGCGTGCTCTGCTCAAGGACGCGCCGCTGCTGCTGCTCGATGAAGCCACCTCCGCCCTCGATGCCGAATCCGAAAGTCTCGTCCAGGAGGCGCTGGCGCGGCTAATGAAGAACCGCACGACGATCGTCATCGCTCATCGCCTGGCAACCGTTCGCGCTGCCGACCGGATCGTCGTACTCGATCAGGGCCGAATTGCGGACATCGGCACCCACGCCGAACTGATCGGCCGCGGCGGCCTTTATGCTCGGCTGGCCTCGCTCCAGTTCAACGAAACTGGCTGAACACCACCCACACGATCGAGCGGTGGCGCGCCTGATTGGAAGCGGTCGGTATGCGCCCCGCGAAGGCACATCGGGCCGTACTGGACGGGATCGCACGCCAAGCAGCCAACTGCGGCTGTCGGCGGCGGTGCGGACCTTAGCTCCCGGCTCCGAAATCCGCCGTGCGAACGATATGATCGAAGATCGCCGGATGCATCGGCGTTTCAAACTCGCATCCCGCTTCATGGTCCGACACCCAAGTCACGAAGGCCTTGCGGCCCTCGAACCCGGGAAACATCACCCACACTTCCATGCCGATGTGCAATTTCACATAACTGACCAGGCGAAACCCAGAGAGCGACATGTCAGTGATCCGGCTCTTGAACCAGCTCTCGCCCTTGCGGCGAACGCGGACGCCGATCAGCACCGTCTGCCGCGCCGAAGAGCGAGAGACTTGTGAATCCTTTCTCTCTGGAACTGCGACCATGCTGACCTGCCTGCCTAACCGAGAGGTATTACGGCAAGGAAGCTTACCAATGTCCTAATCATCCTGGCTCGTTGAGGCCAATGCCCGTGCATGCGCGCGCCTTGAGCAGTGCAGACCTGCGAGGTCCGGTGCGAGAAGCGCAGCGGGAAAGTCTCCACCGGCCCGACGTATCCAAGCGCTACCCTGCCTCCCCCAGACAGCAAAAAAGGGAGCCGAAGCCCCCTTTTTCGATACTTCATCCGCGTCGCTGCCCCGGGGGCAGCGACAAGCCAAGATCAGAACACGCCGCCGTAGCGATCATTGCCGACGAAGCCGAGCTTCGTGACACCGGAACGCTTGATGATGGCGAGGACCTCATCCACCACAACATAACGCGCAGACCCGTCCGGCTCGAACTGGAGCTCAGGCTCAGGCGCCATCCGGCTGGTCTGATCGAGATACTGGCGCAGCGTCACGCGGTCGACCGGTGTGCCGTTCCAGTAAATCAGGCCGGCCGGATCGATCGTGAGCCGGTTCTTGACCGGATCAACGACATTCTGCGGTGCGTCAGCGTTCTGCGGAAGGTCGATCTTCACCGCGTGGGTCTGGATCGGAATCGTAATAATGAACATGATGAGAAGCACGAGCATGACGTCGATCAACGGCGTCGTGTTCATTTCCATCATCGGCTCGCCGTCGTCGCGGCCACCACTCATTGCCATGGGACTGGTCTCCTAAACTTGGACGTCAGAGGCGACGAACGGTGATCGAAGCGGGATCGGGCTCGGAAATGAAACCAACCTTCGGATAACCGGCGCGCTGCATCGTGAAGATCGTACCACCGATGCACCGGTAAGGTGTGTCGATGTCCGCACGGATGTGCGCCTCGGGCAGATCGTCTGGGTTCATGTTCTCGACACCGCCGACCTTCTCGATGTCGGCCTCCAGCTTCTTGACAGCGCGGTTAAGAAGATCACCAGCACTCACCTTGGTGACGTTCCAGTAAACCTCGCACTGCCCGTCCACCGCGCGAACCGTGAGGTTGACGTTCTCCGGCTTGGTCGTCGTCGGCTCGAAAGCAATCTTCGGAAGATTGACATCAACCGTCTGGATCACCACCGGAATTGCGATGAGGAAGATGATGAGAAGCACCAGCATGACGTCCACGAGAGGCGTCGTGTTGATGTCCGACATTGGGGTGTCATCACCACCACCCCCAGAGCTCATTGCCATCGATCAGAATCCTAACTCTTGGGTTTGAAGCAGTTAACTCCCTGAAGAGGGATGATGTGGCGGCCAACAACAGGCCGCCCCATCCGCTTCACTTGATGGCTCAGGCCTTGGCAGCTGCCGGCTTCGCGGCAGCAGGTGCGGCCGGAGCTGCAACCACGGCCGGACGAACGGCGCCGTTCGACACCATGTAGCCAAGCAGGTCGTTGTTGAAGCCGCTCAGGTCTTCAGCAATCGACTTGTTACGGCGCTGCAGCCAGTTATAGGCGAGCACAGCCGGAACGGCCACGGCCAGACCAAGCGCGGTCATGATCAGAGCTTCACCGACCGGACCGGCCACGGCGTCAATCGATGCCTGACCCGACGCGCCGATCTTGATGAGCGCGCGGTAAATACCGATAACCGTACCGAACAGACCGATGAACGGAGCCGTAGCACCGACCGTCGCGAGGAAGGCCAGACCACCGCCGAGCTTCGAGTTGATGGCAGCTTCCGAGCGGGCGAGCGAAGCATGCATCCAGTCATGAGCTTCGACCGGATCGGTCAGCTTGCTGTGCTGTTCCTGAGCCATGATGCCGTCATCGACCAGCTGCTTGTAGGCGCTGTTCTTCTCGAGCTTGGCGGAACCCTCCTTGAGCGTCGCCGAGCGCCAGAATGTCGCGCGAACCTTCTTTGCCTGATTGATAACCTTCTGCTGCTCGATCAGCTTCGAGAACAGGATAAAGAAGGAAAACACGGACATGCCCACGAGAATGAGAAACGTGGCGTAGGCAATAACACCGCCCTGCTCGAGGGCTTCCATGAGACCGTAGGGATTTTCGGCCGGCGCAGCGGCTGCGGAAAGATAGATCAACATTCGTTCGTTCCTCTCAAACCAGTCGGAGAATGGGCCGCCCCTCGCCCCGGGTCAGGGCGGCCAAAATCAAAATTAACGTTCAAGCCTCCAGGTAATCCTCAAAGAGGCAGTCGACTTCAACGAATTACCGGCTGCGTCCTTGGCGGCGGTGTAGCGACCGCGGCGGGTAACGAGCGAGCAAGTCGTCTCGTCAAGAGACCGGCTGCCACTGGAAGATGTCACGCGACAATTCTCGACGCGACCCTGTGAATTGATGTCGAAGGTAATCCCGACGGTACCTTGCTCCTCATTACGGCGCGCGGCGGCAGGATAGTCCTCGTCATTACGGAACCAGCTACCCGGATTGCCGCGAGCAGCGGCAGCCTTGCTCACCACAGGCGGCGGCGGCGGAGCCGGCGGCGCAGGCGGAGCTGGCGGCGGCGGCGACGGTGGTGGCGGAGGAGCCAAAACCGGTGCCGTCGAGGGCAGCGAAATCATCGGCGGCGGCGCTGTAGGCGGCGGCGGCGGTGGTGGTGGCATGTCTGGCGGCGGAGGCGGCGGTGGCGGCGGCTCCTCCTCAGGTGGTGGCGGCTCCTCTGCCACGTCAATGACGTTCAGCTGCTCTGCAGCCTGCTTGACATACTTGATGCCAAGACCCGTCACGAACGCATAGCCGAGGACCGCGTGAATGATTGCCACAATGATAAGAGAAACCGTCCTGCCGGACGATTGTGACTGGTCAGCATAGGCCATTCAGCAATGACACTCCCTAGCTCGATGCGCGCTGACAACCAGAAACACGTTTGGACGAAATGCCAAAAGCACATCGCCCTCCGTGCGACCCTGATCGCTCGGGCTCCTAAATTCCGAGGCATGTCCTATCGCGGCAAAACGTGTGAAGCAAACGCTTTGTTGACGATGGTCTCTCGGGCTCAAGTGCCTATGTTAGCGTCATTGAAAAGATGATCCGGAGATTCGACCATGACAGACAGAAGCCGCATCCTCCGGCGCCGAGCAGCCTTCCTTTCCCTTGCCGGGGCGACGCTGCTCACCGGCGGATTTCCTGTTGTTTCCTCAACATTGGCAGCTCAGGAAGGAGCGGCTCCGGCTCCAGAGCAGGCCAGCCTGACCTATGCTCGCATGGCCGATCTGGTCGCCTCGTCGCCGGCCATTGCCCGTGTTCAAGTGCGCTCCGTCACCGCGCTCGAGCCCGAGCGCACACCCGATCTTCCGACGGGACGTACGAGATTTTACGTACAAGCAGAAACGCTGGGATTGATTCGCAGTGAAGGAGTCATCGCCCGCCGCATCGCATTCCTGGTCGATGGCTCGTCCGCAAATGCGCGCCGGCCCGGGATCAAGAAGGAAACCTTCCTGATCTTCGGCCGGGTCGGTGGCCAAGTGAGCGAATTCCAGCTCACGTCCAGCACAGCGCTGGTGCCGTGGAGTCCGGCCAACGAAGCGCTCGCCCGCAAGGTCATCGCCGATATGATGATGCCGGACGCCCCGCCTGCCATCACCGGCGTCACCTCGGCGTTTAATGTCCCCGGCGCGATCCTTGGCGAAGGCGAAACGCAGATCTTCCTGCAGACGGAAGACGGCTCGCCGGTCTCCCTCTCCGTGATTCGGCGCCCTCAGGAACAGCCGCACTTCAGCGTCTCGCTGGGCGAAATCGTTGATGAAGCGGCGACCGTGCCGGAAAAGGACACGCTCCTGTGGTATCGGCTCGCCTGCGGACTGCCTGATCAGCTTCCGGCACTCTCGCTGGCGGAACTCGGCAGGGCCGAAGCGCAGGCGGCCGCGCGCGACTATGCAGCATTCCGCGCCGCGCTCGGCCCCTGCGAGCGTCCGGAAACACCGGTTATTTAGGACACTCACCCTTCCCTGAACGCGAATAGGCGCTATGAGCGGCGACCATGCACCGCCCATATCCGCCGCTCAACAATTGCAGGATCTGATCATGACTGACGCCGCTACCCGCCCCCTTCGCCTCGCCATTGTAGGCCTGGGAACCGTGGGCGCAGGCGTTATTCGCCTGCTGGAGACCAATCGGGACCTCATCGCCCGGCGGGCCGGCCGGCCGATCGAGGTCGTTGCGATTTCCGCGCGGGACCGCAGCAAGGACCGGGGACTCGACCTCTCGGCCTATGAGTGGGTGGACGACATGGCTACCCTCGCCCAGCGCGACGACATCGACACGGTGGTTGAACTGATCGGTGGTGCCGATGGCCCTGCCCTTACGCTCGCGCGCCAGTGCCTGAGCCAGGGCAAGCCGTTCGTCACGGCCAACAAAGCGATGATCGCGCATCATGGCCTCGATCTCGCGCACGAAGCGGAGCGCAGCGGCGTTGCGCTGAAGTATGAAGCGGCAGTGGCCGGCGGCGTGCCCGTCATCAAGGGGCTGCGCGAAGGCGCGGCGGCCAATCGCATCATGCGGGTCTATGGCATTCTCAACGGCACCTGCAATTACATCCTCTCCACCATGGAGCAGCATGGCAGCCCGTTCGATCAGGTGCTCGATGAGGCGCAGGCCAAGGGCTATGCCGAGGCCGACCCCACGTTCGACATCGACGGGATCGACGCCGCCCACAAGCTCTCGATTCTCGCCAGCCTGGCCTTTGGCACCGAGATCGATTTCGGGTCGGTCGATATCACCGGCATTCGCCATGTTCTTGCCGCCGATATCCGGGAAGCCGCTGCCCTCGGCTTCAAGGTCCGGCTCGTCGCCATGGCGGAGTGCGAGGCGGAAGGTGGCGACAATGTCGGCCTGTTCCAGCGGGTTCACCCGATGCTGGTGCCGCTCGAGCACCCGCTCTCCCATGTCGATGGCGCGCTCAATGCCGTGGTGGCCGAAGGCAATTTTGTTGGCCGCCTGTTCTTCCAGGGCGCCGGCGCTGGCGAGGGGCCGACCGCTTCGGCAGTGGTGGCGGACGTGATCGATGTCGCGCGCGACGAATATGGCCCGGCCTTCGCCATGCCCGCCGAGTGGCTCCAGCGCCAAGTGAAGGCCGATACCGGCCAGCGCATCGGGCGCGCCTATCTGCGCTTCCAGGTGGAAGACCGCCCCGGCGTGCTCGCCGAGATCACGGCGGCGATGCGCGATGCGGGCGTCTCCATCGAGAGCGTGATCCAGCGTGCGGCCACGGCTGATGAAGGCGTTCTGGTCGCCATCGTGACCCATCCGGGCGCGCTCTCGGCTATCGATGATCTTCTGCGCCGGCTCGGCGGGTCGGACAGCCTGCTCGGCGATCCGATGTTGATGCACATCCTCGACTGAACCGCAGCCTAGGTGGCGTCCGCCGCAGGGTGACGTCACCGGCCTCGGGTCATTATCGACATTGCAACATTCCTCGCCTATCGGGACCCATCAAACAGCGAAGGATGCCGCAGGATGGGGAAGTCGAATTCCGTCGAAGCCAGTTCCGTACTCGATCGGGTACTCGTTCTAGAGATGGTGCGCGTCACCGAGGCGGCGGCCATCGCCGCGTCGAAGCTGGTGGGCCGGGGTGACGAGAAGGCAGCTGATGCCGCCGCCGTCGAAGCCATGCGCAAGGCCTTTGATGGCCTCTATATGGACGGCACCGTGGTGATCGGCGAAGGCGAGCGGGACGAAGCGCCCATGCTCTATATCGGCGAGAAGGTCGGCGGCGCGCCGGGCCGCGGCCCCAAGATCGACATCGCGCTCGATCCGCTCGAAGGCACCACCATCACCGCCAAGGCCGGCCCGAATGCGCTCGCCGTGCTGGCCGCTGCCGAGGAAGGCAATCTCCTCAACGCGCCCGACGTCTATATGGAGAAGCTTGCCGTCGGTCCCGGCTATCCGCCGGACATCATCGATCTGAACAAGAGCCCAACCGAGAATGTCGAGGCCGTCGCCAAGGCCAAGGGTGTGAAGCCCTCGGACATCATCGTGTGCGTGCTGGATCGCCCCCGCCACGAGAAGCTGATCGCCGAGCTGCGCAGCATTGGCTGCGGCGTCGTGCTGATCGGCGACGGCGATGTCGCCGGCGTGATCGCCACGACCGATCCCGACACGACCATCGACATGTACATGGGCTCGGGCGGCGCCCCGGAAGGCGTGCTCGCCTGTGCGGCCCTGCGCTGCGTCGGCGGTCAGTTCAACGGCAAGCTGCTGTTCCGCAACGAGGACGAGAAGGCCCGCGCCCGCAAGTGGGGCATCACGGATCTCGACCGGATCTACAAGCTCGAGGATCTCGCCAAGGGCGACTGTATCTTCGCGGCCACCGGCGTGACCGACGGCTCGCTGCTGGAAGGCGTGAAGATCCTGCGCGGCGGCAAGATGACGACCAACAGCGTGGTGATGCGGGCCTCATCCGGCACTGTCCGCTGGGTCAAGGGCGAGCATCGCGCACGGTCCTGAGGCGCTTTCACAAAGCCAAGACACGCCGCCCGCCTGCGACATGCATGGCGGGCGGTTGTCGTTCAGGCACCTCGCGCTCGCGACCGCCCTACCCTATTTCTTGAGGCGGTATCCCGTCTTGAACATCCAGGCGATGACCGCGAGACAGACTACCAGCATCCCGCTCACGAACGCGACCGAGACGCCCATGGCCACGTCGCCCTTGCCGAAGAAGGTCCAGCGGAAGCCGCTGATCAGATAGACGACCGGGTTGAACATTGTCGCCGTCCGCCACGGTTCGGGCAGCATGTGGATTGAGTAGAAGGCGCCGCCGAGGAAGGTCATCGGCATAACCACCAGCAGCGGGATCACCTGCAACTGCTCGAAGCTCTGCGCCCAGATGCCCAGGATGAATCCAAACAGGCAGAAGCTGATTGCAATGACCAGCATGAACAGCAGCATCGCAACCGGGTGGGCAATCGGCAGATCCACGAAGAGATGCGCCGTCGCGAGAATCACCAGCCCCACGATCATCGACTTCGTTGCCGCTGCGCCCACATAGGCGATGATCGTCTCGAGGGCCGAGACTGGCGCCGAGAGCAGCTCGTAGATGGTCCCGCTATATTTGGGCATGTAGATGCCGAAGCTGGCATTAAAGATGCTCTCAGTGAACATCGAGAGCATGATCAGGCCCGGCACGATGAAGGCACCATAGGCAATGCCATCAATTTCCGTCATGCGCGAGCCGATCGCGCTGCCGAACACGACGAAGTAGAGCGTGGTGGTCAGCGCCGGCACGAGCAGGCCGGTCATCAGCGTACGCTGGAAGCGATGTAACTCGAAGAGATAGATCGCCCGGATCGCATGGAGATTGAGGCCGCTCATGCTACGCGCTCCGCCCGTGCCGCCGGCTTGTGGACGAGGTCCACGAAGATGTCTTCCAGCGAGCTTTCCTTGGTGTTGAGGTCCTTGTAGCCGATGCCGAGCGTGCCCAGCCTGCCGAGCAGACCGGAAATGCCGGTCCGTTCGGCCTGGCTGTCGAACACATATTCCAGTTCCATGCCGTCGCCCTCCAGCGTGACCGACCAGTCCGAAAGTTCCGCGGGCACGGTTACCAATGCCTCGTTCAGGGTGATCCGCAGCGTCTTCTTGCCAAGCTTCTTCATCAGCGTGGCCTTGTCCTCGACGAGGATCAACTCACCGCCGCTGATCACACCGACGCGATCCGCCATGTCCTCGGCTTCCTCGATATAATGGGTCGTCAGGATGATGGTCGCGCCGCTCTCGCGCAGCTGCCGGACAAGTGCCCACATGTCGCGCCGAAGCTCTACGTCGACGCCCGCCGTGGGCTCGTCGAGGAACAGCAGGCGCGGCTCATGGGCGAGCGCCTTGGCGATCATCACCCGACGCTTCATGCCGCCGGAAAGCTCCTGCAGCTTGGCGTTGCGCTTGTCCCACAGCGAGAGATCGCGCAGCACTTTCTCGATATGAGCATCGTTGCGCGGCTTGCCGAACAGGCCGCGACTGAATTTCACTGTGTCGATCACCCGCTCGAACTGGTCTGTGGTCAGTTCCTGCGGCACGAGGCCGATGGTCGAGCGCGTCTGCCGGTAGTCGCGCTCGATGTCATGCCCGGCGACAAGCACGGTCCCGCCGCTCGCCCGCACGATCCCGCATATGATCGAAATCAGCGTCGTCTTGCCGGCGCCATTGGGACCGAGCAGCGCGAAAATCTCGCCCTCCTCGACGTCCAGATCGATGCTGCCCAGCGCCTTGTGGCCGCTGGCATATTGCTTGGTGACACCCCGAAGGGAAAGGATGGCAGTCATGGTAGCGCAGCTACTCCATTGGCGAAGGCTTGCAAAGTGTATCGCATTGGCGGCAGGACGGGCCAGATGAGACTCATTTGGGGAGTTGGACAAGCAGCCTGTCCTACAGAATGATGTCCATGATATGTCGGTCCGGAGATGGCTGTGCGGGATCACCCTCTTCTCACGACGAATGGCTCGGTTTGCCGGGTCTGTGCAGCGAGAATATTTTGATTAGTGCGTAACCTTCGTAACCTTAGCCCGCCGCCATGAGCGGACAACGGATCGCTACCACCCGGACAAGCCCATGAAATTCGGTTTTTCCACACCATAGGGATAGCCAAGATTAACCCGATGCGCTTCGCTCTCGATATAGATCGTTCTCTCACTGGCCGCGCGTGGCGTTGGCGTGGCCCCGAGCCGTGCGGCAGCGCAGGCGATCTGGTGGACGATCTCCTGCGCGCGCGCGGCTGCGCCCATGACACGCTGGACCGGGAGCGCATGCCGACCATCCGCGCCTTCATGCCCGATCCGTCCATCTTCCAGGACATGGATCGCGCGGCCGAACGCCTCGCCGCCGCCGTCATGGACCGGGAATCGGTCACCATCTTTGGCGATTATGATGTGGACGGCGCCACCAGCGCCGCATTGCTCGTGCGGCTGCTGCGCGATCTCGGGCTGGAAGCCGGCGTCTATATTCCCGATCGCCTGATGGAAGGCTATGGCCCCTCGGGCGAGGCACTGGTGGCGCTGGCGCGGCAGGGCGCAAGTCTGGTGGTTACAGTGGATTGCGGTGCGCAGGCCTTCGAAGCGCTGGAGGCCGCCCGAGAAGTGGGTCTGGACGTCATCGTTGTGGACCACCACAAATGCGCGGCCTCCCTCCCCCACGCCCTGGCGCTCGTCAATCCCAACCGGCTCGACGAGTGTGATGAGAGCGCCAGCCATGGTCATCTCGCCGCTGTCGGGGTCGCTTTCCTGTTGGGCGCAGCGCTGGTCCGCGTGCTGAGGGCGCGAGGCTGGTTTGCATCCCGGCCCGAGCCGCGCCTGCTCGACCTTCTCGATCTTGTTGCGCTTGGCACGGTGGCGGACGTCGCCCTGATCAGAGGCCTCAATCGGGCTTTCGTCGCTCAGGGTCTCAAGGCCATGGCGCGGCGGAGCAACATTGGCCTCAATGCGCTGCTTGCCGCGAGCCGGCTCGAACGCGCGCCGCAATGCTCGGACCTTGGCTTTGCGCTCGGACCGCGCATCAATGCCGGCGGCCGTGTCGGACGGTCCGATCTCGGCGTGCGCCTGCTTACCACGTCGGACCCGGATGAGGCTGCCACTCTGGCCGCCGAACTGGATCGCCTCAATGGCGAGCGCCGGGCCATCGAGGGGACTGTCCAGGAGCAGGCCGAGGAGATTCTTGCCGCGCTGGGAGACCGGGCCGTTGCTGTCGTGGCTGGCCAGAACTGGCATCCGGGCGTTATCGGCATTGTGGCCGGGCGTCTGAAGGAAAAGACTGGAAAACCGGCCATCGTCATTGCGATTGACGACACGGGAATCGGCAAGGGATCGGGGCGCTCGGTGACGGGGGTTGATCTTGGCGCCGCCATTCTCGCAGCCAAGGACCACGGCCTGCTGATCGCCGGCGGCGGGCACGCCATGGCTGCAGGGCTGACGGTATCACAGGAGCATGTCGTCGCGCTCGGCGATTTTCTGGAGGAACGGCTTCGGGATGACGTCACCCGCGCGTCCACGGCTCGCGCTTTGCTGCTCGATCTGCTGGTGGCGCCGGCAGGTCTCACGCCTGATCTGATCCAGAAGATGGAGCTGGCCGGGCCGTTCGGCAACGGCTGGCCTGCGCCGCGCGTGGCGCTGGGCCCGGTGCGCGTGATCCGGGCGGATATCGTGGGAACATCGCATGTTCGCGCGATCGTGGCGGGCGAGGACGGCAAGTCCCTCAAGGCGATGGCGTTCCGACAAGCCGAGACCGAACTGGGGCAAATGCTGCTTTCCGCCTCGCCCGGTGCCCGCTTCTGGCTTGCCGGCCGCGCGAAGGTCGACGATTGGGGTCCACGCCCGGCGGCTGAACTTCATGTCGAGGATCTCGCGCCGGCCTGAGCAAATGGCCTTGACCACGCAGGACCATGTCCGTAAAGGCGCCCTCTCACGGCAGCGGCGCGAAGCCGCTGGCTCAGTGGCCCCTTCGTCTAGCGGTCAGGACGCGGCCCTCTCACGGCTGAAACACGGGTTCGATTCCCGTAGGGGTCACCAGATCCGCCAGACATGGCAGATTTCCGGAAACCGCCATTTTCACGATCCCTTCGCTCATCCTTGTGCACAAAGGATGCGGCCGAGATGATCCGGATGACGGCCCCGTTGAAAGCCTCCCCACCGGGATTGGGCCGCCAGGCATGCTTCGTTGCGTTCTTGTCCAGGGCTGATCAGCGTCCAACGACAATAAGGTCGGCGCCTGACGCGACAGTGCAGTCATGTCGCTTGAATATGGCGCCCTGGTTCCATCGTTACCGCACAGACCGCGCATTTCACTGCAACGCCATTGCACGCGCCAACGGCTGGAAAGAAGAGAAGCACCACTATTATTGACAGCGATGTCACGGACTGGCATTTTGCTTAGCTCTTCTTGCTGAGAGGGATTTGCAGTGGTTCGGCGCTGTTCAAGCGCTCGTTCACGGCCTGTTCGATCTTCGTTATGACAACTACTTGGAAGAGAGGACGATGAAGAAAACACCTGGGCCAGCGAGATCATCCGCGCAAGTGAGAAGTCCAATCATGGACCGCCGACAATTGCTGATTGGCGGCACCGCTTTGGCGATGCTGACTGCTGGGCTGGCGCAGTCCAAAACACGCCGGAAGCCAAACTTCATCGTCATCTACTGCGATGACCTTGGCTACGGAGATATCGGACCAACCGGAGGTCGGGACATTCCCACACCCAACCTCGATCGGATGGCGCGCGAAGGGATAACCCTCACAGACTATTATGCTCCGGCGAACCTGTGCACGCCGTCTCGCGCCGGATTTCTGACCGGGCGCTATCCCATCCGGGCTGGAATGTCGGATGTCCTCCTGGCAGCGCACACGAAAGTGATGCCGACTTCGGAAGTCACGATCCCGAAGGCTCTGGGGGTTGACTATGCATCTGCCCTGATCGGCAAATGGCATTTGGGCCATAGCGGGCCAGACTGGGCGCCGACCAGCTATGGCTTCGACTACTTCTACGGCCTGCCCTACAGCCACGATATCGCGCCTCTTCAGGTTTATGAATTCGATAAAACCGGTCAGCAGGGCATGTGGGAGCCGGACTACCCTCTCCTTCAGCAGACTTTCTACGCAAAGGCTGAGCGCTTCATCGAAGGGCAGAAAAACAAGCCCTTCTTCCTCACACTTGCGCTCAGTTCACCTCATCTTCCCAACTATTCCGCGCCTGGCTTCGAGAACAAGTCGGCGCGCGCGGGCGCTTATGGTGACAGTGTTATGGAAATCGACTCCCTCGTCGGTCGGCTCATGGACAAGTTGAAAGCCCTTGGCATCGATCAGGACACATTGCTGATCTTCACATCCGACAATGGCCCCTGGTTCGAGGGATCGACGGGCGGCCTGCGCCAACGCAAAGGCGGTGGAGGCTATGATGGCGGCTATCGCGTCCCGTTTATCGCCCGCTGGCCCGGCCAGGTGCCCGCAAATGTAAGGTCGGATGCCGTCACGATGGGCATCGATCTGCTGCCGACCTTCTGCTCCCTGTCAGGCATTCCCGTCCCTGCGGGCCTCGAACTGGACGGCAAGGATATCAGCGATGTGCTGCTCCGTGGTGGGGCAACCCCTCATGGTGAACTGATTCTTTTCCAGAGCGAAGAGGTCGTCGCGATCCGGACGCAGCGATGGAAATATGTTCGGGCCGACCTATATATGAACCACCTCTTCCTCGTGGATGGTCGCGGTTATCCGCAACTCTACGATATGAGCCAGGCCGGTGAGGAATATAGCGTGGCATCACTCCATCCCGAGGTGGTCCGCGCCATGCAACAACGGCTGTCGCTTGCTGACGCCCATTTTGCCCAGCTGCGCACGAAGGAAGGTCCAATCGAACGACAATTGCAGAATCCTCCGCGCCGCAACGTGCCCGATCAATGGCGTCCTGACTGATGAATCGGGATGGCATGCGCCTGATCGAGGGCGGCACGTTCACGATGGGGTCCGAACGATTCTATCCCGAGGAAGCTCCGGTCCGCCAAGTGCGGGTCGACGCCTTCTGGATCGACGAGACCCCTGTCACCAATGCCGCATTCCAACGCTTTGTGGATGACACCGGCTATCGCACCATTGCCGAGATTCCCCCGGACCCGAAGGATTATCCTGGCTTGGATCCCGCCAATGCACGCGCGGGCTCCCTGCTTTTCCAGCCAACGTCCGGACCGGTCGATCTGAGCGACTGGAGCCAGTGGTGGATGTTCAGCTTCGGTACGGATTGGCGACATCCCCATGGCACGGACAGCAATCTGGATGGGCTCGAAGATCATCCAGTCGTTCACATCGCCCATGCTGATGCAGCCGCCTATGCCAAATGGGCAGGTAAAAGGTTGCCCACCGAAGCAGAATGGGAATTCGCCGCATGGGGAGGCCTCGAGGGCATTGACTTTGCCTGGGGCGATACGCTTGCCCCCCAGGGCAGGATGCTCGCGAACTACTGGCAGGGCGCCTTCCCTCATGGCAACACGCTGGAAGACGGCTTCGAACGCACCTCTCCGGTGCGCAGCTATCCGCCCAATGGCTTCGAGCTTTATGACATGATCGGCAATGTTTGGGAGTGGACGAACGACTGGTTCACGCAGCCTCGCATTGAACGAAAGACCAGAGGCAGTTGCTGTGTTCCTTCCAACCCTCGCGGTGGAACGCGGGGAGAGAGCCTCGACCCGTCCATGCCGGGCCTGTCGATCCCACGCAAAGTTCTGAAAGGAGGTTCTCATCTCTGCGCCGCAAGCTATTGCCAGCGCTATCGGCCAGCGGCCCGCCATCCTCAGGCCATCGATAGTTCAACCAGCCATATCGGCTTTCGATGTGTCGCGCGCGCGGCTTTGAAATAAGCCAAACCCCTCAGCCGCGAATCTGGACCGAGAAACCAGTTTTCCGGGCGCAGGCCGAATGACACCGATATCGTCGGACGCCGATGTGACGGTTAGATGCTGATCCCACCCGGATCACTTAAATCAACCCAGGCATCGTCTGGATAATCGAGCAAAGGGAGCGCAGTTTCGCGCCCAAGACCTGCGACGGAATACGGTGACCTTCAATCCTCGCCGTTATCGCGCCAACGACCACGCAGGCGATATTTTTGGGGGTCCTGGGTGACCACTGGCTGCCCGCCTGCCAGGAACGTCTCCAGGTTGGCCACCTCGGGATCGCCGGTGCGCTTCATCTCGGACAACAGCCGGTCGGTCATTGCCTTGATGCGGCGAGCGTGCCGCCGATCATTGATGAGGTTTCTGCGCTGGCCGGGATCGGCTTCCAGATCGTAGAATGCCATCGGAATGCCTGATACATATTGTTCGATGCGGGCAGCGATACGGCGATCCGTTTTGGCCGCTTCCGCCATGGCCGGGTAGGTGAGACCCAGCATGCTTTCTGCCCGAAATTTGAGCTTGCCGTCGACCCAAGGAGAGAAAACGAGCGAGTAGCGGTGATCCTGGATGGCGCGCGTCGTATAGGCGTTGCCGTTCGACAGCGTGTTGACATAGGTGACGGTAAAATCACGCCCAAGCTCCCCCTGCCCCATCATCAGGGGCAGCAGGCTCTCACCGTTTAGCCCCTCGGGCGCATCTAGGCCGAGCAGGTCGAGTAAGGTCGGCATGATGTCCATGTGCGTGGTGAGCTCAGCGAACTCGCGCGGTTCGCCCATGCCAGGCCAGGAAATGAGCAACGGAACGCGCGTGCCGTAGTCATAGCAGGTTGCTTTGGAAAAGGGGAATGGCATGCCGTGGTCGGAACAGAACACGATGACGGTGTTGTCGCGTTCGCCGCTTTCCTCGAGCACCTGAAGGATATGGCCGATCGCGACATCCAGGCGTTGCGCACTGTTCCAATACTGGGCCAGCTCCACCCGTACATTTGGCAAGTCCTCCAGAATCGGCGGCACGACGACTTCATGCGGCTCGATCTCGCGGGCCACCTTGTAAGGCCCGGTCTGGTCATGATCGACGAGAGCAGCAGCCGGGCTGCCATAAAAGGGCCGGTGCGGATCGTTGCTGTTGCAATTCACGAAGAACGGCTTGCGGCCATTGCGCGCTTCTTCCATCGCAACCCGGGCGCCATTGGCCTGGATAACCGTGCTGCGATCCTTGCTCTGCTGCACATAGTCCCACTGGAAACACTCATGGGGCATCATGTGATCCACCTTGTGGATCGCGCCGGCATAGTAGCCGGCGTCTTGCAGCAGGCTGGTCAGCGTCGGCGTACCGACATGTACCGGCGTGAAGCCTGTGCCACCGCTGCGATGCGGGACGAGCCCGGTCATCATCGCTTCGCGGGACGGCATGCAGATCGGGACAACGGTTCGGTTGTTGACGAACCTGTGTGACCGACGCGCAAGAGCGTCGAGATTCGGCATGAGATCAGGGCGCCCGCCCATGAAGCCGGGAATCGACCAGTCCAGATCATCCGCTGTAATCAGCAAAAGATTCATGCGCTTGCGTTTGACAGGCGCTTCAGCAGCAGCAAGCCGGAACGGGACGGCGCTGGCCATCGCAGCAGCCGCAGCGCCCAAAAGGAAGCTCCTCTTGCTCATGGACACAGCGCTCATTCTCTTCCCCTGGCCTTGCCTAAATTCAAACGTCTGATCTGCCGCCTCATCAATATACCCATTGGGTCTCACGACCGTTGATGGTCACGGTACGGGTGCTTTGACGCGGCCAAAGTGGCTCGGGCAGCGCGCCCCGCCAATCGGTCAGAATGCGTTCGAGCGCAGTCCTGACCTCGGGATAGCGATTGCTGACGTCATTCAACTCAGCAGGATCTTCGTCGAGATCATAGAGGTAGGTCTTCTTCCACTCGCTCGAGTGCCAAAGCTTGAAACGACCCTGCCGTACCGCGAAGACAGGATCCTGTCCCCAGACAAGCGTCCGCTCTCTCTCGGGCGCCTCCGCAAGCGTCGCGACCAGATCGCGCCCGTCCAGTTCAGCCGGAAGCGGCTGATCCGGCTCGATGGCGGCCAGCGCTGTAGGCAGAATATCCAGCGCGGACACCGGCGTATCCACCAGTCCCCTGGCTTCTATCCCATCTAGCCAGCTGACAAGGAAGGGCACTCGGGTGCCGCCCTCCAGATAAGTAAACTTACCTGCACCCCAAGGATGGTCAGCTTCGCAGAACCCGAAATGTGCGGGGCAGCCATTGTCCGAAAGGAACACGACGATTGTGTTTTCCTGTTGGCCGAGTTCCTGGAGCGTATCGAGGAGCGTGCCGACACCATCGTCGAGAGCCGCGATCATTGCGACATAGGTGCGACGAACAGGATCCTCGATATGCGCAAACCGGTCGTAATATTCCTGCTGCACCTGCAGCGGCCAGTGTGGCGCATTATAAGCGACATAAGCAAAAAACGGCTTACCTTTGCCTGCCTGGCGACGCATGAAATCCACGGTCCGATCCGTGATCTCGGTGGTAAGATATTTATCGAAGTTATCGACCACGCGAGCATCCGGCCCTTCGACAATCTGCTGGTTCCCCTCACGTGGCCCAACTGCATGTCGATCAGCCTTGGTTGGCGTCGTTACAAACCCCGGCGCATCCGGCGAGACGTAACTGGTTTCGCCAGCGATGAAGCCAAAGAATTCATCAAAACCGCGGTTGGTGGGATAGAACTGTCGCTCAGCGCCTTGATGCCATTTGCCAAACACCGCCGTTGAATAGCCATGTGATTTAAGCCGATCGGCGATGGTCAACTGCCCAACCGGCAGGCCCGCACCGGCATTCACGCCGCCGCGATCGGTTATGTTGTACGTGAAACCGATTTCCGCGGGGACGCGACCGGTCAGCAGACCCGCCCGTGACACCGCGCATACCGAGGCCGAAACATAACCGTTGGTGAAGGCCACGCCATTGCGGGCTATCCGGTCGATATTCGGCGTCGGAACCGCATTGCGGCCGTAAGTCGATACGTCCGGCCAGCCAAGATCATCAACCAGGATAACCACGACGTTTGGACGTGCCGCCACGCGAACCGGGGAATGTGATGCCGATACAGAATTGATCCCCTGCCCCGTGCAGCCGGACGAAAATGCAAGCGCGGACGCTGCAAAACACGCGGCAAGCAGGGTGGATCGAACTCTCATACCGCAACACTCCCAATCAAATCTTCCAGCTTCATCAAATTCTGTCTGCAGGTGCTCTGGCCGACGCGAGCGCGCCTACCAAGGCGCTTTTATCGGGAGCCGGGCTTTGCAAGCGCCAGCGGCTGACTAGAAATCAATTCAACTCTCTCGCTCCGAGACACCCAACAAGCAGGTCAATCGAAAATGGCTGCACCCCGATCAGCAGACAGTCGACGAAAAACAGAACCGAACCAGCATCGCCTCGGCATCGAAGAGCGCGAACAGTTCATCGAGCTTGGGGATGATGATGTCATCAAGGCTCGCAACCGCCGAATATGCAAAATAGCGCCATCATGCGACGCTCCGGCCGGAAGCCTCGACGGACGTTCCAGCCCAATCGCCGCCAGAGGCTTGCGGCAGATTGCCGCCAACTGACATCTCAGACGAAAACGCCACCACGGCCCCTCTTTTATGACTTCCAAGCCTCTTGAAGGCGCTGCTCACAACGCAATCCATGATACTCAAACCATAGTTCAGCAAGGTTGTCACTCAAAAATTGACACCGCTGCCAAACCGGGTAAGCTGCGCGCTTGACCAGTTTGGGCATCGTATGTGCAGCTCCCTGCCCGGTCAGTAGGCGAATGCGCGATCCAGCCGTCGCCCCAGGGCGGTGCGATCCGTCGAGCGCCAAGGGCACAGGACAGCCCAGCACGTTCACACCGCAATTGCGCGACGTTATCGAGCAACAAGTTAAGGAAGGCGGACAGCAAGCATGAGCAACGCGCTACGCGTTTCCCGTCGTACTGCAATGGGAGCTTTGGCGGGGCTCGCCACTATGCCGAGCGTCAACGCCTTGGCGACGAGACCGTCGGGCCGGCCAAACATCCTCTGGTTGGTTAGCGAGGACAACAATCCCTTTATCGGCGCCTATGGCGATCCTCTGGCGCACACTCCGACGATCGATTCACTAGCGCGCAACGGCTTATTGTATCGCAACGCATTCTCCAATGCGCCAGTTTGCGCACCATCCCGCTTCGGCATACTGACGGGCATGTATCCGGAGAGTTGCTCCCCGGCGAACCAGATGCGCGCAGTCGCCCACTGGCCCGATAGCTTCCAGACTTATCCGGAGCTCATGCGGCAGGCCGGCTATTTCTGCACCAACAGCGTGAAAACAGATTATAATTGTGATGTGGATCCTGCAGCAATCTGGGATCGTCAGGGACCAGAGGCGAGTTGGCGCGATCGCTCGGCGGGTCAGCCCTTCCTGAGCGTTCACAACTTCATGATCACGCATGAGTCCAATTTGTTCAAGCCGACCGCAGGACGCGTCACGCCGGACATGGTCCAGGTGCCGGCCTACCTCCCGGACACTCCGGAAATCCGCCAGGATTATGCAAGCTATTACAACCTGATGGAAAAGATGGACGCCCAGGTTGGCCAGAAGCTTGCGGAGTTGGAAGCCGATGGACTAGCCGACGACACGATCATTTTCTATTATTCCGATAATGGCGGCTCCCTTCCTCGGTCCAAGCGCTATTGCTACGATGAGGGCCTGCGTTGCGCGCTCGTCATCCATGTACCGCCCAAATGGCGACACTGGATGCCTGCTGCACTGGGCAGCGAAATAACGTCGCCGGTCAGTTTCATCGATCTCGTTCCGACCTTGCTCTCGATCGCAGAAGCTCCGCAGCCCAGCTACATGCCGGGCAAGCCGTTTTTGGGACCAGCGAATGCAGGACCGCAAGCGTATGCCTTCGGGATGCGCAACCGTATGGATGAACGCATCGATTTCGTTCGCACCGTCACCGATGGCCGTTGGCGCTATATTCGCAACTATATGCCCCATCGGCCCTGGGGGCAGCACGGCGCCTTCGAATGGCTGGCCCAGGGATATCAATCGTGGGAGCGAGAGCATCTCGCCGGGCGGCTCAACCCCGCGCAGGACCGTTTCTTCCAGACCAAGCCCTATGAAGAGCTCTACGACCTGGCAACGGATCCCGACCAGGTCCACGATCTGGCGAAAGATCCCGCACAGCGCGAACGACTAGGCGCATTGAAGCAAGCTTTGGACCAGCACATGCTGGCGATACATGACAACGGTTTTCTGCCGGAAGCAATGCGTGGCGAGGGCTACGCAGCAAGTCGTGACCCTGCACTTTATCCACTCGCTGACGTCATGCGGCTGGGTGAACTCGCAGCAAGTGGAGACCCTAATGCATATGATGAGTTCGTTACGCAGCTCCAGTCCCCCGTCGACGTCCTCCGCTATTGGGCGGCAACTGGCTTGTTGATTCTCGGGCCAAAAGCAAGACGTGCGAAAGCTGCTCTGCGCGAGGTGGTCCGGAACGACGGTTCGCCACAGGTCCGCATCGTGGCTGCTGAAGCGCTTGTCGGACTGGGCGGGGCAAGCTCTGGCGTGCCCGCTCTTGTTGCGATCCTGAACGGTCACGGGCCGTGGCAAGTGAAATTGCAGGCCATCAACGCACTCACATTCATAGGCGACGATGCAAAGCCCGCGCTTGGCACCTTGCAGGCATTGATGGACCATCAGAATGTTTTTCTGCGGAGCACGAGCAAGTATCTGGTTCTTCAGCTTACCGGCCAGTACACCCCGGAAACGCCAATCTTCGATAAGAGCCGCCTTGGCCAGAGCTGACCTTCACCTCCTGTTGGATGACCGCGGGCCGTCAGCTTTGCAGAGGTGATGCGACCGATGCGCGTTCGACGAGGCGGTATTCAAGCTTGCGAGCGGTCTGGGCTGCCTTGTCGAAATCCCGGTTGAGCAAGAGGTTGACCGCCACGTCAGCCATTTCGGCGATCGGCTGATAGATCGTCGTCAGATAGGGCCAGACCGACTTTGCCACCCAGCTGTCGTCGAAACCGCAGATCGAGACATCGCCTGGAATGCTGAGGCCAGCTTGGGCGCAGGCAACCATCGCACCAGCCGCCATATCGTCGTTAGCGGCAAAGATCGCTGTGGGACGGTCGGGCGAAGCGAGCAGCTTGCGTCCGCCTTCAATACCGCTTGCGAACTCGAAGTCACCATTCACCGCGGCAATCTCGATCTCTGGATCAAGCGCCTTGAGTTGACCGACAAACCCTGCCCGCCGGTCCGCCGAGGCGCCGTGGCGGGCAGGCCCACAGATCATCCCGAACCGACGATGACCGCGATCCCACAAATAGCGGGCAAGCTCAGCCGCTGCCTCCGCATCATCGATGAACACGCATGGCGAACGATCACCACGATCCACCGGAGCAACGCGGACATACTTCACACCCCGCTGGTCAAAATCGTCCAGCACGCGAGGGTCGTCCGAAAGCGGGGGAGTCAAAACGAAGCCATCGTTCCGACTGTTGCGAAGAACTGCGTCGAGTTGCTCCGCAAAACTGTCGTCTGGAACATCGCTGTTCACATGGTCGATCCGCAGATGATAGCCGCGGTTCTGACAGGCGCGGTAAGCGCCGCCCATTGCTTCCATTGTGTAGTTCGGGCTGGGATTATCGAAGAGGATACCGACAGTGAAACTGCGGGCTCCAGCCAGGGAACGCGCTGCCGTGTCGGGAATATAGTTGAGTTCCCGTATTGCCGTCTCGACCTTTGCCCTCAGCTTCGGTGTGACATGTGGCTCATTGTTGATCACCCTCGACACGCTCTTCAACGAGACACCGGCCCTTTGGGCCACGTCCATGATGCGCGCTGGGCCTTGCCGACCCTGAAGCAATGCTGACCTGTTCATGTCTTCCAGTTCTATCTTACCGCTGATCTCTTGCAAGCTGCTGATCAGTCGACAAGAAGCCCGGCACCGCGCGGAAAGAGCGGATCCCCTATGCATCAGGCAGTTCGGCGTGCCGGGCAACAACCTGATCCATGGACCGGGCCACTGCAGCGGGAGCTTACTGCGTGCTTTGATCCTGCGGAGAAGAACGTAAAGCCGTCCCCATCCACCTTGCGGGACTGCAGACCCTGAACTTCAAAGCGGCTTCTCTTGCGTCACGGCAAGCCGACGTCCAGAGATTTGACTTTCCGCCAGAACCTTATATGTAGCGCTACATACTGTTTATATACACGTGGCTCCGAATTTCACCGGCGCTTATAAGACGACAGCAGGGAGGTTGTGTTGGGGTTCTCAAGAACGGTGTTCTCCTCTTCAAAACCCTCGCTCATTGTTATGAGCATGCCGCTTGTTGAGCACCGATCGACGTGAAGGCGCCGTTGCCTAAGCCCACGATCGAATTAAGCGCGTGCCGCGCCAACGATTTCCGCATGGGCGCCGGGTCCTTACACTTGGCGCCTTTGTATCCGGTGCCTGCCGCTCCTCCCTCCAGGCAGGCACCGGACATCCGGGCCAAGCCTGGGTATCGAAGCACGCTGCAGCCAACCCTCCTGTACCGCAAATTTCCGAGTATGATGACCAGCGATCACTTTCCAGCAGTCGACCCCCTCTCCCTCTCGGCACAAGACCGTGCATGGGTGGATCGCACGCGCGACAACCTTTCGACGGAACAGAAGATCGCACAACTCTTTGTGCTGTCATCACGGCACGACACCGAGGAAGAGGTCGACTGGTTGGCTGGCTTCGCGCCCGGGGGCGTTCACCGTTTTCCAACGCATGATCTGGAAGCCGCATGGCGCGCGACTCAAGCGCAGCTTGAGCGCTCCGAACTGCCCCTGATCCTTTCAGGAGACATTGAGGGCGGGATGCTGAGCCCCCCGTTCGCAACGCAGATTCCCAACCAGATGGGGGTTGCCGCCTGCAACGACCTCGGCCTGAGCGAGCAGCTTGCCCGCAACGTGGGGAAAGAAAGCCGGGCGCTGGGCTATAACTGGTCCTTCACGCCCGTGGTCGACATCAATCGGGCCTTCCGCAATGCCGTGGTCGGCACGCGCTCATACGGGTCCGATCCGCAGCGGATCATCAATCAGGCGAGCCTTTACATCCGCACCCTGCAATCGGAGGGGCTGGCCGCCTGCGCGAAGCACTGGCCTGGCGACGGAATCGACGATCGTGACCAGCATCTGAGCACGTCGGTCAACTCTCTCTCGATGGACGAATGGGAGCGAACCTTCGGGCGGATCTTCCGGTCAATGATCGACGCGGGTGTGATGACGATCATGTCAGCGCATATCGCTTTCCCGGCGTTTGCGCGCGCACGTTTCCCCGGCCTTGGACGGGAAGCCTTCGCCCCTGCTACAGTTTGTCGGCTACTCAATCAGGACCTGCTCCGGGACGAACTCGGCTTTCGTGGTCTCGTCGTCTCGGATGCGACAGTCATGGGCGGTCTGACGAGTTGGATGGACCGTGACACCGCCGTGCCGGCCGTGATTGAAAACGGATGCGACGTCTTCCTGTTCAGCCGAGAGCCCAGCGAGGACATGAACCGGATGCTCAAAGGCTTGCGGGAGGGGCGCCTCTCAGAGCAGCGTCTGGAGGAGGCAGTCACCCGCATGCTATCCCTGAAGGCTGCGCTCGGCCTGCACCGCGCGACGCCGGAAGAGCGGTTGCCACCGCTCGATACCTTGAAAGCCAGACTCAACAATGACGATCATCGCGAGACGGCGCGGCAGATCGCCGGCAGAAGCATAACACTCGTCAAGGACAGCCAAGCGCTTCTGCCGCTCGACGCCAAACGCCACCGACAAATCGTCGTGATCGCCGATGAAGGCTGGAACTTCGTGTCAGGCGCAGCACCGCGCAGTTTCGATCCGCTGCTGGACGCGCTCAAATCCCGCGGACACGATATCCGCGTCTTTGATCCTGAAGCTCTCCCCACCCCTGAGGATTGCGATCTGCTGCTGTATCTCGTTGGCCAGGAAGCGACACCATCGATCAGCCACATCTATCTCGATTTCACGAAGCTGCATGGTGGGTCGCGCCACGCCATGATCCAGTTCAACCGCGAAATTCCCACGCTGCTGATTTCTTTCGGGCAACCTTATTATCTCTACGATGCCCCGAATATGTCGACATGTGTTAACGCCTACAGCGCATTGCCCGTCGTTCAGGAAGAGCTGGTCCAGCGCCTCCTCGGCAAGCTTCCCTTCACGGGAGACAGTCCCGTCGACCCCTTCTGCGGCATGGAACAGTTGCAATGGTAGGCGGAAAGGGCGGTTCACATCTGCACGCTCCGGTCAATCGCTCGACCGGGATCCTGTACGCCAGTGGGAACAACAAGAAGGACATGCCATCATGACCCGTTCCGGACGCGCCTTGCGCGCAGTCGCCTTTTCGGCCTGTATCCTGCTAAGCACAGCAGCCTGGGCGGGTCAGGCCGCCCCCCCGGCCGACACGCGCCCTGCCGCCCAGAAGGACGAGCAGGGCCGGCGCCCGATGAACATCGTCTTCGTACTGGTTGATGACCTCCGCTACGATGCGATGGGTTTCCTCAAGCCCGGCCTCAACACGCCGAACATCGACCGGCTGGCGAAGGAAGGGGTGTACTTCCCCAACGCCGTCGTCACTTCCTCGCTCTGTTCGCCGAGCCGCGCGACGATTCTGACCGGCCAGAGCACGCGAAATCATGGCGTGGTGGACAATCACGATTCCTCCGAGGAGCATCTGACCTTCTTCCCTGCCTATCTCCAGCAGGCGGGGTATCAGACCGGCTTCTTCGGCAAATGGCACATGGGCGCCGATACCGACGCCCCCCGCCCCGGCTTTGATCGTTGGGTCAGCTTCAAGGGGCAGGGAACCTATTTCCCAACCGACCTGCTGTCTCCGGAACGCGTGGCAGCCGGCGAGCGCCAAATGCTCAATGTCGACGGCACACCGGTGAAGCAGAAGGGCTACATCACCGACGAATTGACCGACTATGCGATGACCTGGCTGGAGGAGGACAGGGACCGGAGCAAGCCCTTCTTCCTCTATCTCAGCCACAAAGCCGTTCACTCGGACCCGGTTCCGCCTGCGCGCTACAAGGCGCAGTATACGGACCTCAAGATCGAACTGCCCGCCACCATGGCCAATACGCCAGAGAACAATGCCGGCAAGCCGGTATGGGTCCGCAATCAGCGCAACAGCTGGCATGGCGCCGACTTCCCCTATCACACCGATAGATCGATGGTGGAGCAGGTACGCGACTATTACCGCACGCTCAGTCCGGTGGACGACAGTCTCGGACGGATCATGGCCTATCTCAAGAAGAACGACCTTGAGAAGAACACAATGGTCGTCTTCTATTCCGACAACGGCTTCCTGATCGGCGAACATGGCCTGATCGACAAGCGCAATGCCTATGAGCCCTCGGTACGCGTGCCGATGATTGTCTGGGCGCCGGGCGCGTTGCCCAAGGGCGTCACGAACCCGGCGGTGGTACGCAATCTCGATCTGGCGCCGACGTTCCTCGACGTTGCGCGCCTTGGCAAGCCCGAGCAGATGGAAGGCAAGAGCTTCCTTCCGGTGGCGGAAGGCAAGGTCGACGAGAAGGCCTGGAACGCCGGGGATTTCGTTTATGAATATTATTGGGAGTGGAGCTTTCCGCACACGCCGACCACCTTCGCCATTCAACGCGACCGGGTGAAGTATATCCAGTACCATGGTGTGTGGGACGTCGAGGAGCTTTACGACCTCAACAATGATCCCGACGAGCGGCATAACCTCATCAATGACCCGGCCTGGCTTGAGACCAAGATCACACTGCGCAAGGCGCTCTTCGAGCAGCTTGCCAACAATCAGGGTCAGCATGTCGTTCCGTTCACCGAGAAGACCAGTGCCGGCCTCGTCAGCCGCAAGATCGACGGCCCGAAAGCTGCCGACTTTCCCGATGACTGGTACATCGAACCGAACCTGCCGTCCAAAATGAATGGCCTGTTCCCCGACAGCCCGGCGAAGGTGAAAGCCGATGCCGAGAAGCGGTTCTACCGCCCTTAACGCAGCTGCGGCTTGCTTGGGAGACTCAAGATGACGACAGGACAGGATGCTTCAGTCGGTGACGTCCGCCGCGTCTCAGGCGGCTTCGTTGCGGTGTATGTGCTCGCCCAGTTCGGCATCTGGGTGGCTCTGCTCACACCGGTCGTCCTGACAATTGCCCTGCGCGTCGGTGAGATCGCAACCGAGGCCGAGAAGGGACAATGGCTGGGTGTTATTCTTGCCTCAGGCGCATTCGTGGCGCTCGTCTCCGCTCCTGTCTGTGGTGCACTGTCCGACAGGACCCGAAGTCGTTTTGGGCGTCGCCGGCCTTGGCTGTTGGGCGGATTGACCGTCAGTGCGGTCGGCCTGATCATATTGGGGACGGCGCCCAACCTGCTGCTCCTCGGGCTTGGTTGGATCATCTGCCAGGCCGGCTTCAATGCCATGCAGTCCGCCTGCCTTCCGATCCTGCCCGACGTGATCCCATTCCGCCTGCAAGGCCGCGTCGCGGGCATGCTCGGCATGACGTCGACCGCGGCCACCTTCGCAGGAAGCTGGATCACGCAGTTCACACAGGCCTCCACGCTACTCATGTTCCTCGCGCCGTTTGGTATCACGGTGATCGGCATCCTCGCGCTCGTCCTCATCCTGCCGGACCGTCTGCCGACCGAGGAGGACAGCCCGCGGACGGAACTCGCAGCCATTCCCCGTGCGCTGATAAAGCCGTTTCTCGATCACGATTTCAGCTGGGCCTTCGTCAGCCGCTTTCTCATCATGATGGCCTGGTCGTTTTTGCTGACCTATCAACTGTTCTTTCTGACCGATCAGCTATCGCTCGAGCGGACCGACGCCACGCAAGTCATGGTCAAGTCGATGGCGATCATTGCTATCGCCACCATCAGCATTTCAATCATCGGCGGCTTCATTTCGGACTGGACCGGGCGGCGAAAGCCCCTCGTTGCGCTGGCTGCCATTATCGAGGCCACCGGCTTCCTGCTTGTCGCCCTCGCACCATCGGTGCCGCAATTCCTGGTGGGTGTTGCTGTGGCGGGGCTTGGAAAGGGACTCTACTTCGCCGTCGATCTTGCGCTCCTCGCGGCCATTCTCCCCAACAAGGAAGAGCGGGCGAAGGATATGGGGGTGTTCCAGATCGCAAACTCGCTGCCGCAATCGCTGGCCCCCGCCCTCGCGCCCGTCATCCTTGTTCTGGGCAGCGCGAATGGCGAGAACTACGCCGCCGTCTTCATCGCCGGCACTGTTTTCGCACTGCTGGGCGCGTTGGCAATCGCGCCGATCAGGCGGTCGCGATGAGAGAAAGAGGAGCGTGATATCGCGCGAGCGGAGCCAATGAGGATCAGTTCTCGCTCCGCCAACCGCTTCAGCCGACGACTGCGCTAAAGCACAGTTTCAAAGTGAGCTGCTGGCTTCGCGTCCATTGACATAACGAGGCTCCGCGGGGCGAGCGCTCAACTGCCTTCTAAGATCGCATGATTTCAGCGGAGCTGTCCCAAAACTTCGGGTCAGGTTGACGCCATGCTTCGTCGACGTTATGTAGCGCTAAATCATCTAGCCACGACAATCTTAAAAAGGGGAGGAATATGACCTACCGTTTCAAATGCCTGGCGTTGTGCAACATCAGCGCGCTTGCCCTCGTGCTGCCGCATGCAGCAGTGGCCCAGACAGAAATGGCCGCAGCTCAGGGCGGTGAAGACACCGAGATTAGCGAAATCGTTGTTACAGCAGCGCTGCGTGAGCAAACCCTTCAGGAGGTTCCCGTTGCGGTTTCCGTCGTCACCGGCGAGCAGCTGAACGCGATCGGCGCATCATCCGTCGAGTCGGTCGCCAATGCCGCCCCGTCACTGACATTCACCAAAGGTAGCAACCAGTCCAACAGCTCGCTCAGCATTCGTGGCATCGGTACAACGGTGTTCTCGGCGGCGACTGAACCGGCGGTCTCCGTGATCGTTGACGATGTGCCGATGGCCCGTTCCGGCCAGGGGTTCCAGGATCTCATCGATGTGCAGCGGGTGGAAGTTTTGCGTGGCCCGCAATCCACTCTGTTCGGCAAGAACGCATCGGCTGGCCTCGTCTCGGTCACGACCAAGGCGCCCAGCCGCACGCTCACAGGCGATTTCGATGCGATGTACGCAGAGGGCGGCGAACTGCAGCTGCGCGGCTCGCTTTCAGGTCCGGTCAATGATGTGCTTGGTTTCAGCCTGAGCGGCTTCTTCAAGGACTATGACGGCTTCGTCGACAACGTCTCTGGCGTCGGCGACAGTAAACTCTCGGGCTACCATGTCTGGGGCACGCGAGCGAAGTTGCAGTTCGAGCCAACGAACGATCTGGAGATCATGCTGATTGGCGACTACAGCAAGGGCAGTGACACCACCGTCCCCACACTGCGGGAACTGGGCACGGCTGCCTATACCAACGCCGTAGCGCCCGTCATTCCGTCTGCCGAGAACCGGCAGGTCAATATGAATGCCGACAACACCAATAACAGCGAGCAGTGGGGCATTTCCGCGCGCATCAAGGCCCGTCTTGGTGATGATTTTGAGCTGGTTTCGATCAGCGCGATCAGGAAATGGGATTTCATCGGTCGCGGCGACACAGACTTTACGTCGCTGACGACACCCGTCCCCGGCGTGAACTTGTGGGACGTCAACAGCGGTACGACATCGCTGCAGCAACTGACTCAGGAGGTTCGCCTCGTTTCGGACGATCTTGGCGGCTTTGACCTGCTTTTGGGCGCCTTCGCATCCAAGGTGGACATCGATACGACCTTCCAGCGTCGCCAGGTGTTCGTTGCCGGCCCTCGGAGCGGCCAGTTCTCCGGCAATACTTCGAGCTCCAATGTTGCCGCGTTCATCAGCACGAACATCGATCTCACAGCGAACACACAGCTGTTTGGTGGCCTGCGCTTGCTTCATGAAACGCTCGACTGGGGCGCCGTCCGCAACCCTGCCGACGTGCTGGTGCCCGGCGATTCCGCACTGGGCGGAGCGACTGGCACAGCGGCCAATTTCTCGAACTCCACGGACGATACGGCGCTCGTTGGCAAGATCGGCGTTCGGCAGAGCCTGGCCGAGCTCGGCAATGTCTATGCAAGCTACGCACGCGGCTACAAGGGCAAGGGCTTCAACCTGATTTTCGCCACCCAGCCCACCGACCAGCCCGTGAACCCGGAACAGTCAGATGCGTTCGAGATTGGTGCAAAGATCCAGACGCTGGACCGCAAGCTCTCGCTAAACGCCGCGGTGTTCTACACCAAATATCGGGGCTACCAGTCACAGGCACGCCTGCCGGGGGATATTTCCTTCTACCTGTTGAATGCTGGCACCGTCTCGACGCGCGGCATCGAGGTCGAAGCGACGCTGAAGCCCACCCGGCTTCTCGATATCTCGCTTGGCGGCACCTGGTCGGACGCCAAGGTCGATGAGTTCCCTATCGGCCCCTGTTATGTGGGCCAGACAGCGGCGCAGGGCTGCGTTGGTGGATCTCAGGACCTGAGCGGCGGCGCCCTCCCGAATGCACCGGACTTCCGCGGCACATTCTACGTGCGCCAGACGGTACCGTTCGGCGACAGCGCGCCTGTTGACGGCTTCATTCAGTCGAATGTCGTTTATCAGACAAAGGTACAGTATAGCCTCGATCAGGATCCCAAGACCATTCAGGATGGCTATGCTGTCGTGAATGCGGCCATGGGCCTGGAAGCCAAGGATGGCGCCTATTCGGTCTCGGTGTTCGTGAAGAACCTGTTCGACAAGAACTTCACGGGCAACCTGTTTAACTCAACCTTCAATGGCGGCCGGTTGTACCAGCAGGTGCTGCGTGACGGTGAGCGTTATTGGGGTGTCCGTGCAGCCGTGCATTTTTGAGGCGCGCTAATGCCTAATCCGTTCGTAGACGGTGTTTGATTAAGGGCGGTGGAGCAATCCACCGCCCTTCTTAAATCAGCCGGGCACGGGACAGTCGGAGACCGAAGCGCGCTGAATGATCTCATGGGGAATGAAGATCACATCATTCCTATACTGCTCAGGATTGCGTATCGTCTGTATGAGCCGTTCAGTCGCCTGCTCAGCGATGCGTGCGAGCGGCTGGCGAACGGTGGTCAGGGCCGGCCAGATTTTCACCGCGATCGGTGTGTCGTCAAAGCCCACGATGGAAATATCTTCCGGAACCCGCAATCCGCAGCGATGCATCACGTTCACGAACGCAGCGGCGATATCATCACTCCCCGCCAAAATGGCGCTTGGTCGCTCATCCATCTTGCAAACCATGTCCGCGAGGGCCAGACCCGCCTCGTAGATTGGACGCGCCTCCCAAATAAAGCGTTCCTCCAGAACCTGCCCCCGCTCTGCAAGCGCACGGCGCATACCGGCAAGCCGCGTCTGCCCCACCATTGCTCCGGGCAACTTCACGAAACCGATCCGACGATGCCCCTTATCCAGCAGCAGAGAAGTAGCTTCATAGGCAGCCAGTTCGTCGTCGATGCGGACGGCGGGAATATCCGGCAGATTGGTTCCCGGCGCGAGGCCGATCATCGGGATACTGAGTTTCGCCGAAATACCGCTAAAGCTGACAAGCTCGCACAGCGGCGGAGGAAGCAGCAAACCATCGATCCCGCTCACCGCAAAAGCCGCTACGTCATCGAGCGGCTTCGTTTCGTCATAGCTGCGGATGATCAGCTGAAACCCGAAACGGGCCGACGCCTTAAGCGCGCCAACCAGCATAGCGCCCAGAATCGCGTTCTCCACGTCGCGATAAAGAAGGCCGATCCTGATCGTGCCTGCGCTGGCCAGCGCACGAGCTGCAACGTTCGGGCGGTAATTCAACTTGTCCATTGCATCGAGCACGGCCTGCCGCCTCTCTGGCAGGACGCTCGGCTTGTTGTTGAGGACATTTGAAACCGTCATCGGCGAAACGCCGGCAAGGTTCGCCACCTCCGCCATCGTCACAACGTTCTTGCTTCGGCGACGGGCACGTTTCGTCATGCGCGAACCCTATGCTGTTTGGGTGCGGGATGACAAGAATGTTGATTGCTGCCGGGAAGCAACCCCGTAGGATCGCCCCAGACCCTGCATCGCCGCTGACCCCAGTTCAGGCGAGCTTGAAGCCTTCCCGGTTCATGTTCACGGTCAGCTTATGGCGCTGCTCATCAGTCAGGGCGGCGTCGAACATCGGGAAAATTGTCTCTTCCTCTTCATGCATGTGCCGCTCGAGATCCTCCCGGAACACCCGCACCTTGGGTAGAAAGTCAGAGCTGTCGTTGGGCATGGAATCGAGCTCGAAAAGGAAGTGCTTCACATCGCCATGATCCACCACGAGGCTGGCGGCCTCGGTGACGAAGCCGTGCTCGCGCAAGGCAGGATAGATGACGTTTTCCTCTTCGAAAGCGTGCTTGCCGAGCGCGTGCTTGATCTGCATCAGGAGCAGACTGCGCTTGCGGGGCTGATCCGTATCCGTCCCTTCAAGTGCGTCGAACAGCTTCAATACCGCTGCATGCTCTGCCTTCAGCGCTTCGATCCAGTCGCCCTGCAGCATGGATGGCCCCTGCACGGCCAGTTTTCGGCCGAAGTTGGCCGCCAAACCCGCTGCCAGGCCGATCGCCGCGAACCCAGCCATACGGCCCATTCCGCCATGTCTCGTCGTCACCTTGTCGAACATGTCATTCTCTTCTTATTCTTTGCTGTCCTGTTAGCTCTTCGCTGTCCTGCCCTTCATTCCTGGCGGATCTTGCGACCTGCCTCTTCACGGACCGCACGGGTATCTGACGCTTCCCCTTTGCGGGTCATGGACTGCGGGTCGTAATTGTCCGGAATGCTTCCGCCGCTTTCCGGGTCGCGCGCGGGTTCCCTATCGATCGTGGCACTAGGCCGCCGCGCAGCACCCGCCGGCTGATTTTCCGTCGAGACATTCGGTCTCTTGATCGTCTCGCTGGGCACTTGCCGCGTGCTACGGAAGGTGTCAGGCATCATCTGCCTCCTTGTACTGAGTTTGATCCAACTGGCGGCAAAACGCAGAGGATGCACAACGTATCCCCGCCAATGGCGTGCGCGCCGCGTAATCGGATCCAGTTTGCGACGGGACGAGCCAGACACAGGAAACCGCAGCGGCTTTTCGCGTTTGGACGGAAGACAAGGAGACACGGCTTATGGCAAAGACTGTCGACACCTTACTGATCACACGGACTGCGGACACCTACATGCTGCAGATCGAGGACGAAGACGGCGAAACCTTCGAATTCGATATCACTTACGATCAGCTTGAACTAATCAGCGAGGACATCGAGCGGCATCTCGACGAGGACGAGGAAGACGCGCTGGCCGTGGAGTCCGACGATGACGAGGTTGATGATGGCGAGGTAGAAGCCTGACAGAGTGAAGACTATTTGCTTTTCGCGCAGCTGAGTAGACGCCGTTCCCGCAGACATAGCGGTCACTCCGAGCCGCTTTTAAGGCCTCTGATAGCAGCCTTGCGCCCTGTTATCGCGTGCTGCGTCGGCCTCTGCACGCTGTGTTCTTGATCCCGAAGTGCTCAAGCACGATCACCCCAAACAGCGGGAGCGAGGCGGATTGATCAGGGCCGGTACCAGATTGGTGATGACCATGCGCGCTCCTGAATTGTCAGCGGCTGATCGATCTTCGACGGATCAAGTCCGAGCGCCAATGCATCGAAGAGATGATGACGCGGCGTCGGAATCTGCAGGACGCGCACATAATAGAATGCCGGCAGATCAGGCGAAAACTCCGGGTCGCTCCAGACAGTCACGAGTTCCAGATCACCGATGTCGTTTGAATATCTTGCCGTCCGGACGTCAACGCTGTTGCCGACCGGAGGCAGCGAACCATCTGATGCCATCTGCCGCCGCCCGCTCCACGCCACGTTGAAGATCTTCTCACGCAGTTTGCCTTGGGCATCTCGCCAGCCCTTGATCACCTGCACGCGATCCAGATTGGCGCCGAGGGGATCCTTGACGGCCTGAATCAGGAAACGAGGTGCCTGTGCTGAACGGGATCGCAGCAGTTCGCCGCCCATCGGAACGCCCTTGCGATAGCCGAGTTGAGCAAGATTGCGCGCCTCCCCTTCTGCCGCGCGGAAGTGAAAGCCGCCAAAGAATCGCAGTGCGATGCGCGGGCCGGACGTGCCATAGACCTCACGCCGCCGGAACGCCTCGTATATGGACTGCCGGTCATTCCGGTCCGCCCAGACGGCCGCGATGCCCCCTGCAGACGCTTTCCAGGCATTCATCGGGCCCATTTTGTCCGCAGCGCGCTCGGGCGGAAAATGATCCGCACCCGATTTGCCGTAAAATTCCGACTCCGCTTGCGCTGAAAACCCCGAATGTGAGTCCGACGACCCGATCAGTCCGAACGCGAACGGATTGACACCAGTCCTGGCCTGCGCCTCTAGGCCCGCGAGCAGGCCCTTCCTCGCATAGGAACCGTCCAGAATCTTGACTGGTTCAGTACCGAACATCGTCTCGCGAATTTCAAAGCCCGCAAATTCATCAGTCTTGGAGAGCGCGGGGTGCGTTTCAGAAGTACCCTTGTACTGCGTAACCTCGACAACCCGCTCCCACTCCATCCGCTCCCGAGCGTAAGCCGCATCAAGTGGATTGCCTTCTGTATTCGCGAGGTTGAACATCTGGCCTTGCGAGAGATTGGAGTTGTGCGGGATCGCAACGAAGTCAGCGCCAGTGCGGGCGCGAGTCTCGCGGAGGTATTTCCACAGGTCTTCCGGCCGCATGGTGTCGTAATTGCTGAGCGGCAGGAACTGCTTCGCCACCTCACCATTGGCGGGTGTAAAAACAACACGATGCTGGTTGACGCCGTTGGGGGTTGAACTCCATTCCCAGCCGATGAGCGCGGTAAACACGCCCGGGCGGTTGTGCCGTTCCGCCGCATCGACCTGCTCGGCCCAGAGCGTTCGCCGGATTTCCGGCGCATTCAGATCTTTGATGATCTGGTTCACCGGCGCATTTGGCCCCAGTTTCATCGTGGCTCGATAAGCCCCCAGCGGGTGCTGGCGCTGCAGATCGTAGAGCTCCTTTCCTCCTTGGGTCGCCAACAAAGCGGGATCGCCGCCCGCCAATCGCGGCAGGACACCGAGCATCTCGGCGTGGTCAGCGACTACGAGGAAATCCAGCGGCCGGTCCATTGTGATCCGCTCGCCGCTGCGAGGATGAATGACTGGAAAACCGCGAGCGAAGCGGTAGGCCGTTTCCAGATCGGCGTTGTTGTTGCCGTCCTCATAAGCGTCGGTCGAGTTGCGGGTATGGAGATGTGTGTCGCCCCAGAACAACTGCCGCTCGCCCATGAACGGACTACTGGCGTTTGCGATCCGCTCTGCCTGCTGGCCGCGCTCAGGAGCCTGTGTCGTGGAAGCCTGCTGGCACGCGACGAGAACGAATGCGCAGGACATCGCCAGAATAGTCTTGATCTTCATATACTCTCCATGCGGCAAATCTACGCCATTCGATCCAGCATCCAGAAACTTGCGGTCGTGCCCACGACATAGGCGATGATCAGGCGAGGGCCGGCAGGTAGGGCGGCAAGCCGGCGAGAGAACTGGGCCTCGCCTCTTGCCCATTTCACGGCCAGCACCACCAACCGCGTCAACAAGATCAAGGCCAGAGCGAACAACAATTGCCCGATCTCAATGCCCAGGTTGAACGCGAACAACGCACTGACCAACCCGTCCTGAGGCAGGCCTATTTCGCCCAGCACGGCCGCGAAGCCAAAGCCATGCAGCAGTCCGAAGCCTATCGAAACGGTAATCGGATAACGCCAGGTCAGCGTCTCGCGCTCCCCCCTTGCGAGTTCCACCGCAAGGAACACGATGCTGAGCGCGATCAGTACCTCAATCGTTCGGACCGGCACGGCCACTAGATCCAGGGCTGCAAGGGCGAGCGTCACGGAATGCGCCAGAGTAAAACCGGTGATCGTGGCGAGAATGCGCGGTATACTGCCCGCGATCCAGATAAGGCATGCGACGAAGAGCAGATGATCCAGTCCGATCCAGATATGCTCCAAGCCGAGCACGAGATAGTCCAACAACATCCCGCGCTCGCTTGTTACTTCGCCAGGGGCTGGAAACGCGAACTCAGCGACTTGGGGAAGAAAAACACCGACCGTAGGCTGATCGACACCGAGCGGATGGGCCTTGAAGATCGTCGCGAGGTTGGGGTTGCCGTCGGGATACCGGATCGTGATTGGGCGGGTTCGGAGAGGTTTTTCACAATTCCATCTGGCCGAGTTCCAATGCCCCAGGCCGTCCGACCAGCTGCGCCGGCCCTGTTCTTGAGCGCAGTCCGTCGGCAAGTGCAGGTCCGGCGCGATCCGCGGATCGAAGCCCGGGGGGATGCGCCATGTGAAAGCCAACTGCTGTGCTGAAATCGCGCGCCCTTCAATATAGAGTGGCCGCGCCTCGTCAGCGCGGGCCGGTGCGGCCAGCCACAGCAAAAGAAGGAGCACAATCAAGGCTCTCACGGGGCTTCCTCTGGAAGACTGCCGATATCTTCCCCTCGTACGATCCGATAGGAAACGAGCCGCGCGTTCACGGCCGCGCGAGCGCGCCGATTGCGCTCGGCGAGCAGCGCATCCTCTCGAACCATGGGCGCCACATCAGCGAATTCAGGGAGACGTTGTTCGTCACGATCAGTCACGAAAACAAGATGCACGCCATGGTCCGAAGCGATCGGGCCGAGCCATTTTCCTACGGGCGCCTTGAACAAGGCTTGCGACATGGCCGCCCCGAGTTCCGGCGCCAAGGCCCGCTTCGTCACGTCCGCATAGTTGCGCCGGTAGGGAAACCGATCTCCGAATTCGAGAGCTTCGGTCGCCGTAACGTCGTCCCGGGTCAGTCGCGCCAGCGCGTCCCGAGCTGCGGCATCCGCGTCCTGCCGGCCCTTGGCAAAAAAGACATGCGTGAAGCTGATGGTCGCTGGCACTTCATACTCTGCACGATGATCCTGAAAATGGCCTTCGACATCGGCATCCGACAACTTTATCTCGGCGGCGGATTGGTCGCGCAGCAGCAACTCCATCTGCTGAATTAGCCGGCGACGGATCAGGGAATCACTTTCATCGAGGCCGGCGGACTTGGCCTCCCGGTACAACACCTCCTGCCGGACGTAGTCTTGCAGCAGGTCTTCGCGTTGCGCCGGGCTCATCGCATCATAAAGCTTTGCGAACCGCTCCGGGTCGTAGAGAAGCGAGCGCTCCTGCAGAAACTCGGTCAATTCCGTACGACCAACCTGGATCGTGGACGAGGCGGCGTCCCTCTCCTGCGGCAGCAGCAGGAAAAGCGCCAACCCGGCCAAAGCGAAGTGCGCCAGGGGCTCCCTCAGGGCATTCTTAATGCACGATTTCATCACGATCGTATGTCCGCGTGGGAAGCAGAAGGCGATCGATATACTCTGCTGCCGAGCATCAAGCGGACAAATTTGCTGCCGGTTGGCTTCGACACTGTCCTCCCCCCTGAGCCACGTCAGACCATCGTTTCATGCAAATCGACGGCAGATCGCGTGGTTCGTTATGCTCGCGAAAAATCACGCGCTTCACTTAGGGCAGCCGAGATCACCAGAGCAAGGAGTTGGAACGCTATAAGATATAGTCTTTGCCCTATTTATACCTGCTCCGCACCTTTTCTCGGCAATACAGGTAACTCAACCTTCCTGAGACAGATTCGAGTAGCGATGCCGCCTTGCCATGAGCGTAAGGCATGCCTGCGTTTATCCCGCACACGCCTTCACCAGGCACCATTGCTATGCAACAGCAGCCCGCGCTATCGAATATATTGGAGTCGCTATATCTGATGACGTTCACGATCCGACAACTTGAAGTTTTCGTGCAAGCTGCGGCTGACGAAAACTTTCGAGCGACTGCCGATAGGCTGGGGATCACCCAGCCGACGATCAGCAATCACATCAGCGCGCTGGAACGAGAGGTAGGCGGTCCGCTGTTCGATCGTCAAAGAGGCTCATCCGCAAAACTGTCACCAAAAGGTAGAGATTTGCTGGAACGTGCAAAGCTCCTCCTCAGCGAGGCTGGGAAGGTGAACGCCAGCAGGTTTAGCCAGGCAGAAAATCCTTCTTCTTTGACGATCATCGTCGGACCTCAGCTGCAGGATCACATCATCCGCCCGGCGCTGCCGCGCTATTACGCGCTACCTGAAATGCCCGATCTGAATTTGATCTCAATGTTGCCTGGGGAAGAAGCATTCTCACTCTTGCGTGGTGGAAAGGCCGATGCCGGCTTTTTCAACGGAGACAGGCTCACCGCCAAAGGTCTTAACGTTGATTTGCTTCGTCCGGTCGCGGTTGGACTCTATGCCGCGCCGGACCTTGCGGATTCAGTCGGAGGGGACAGGAACATCATCAATACCGCCCCATTTCTGATGGCGCCACTGAACTCGGCGCATAACGACTGGCTCTGCAAAATATTCCACGGAGCGGGGATCAACCCCATCAACATCGCAGCACGGTCACAATTTTCCGACGTCATCAAGCAGCTTGCCATTGAGGGTAGAGGTCTCGGAGTATTGTTCGACGATGATGCATGGCCGCATGTCGAGAAAGGCGAACTGACGCGAATACCGATCGATTTTGTTTCTGGTTATCGGCTCATGATAACACGCCCGGAACCACTGCACCCGACACTCTCGGCCGCGCTCGCTTTCTGGCGAGCACTCCTGAAAACAAGCTGAGCTATGGCGCGTTCGCACATATGAGGTTGGTTAGCGCGTTGCATGGTAGCGACGGCAGCCATTCACCCCTTCACCTCCGGACACAACGGAAGCCGATGTGCGAGGTCGAGGTGTCGATGGTCTGCGGATAGCGGGCGGCGGGACGGTAGCGTTGGCAGTAGCTCGGCGCGCACAGATGCGAGCCGCCCTTGAGCACCCGGCGGGGAAAGCCGCTGTGCGGATCGCGGCTGGCGCTTTCACTGGCGCCGCGCGGATTGTGCGGCGCGCAGCAGGGCTTAGCCAGCGCATCGTGGCGATCGACATACCAGTCGCTCGTCCATTCCCAGACATTGCCGATCATGTCGTAAAGGCCATAGCCATTGGGGGCATAGCTGCGCACGGGCGAGGTGCGCAGGAAGCCGTCCGAGAGATCGTTCTGGTGCGGGAAGGCGCCCTGCCAGGTGTTGGCGAGCATCGCGCCGCCGGGATGCAGCTCGTCACCCCAGGCGAACGCCTTGCGATCCAGCCCGCCGCGCGCCGCATACTCCCACTCCGCCTCGGTGGGCAGACTCTTGCCCGCCCAGGCGGCATAGGCCTCCGCGTCCGGACAGGCGATGTGGACGACCGGATGATCCTCCAGCCCCGCGATGCTGCTCTCCGGCCCCCAAGGGTGGCGCCAGTCCGTGCCGAAGGAGAAGGTCCACCAGGCGAAGGGATCATGCAACGGGACCGGCGTGGCCGGCGGCGTGAACAGCGAGGAGCCGGCCCGGAGCATCGCCGGATCGGCGCCGGGATAATCCGCCGCATCAGGCGCGATCTCGGCCAGGGTGACATATCCCGTGGCCTCCACGAAGCGCGCGAAATCGCGGTTCGTCACCGGTGTCTCGTCGATCCAGAAGCTGTCGACGCTGATCGGATGCGCGGGCGCTTCATCGGGATAGTGATCGTCCGACCCCATCCAGAAGCGGCCGCCCGCGACATGCAACATGCCCGTCTCCTGGCCGGGCATGTCCACGGTGCCGTCCTGTTCTTGCTCGGTCATGGGGCTGCCTTCCGTCCTTCCAGTTGCTCAAGCCGCCGGTCTTCGAGGCTACGGCGCACGAGCCAGGCTTCGATCGCGCCCACCTGTGCCGGGGTCAACTTCCCTGCAAACTTTGGCATGCCGAGCTCCGCCAAGGCGCCGCCCAGAACGACCTGCGAGAAGCCCCTCGTGCCGAGCAATCCGGTGCGGCGCAAGTCCGGATAGGCGCCGGCGCTCACCGCACCGCTGCCGTGGCAGCGCAGGCAGAAGCGGGCGAACAGCGCATCGCCTTGCGCGATCTGGGCCGGCGTGCCCTTGTCCACGACATCGGGATAGGGCAGCGGATCGGCCGGGGTGAACGGCGGGAGCTTGCCCGTGCCATCCAGCCTGAACACCAGCAGCCGGTTGGGGCCGATGGTCTTGCCGGCCTTGAGCGCCATGACGCCGCCGGTGAGCGGCCAGCCACCACCCCAGCCGGCCATCACCGCGATATATTGCACGCCATCGATGCGGTAGCTGATCGGCGGCGCGACGATGCCGGTCTGCGCATCGAAGGACCAGAGCGGCTTGCCGGTCTCGTCGTCATAAGCCACCAGCCGCCCTTCCGCATTGCCGCCGAAGACCAGGCCGCCGGCAGTCGCCAGCAGGCCGCCATTGAAGGGCGCCGCCTGCTCGCTTGTCCAGCGCGGCTTGCGGGCAACGGGGTCCCAGGCGATCAGCCGCGCCTTCATGCTGTCATAGAGCGCCTTGCGATCCGCAGCGCTCATCGCGCCGCCGCCACTCATCGCGACGCCGGAGGTATAGGCGCCGATCACCTGATCCTCGGTCGGATTGGGACCGAAGGGCATGCCGACATCCTGCGCGGGAATGTAGACGAGACCGGTACGCGGACTGAACGCCATTGGCGGCCAGTTGTGCCCGCCGCCGGAGCTGGGGAACTGGAAGTGCGGCTTGCCGGTCAGGTAATAGCGCGCCTCGGGCACGATGTCCGGGCGGCCGGTCTTCGGATCGATGCTCTTTGCCCAATTTTGCGGCACATAGGCCGTGGCTGACAGAAACTCGCCGGTTGCCCGGTCGAGGATGTAGAAGAAGCCATTCTTGGGCGCCTGCATCAGCACCTTGCGCGCCTTGCCGCCGATCTCCATGTCCGCGAGAATGATATTCTGGGTTGCGGTGTAATCCCAGGAATCGCCCGGAACCTGCTGGAAATGCCAGACATACTCCCCCGTCGACGCACGCAGCGCGACGATGGAGGACAAGAAGAGATTGTCCCCCTTCCCGTCCGAGCGCATGGCCGGATTCCACGGCGAGCCATTGCCGGTGCCGATGTAGATGAGATCCAGTTCCGGATCATATTCGATGGCGTCCCAGGCCGTGCCGCCGCCGCCATAGCGCCACCACTCGCCCGCCCAGCTTGCCTGCACCTTCGCCAGCGCGGCGTCAGAAGCGGAATTGTCCTTCTCGCCGGGTTTGCCGGGCACGGTGTAGAAGCGCCAGGAGAGCTTGCCGGTCGCCGCATCATAAGCGCTCACATAGCCGCGCACGCCGAACTCGGCGCCGCCATTGCCAATGACGACATTGCCCTTGATGACGCGCGGTGCGCCGGTGATCGTATAATTGACTGCAAAAGGCCCGGACTGGTCGATCGTCTGGGTCTCCCAGACGGGCTTCCCGCTCTTCGCATCGAGCGCGATCAGCCGGCCATCGAGCACGCCCATATAGACCCGGCCGCCTGCCACGGCGACGCCGCGCGACACCGGGCCGCAGCAGGACCGCGCCGAGGCCGCCCGCACATCCGGATCGTAGGTCCACAGCGCCTTGCCGGTGCGCGCATCAATGGCGTGGACGACATTATAGGCGCTTGCGACATAGAGCACGCCATCGACCATGATGGGCGTGGTTTCCTGGCCGCGATCCGTCTCCAGATCATAGGCCCAGGCCAGGCCAAGGCGGGAGACGGTCTCGCGATTGATCTGGTCCAGCTCAGCGAAGCGCTGGGCGGTCTCAGTGCGTCCGTGCAGCGGCCAGGCGACATCGCCTTGCGTTCCGGCTCCGGCGCCAGATCCGGCCCCGCCGCCCTCGCTGCAGGCGGACGGAAGAGCCAGGAGCAGCGCCGCAACAGGCAAAAGGCGCCTCAGACGCGCAGCGAGCATGTTCCCCTCTCCTCTCCGTCAGTCCTGTCCCGATGCGCCGCTCAGCTGCGCTCGGCGTCGGTCAGTGCGCGGCCCAGCACGGGATGCGCGAAATGCATCGCCAGTTCCTGCCGATAAGGCCATGTCTGGCGCTGGTTGTCGACCAGTTCGTCCGGCCCCAGCGGATCTTCGGGAAAGGTCTTCGTCAGCGGCTGGAGATGCGCCACCGTCTTGTACCAGCCGGCGTCATAATCGGCCTGCCACTGCACGACATAATCGAGCCGCTTGATCTTCCAGACGTCGTTCTCGCGGACATAATCATTCTCATACATGCCGGCTTCGTAGAACTGATCCGGCAGCCCCTCTGGCCGATACTCGCGGCTCTCATGATTTCCGCCCAGCAGCAGGGCGCGGAAGCGGCCTTTCGCCGTCTGGCGATCCGGCGCGACGGTGATGATGTCCTGCATCTGAAAGTGGTCGAGCAGGAAGCCATAGACCGGTCCGGGCTTGCCCTGCGTGAAGAACTGCCGGAACCAGTCGCCATACAGACGACGCGCGCCCGCCTTGCCCCGATAGATGCCAGAGAGGAAAATGATTTCCGCATCGTCCGCGAACAGCTCCGCAAGCTCGTCGGACCGGTTGTAATCGGTGTAATAGCCATAGGCATTGTGCAATCGGCGAATGTCGTTGAGATCTTCCAGCATGCCAAGGCGGTCGGTCAGCGCCCTGACCTCGCTGCGAAGTGTTTCGATGTCGTTCATTTCCCTGCTCCTGAATCTGTCTGATATTGTGGCCTGAGCACGACGGGATTGTGCCGAGCCTGATTGCTCGTCCTTTACCCGGCCTGGCTGCTCATGCTGCGCCCACTTGGAAAGCCGGACCGGCTCAGTCCGGCATCGAGATGACGACCTCTTCGATCTGGCAATCGCAGAGCGCCGGCCCGGTGGTGTCATCGATTGCGGACCGTCCAATTTGTCCATGGCCAGCGACCACACGGTCGAACCGGTCGGTCACGGCGGAATCCTGCGTCACGCCATCAACGGAAAGGCTAAGTCGGACGCCTTTGCCTTCCGGGACGAAATTCACTGTCACAGTCCTGTCGCCCGCCGGAATTTGGGCCGTCCCTCTCAGTTCGCGCCGCTCCTCGATGCGGCCTGTGGGATTATAGGTGAACACCGGAACGCCAT
Source organism: Alphaproteobacteria bacterium (assembly GCA_018823325.1). Taxonomy (GTDB): domain Bacteria; phylum Pseudomonadota; class Alphaproteobacteria; order Sphingomonadales; family Sphingomonadaceae; genus Sphingobium. Next base: position 23,806 of record JAHJIJ010000024.1, on the reverse strand, counting down.
CCTCGAGGGCAAGCGCATAACCTGTAAAACGCGTGCCGAAGGTGAAGATCGGCCCGCTATCCTGCGCGCTTGCGGTCTTGATGCGCGAGACGGCGCTCCAGTTGCGCGTGATGTTCGGCCACATCGAGACGGGGTATACGGTATCGCCGGGCATGAGATGATATGGCCCCTTGGCAGGGAGCGCAGCCGGCCGCTGCTTGGGGTCAAGCCGCGCAAGATAGTCCGATGCCAGCGGGTAGACGTGATATTTATCAGCCGCGAGGTCAAAGGAGGCCTTGAGCTCCGCAAGCTTCTCCGGATGGTCCGCCGCCACGTTACGCGTCTGCGAATAATCCGTGTTCAGATCATATAGTTCCCATTGCAGCGTGTTCGGGTCGGCCGTGTTGAACTTCCATGGTGGTGCCGCAGGAACAGTCGATGCCAGCCAGCCATCCTTGTAATAGCTGCGATTGCCGATCATCTCGAAATATTGTTCACGGCGACGGCTCGGCGCCTGTGCGTCGGTAAAAGAATAGGCCAGAGATATGCCGTGGATCGGCTGTTGTTTCACGCCATCCACCTCTTCCGGTGGCGTAATGCCGATCGCATCGTAAATGGTCGGCGCAATATCGATCACATGGCCGAACTGGGTGCGAATGCCACCGCGATCGGCGATCATCTTCGGCCAGGAAATCACCATGCCGTTCCGGATGCCGCCCAGATGCGACCCGAATGTCTTGCCCCATGGGAATGGCGTGTTCGTCGCATAAGCGAAACCGGAGGGGTACAGGCCGGCCGAATCTTCCAGCCCGAGTTTGTCCAGCTTGGCTGCAATCTGCGCCTCGCTCTCGGTAACTTTCGAGAAGCCGGAATAGATGTTGGTTGATCCTTCCGGAGCGTGCATGGCCGCGCCATTGTCACCCTGGATGAAGATCACCATCGTATTGTCGAGTTGGCCCGTCTCCCGCAGGCGATTGATCACACGTCCAATCTGATCGTCCATAAAAGCAAGCTGCGCGGCGGCCACTTCCATCAGGCGCGCATAGATCCGCTTCTGCTGCGCAGTCAGGCTGTCCCAGCGCGGAATGCCTTCAGGAACCGGCGCCAGCGCTGCATTTTTGGGAATGATCCCGAGCCGTTTCTGCCGCGCGAAGATTTCGTCCCGCATCGCGTCCCAGCCGCTATCGAACTTGCCTTTGAACCGGGCAATCCAGTCCGCCGGCGCCTGCTGCGGGCCGTGCATGCTACCCGGTGCGAGATAGAGGAAGAACGGCTTGTCCGGCTGAAGCGTGTGCTGGACGTCCAGCCAGCGCAGCATCTTGTCCGCCAGATCGCGGTCCAGAATATAGTCCTTGTCGGCCGGATCGCGGCGGATGGGATTGATGTTCTCGACGAGGTCCGGATTGAACTGGTCCGTAGCGGGACCATTAAAGCCGTAGAAATAATTGAAGCCAAGCGCGTTCGGCCAGCGATCGAACGGACCCAGCGGCCCGCCTTCCCAATCCGGCGTATTATGGTTCTTGCCAAAAAAGGCAGTGTCGTAACCATTGTCGCGCAGCACCCGGCCGATTGTCGCCGCGCTTTTGGGGATAACGGAGGTGTATCCCTCCTCATCGACCGCGACATTGGCGATGGCGCCAAAGCCCACGGCATGATGATTGCGGCCGGTCAGGAGCGCTGCCCGCGTCGGCGAGCACATCGCCGTCTGGTGCATCCTGGTGTAGCGCAGGCCAGATTTTGCTAGGTCATCAAGAGTTGGCGTCGGGATTGCGCCGCCGAATGTGCTGGCTGCAGAATAGCCGACATCATCGGTCAGGATGAGCAGGACGTTGGGCGCACCTTCAGGCGCCCGAGGCGCGGCGGGAAAATGACGCCAGCCGTCCTGCGGCTTCTGAGCGGGTGCCGTTTGGGCAAGCAAAGCCGGGACAAGCAAAATCTGCAGACCAAAGGCTGCGGCGGAAGAGAATAGCCTGATGGGGCGACGGGCCGACCCTGGTCTGCCATCATTACTCATACGGGCAATACAGCCAGCCATCTGATCCTCCCTCCTTTTGTCGACGTGGTTTCTGCTGCCGCGGTTGATGAAGCAACAGGCCAACGCGCTATCAGTTATAGCTTATAGATTATAACTCGCGGCACCCTATCGCGTGGTGATGACCACCTCGCCAATCGTGCAATCGCAGCGACGGGGCCCCTCATCGTCGTCGAGCGCCGCACGGCCGACCACCGCCTCGCCGGACATGATCCGTATGATGCGGTCGACCTTCGCATCGGCGACCGGCTTCCCATCCACCTTCATCCTCATGATTGCACCCGTCTCACCCGGGGTGAAGCCGACCTCGATTTCATGGTCTCCCGGCGTGAGCGCCGGCCCGCGCAGGGTACGGCGCTCCTGCGCGCGACCGCTCGGATCATAGACGAAGACCGGCGCCCCATTCTCGAGCGCCAGCCTGTAACCGGAGAATCGTGTGCCTTGAGCCATGATCGGCCCGCGATCATTCACGGAAGCGATGCGGACCCGCGCCCTCGCGTTCCATCGGGCTGAAAGCTCTGGCCACGAGAACGCAGAATAACGGATTTCGCCAGGGTAGAATCGGTAGGTGCCTTGCGAGGACAGTCCAGACGGTCGAAGGCTGGGATCAAGTCGCGAGAAGAAGTCGGCTGATAGCGGATAGACATGATATTTCCGTGCCGCCGCCTCGAAACCAGCCTGCATCTCGGCGAGCTTCTCCGGATATCGCGCTGCCAGGTTTCTGACCTGCGAGAAGTCGTCCTCGAGATTGTAAAGCTCCCACGCCGCTGCCAGCGGGTCTGACTTGTTAGGCTTCCACGGCTCCCAGTTTACCGATGTCCCGGCGAACCAGCCGTCCTTGTAGAAAGCGCGGCTGCCAAGCATCTCGAAATACTGCTCACGGCGACGGCTGGGCGCGGTTGCGTCATCAAAAGTATAGGCCATCGATATGCCATCGATCGGCTGCTGGACGACACCGTCTACTTGCGCCGGCGGCTCGATGCCGACTGCTTCGTAAATGGTCGGCGCAATATCGATGACGTGACTGAACTGGGTACGGATTGCACCCTTGTCCTCGATTGCCTTGGGCCAGCTGATCACCAGACCATTGCGCAGGCCACCCAATTGCGACCCCACGGTTTTGCCCCAATTGAACGGTGTGTTGGTTGCATAGGCCCAGCCGACCGGATAATTGCCGAAGCTGTCCGGTCCGCCCAGCTTGGCGATCTCAGCGGCCATTTCCTCGTCGGTTTCCTCGATGCCCGCAAAAGCCGCATAGGCATTGAGGCTGCCGCGGAATGTGTGGAGCGCAGCGCCGTTATCGCCCTGAATGAAGATGACCATCGTGTTGTCGAGCTGGCCAGTCTTGCGAAGATGATCGATCACGCGACCGAACTGATGATCCATATAGGCAAGCTGGGCCGCCGCGATTTCCATCATGCGCGCATAAAGTTGCTGCTGCTGCTTCGAGAGGCTGTTCCAGGCGGGCACACCGGGTAGCGGCGGCGCCAGTACGGCGGAGGACGGAATGATGCCCATGGCCTTCTGCCGACGAAATGTCTCTTCCCGCAAGACATCCCAACCGCCATCGAACTTGCCCTTGAACTTCTCGATCCACTCGGCCGGCGCTTGCTGCGGATCATGCATCGCGCCCGGCGCGAGGTACAGGAAGAAGGGCTTGCGGTTGTTGACCGAATGCTGGGCCTGCAGCCACTCCAGCATTCGATCCGCCATGTCCCGATCGAGAATATAATCGGCATCGGCAGGATCGCGTCTGATCAGGTTGCGGTTCTCGACCAGCGAGGGATTGAACTGATCGGCGGCGGCTCCGTTGAAACCGTAGAAATAATCGAAGCCCATGCCATTGGGCCAGCGCTCGAACGGACCCATGGGACCAGTTTCCCAGGGCGGCGTATTGTGGTTTTTGCCGAACCACGCCGTGTCATAGCCAACATCCTTGAGTACCCGGCCCAGAGTTGCCGCGCTGGCTGGAATGACGGAGGTATAGCCCTCCTCGTCCATCGAGACATCGCTGATCGCGCCCGAGCCAACGGCATGATGATTGCGGCCGGTCAAGAGCGCCGCGCGGGTGGGTGAGCACATCGCCGTGACGTGAAACTGCGTATACCGCAGACCAGCGCGCGCCAGCTGATCGAATGCCGGCGTGGGGATTGCTCCGCCGAACGCGCTTGCGGCGGAGAAGCCCACATCGTCCGTCAAGACGAGCAGGATATTCGGTGCGCCTTCAGGCGCGCGGTTGGGGGTGGGGTAATGTTTCCATTGGGGTGCTGCAGTTGGCGTCGCGTCCGTTTGGCTGCGGGCTGGATTTGCGAGAAGCGGCTGGGCCGTCAGCGCCAGCACCGAACAGAAGCTGAGCCAGGGGGCGACAAAAAGTCTTGAGCCCTGAACGGATCGCTCTCGGCTGCGCCGCATAAAGGCCACTCTTCCCTCCCCCAATTCTCTTCAATGGCCATTGTGGGGCCCAAGAGAATCTGGAGCAACGGGGCGGTTGCCTATAAGTGATCAGTGATAAGCTATCACTGATCGTCTCAGACCCTATCCGTTGCCGATGCGGACCGTCTGCTTGACGATCAACAATGCGCGGCGGCTTGCCTAAAATATGAAGTTCGGACGGTAAATTCAGGGAGACGTAAACGCCAAAATATTGCGGCAGAGAAAGTCCCCGTTTCATCAGCACAATTACCTCCGCTATTGCCAATAGGCGCTGCGTGGCGTGCTGCCGATACCCGGGTTGAAACTATTGGTCGGATCGAGATTCCGGTAATGATCAACAAGTGGCTGCTTCGCCCGATAGAGATGACCTACATTATGCTCGGCCGGGTACTCCGCGCTTCTTTTCAAGCGCAGGATCAAATCCCCTCAGCAATGCTCTTCTCGGCTTCGTCGCGCCGGCCGCGCGCCTCTGAGAGGCTTATGGTTGGCCACCCACCGAGGCGAAGCCTCTTCTGTTTGTCCAGAAAATGGTAGTTGAAGCGCCTCAGCTTAGAGCCGTTGAGCTGGATGACGAGATAGAAACCTTGGGAATCGGAGAGGCTCCAAGCCTTGTCCCTTGGCTTGGCGGCATTGATCTGGATGTAGGTCAGCATGGTCATTTTCCCAGCAAAACCGGGCCGATCCGAGAGCCCCAAAAAGAGCCACATTTTGTGGCTGCTGCTGGTGCTCTTAGCTGGATTTCGCCGGACGGTGTCTAGCGATTCTCGGCCTAAAAATGCTGTGAAACCAGCCGCTTACTGGACAGTGCTGGACGTATCCAGAGCCAGTAGTGGTGCCAGAAGAGAACTGTATAATTCAAATTAACTAACTGAATTAAAAAGCAAAAGTAAAAACAATAATATTAATATGCCCGATACATTGCCCATTAAAGATACGTCAGCATGGATCGAGTGTTGTTAATCTACACGGTGCGTGGTCACGTGTCAATCATGTTCATTAGTTACCACTCTGTCCGACGTTGGACCAAATTCCGTCGTCTGGTGTTCATTTGTGCCCATTGATCATCAGTTTTGCGACGGGCGTGCCTAAGCGCTTCGGCGCCGGCAAACTCGCGCTAAGGAAACGTGGGAGGTAGACCCTCAAGTTCGCGGTAGTGTGTCGTCATCATCCTTGCTGGCCGTATCATTGTTCTAGCTGCTCGGCAGGCTGGAGTTGAAAGACTGCACTCTGTTGATGCTGTCTTTTTTATGGCGGCCGAAGCGAAGTCAGGCCTGCACGAATCTTTCGGTCGGAAAGCCAAGGTGATTTGCGGGATACTTCATTCTACTTGTCGGACGCGCTGAAAGGCGAGATCGTCCGCGCTAACCGCGATACTAGACTCAAGTCATACGCTTAAGTTTGGCAGAATATCGCCTCCCAGAGGCATCGAAATTGATGGGGTCGCCCAAAACGGCGTTCGGGTGGGCGGCCATTTGTGGGATGAGCCATCCTATTAACCTAGGGGTCTCGTCGGTCGCGTATCGACGGTAGTCGCGCACGTTTCTTTCATAGGTGAGTTCGGCGCGAATTTGATCTGGAAGTGACTGAGCTGATGCCCCAAAATAAATGAAGCGATTAGATACCAAAATGCGATTTATACGCGTGTCATGTTTGGTATTTATCGGGCATTGAGATCCGTCTTCAAGGCTGTGAACGGAGTTTTCTTGGACCCAGTCAGCGTTGATATCTGTGCGATGATAAATATTATCACCCACCAGCTTCTTTGCCGTGCCGTTGCGCTTCGGCCGGCGCGCGGCAAATTCTGGATTGTTCCAATACTCATCGAACGTCATGTCACCAGTCACTACCATCGCGTAGATACAGCGCATTGCTGGCCGCAACTTTGTGCCAGTCAGTCCAACTATCCAGTCGCCATGCTTTGCTCGAGCTCGTATGTTCGGTTTGCAACAAGCTAAGGTACAAAAGCCGCCAAACGGGTTTGGCGCGAAACCCAGATCATGACTGATGGCGTAAACGTAAACGCTCGCCACTAGGCCGCACATTTCCCGCGAGGCATGCTGCCTGTGGCTTCTCGTTCACGCCCATCCGGGCGCTCGAAAGGATCGCATCGACCTTCGATCGCGTCCACTATCTTTGACGAATTCCAAGCCACAAGCGCGTCGCCATACCTGTTGAACGCTGGAGGAATGTCATTCTCTGCACCCCCATATTCAAATACACCGACGATCCGCTTCCCCAATTCCTTGGCCTTGTTGATCTCCCAGTCGACCCAAGGGCGAGAGTGGGTGTTCTTTCCAATCAAGACGACCACTGTCGATGCCCAGGACATCTTCATACGAAGCAATCGCTTGAGCGTCCGGTCGCTGACCCGGCCCTCATCCAGTCGGCGCTGGTTCGCGGGCTTTGCCCGAATTGAGCTGTTTCGTATTTCTTGTCCATTGCGGCGCAGCAACGACGTCAGGTTGTCAACCTGCTTATCATCAGCGTGATGATGGCTAATGAACACATGCCGTCGTGCCATTGGCTCGCTCCGATTGACCGCTTGCCCATGAAATAAGATTCTTTCGGATTCAATTCAATACCATGTATCGTATTTGTTCCTTGCGTTCAGCCCCCTTCATTTGCCACAGCATTTGCAACAACCAGGCCAGCGCAATTCGGCTGGGGCGCCAATGCAGGAGAGCCGTGTGATTGATTTCTTGCGCATTCATGTGGTGTGGGATGTCCGGTCGCGAGAAGGCGCGCGAATCGCTGAACGCCTTTCGCAGCATTTCGATGGCATCGGGATGGAGCGAGACGGGGTGGCGTTTCGCGTACCCGTGCGCTTTTCGAGCACGCCGTGGGACGAAGGGTCGACGCTGCCGCGACCAATAGATTTAGGCCTTGCCAAGCACAACGCGGTGATTCTTCTACATGATGAAGAGATGCATGACCGCAAGGAGGATTGGGACGGTTGGGTCAGCGATCTGCACGCACGAATGAAACTTCGAGCTCAGCAGGATGTGTATGTGGCGTTTGGCAGCCCAACTGGCGAGGCACCGCTGCGCTCTGACGCTGAAGCGCGTGTCCAGTATCAATACCGCAAAAAGTGGAGTCACCTGCCGACAGAGTCCGCTCGAGATCAACGTCTTCTCTTGCTCATGCTGATTCGTGTGAGGGATCATTTCAGGAAGCTGGCCGGCGAGGCGAGGAAGGAACCTTTCTTCGTGAGTCACGCAAAGGCCGACGGTGACCTTACGGCCCGGGCAATCGTCGACTTCATCAACGATACGTCGGATGCGCTTCCGCTCGACACGTTTTACGATGCCGCCGAACTGATGCCAGGTGAAATATTTGAAGAGCGCTTCAAAGAGGAGATCGGTCACGGCACGCTTCTCGCGATTGTTTCCGACGTTTACGAAACGCGCCCGTGGTGTGTATTTGAGTTGACAGAAGCTAAGCGCGCGAGGCGGCCAATCGTCTTGGCGGATGTCTGCGGAAATAGGGTCAGCCGTACCTACCCGTACGGCGCGAACCTTCCACGCGTTCGAGTTGTCCCTCGTCCTGGCGACACCGCATGGATTGAACCGCTTCTGGTGGAAGCGCTGTCAGAAGGCCTGCGCTGCGACCTCTTTGAACGGCAGGCGACGCTCGCGTCGCCGGCTGATACCTTAATTCTTCCGCGGCCACCGGAACTGTTCGATGTGATTGATCGCGCTGCGCTCCCGGGACGGATCGTATATCCGGACCCACCGGTCGGCGACATTGAAGCCGACCTTTTGTTCCGGGCTTTGGCCGCCTGCGCGCCAGCAACGGACCTGAAAACGCTCGGACAGATAACATGAGTCGGCTTGAAGGACTGCTCGTTGCCATCTCGATCAGCGATGCGCCTGACCGCTCGCGCCTAGGATTTCCGCGGCGCGAAATTGATCGTGCCGTGCATTCGCTTTGCACTGCTCTCGTTCGTGAGGGTGCAGACATCGCGTATAGCGGGAATTTGGATCCAGACGGCTACACCTTCAAGATCTTTCGGCATTTGGCAGGTGCGTATGCTAGCGGACGCGACACTCCGTTCCGCCACTTCGTACCAGAGCCGGTGGGCCGTACGATCCGGTACGAAGACCTTTACGCGGTGCTCAACGAGGCACGCGGTACCACGCTTACGGAACTTGCTCGAGGTGATCGATTCCACCGAGCACGCGCGCGCCAAGACGGCATTCTTATCGATGACGACCTGCTCATCCGGAGCGATGTGCAATTAGCAGAGTGGTACAGCGCAGTGCCGAGATCTGAAGATAGTGACGCATTCAGCTTAGCGCGTCGAGCGGTGACTGATCTATCAGACGCTCGTGTAGTGCTTGGAGGCAAAATGGGCATTCTCGATTTGCCTCACGATAAGTACCAAGGCAACGCGCCCGGGATCGCCGAAGAAGCCATTATGGCCCTTGAGGCGAGGCAGCCCATGATACCGCTTGGCGCCTTTGGAGGCGCGGCCCGCGATGTCGCGATTGCGCTCGATCTGTTGTCTGGCGACGCTCGCGTTCCGCGAGGTGGCCAGCACCCGACTTTCGACAGCGCGATGGCGCGCACCCGTGAGTTGCGCGACCGGATCCCCGATGGGCTGCGCGAACGCTTGTCCCGCGCGGCGAGCGACGACCGATCCGAACAGCTCGCGTTTGCCGTTGCAGCTCTAATCGCTGATTGGCTTGCGTTGAGCGAGAGAGGTGCTGCTCAATAATCTTCGCGATACATCCGATTCCGACCAGCTTAATTTGGACGCGATTGAGATTGGCCTCAAAGTGTTTTGACGGAGGGGCGCTGGGGGTGGAAGTATGACGGGGACGTACCGCAACATTAGCTTTGCTACCGCCGATAGCTTTCGAGCGGTCCTCGAAGAGGGTGCGAAAGTTAACGTTCGGGATCACGACACTCTAGAGTTGCGGAACCGCGTTACCACGCTTCAGTCGCCGCGCGAGCGCTGCGTCTTTCTTCCTGGGCGGAGAAACGACGTGTTTGCGCAAGTGGCAGAGACCATGTGGGTTATCGGCGGGCGCAACGATGTGCCATGGCTCGCGCGCTACTTGCCGAAGGCCCCCGACTTCTCCGATGATGGGGGCGCGACCTGGCGAGGAGCATACGGCCCTCGACTTCGCGCGTGGGGAGGCCGCGGCGACCAGCTCGACCAGTGGCGGCAACTTCTTCTTTCGGATCGTCAAACAAGACGCGCTGTAGGCGTGATTTTCGATCCGGCCCGCGACTTCGTCGAAAGTCGTGATGTTCCTTGCAACAATTGGATCAGTTGGCTGATCCGCGAGGACAAACTTCATATGAACGTCGCTATTCGAAGCAACGACGCCATGTGGGGTTTTTCAGGGGTCAACGCGTTCGAATGGAGCGTGCTGCAAGACATGATGGCGACTTGGGTCGGCGCCGAGGTCGGTGAAGCGGCGTTCTTCGCTACATCATACCACCTGTACGATCGTCATTACGACCGAGCACGGAACGTAGTCGATCGGTTTTACGGTATTTCCCCCTATGATTTCGGCGTCCAGCCACCGCCATTTGTTACGCCGTGGGAACGCTTTCCAGCCGCACTTGCGCACTGGTTTGCCGCCGAAGAGCGGCTAAGCAGCGACCCTGAAGCGCCGCTTCTGGACGGGCCGGCACTGGCAGATCCGTTTTTGCGAAGCACGCTGAGCCTGCTTCGTCTGAAATGGGGCGCGGCTGCCTGGTCTACTAAACGCCTGCGCGATGAACTGAAGCTTCTTCCCGAAAATGACTTCACTGCAGCAGCATATGAGCAGTTTGGCCGCAGTCGGAAGGAACTTTGGGCTGATGTACCACACGCGGGAATCCGAGCGTTCGATCTTGCCTGCAAGCGCGCCAGCGCCTCCGATACCGATCGATTTGGTCAAGCGCTAAAGGCGCTGCACGCGAGAAAGAACGCGTCATATGGAGCGTCGTGGAAGCGACGCGGGGAGCGGGTGAGCGTGCTTCCGAACATCGCGAGAAAAATAGATCGCCTTGAGACATTTGCGCTCACACAGACCGTGCTGGAGGGTGAGACGGTATTGGACACGGCAGTCGATCTGTTTGTATACGCAGCCAAGTACCAGCTGCTTCTCGCCGAGCAACCTGACGCTTGTGTGGCACTGGTACCTCCTCATGCCCGTCATCCCCTGAGCGACCACGATGAGAACTTCGATCACCTCGCTGACAGCGCCAATTTCACCGCTCCAGCGGGTCAAGCCCTAGGCGCTCAGATCGATGTTTTGGTCACCCTATTTGAACCTCTTTGGCGCGCGGCCGAGACGGACATGGCGGTCCTCGATCGTCAGCGACTAGCCCAGCAATTCGCGCTAGAGAGTGCCCGATTGATAGGGATCGTGGCAGCCGGCGACGCAAAGGCCGTCTCCGCGTTCATTCGCAATGAGCTGAAAACCTAGTAGGATAGACCCATGGACGCGACCGCTCGCTCGCAGGTTATTGATAGACTGAAGGAAGAGCTGGCGCAGCGCGCTGATGCGACGAATATCGCAATCATTGGGAAGACGCCTGCAGCTCTTGACCTCTTACATGCTGTAGTGGCACTTGACCAATCGCATCGCCTGCTGGGAGTATATGCGGCAGAGGGAACTGCGACAGCTGACGCGCCCCGGAGCGATGCGAGACCGCTAGCGCAACTACGTACCGATAGACCCGACCTTGTGATCGTGGCTTCCGACCATGAAAAGGAGGCGCTGATCGAAGCGGCACTTCCGTTCGTAACGTCCAGCACGAAGTTCATTATCGGCGGATTTGGACACTTTCAATTTCGTGATCCAATCTTTGCACGGGAAACTGCCAACGCCTTCGCCCCGTCCTTTGCCAACGGATATCCGAACACGCTGATCCATATATTTCAGTGTCTGCAGAGTGCGGCGCGCGCCGGCCTCCAAGGAGCGGTTGCCGAATTCGGCATGTTTAAGGGAGGCACGACGATGCTCATCTCCCGCTTCATCGAAGCGTTCGGCATGGACTGGAAGGTCTATGGCTTTGATACGTTTGAAGGCTTTCCGCCGCCCCGCAGCGCACTAGACATGTACGCCCACCCGGACTGCGTTTATATGGACCTCGATACTGTTCGACGATATTTCGTTGGCCGCAACGTCGAGGTGATACCAGGTGATGTTGTCGAAACGGTGCACGCCCTTGCAAACTCGCCGATTGTTTTGGCCTTCATAGACACCGACAATTTCACGGCCGCGGCCGCGATCGTGGACGTCGTGGCCGACCTGGTCGTCCCCGGCGGTGCGATCGTGTTCGATCATTTTACGGGCCGGGATCGGTTCCTTTATACGCTCGGCGAACGGATGGCGGGAGCGCGACTTCTTCACGATCGGCGCTATTTGAACTTACACGATACGGGCGTGTTCCTGCGTCTTACATGATACATATGCCCCGCAGCCCCAAAATCTTCAGTAAGTTACGTCCGCCAACTCCGCGCGATGGCGTTTATGAACTGTATTGGCATTTCGCATCACGCCGACAGGCGGCATTTGAAAAGCGATTATCAGGTAGCTCTTGGCCGTGGTCCGACGATCCCATTCTGCAGACATACAAGTTCTGCAATGTATTTCGCGCTGCGGACCGAGTGTCGCAATACATGATTCGTGATGTAGCGTATGGCTGCGACGCTGGAGACGCGGCGGACCGCATATTCCAAATCATTGCGTTTCGTACCTTCAGTAACATCGCCACTTGGGAGGGCGTGACCGCAGAGATCGGGCGCGCGCCACGGATTGAGGACTTGCGTTCGGGAGATTTCGAGCGCGCACTTGCGGCGGTGAAGGGCCGTAACGGCGGACTGTATACTGGTGCTTTCATCCTATGTGCGACTAAAGCATATGGTTTCGACGAAAAGCATCGCAATCATGTCGGCCTATTCAAGCATATGTTTCTTGAAGAGCGTCTCGATCGCCGTATAGCTGGCGCGAATTCGCTTGAGCAGGTCGTGCGGTCTATTGAGGCATTCCCGCTAATGGGTCCGTTCATGGCGTACCAGACCGCGATAGATCTGAATTATTCAGAGCTGATGGACTTTTCGGAGAACGACTACACGCAAGCCGGACCGGGCGCGCTGCGTGGCCTGAAGAAGGCATTTGTTGACCTCGGTGATTATTCACCTGCCGATGCCATTCTGTGGATGGTTGACCAACAAGCGACTGAATTCTCTCGACTTGGGCTACCATTCAATGGGCTGTTTGGCCGACCAATCCATGGTATCGACGGACAAGGGCTTTTCTGCGAGCTTGACAAATATTGCCGCGAAGCTGCGCCGGAATTGTTGAGTAATCGTACTCGGATTAAGGCAAGGTTTCGAGCATCTACGGAGTCATTGCATCTATTTTTTCCACCTAAATGGAACATCAACGACCCGGGTGCCATTGAGGTTAGGCGAGATGATTCCTCGATGGTGAACCAGTTGGATCTATTTTAGTAAGTGGAGTTAAATTGTATAGTGAAATAGGTAATTCGATTGAGCTGTAATTCAGAGAGCTCTACGCAGGCTATTTCTCAGGGTGCAGAGGGAATGGTTCATCGGACTTACCCGCGAGTGTGCCCGCCTGATTCTTGCTACGGGAGCGGGCGCGCTCCACCCCGCACACCGCGTTGCATGAATGACCTCTTTTCAGGAAATTGAGCTTGATGACACACGATAAAATCTGGGGCACTTAGTTGTCGTCAGCGTCTGGCTCGTCAGCTGAGGTGGCAATCATCCGCTCGCCCGCCGCTCGCTGGTCCAGCCCGATCGTTCGCGCCGCCATCCATTCGGGCACATGCCAGCTTTCCGGAAGCGATCGAGCGATCGCACCTGGCAAGATCGCCATCAACAAAGTCCCACCCAGTGCGCCCCCTACACCTGCCCAGATCACTCGCCGCAGCTGCTGATCTGCCGCCCGCCCGCGCTCGACGATGCCATCGACGCACCCGATGGACCGCATCAACGCATCGCGCGTCGCGCTCAACAGCGCGTGATCCTCGGCTCGCGCGTCGGTACCCGCCTTGCGGATTTCGTCGGCCATCGCCGCCGGTGATAGACGGACAGCGGGACTGCGCTCGACGCGATCGATCCCCTCCGCAGCTTGCTTCAGCGCCTCGGCCATCTTCCCCAGCGTCGCGCTGTAATCGGGCATGTGTTCGCGAGCGGCGGTCAGACCTTCGACCGCGCGGCGCGTGAGGCTGACCTCGCCGCGAAGTGCTTCAAAAGCTTCTGCGATGTCATCTGCCGGAGCGGATTCTGGGAAATTGTCGGTCATAGTTGCATGCCTATCTCCCCAGTCCCCGACCGCGCCAGAGGGCGGGATTTTTCTGGAGATCATGAGACAAAGAAGCCCCGCTCGTTCTTCCGATTCCGAGGTCTTTGACCCGGTTTCTGAGCAGCGACTCGAGCTGTGGGTCGCGTTGCAGGCTCTTCGCCATGCCGATCATGCTATCCTGGGTGCGATGGATCGCTTCGTAATCGCCAGCGCGATTGAAGGCCTGAAGCTGCCGGCTCTTCTTCTGCCATTCCGCGACAAAGCGGTCGGCACGCTGCGCGGTGTCGATCCGGATTTCCCCTTCCAAGGCCATGGCGCGGATCGCGGCGGCGGTCTTCCCGCTCGCTGTCTGAGCGATCAGTTCGGGATTGGCATTCATCGCAGTGCGCAAGTCCTGTGCGCCATCGGGCCGTAGCGCGTCCAGCGCCCGACCAGCTTCGGTAAATGCGACCTTCTGATGCTCCAGTACGCCAAGATTCATCCGTCTCATGCGAACAATATCGGCTGCGGCACGCCCATAGCGCTCGACCGCCTTTTCAAGTGGCGTGGCCTGCCGCTCAATTTCAATCGGCTTAAGCTTCAAGCCAGCGAACCGGCTGCGTGATAGCGTCGGCTTCGCCGGCGTCGGTTCGGGCGCCCGGGTGTAGTCCGACGCCATGTCCTTTCCGCGCTCTCGCGACAGCGCGCGAACCAGTTTGCCGCGATCGGCAAAGTCATCGCGGCCATAGTGAAGATCGACGCTGTCGCGGTGCCGCGACAGCGCGACATAGGCGGCATGCCGGTCCAGTCCTGACGTTGCCAGTACGTGGACGCGATCGACCGTCACACCCTGCGCCTTGTGCACAGTCGCGGCGTAGCCGTGATCGATGTTGGCATAGTCCTTCACATCGAACGTGACCGACCGCCCGTCGTCCAGCATCACCGCCATGCGGCTTCGCGTGACCGTCTCAATGGTGCCGAGCGTCCCGTTCTTCACCCCAAGGCCACGCTCGTTCTTGAGAAACATCACGCGGTCGCCGGTGGCGAACTCCCGTCCGCCCCGCTCGGTGCGGATCGCCACATCTTCGCCAAGCTCACCGCCAGCACGAAGCCGTTCGCGCGCGGCAAGGTTGAGCGCGCGCACCTCGTCATTGGTGTGCGTGAGGATGATGCGTGTCGCGTCTGGTGACACGGCGCGATCGCAATCCCAGCGATCGACCACCTCGCTCCGCGTCTGATCGCGCGTGTCGGCAACATGAATGTTGCCGCGCTGATCGTACGCCTCAATTGCTTCGGCGGTTCGCCCGGTCGCCAGCTGCCTTGTCGCGTCGCGCTGCCAGTCCTCGCGCTGGCGGCGGATCTGGGCGATCTCGACGCTGCCGTGCCGCTCCGCGGTCGCACGGAACGCGGCGCCTGCTTCGATCGCCTGGAGCTGTTCGGGATCGCCGACGAGCACCACCTTCGCACCGCGCTTCTCAGCCTCACCGATCACCCGCTCCATCTGGCGCGTGCCGATCATTCCGGCTTCGTCGATCACCAGCACGTCGCGGCTGGTCAGCAACTCACGATCCTGCGCCCATTGATGCTCCAGACTCGCGATCGTGCGTGACGCGATGCCCGAGCCGCTCTCCAGGTTCTCGGCGGCGATGCCGGACAGCGCTATGCCATGCACCTGATAGCCGTCGCTCTCCCACGCCTCGCGCGCTACCCCGAGCATCGCTGACTTGCCCGTGCCGGCGTAGCCAATCACGACGCCAAGTCCGTTTGCGTCGGTGATGTGCTCGAACGCACTGCGCTGCTCGGGCGACAGGAACATGCCACGTGCCGCTGCGCGAGCCATGGCTACATCGCGATGGCGCTCCGCGACGGTGTGCCGGTTGCGATTAGCCAACACGCTGGTCGCGCGTTCGAGCCGCTGCTCGGTCTCAACCATGTCGCGACTGGTGAACCTGTCCTCACCGCGCCCGTCCTTGCCGAGCGCGACCAGTTCGGGAGAGCTGCGGACGGCAGCCATCACCTGATCGAACTGGTCCTTCCCGTCGCTATGCCGATGCGCAAACATGGCAAGGTCACGGGTCGTGAACGTTGCTTGGGTGCGCGTGATCGCGTCGAGCGCCAAACCTGGATTGGCGATGATCTTCTCGCCGTTCGAGCGCGCGATTTCGAGGTGCTCAGCGGCGCGCTCTGACTCCAACCCCTGCGCCGCCATGCGTGACGCGGCCGGGCCGATCTTGTGCTGCGGCTCCAGGTCGATCCCCTGCGCCTCCAACGACCGGTGATCGATCCGCGCATCGATATCGAGCTCGGCGAGCCGAGTGTTGACGTGCTCACTCCAACGCTCACGCCATTTCTCCAGCAGATCGGTGCGGTTCCAGTCGCGGTTCTTCTTGCCGAACCCGTCCTCGCTAACCTCGCGCATGGTCAGCATTACATGCGCATGCGGCTTGGCGAGGCCGTCGGCACCGATATCCCAATGCACGTTCAAATCGGCGATCATACCGCGCGCGACGAACTCGTCGCGCACGAAGTCGCGGGCCAGCTCGATGCCCTGTTCCTTGGTCATCTCACGCGGAATCGCGAACTCGATTTCGCGCGCAAGCTGAGCATCCTTGCGCAGCTCGGCCGCCTCGACCGCGTTCCACAGCTCCTCCCGGTCTGACAGGTGCTCCGGCGCACCGTCCGGCAGCAGCACCTCGGAATGGACGACGCCTGCCTTGTTGGAGAAGTCGTGATGCCGGTCGAGCCGCTGGTCGTGCAGCCGTGAGGCGGAGCGATACGCCGCCGACGCAAGCGCCGATGATCCAGCAGCGCGCGAGATGACTTTGGCCGAGAAGTGGTAGATCGCCACGACGGCAATCCACTTACACCTCAAAGAGCACGTCGGCACGACGTATAAGCGCGCCCTCGAAAGAATTCATCTTTCTCGGGAAATAGTTGTCCCAAGATATTTCACGACGTTTGCGCTGATCGACGCAGTACCTAACTGACAGCTTCCACAATGACAATTGAGGACGGTGTCATGCGCAAACCCCGCGACTATGATTCGGAACTGAAGGCGCTCGACGAGAAGACGAAGCTGCTCAAGGCGCGCCGGCTGCACCAGCTCGGCGAGCTGGTCGTCGCAACCGGCGCGGACGCGCTGCCGGTCGAGCAACTGGCAGGCGTTCTGCTCGCCGCGGTCGAGGATAACGATGCAGGCGCAAAGGAGGGCTGGCGCAAGCGGGGCGCGACTTTCTTTCAAGGATCGCGCACGGCTCGCAGGCGCGCTGGCAGCGACACGCGCGGCGCTTCGACGAACCACGGCGATGCGCAATCGACGCAGCGCCAGGATCGCGCGCAGTGACACGCGCGCCTGGATCGTGAAGCGCCGCGAGCGAACGCGCCAGTTGATTGAGCTTGGCGGTCTCGTCGCCAAAGCCGGGCTCATCGAGCTTACCGACGACGATCGCACGGTGATCTTCGGCATTCTGGTCGAAGCTGCAGCCGCATTGCATGGCGAGGATCGGGACAAAGCACTCTTGCTTTGGTGCCGGCGCGGCAAGCGCGCGTTTGAGGCGCTTGCTCCCGAGCGCGAACCCCGCGCATAGCCGGACGATGACCGAAGACCTCGAAGCGACGATCCTCGCCTTTCTCAAGCGCACACCGGAATGGGTTCGCCGCGATCTGACAGCGAAAGATCAGAGCGCCCGCACCCAGGCCGAAGAAGCATTCGCTGCAATGCTGGCGGACGCGCTGCGACGCGCGGAATCGTGAAGTGCTAAGACGCGAGCGCCGCGCGATCAGTCGCGCGGCGCGAGCCGCTGTTCGCAGACATCGCGCACCGTCTTCTGCAAAAGCTCTACGCGCTCGGTGAGCCAGTCCAGCTCCTCCCGCGTGATCTTGTAGTGCGGCGAGTAGCGCGCGTTTACATAGGCTTGCTGGAGTAGCTCGAAACAGCGCCGCGCGAACTTGGTGTCGCGCGGCCACACTAAAATGAGGTCGCGCGCGACATTTTCGGCCTGATCGCGCAGGAAATTGAGCTTGTGAGACTTGGGGCTGTAGAGCGTCAGCACGAGCAAAGTGCAGTGGTAAAGCCGCTCCGAGGTTTGGTGCAAAAGAAATGCCGCGTCGTTGTTCTCACCTTCAGTGATGGCGAAGCGGGCAAGCTTCAAGCCGCTCTGAGTTTTCGGATACCACTGATCAAAATGCGTCTTTGCCTCCGTTTGTGCGGCAACCGGATCGAGTGGCTTCGGCGCGTCAAACGGTTGCCCGTCGAGCTGATAGAGGGCGACGCCATCGCGCACGATATCTACGAAAAACGGCCGGCCGCGCGCGAGCTGCTCGTTCACATCCTTGAGGCTGTGAACGATGAAATTGACCGGTGCCGAGAGCCGCTTGGCGATCGAATATTCCCGAAGCAAATGGTCGGCGGCCTTGGCCCAATAGTCGAGCGTGTCGGTAAGGCGTTCGTCGCTAACCACGACCAAAATATCATAGTCCGAGTAATAGCCCCCGACCGGGTCCTCGACCCAGCCGCCGCGCGCATAGGACCCGTAGAGGATCACCTTGAGGATGCGTCCCTGCTTCTTCCACTTCTGGGTGGCGAGCGCGGTCGCGTCCTCAAACTCGGCAAACAGAATCTGCACGATGCGCTCCAGCTCGCGCTGCTTGGTCGGTGGAAGATGGTCGAGGCTGGTTTGCATGGGAGCATCCTAACGCCATGAAGTTGCTTGGGACAGCCTCGCCGGCAAAGCGGCGAGGCCGCGCGATCGTCATCGCCTCCGCCTTTCGGCGACCCGTCGCAGTATGCGCTTCCACCGCGGGGCAGAATTACGTCCGTCGATCGCGTCGCAAAGAGCCGACATGCTCTCTGCAAAGTGCCGCTCGACCTGTTCGACGCTGAGCCCTGTTCGCTCCGCGATTTCGGCATAGGACAGACCGTCCAGCCGAATCGCGAGAAAGATTTCGCGCCGCAGTTTCGGCATGCGCTGCAGCCCGGCCTCGAGCCGTTCGATGATTTGGGCGTCGGTAAGGTTCTCGCTCATGACTGCGCCTCCCCGGAAGGCGCAAAGGCAAGCAGATAGTCCGCCGCCTTGCTGGCGGCACTCGCGGCACGGAAGATCGCGCGCTCGTCGTCGCGCAGCACCGCAAGCCACGCCCCGATGTAATCGGCATGCCGCACGGTCGGCGCGATCGCCAACGATGCGCAGGCGAATGCGCTCGCCATCTCCGCGACCAGTTCCTCGCAGGCGTAATCGGCGCTCCCGAACCCACCGCGCTGGTTGCGGTCCAACCGGCTGCTGTGCCCGGTCCAATGGCCAAGCTCGTGCAGCGCGGTGCGATACCAGTTGATCGGCTCGCCGAACGCGGCCTGCGGCGGCACCGCGACATAATCGCCGCTAGGTGAATAATAGGCCTCGCCTCCGCCAACCCGGAAGTCCGCACCGCTCGCATCGATCAGGCTGCGAACCTGCGGCAGGATATCCGCCTCCACCGGAAGCTCTGGCAGCTCGGTCAGCCGCTCGGGCAATCCCTCGCACTGTTCGACATTGAACACGGTAAACCGCTTGAGGAACGCCAGCTGCCGCGCCTCGCGATCCTCGTCGCGCGCGCGCTCCGCTTCATCCTTCGGCGTAAACCGATCCGCATAACAGACGGTCGTCCCGCGCTCACCTTTGCGGACGTTGCCGCCCATCGCCTGCGCCTGCTTGAAAGTCAGCCAGCGCTGCGACGTGTACTTTCCTTCAATCACCGCCGCCCACAGGATCAGCACGTTAATGCCCGAATAGCGCCGCCCGGTCACGGCGTTGGCAGGCATGGTGCATCCGCACGAATCCGCATCCCACGGCTGCACCCATGGCAGCCGCCCTTGCTCCAGCTCGGCAATCACCCGCGCCGCCACCTCGGCATACAGGTTTGCACGCTCGTTCCCGGTCTTCATCGCTCCCACTCCTTCAAAACCACCGCAACCGGCGCCGGAATGGCGGGGGTGGGCGGCAGGAGCGGACCGGCGATCCCGCCGACAAAGGCGGACCGCACCCAAAGGGCCGAAACGAAGAGAAGGACCCCGGCAAAGCCGGGGTTGCGGCACGCCGCGGCGGGTTCAAAGGGTAGCGACGCCCACCTCCGCCAGATCGAAGCCGGAGGCCAACGCCACCGCGCCCGAGCGCGATGACCGCAGCAATCAGCGCGCAGCGCTGCTCAGCTCCACAGAGCTGCACAATCACGCACTCTCGAAGTTGGACGGCCGTCGCGGCGGCGTGCGCGCGCAGCTGTGCGCCAGCCGCCGCCGCGCCCTCCGACCGGATCGAGCGTGCCACGCGACGAACAAAGGCACTGCGGACCCTGGCGGGTTCGCAGAAGTCCGCCAGCGCACGCTCATCAACAATCGCGTTCCGCTGCCGGGCATTGCCCGGCTCGCGTCATGCGATCGTGACCCGGAGGGCCGAGACGCAGCAGGCGACTCGGTGTCGCGCGAGCGGCGTAGAGCGCGGTCACGCCACGCGTGAGACGCCCTGACACTTCACCCCTCAAACGACCAACTTACGCCAGAGCTCGTATTTGCACGCTGGCACCGCACAAGGCCCTCCTGACACCAGAGAGGGTCTGTTCAGGGCGAAGGATTTCCGCCCAAATTACCTCGGGGGGCACCAGCCAGAGGCAGACAATGCGAGGATATAGCAATGCAGACCGACACTCCCGACCGCATCCTTCGGATCAACACCGTCCTCGACCGAACCGGGCTCAGCCGCTCCACCATGTACCGGAAGATGCAGAACGGCACGTTCCCGAAGAACGTCCAGATCAGCACACGCTGCGCCGGCTGGCGCGAGTCCGCAATCAATGCCTGGCTCCGCAACCCAATGTTCTTTTCTGCTGAGACCGGTCGATAAAGCTGGCTGCGGCGAATTCCACGCCCGTCCAATTTGGTCTAGTTTATCGGAGGGTAAATCGCAGCAGCGTCGTCTTTCCATGAGCCAACAACGCAGGTTCAGAATGACGCAGAATAGATCATATGAAAGGGCGCTGCTCGACGGTGACACGGGGCCAGCACCCTCGCGAGATCCCACATCGATCCGGCCGATCACAGTGCGGATACCGGACGCGGCCAAGATGCTAGGCCTGAGCCGATCACGCATCTACGAGCTGATCACATCGGGAGATATCGAAGTGATTAAGCTCGGCCGAGCGACGCTGGTCCCGGTCGCTGGCCTCGAGGCGCTTATCGAAAGGCTGAAACGCGAGCAGCTGTGGCGCTGAGCCCACCGGGACGGAGCGGCCTCGAGCTCATCATTAGGGTGGCACTGCTTGCGCGCCGGTCGCGAGCAGTGCCGCCTTCAACTCGCGGTGCGTGACGCGGTGACAGTTGGCGCAAAGACACTGTAGATCATCGAGCCTGGTCCGATGACCCTCTTGCATTTCCGAAACATGCGTGTCGCGGTGATGCACCTCGATGCAAGCCTCGCCAACATCTGCGCCGTAAATTGCGACGGGATCCAACTCGCATCGCTCGCAATATAGTCGGCCATGCTCAGCGCGAAACGCATCGCGCTTGGCCGATGCAAGACCAGTCCCCCGCTCGCGGCGCAAGTGCGTGACGAGCCTGGTATTGCCTTCGCTCCACACCCGGTCTTCGTCTGACACCAAAGGGTCAGTGCCTGGTGCCCGCTCGCCCTTGCGCACAATCGGATAGCCATGCGCGCGAAGCATGCGGAACGAGAAGGTCGTCTCGCCTGCGCTGAAATTTGCCGGTCGGACAAGAAAGCCAAGTGCAGCTGACGCCGCATGGCCGAAGACAGCCTTGGGCGGCAAGCGCTTCCCATTGAACAGAACGTCATAATCGCTTGAGGGTCCGAACGGATCGGTGGAGCCCCCGGCGGCGAGGCGCTCGGCAGCGGCAAGCAGATGCGCGCCGCGGATCGGTTCAAAGGTTGCCGCTACAAAGCGCTGGGCATGACGATGGCTTGGCCAAGCGCTGTGCGTGCGTAGGAAGGCCAGCATCTTTTCCGCTTCTTCGACATCGTGAAGATGCGAGCGGTACTCACCAAGGCTATTCGCTCTGACCGGTCCGAACACTGCAACGGCAGCGTCAAATAGGTCGGGGTGTTCGCCAAGGATGGGTCTGCGCAGATAGAAGTTTACATGGCCAGAATGGGCCTGGACCGAGAAGGGGTTTCGCTTGCGATTGGGCCATTGCAGCTCGATCGAGCGGACCTCGCTTGTTCGCGGCACAAGCATGAACCCAGCTGCCAGAGCGTGCGCGATTAGATAATCGAATGCGGCCTGTGCCGGATGTGCATCCGACAGAGTGGCGCGAACCAGATCAAAGTCACTCGCCACATCGGCCCCCGAATCTTCGCATTGTTGGATCGCCAACAAATCGCTTTCGCATTGCTTAGTCCAGCAACGTCCGCCAGCGTCCACGCATGCACCGCACCTACCTGTCGATCGCCGCTCCAGAAATCTCCTTGGCATCCGACAATGAGCTATTTGGCCAACTCGCCAGCAAGCTGCCGTTCGCGGTCGAGCCGGCGCAAACAGCGGCGTGGCAGGTCCAAATCCGCCATCTGCGGCAACTTGGCGGCGAACTGCCTTCTGCCCATTTCTTCATGGAGTTTTTGATCCCGCGCATGGGCCGGCGCGCCGATCTTATCGTCCTCCAAGACGGGCTGATCTTCGTGGTGGAGTATAAGGTTGGTGCTCGGCAGTTCGACCGGTCCAGCCTTGACCAGGTCTATGGTTACGGCCTCGACCTGAAGCATTTTCACGAGACAAGTCATGCTCGCTCGATCGTCCCCATCCTCGTAGCGACCGAAGCGCCTGGGGGTGAAGCGCAGGCAGTTCAGTGGGACGATGACATGCTTGCCCGCCCACTTCGTACCAACGCCGATGAACTAGGCGCGACGATCAACTTTGTGAGCCGAGTCTGGGGAAGCGATGCAATAGACCCGCATCGCTGGCTTGCAGGCCGCTATAGGCCGACGCCGACGATCGTTGAGGCGGCACAGGCGCTCTATCGCGGCCACGATGTTGAAGAGATTTCTCGCTCTGAGGCTGGAGCGGAGAACCTGACCCGCACTGCAGACTATGTGGCGAACGCCATAGAATCAGCAAAACAAAGCGGTGAGAAGATCATCTGCTTCATCACTGGCGTCCCCGGGTCTGGCAAAACGCTCGCTGGTTTGAACCTAGCGACGGCTCGGCAGCGAGCGCACAGTGATGAGCACGCGGTGTTTCTCTCGGGAAACGGACCGCTCGTGGATGTCCTGCGCGAAGCCTTGGCGCTTGATGCGGTCGCTAAAGCCAAGGAGGCAGGGCGCGCCGAATCGAAGGTCCAGGAAGACCGCCGCGCCTCGGCCTTCATCCAAAACATTCATCATTTTCGCGATGACGCTTTAGCAAATCCGGCTGCACCGGTTGAGAAAGTTGCGGTGTTTGATGAGGCGCAGCGCGCGTGGAATGTCGAGCAAACCTCCAAATTCATGCAGCAGAAGAAGGGGCAGCTCGGCTTCTCGATGTCTGAGCCAGAGTTTTTGCTGAGCGTGATGGATCGGCACGAGGATTGGTGTGCGATCATTTGTCTGGTCGGCGGCGGTCAGGAGATTAACACCGGTGAGGCCGGTATTGAGGAGTGGCTGCGCGCGTTAGAGCGCTCGTTCCCTCACTGGCGGGTGCATCTGCCGCAAACTCTGAATCATGAGAGCGAACTGCCGAACACGACCGTCACACGCGATCTCCATCTCGCGACATCGATCCGCTCATTCAGAGCTGAGCGGCTCTCCGACTTCGTTGGGCACGTCATTGCGGGAGATGCAGTGGCCGCGCGTGCTGTCCGAAGCCAGCTCCAATCATACCCGCTTTTCATCACCCGCAATCTCGATGATGCGCGCGCTTGGTTGCGAACTCGGGTCCGTGGTCAGGAGCGGGCAGGGCTGCTCGCCTCATCCAACGGTGCACGCCTGAAACCGCACGGCGTTTTTGTGAAGGTGCGCGTTTCGCGTGATCGCGGGCACTGATTTCATCTGATCGCGGGCAGCGATTTCACGGGAAGCCGGGCACCTATTTCACACGATCGCGGGCACTGATTTCGCGCGATCGCGGGCAGGCATGACCAACGAACTGCAGT
>JAHJIJ010000023.1 GCA_018823325.1 Alphaproteobacteria bacterium | reverse complement strand
TTGAGTGTCCGGCACGGCGGGGGGGGTCAGAAGGATGTACGGATGCCGGCCTTGTACATGCGACCGACGGGGTTGAAGAGCACGTTGTTGCCGCTGCCATTGGCACCAGGGTACGCTGGCGGGTCGACATTGAACACATTGTCGATACCAAAATAGACGCTGAGCTTGTTGTCGCCACCGACCGGCACCTTCACCGTGCCCAGCATGTCCACATAAGTGCGCGAAGGCATGGCATTGGTGCTGGAGCTGTTAGGCAAGCCGATGGCATAGCCCGGCTGCTCCGGTCCGATAAAGGCGGCGTTGTAGAAGCCCTTGTTGATCCAGCGGACATGCGTGGAGAGTGAGAACATCTCGCCCAGGTCGAGCCCGAGCGTGGCGTCCACCGTCCAGTCCGGAATGCCCGGCGGCGTGCCACCGCGCAGGCCGGTCTGGCCCGCCCGCTCGACCGGACCGACGGCATCGACAGTGATCAGATCGATCACATGGCTGGCCATGACGGAAAGATTGACCGCGCTGGCAGCCCCGACCGGCTGACGATAGCTCAGTTCCATATCGATGCCGCGCGCGTTGAGCTGATTGACGTTCTGCACCACGTCGCGAACATTGGTGATCACGCCGTCCGGCGCACCTCCTTCGCGCGTCACCAGCGAACAACTCAGCGCATCACCCTGCGAACAGCGCGTCACGATGTTCTGCTGGCCAAGTGTGCTGATCGCGTCTTCGATCCTGATGTTGTAATAATCGACCGAAGCCCGGAAGCGGCCAAGGAAATCCCCGGCGGGCTGCAGGACGACACCTGCAGTGAACGTATCCGCCTTTTCTGGCCGCAGATTGGGATTGGAGCCCAGCGTGATCGGCACGACCTGCTGCAGGCCGCCGCGTGCCGGGTCATTGAGGATGCCCGAAGCACTGGTGATCGGGCCGAACAATTCAGCCACATTAGGCGCGCGAATGTCGCGCGACTTGGTCACGCGGAAGCGGACCGCATCGACCGGCGCCCAGACACCGCCGACTTTCCACGTCGTCACATTGACCGTGCTGCTCGGGAAGAAATCGCTGGAGCGCTTGTAGTGCGTGCGGCGCACCGCGCCGTTGAGGCTGAGCTCACGGAACATCGTCATGTCGCGCAGGATCGGCACCTCGGCCTCGCCATACGCCTCCACCACCTCGATCTTGCCCGAGATGACCGAGCCATTGCCGGTGAAGAAGCGCAACGCCTTGGAGTTGGCATCGGCATCGCCAGTCACGCTGTCGCTGCGATATTCCGCGCCCACAGCGACGCCCAGCGGCCCGGCCGGCAAGTCGATGAGCGAGCCGGTGAGATTTGCCGCAACGACATGCTGCGTGGTGATGTTGGTCTGAAACGCATCGGCCTTCACATAGGCCTTGGCCGCCTCAAAATTGGTGCCCTGCCCGGTTCCAAAGGGATTGAGCGCAACGCAGGCCGGATCGTCATTGGTGGTGATCGCATCGGCATTGACCCGGCAGACCGGCGCGCCGCCCGGTCCCGCCACGGCATCGAGCGCCCGCAGGATGCGCGATGTGATCGTGCCGCCCTTGATGTCGCTGCGGAACTCGTTGCGGCCATATTGGTAGTAGATGTCCGCCGACCAGTCCGGCGAAATCTCGTAAACGGCCGAAGCAACGAAACGATAGACGTCGTTCTTCACCTCAAGCTGTCCGGGACCGACATCCTTGAAGCCCTTGCCGAGCGTGAAGCTGGTCAGGCCATTGGCATCCATGATCGTGCGCAGATCCAGCGTCGGATCGCTTGACGTCGGGATGAAAGGATTGTCCCGCTGGATGGTGATCGCGGTGTTGCGATAAGGCACAGCGCGGTGGCGGCCCTCACCATGGCCATAGTTGAAACCGAATTCGAGCGTCAGCGCCGGCGCGGCTTCCCAGGTCGCGAAGGCCATGGCGTTATAGCGCTTGGTGGGGGAGACAATGGGGAAATCGAAATAGATGTTCTCGCCCGGCCCGTCATTGGTGCCGCCCTGCTGATAGAGGCTGTTCGCTAGCGTGCCCTGTGTCGTGCGGAACGGTGTGCCGTCGGGCCGGAAACCGATCCCGTCGATCGGACGCAGCACCGGCACGAGGCGACCGGCATAAGCCGTGCTCGGCGGCGTGGTGATGCCATTATAGGGCGCGGTCCAGGGATAGATGCCGCCCAGAATATTGTTGGCCGGAATGCTGGTCACGCCCGGATTGCGGCTGATGTTGATGAGGCCGTTGGCGCACCAGTCGCGCGTCGGGCAGGCCTCGACCCCCTCGGCGTCCTCATACTCGCCGCCCACGACGAGATGGAGCGTCTCGCCGATCTGCCAGCCGCCGGCGGCGCCGAACTGGGTCGTGAAGTTGTCGCCATATTGCGAGAAGCCGACTTGCGCATTGGCCTTGTAGCCGGTCAACTGCTTGTCGATGATGAGGTTCACGACGCCGGATACAGCGTCTGATCCGTAAACCGCTGAGGCGCCACCGGTCACGACTTCGGCCCGCGAGAGCAATATCGAGGGGATCATATTGGTGTCGACCGTCGCCTGCGTCGTGGAGGGCACGAAGCGCTTGCCATCAACCAGCGTGAGCGTGCGAACCGCGCCGAGACCGCGCAGGTCGAGAATGCGGCCACCGACATAGCCGGCTGCGGCGCCCAGGCCTGTGGAAGCGGGTGTATTGGTGGCGCGGAAAGCGGGCAGTTCGTTCAGGGCATCGCCCAGATTGGTGGCGCCGCGTGCTTCCAGTCGCTCGGCACCCAGAACTGCAACCGGCGTCGGCCGATCGAAGCCGGACGCGATGCGGGAGCCGGTCACGACGATGGCCTGCTCGTCGCGGGTGCTCTCATCGTCCTGAGGGCTGCTGTCCTGAGCGAGGGCGGGCATGGAAAGGCCCACAGCGAGGGCCATGAAACAGGCGTGCTGACGCAACACGCGCGCAGTGCTCTTCATTGCATTGTCTCCCAGAAGTTTATCGTTCTTAGGAAGCTATCTATCTCCCGAAATAAATTAGTTTGCAATCTACTTTGTTCACTGAGTGGGATTTTGCGACGTGGTGTGGCGCAAATGCGGCAGCAGCCGGCCGAGAGCGCACGTTCCCAACAAACAAAAGGGGCGGGAGAACCCGTCTCCCGCCCCTTCCATGGCTGTCAAAAAAGGAGAGGCTTACTGCTTGCCAGCCACCGAGTAGGTGATGGCCGCGTTGCGCGTCTTCTGGAATTCAGGGACGCTCAGCCCCTTGAAGGCGGCATAGACGTCGATATTGCCGATGCCGAGCACTGCGGCCATCTTCTCGAGCATGAAGAAGATGACGCCATAATGGATCATGCCGATCCAATTGCGGCTGCGAATCAGCTCCTTCTCTTCCTCGGTCAGGTCCGACTCGGCAAACAGCCCTTCCTGATCCTCCACGAAGCGCTTGCGGAACTCCGGCTCGATCAGCCGGTGCAGGAAATGATTGATGCGGAAGCCCTTGACCGCGCGATCGATGGTGAAGGGATAGGTCCCCTCGATCACCTCGACCCCGGCCAGTTCGCGGGAGGCGCGCGCGCGCAATTGCTCGTCCGTCTCGGCCGGCGGCACCGGATCGCCCAGGTCCTTGAACAGCATCGTCGCGATGGCGGTCATGGAGGGGAGGAAGTAGCTCTGGTGCAGCTTCTCCACCTGCTCGGAGAGCGCGCCGCGCATCAGCAGCCACATCACCACCTCCGCGCCTTCCCAGCCGCCGAGCTTGGCCAGATCCGTCACCGTCGCGTCGAGCAGCGACTCCGGATCGTTGGTGAGCTTCTCCATGAACTCCATGTCCCAGGCGGTGTTGTTGAACCCGCACCGCTCGCCATGGACCTGGTGGGAAAGCCCGCCGGTCCCGGCGATGGCGACCTTGATGTCCTTGGGATAGCTCTGGATCGCGCGGCGCAGCGAGCGGCCGAACTTCCAGAAGCGCCGCGCCTTGGGAATCGGATGCTGGAGCACCCCGCACTGCAGCGGCACGAGGCGGCAGGGCCAGCCATTCTCGTGCGGCAGCAGCACCGAGAGCGGCGAGAAGGCGCCATGATCCAGCCCCAGGCCCTGCCAGTAGGCCAGGTCGAATTCGTCGGCGACCATGCACTCGGCAATGTGCTTGGCGAGCGCGGGATCGCCCTTGATCGCGGGCAGGTCGCGCTTGCCGCCGCCTTCGTCCGCCGGCTCATATTCCTCGCCGATGCCCAGCGCGAAATGCGAGTAATGAGTGAAGAAGGACGTCATGTGATCGTTGTAGACGTAGAGGATCACATCGGGCTTCTCGTCCGCCAGCCATTGCTTGACTGGCTCGAACCCCTCGAAGATCGGCGCCCAGACGGGATCGGTCTGCTTGTTCGCATCCTTGGCGAACGCGATGGTCGGCGTATGCGAAACGGCGAAACCGCCGATGATCCTGGCCATGGGCCTCTCCTCTCGTCTCTGCGGCGCGCGCACGGACTCGCGGCCGGTGGCGCGGACTGTAAATCGCACCCTATTTGTATGCAACACAAACGAAAGGGCGCAGTTTGCGAGCGTTGCGATCAAATTTCCTCGTCATTCCCGCGAATGCGGGAATCCAGCACCCAGCGGAACTGCCATCGCACCCATGGATTCCCGCGTGCGCGGGAATGACGGAGGTTCAGCTAGCGCGGCCCGCCCTCATCCATCGCCATCTGCTGCGAGGGGAACGGCGCCACGAGCCGCTGCGCTTCCTTCCAGTCCGCCCGCAGCCAGCGCTCATGGTCCTCGCTCTGCAGGATCACCGGCATGGTGCGGGGATTGACCGAGGCCACCAGCCGGTTGGGATCGCAGGTGAGCAGCGCGAAGCTCGCCACCTCGCTGTCCCGCCAGATGCCCGCCAGCGCGAAGACCGCCGCGCCGGGCAGCGTGAAACGATGCGCCGTGCGCTTGCCCGTGCGTGGATCGGGCGCCTGCGCCCAGAGCTGGAAGCTGGTGACGGGCACGAGGCAGCGAAACTCGGTGTGCCGCAACGTGCCGATCCAGAACGGACTCTCGACATTGCGAACATGCGCGACCGGCGCGCCACCAGTCAGTGCAGCGGCCGGCGGCGGCGGCACGCCCCACAGGCGCGGGACGAGCCGGCGCACGCCATCGCGGGTGCGGACGATCACCGGCCCGTAGCGCCCGGGCGTCATGTACCCGCCCGGCCAGGGATCCGCGCCCGGCTCGGTACGCAGCGCCGCGCCGATCTGCGCGGCCGTGGCATCGAGGCGGTAAAAGGCAGTCATGACGTCGCGCGACCCTTCCGGACCCGCGACCGCGCGGTCAAGGGAAGATGCCCGGGGGCGCGCTGCCCCTTGCATGGCTCGCCCTTGCACGGTGCCTCCTCTTGTGGCGAAACAACGCCCATGACCGAGCCCACCGTCACCGACCACACCGCCCGCGCCCTCATCGATCGTCTCGCCCTGCAGCCCCATCCCGAGGGCGGCTGGTATCGCGAGACCTGGCGCGCGGACGCAGCGCCGGGCGAGCGCGCCGGCGCCACCGCCATCCATTTCCTGCTGGAGCAAGGCCAGCGCTCGCACTGGCACAAGGTGGATGCAAGCGAGGTGTGGCTCTGGCATGCCGGCAGCGCGCTCACCCTCTCGACCGCGCCCCATGATGCGGGTGCGGTCACCACCGTGCGCCTCGGCGGCGATGTGCTCGCCGGGGAGGTCCCGCAGCATGTCATCGCGCCCCATCACTGGCAGGCGGCAGAGGCGGACCGGGGCTGGGCGCTGGTCTCCTGCATCGTTGCGCCGGGCTTCGACTTCGCCGGCTTCGTGCTGGCGCCAACGGACTGGGCACCGGGCGATCCGCCCACGGCTTGATCCAGCGCAAGGCGGCGCTGCGCCTCCCCTGTCATGGCCGGATGCATGAGGAGACCTGCGCCATGAGCCCAGCCGAATGACCCAGTCCACCGCCGCCCAAGCATCCCCGCCCGATCCGGCCCCGCTGCCCTATGACGAGATCGGCGGCACCCCCGCCGTCCGCGCGCTGGTCGAGCGCTTCTACGATCTCATGGAGCGGGACCCGCGCTTTGCGCAGCTGCGCGCCATCCACGCGCCCGATCTCACGCCGATGCGGGACTCGCTCACCGGTTTCCTCACCGCCTGGCTCGGCGGCCCTCGCGACTGGTTCACGCAGCATCCCGGCACCTGCATCATGTCCGCACATCGCCAGATCGGCTTTGGCGCGGTGGAGACCCGGCAATGGACACAGGCGATGGCGCAGGCCCTCACCGATACGGGCGTGGACGAAGCGCTGGCCGAAAAGATGAATGCCGCGTTCTCCCGCATGGGCCAGGCAATGCAAGGCGACTAGGGCGCCTGAACCAACTCCTTCCTGACTGGTCGCCAGCTATCGGGCCGCACTGACAGCCAGCTTTCCCGTGGAAATGTCATGCGTGGCGATCGTTTGCCGATCTACTCCGTTCGGGCTGAGCTTGTCGAAGCCCTGTCCTTCTCCTTTGAAACGTGGGCAGAAGAAGGATAGCCCTTCGACAAGCTCAGGGCGAACGGGGGGGGCAATGGCAGCTTTGTCGTCGCATCCAGACTTGCGGCTTTTAAACGCAGAGCTCAAAAAGCTGCCATTCGGTGCAAGGTTGAATTTTGTCCACGCCGTCTAACAGCGGCGCCACGCACATCCCCCAACCGCGACGTGCTCGCGCGAAAGCAAGCGTCCGGAACGCAACCGGCCCCGCCGGCACATCCTCAATCCAGCGCCTCGATCACCGCCGCGCGAAGCTCCGGCATCCCCAGCCCCTTCTCGGCCGAGGTCGCAATGATCTGCGGATGCGCCGCCGGGCGCTTGCGCACTTCCGTCGCGGTGCGCTCCGTCACCGCCTCAAGCTCGCTCGCTTTCACCTTGTCCCCCTTGGTCAACACCATGCGATAGCTCACGGCCGCTTCATCCAGCATGTCGAGCAAAGTCCGGTCGACATCCTTGAGGCCATGCCGCGCATCCACCAGCACCAGCGTGCGCTTGAGCACCGGCCGCCCGCGCAGGAAGTCGTTCACGAGAAAGCGCCACTGCTTCACGACATCCTTGGGCGCCTTGGCATAGCCATAGCCCGGCATGTCCACGAGCCGGAAGCGCAGCGGCTCGCCGACGTCGAAGAAGTTCAACTCCTGCGTGCGCCCCGGCGTGTTGGACGTGCGTGCAAGGCTGTTGCGGTTGGTCAGCGCGTTGATGAGCGAGGATTTGCCGACATTGGAGCGGCCGGCAAAGGCCACTTCCGGCACACTCGCTGGCGGCAGGAACTGCAGCCCCGGCGCCGACTTGAGGAAGCTGATCGGCCCGGAAAAAACCCGCCGCGCCTCCTCGATGCGCTCGGCATAGTCCTGTTCGCTCTGGGCTTGATCTGTGTCGGTCTGGTCCATCCCGTCCCCCTAGCGCCTTACCCGGCACGCGTCACCTGAAAGGCGCGGGGCCATCCTTAGCAGCCGCTCCAAGGGCAGCTGGACCCCGGGTCAAGCCCGGGCTGACGAAGGGACAAATGCCGAATTTTTTGGGGAGGAAGCCGCGCAGGGCTCGAGCGCCGATCAGCGCAGACCGCTGCCTACTCTCCCACCGTCGCCCCGGGCTTGACCCGGGGTCCAGCTTTCTTCCTTCAGCTTGCCAGTGCAGGCCAGCCATGAGGCCGAACAACCCCCGACCTCACCCCTTGGCCGCATCCGCCGCCGGCTGCCCCAGCACGGGGTGCTGGCGATACAGCCACCATTGTTGCGCGATGGTGAGGATATTGGAGGTGCACCAGTAGATCAGCAGGCCCGCCGCGAAAGGTGCCATGATGAACATCATCATCCACGGCATGATCGCGAAGATCTGCTTCTGCATATCGTCCATCGGCGCCGGGTTGAGCTTGAACTGCAGCCACATGGTGATGCCGAGGATCACCGCGAGAATGCCGATGCCGAGGAACGACGGCGGCGTGAACGGCAGCAGGCCGAACAGGTTGAGAATGTGCGCCGGGTCGGGCGCGGAGAGATCCTTGATCCACAGGTAGAAGGGCTGGTGGCGCATATCCACGGCCAGCATCAGCACCTTGTAGAGCGCGAAGAAGATGGGGATCTGCAGGAAGATCGGCAGGCAGCCCGCAA
The DNA here is from genome assembly GCA_018823325.1 of Alphaproteobacteria bacterium. GTDB lineage: Bacteria > Pseudomonadota > Alphaproteobacteria > Sphingomonadales > Sphingomonadaceae > Sphingobium. The sequence goes on along the minus strand of JAHJIJ010000023.1, from coordinate 32,600 downwards.
GCGGATTGACCTTCTCCGTCTTGTAGAGCGCCATGATCTCCTGCTGCATCTTGGGCTTGTCGTTCTTGTAGCGCTCCTGCAGCGCCTTCATTTTCGGCTGGATGGCACGCATCGCGGCCATGCTGGCGAACTGGCGCTGGGCGATGGGGAACATCAGACCACGCACGACGAAGGTGAGGCAGATGATCGCCACGCCGAAATTGCCGATGTGGCGGAACAGCCAGTCGAGCAGGTAGAAAATCGGCTTCTCGAACCAACGGAACCAGCCCCAGTCGATCGCGCGATCGAACAGCGCGATGCCTTGCTGGTCCATATAGCGGTCCAGCACCGGCGTTTCCTTGGCGCCCACGAACAGGCGGCTGGTCGTGCTGAGCGATGTGCCCGGCTGCACCACGGCGGGCGCATAGGTCAGGTCCGCCTGATAGCGATTGCCCGCGCCCTTGCGATACTGCGCGTCGACCGGCAGCGTTTGCGCCGGGATGAGTGCCGCATGCCAGTAGAGATCGGTAAAGCCCAGCCAGCCTCCGGTGGTGGAAAAGCGCTGGTCGCCTTCCTCGTCGAGTGTCTCGAAATCGATGTCGTAATTGGCCGATCCGTTGAACACGCCGACCGGGCCGGTGTGGATCGTCCAGGTCGAGGGGTCGCGCGACGGGCCAATGCGCGAGAGCAGGCCATAATTGCGCACGGCAATGGCACTGCTGCTGGCATTCTCGACCGTCTGCGCAACGGTCAGCAGATAATCTTCATCGATGGAATAGCGCATGACGAAGGTCTGGCCCGCGCCGTTGCTCCAGCGCAGCGTCACCGGCGTCTGCGGCGTCAGCTTGTTGCCATCGGCGGTCCACACCGTGTTCGCGTCCGGCACGCGCACGCCTTCGCCATTCCAGCCGAAGCTTGCGAAATAGGCGTCGGCCGTGCCGCTCGGGCTGAACAGGCGAACCGGCGGTGCGCCTTCTTCCACGGTCTGGCGGTGCGTGGGCAGCACAACATCATCGATCCGCGCGCCGCGCAGATTGATCGATCCGCGCAGCTTTGGCGTCTCGATCGCGACGCGCTGGCTGTCACCGAGCACGGCGTCGATCGGACGAATCGCCTGCCCGCCTTCGGCCATCGGCCCGCCGCGCACATTGGGCGCCGCGCCGGTCGCGTCCTGCTGGGCCTGCTGCTCGGCCTGCACGATCGGCTGGGCTGACGGCGGGAAGAAATAGCCGCTGATGAGGGGCCAGCCAAAGAGGATGCCGATGGTGAGCACCACGGCGAGGATGATGTTGCGCTTGTCGTCCACGTCTCTTGGCTTCCGTCTCTTTTTATCAGCACATGTGAGGGAGATTCGGCGCGTCAGGGCACCGGATCATGGCCGCAGCCGCCCCATGGGTGGCAGCGCAATAGCCGCTTCAACGCCAGCCAGCCACCCCTTATCGCCCCATATTTCCGCAAGGCCTCAATCGCATATTGCGAGCAGCTTGGCGAATAGCGGCAGGACGGCGGCAAAATCCGGCTCGGCCCGATCTGCCAGAAGCGCGCGATGAGGATGAGGAGGCGAGCAATCATGGGGTGATGGGCCCGGTTGTCCGGTGCGGCGCCACCCTCTTCCGTTCGCCCTGAGCTTGTCGAAGGGCGAACGGTGATGAAATCCAGACAACAGCCTCACCCGCAAACAGGGGAACGCGCCGATTGCGATCATCCGCACCAGCACCAGCAGACGCAACCGCCCCTCGCGCCCGACCACCGCCGAAACCCCAAACCGCCGTGCTCCTGCGCAGGCAGGAGCCTACGGCGGGGAGGGCTGTCGGTTGTGGCTTGGGCTCCTGCCTGCGCAGGAGCACGGGTTGAGCATGGTCGGACTGGCGACTCATTTGAATCATGTTGGCGGCTCATCGCTGGGAACGCCGTCACCAACCTCGCCGGAAGCTGCACTGGGGCCATTGCCAGCCGCATCCGCTCCCATGGACGCATCGCTCTTGCGCGCGCTCTTGTTCCCGCCGGAACCCCGGCCGCCACGTCCACGCCCGCCATCGCGCGGCGGCGCGCCCTTGCCGCTGGCGATGCGCCGCAGCGCTTTCTCCAGCTCGGCGGCGAGCAGCGCATAATCGCGCTCCACGCCCCCCTCGCGGCCGATCAGCACATGATCGGCGCCGGCAATCGCATGTGCAGGGAGTATCTCGCGGGCAAGCGCGCGAAAACGGCGCTTCATCCGGTTGCGGATGACAGCGCCGCCAATCTTCTTGGTGACTGTAATGCCGAGGCGGGCCGTGGAATCGCCATTGCCGCGATCGCGCACCAGCAGCACGAAGCCGGGCATGGGCGCGCGCTGGCCGCGATTGGCGGCCAGATAGTCGGCGCGGCGGGTCATGCGACCCACGGCGCGCCGGGGCACGCCGTCCGCGCCGGGCTCGATCAGGCGGTCAGCTTCTTGCGGCCGCGGGCGCGGCGCGCATTCAGCAGCTTGCGACCGGCCGCCGTCGCCATGCGCAGGCGGAAGCCGTGGCGGCGCTTGCGAACAAGGTTGCTCGGCTGAAAGGTGCGCTTCATCGTTCATTCCTCAACATCGAATCGGGTTCTGCAGAATCGACAAAAATGGCCGCGTCGCCCCGGTTCGGGAGGAGCGGCCGTCTGTCCGAAGGCGCGCGGATAGGCAAAGCGGGCCGATTTGTCAATCAGCAGCGCGCGTATCGGCGCCATCGCACGACGTGGCCTCCAGCGGCCAACCCCGCACTAATAGCCCCTCGTGCGATCGAACAGGACGAAATGACGGATTGAACGATAAATCGGCCCCTGTCGCGAAACGCCTTCATCATAACATATTGATATAAAATGATTCATACCTGAGGCGCCGACCCACCCAACCACTTAGTTGTTGTTGCCCTCCCCGACCCACACAGAAGCGGTGGAAACGAAGCGGGAACATCGCTACACCCGCCGCATGATTGCGCATTTGAAAGGCCTGCTTGTCTCCACCGGACTGGACAGCGCCGTCGTCGACGTCGGCGGCGTGGGCTATCTGGTCGGCATGTCCTCGCGCAGTCTCGCGGCGCTGGGCAGCGTGGGCGAGGCCGTCACCGTCCATACCGAGATGCTGGTGGGGGAGGAGTTCATCCGCCTCGTCGGCTTTGCGAGCGAGGCCGAGCGGGACTGGTTCCGCCTGCTCACCGGCGTGCAGGGCGTCGGCGCCCGCGTGGCGCTGGCCATCCTCTCCGCGCTGGAGCCGGTCGATCTCCACCGCGCCATCGCCGCGCAGGACAAGGCGATGGTCGCCCGCGCCAATGGCGTCGGCCCCAAGCTCGCCGAGCGCATCGTGCGCGAACTCAAGGACAAGGTCGGCGCCATCGCCACCAGCGCCTTCGCCATCGGCGGCAGCGCGGGCGCCGCGCCCCTGTCAGCAGCCGGTGGCGTTCAGGCCGATGCCCTCTCCGCGCTCTCCTCCCTCGGCTTCAAACCCGGCGAGGCCAGCATCGCAGTCAATGCCGCCCTCGCCGAACTGGGCGATGGCGCGACCCTCGATGCCCTCGTTCGCCTCTCCCTCAAGAAGGCAGCGAAGTGACGGACACCGCAATCGCCGCTAGGATAGCTGCCTGATGGCCTCCTCCCCCCTCCTCTCCGCCGGTCGCACGCCCGAGGATGTCGATGCCGCCCTGCGCCCCAAGACGCTCGACGATTTCGTCGGCCAGAAAGGCGCGCGCGAGAATTTGCGTATCTTCATCAGCGCCGCGCGAGCGCGGGGCGAGGCGCTGGATCATGTGCTGTTCTTCGGCCCCCCCGGCCTCGGCAAGACCACGCTCGCGCAGATCGTGGCGCGGGAAATGGGCGCAGGCTTTCGCGCGACCTCCGGGCCGGTCATCGCCAAGGCGGGCGATCTGGCGGCCCTGCTCACCAATCTGGATGAAGGGGATGTGCTCTTCATCGACGAGATCCACCGCCTTAATCCGGCAGTGGAGGAAATCCTCTACCCCGCGATGGAGGATCGCGCGCTCGACATCATGATCGGGGAGGGGCCGTCCGCCCGCTCGGTGCGGATCGATCTGCCGGCCTTCACCCTCGTCGGCGCCACCACGCGCCAGGGCCTGCTTGCAACGCCGCTGCGCGATCGCTTCGGCATTCCCGTGCGCCTCAACTTCTATACGGTCGAGGAACTGGAGCAGGTCATCACCCGCGCCGCCCGGCTGCTCGCCTTGCCCATCGCGCCCGATGGCGCCGCCGAGATCGCCCGCCGCGCGCGCGGAACCCCGCGCATCGCCGGCCGCCTGCTGCGCCGGGTGCGCGATTTCGCCCATGCCGCCGGGCACGAGACGGTTGATGCGCCCGCCGCCGATGCCGCCCTTTCCCGACTGGAGGTCGACCAGCTCGGCCTCGATCTCATGGATCGCCGCTACCTGCGCATGATCGCCGACATCTATAAGGGCGGCCCGGTCGGCGCCGAGACGCTGGCGGCGGGCCTCTCCGAGCCACGCGACACCATTGAGGATGTCATCGAGCCCTATCTGCTCCAGCTTGGCCTCATCGCCCGCACCGCGCGCGGCCGCGTGCTCAATGCGCCGGGCTGGAAGCATCTTGGCCTCAATCCGCCCGAGGGGAGCCAGAACGGCCTGTTCGACTGATCGGCACCGCCGCCGAACCGCTCTGAACACCCCCTGAACCAGCGCATGCGGCAGAGCGATTTCCTGTTGCGTTCTGTCACCTGAAAGGGCTTCCCGCCGCGAGTCGCGTGGTTTAGGACGGAGCCGCTCATGCCCTCATCCAGCGCCCTCCTTCCCGCTTGCGGACAGTTCGAGAACGGAGAACATCGCTTCCCCGTGCGCGTCTATTTCGAGGACACAGACCTTTCCGGCGTCGTCTATCACGCCAACTACTTGCGCTACATGGAGCGCGCGCGCTCGGACATGCTCCGCCAGCTCGGCATCAATCAACGCGCCGCGCAGGAAGCCGGCGAGGGCGTCTATGCCGTGACGGACATCGCGCTGCGCTATCGCGCGCCGGCCCGTCTCGACGATGATCTCACCGTCCGCAGTCACCTGACGCAACTTGGCGCCGCACGCTGCGTTATTGCTCAGTCCGTCTGGCGCGATGACACGGAACTGACACAGGGCAGCGTCACCGTCGCCTTCCTCGACAGCACCGGTCGCCCGCGCCGCCAGCCGGCCGACTGGATTGATCGCTTCAACCGGCTCGCGCCGATCCCATCCTGACCGGAGAAATACCCCCGCCCATGACTCTCACTCTCATGCTTGCCGCCGCTGCGCCGGAGAATGCGCTCACCCTCTCCCCGGTCGAGCTGTTCCTTCAGGCAGACATCGTCGTGAAAGCGGTGATGATCGGCCTGCTCCTCGCCAGCATCTGGACATGGGCGATCATCGTCAGCTTCGCCGGAAGGCTGCGGCGGATGCGCAAGGGCTGCGACGAGTTCGAGCGCTCCTTCTGGCAGGCCAAGGACATGGACGCCTTCGCCAAGGAGCGCGGGCGCGAGGATCTGCCGAGCGCACAAGTGCTCAACGCGGGCATTGCCGAATGGCGCCGCTCCACGGCCCAACGCGGCATGAACCCGGATGGCACACGGGATCGTCTGGCCACGGCCATGGGGTCTGCCCTTGCCGGCGCAATCGACAAGGTTTCGGATCGGTTGAACATCCTCGCGACCGTCGGCTCGGTCGCCCCGTTCGTCGGCCTGTTCGGCACTGTCTGGGGCATCATGCGCGCCTTCATCGCGATTGCCGGCGAGCAGAACACCAGCCTCGCGGTCGTGGCGCCGGGCATCGCCGAGGCGCTGTTCGCGACTGCCATCGGCCTGTTCGCAGCCATCCCCGCCGTTATCGCCTACAACCGCCTGAGCCACGGCGTGAACCGGCTCGAAGCGAGGGTCCAGCGCTTCTCGGATGGACTTTACACGACCTTTAGTCGGGAGCTCGAAGCCTGATGGGCATGAATGTGCCATCCAACCGGCGCGGCGGGCGGCGGGCGCCAATGGCCGAGATCAACGTCACGCCATTCGTGGACGTGATGCTGGTTCTGCTGATCATCTTCATGGTGACAGCGCCCCTGCTCGTGACCGGCGTGCCCGTGCGCCTGCCGGAGAGCCGCGCCAGCGCGCTCGAGGCGGACAAGAAGCCCACCATCGTCTCGATCGATCCGGATGGCACCGTGTTCGTCAATGACGATCCGGTGAGCGACGATGCGCTGCCGGACCGGCTCAATGCCCTGCGCGCGGGGCTGACGCAGGAAGAGCAGGTGTTCCTGCGCGCCGATGCGGCTCTCGATTATGGCCGCGTCATGCGCGTGATGGGCGAGCTGAACCGCGCCGGGCTGGATCGGGTGGCGCTCGTCACCACCGGCGTCGGCATGGGTGGATCGAGTCCGTCCATCGCGCGTTCAGCGAACGACGAATAAGGGCGGGGTAATGGACCAGCGCGAGCGTCTAGGACTGGGGATTTCCACGGCCGGCCATGTGCTGCTGCTCGGCGCCTTCTCGCTCGGCCTGTTTCAGAGCAGTTCCCCGCTCAAGCCGCCATCGACCATCGATGTGACCTTTGCCGATGCCGTCGCGCTGGAAAGCCTGACGCGGGAATATGCGCAGGAAGTACCGCAGACGGCCACCGCGCCGGAAATTGGCGAGGTCGAGCCCGACGCAGCGCCGCCGCCACCCTCAACCGCGGCGCCCGCCAGTGTCGCGGAGCCGGACCTGCTTGCCCCGCCACCGCCCCCGCGTGCGCAAGTGCCGACACCGAAGCCCGTGCCGCCGCCGCCCGCAGCCAAGCCGCGCGAACAGCGCGCCAGCACGCGCGACACGCCTGCTGCCAAGCCTGCCCCCTCGCGCCCCTCCCGCGAGGAAGCGCCGCGCCAGCGGGCATCCCGCCTCGGCGATGATTTCCTCAAGGGCATCGATGCGCAAACCGCCTCCAGCCGCACCACGCCGAACACCAGCGGCTCCAACGCCAAGCTGAGCCCGGTCGCGGCGCGCGCCCTCAACGCCGAGATCACCCGGCAGATCAAGCCGCACTGGCGCCCGCCCTCCGGCGCCGATGCCGAAAAGCTCGTCACACTGCTCAGCGTCCGCCTGACCGAGGACGGGCGGATAGATGGGCGCATCGAAGTGATCGGACAGGAAGGCGTGACACCGAGCAATCGCGCCCAGGCCGATCTCCACGCCGAGCGCGCAGTTCAGGCCGTGATGCGCGCCGCGCCGTTCAAGAACCTCCCGCCCGAATATTATGACCAGTGGAAGTGGCTGCGGCCGCTCCGCATTTATGCGAGTCTGTGACCATGATGATGCTCAGCTTTCGACGCAAAACCCTTCGCGGCGCCAGCGCGCTTCTGGCGCTGCTCATCGCGATGCCGGCGACGGCACAGCTCAGCGTGGACGTGACCAATCCGGTCGAGAGCGATCTGCGGATCGCAATCCCCGCCATGCCCACGCAGCAGAATGTCGAAACCCCGGCTGGCTCCACAGATTCCCTCGGCCAGCGCATCGCGGAAGTCATCGCCAATGATCTGCGCGGCAGCGGCCTGTTCACGCCGCTTGGGCCAAACGGCGTCCAGCGCCCCACCATGCCGGAAGTCACCAGCCCGGTCTTCGAGCGCTGGTCCGCGATGAATGCCGAGGCGCTGGTGCAGGGCTTCGTCCGCTCCGCTGGCGGAGACTCGCAGATCACCGTGGGCTGCTATCTCTATGACGTAGCGCTCGGTACCGAACTGGCGCGGCAAGGCTACGTCGTCGCACCGCGTGACTGGCGCCGGGCCGCGCACCGCTGCGCCGACCTCGTCTACTCGCGCCTGACCGGCGAGAGCCCGTTCTTTGACAGCCGCATTGCCTACATCGCCGAGACCGGCCCCAAGGATAATCGCGTCAAGCGCCTCGCCATCATGGACAGCGACGGCGCCAATCACCGTTTCATCACCAATGGCCAGAGTCTTGCGCTCACGCCGCGCTGGTCGCCCGATTATCGCTCCATCGCTTATGTGAGCTATGTCGGCCGGAACGTGCGCATCTATATTTACGACGTCGATCAAGGGCGCCAGCGCACGCTGCTGGAGACGAGCGGCGCCATCTTCGCGCCGCGCTGGTCGCCGGACGGGCGCACCTTGCTCTTCTCCAAGTCGAGCGGTGCGAATACGGATATCTATAAAATCCCGGTCGCGGGCGGGCAGCCCGTCCGCCTCACCAACACGCCGGGCATCAATGTCGGCGGCTCCTTCTCACCGGATGGGACGCGGATCGTCTTCGAGAGCGATCGCTCCGGCGGGCAGCAGATCTATGTGATGAATGCGGACGGTTCCAACCAGCGCCGCATCAGCTTCGGCGGCGGTCGCTACGCAACCCCTGAGTGGAGCCCGCGCGGCGACCTGATCGCCTTCACCAAGATCGCCGGCAATTTCCGTGTTGGCGTGATGGACATAAACGGCGGCAATGAGCGGCTGCTGACCAATGGCTGGCAGGACGAGGCACCCACATGGTCGCCCAATGGCCGCGTGCTCCAGTTCTTCCGCACCGCTGCGGGTCGCTCGGGTAATTCCTCCATTTGGCAGGTCGATCTCACCGGGGTGAATGAACGCAAGATCGTCACGCCCGTCGATGGCTCGGACCCTTCTTGGGGTCCGCTCTTGCAGTGATGGCAGGAACTAAAAATTACAAATTGTGATTATGAAGAGTGCGGGGTTGACTTGACGATGCATCGCCCCAACCATGCGACGAACTGTTTTCACGTCCAGGACAGTAGGAGAAGCCCCCATGCGTAAGACCTCATTGTTGCTGCTGGTATCCAGCGCCGCACTCGCTCTCTCGGCTTGCGCCAAGAAAGCGCCGGAAGCCCTTCCGCCGCCGCCGGCTGACACCGCGCCTCCTCCGGCTCCCACCCCGACCCCGACGCCGACCGGCCCGACACCGGGCAGCCAGGCAGACTTCATCGCCAGCGTCACCTCGGACCGGATTTTCTTCGATACCGACATGAGCGACGTGGACGATGAGGACCGTGCCGTTCTGCGCAGCCAGGCCGAGTGGCTGATGCGCTATCCGAACAAGCGCGTGACGATCGAAGGCCATGCAGACGAACGCGGCACGCGCGAGTACAACCTTGCGCTGGGCGAGCGCCGCGCCAATGCCGCCAAGAACTATCTGGCTTCGCTCGGGATCGACGCAGGCCGCATCAACACGATCAGCTACGGCAAGGAGCGCCCGGTTGCGCTCGGCTCGGATGAGGCAAGCTGGGCTCAGAACCGCCGCGCGGTGACCGTCACGGTCGACTGACAAGCGTCAAGGCGCAAAATGATTTGGGGCAGCCCTCCATCCGGAAGGCTGCCCCTTTTTCTTTGCCGATGAAGGCGAGCCTCAGCCGCGCCGCGTGCCCGTCATGGTCATGGTCCCGAAGGCGCCGGCGTCGATCGTGCCGCTGATCTTGCCATCGGTCACGATCGCTTCGCATGTGAGCGTCATGGGCATCGGCATGGTCATTTCCATGGTCCAGCTCAGCCGATTGCCCTCGACCTTGCCGTTCTTCACGTCCAGCGATCCCAGCGGTCCGGCATTGGTACCGTTGAAGCTGTCCCCGTCGGTCACAACCGTGAACACGCTTGCCTGATCGCCCATCGGCGTCTTGGTGATGCAATCATAGGCGCCGTCAACCTTGGCCATATCGTCTCTCCTTCCGGGATGTTGATCGTTCAGTCGGCAGATGCCGCGTTCAGGTCGATTTCCGTTACTGGCAGCCCCAGCGGCTTGAGCTGATCGGCGATCAGCGCCTTGTCGCCAACCACCACCCAGCTCACCTGCGACGGATCGAGCAGTTCGCGAGCTGCCTTGTCGAGCTGCTCTGGCGTCAATGCCTCATAGCGCGCGCGCAATGTCTCGGCATAATTGAACGGGCGCCCGAACAGCGCATCCGCCTGCATCTGCCCCAGCACCGATCCGGTCGTCTCGAAGCGGCCCGGCAGGCTTGCGATCTCGCCATTGACGACCCGCGAGAACTCCTGCGGCGTTACGCCCTTCGGCCCCAGAAACGCCACGATATTATCTCGCATCGCGGCGATTGCCGGCCCGGTCTTGTCCGCTTGCACAGGCGCACTGATGAGATAGGGGCTGCGCTCCAGGCGACGGCTCAGCGCCCCACGCACGCCATAGGACCAGCCCTTCACCTCACGGATGTCCTTATTGAGGCGCGAGAGGAAATCATCGCCCAGCACGGTGTTCGCCATATTGAACGGCACCAGATCGTCCTGGCCGGTCGCTTTGGTAACGACGCCGCCGAGGATCACCGACTGCGGCGATTGCGGGCGGTCGATGAGGTAGATGCCCGGCTTTGGCGCCGGAACGGGGACCGAGAAATCCTTGACCGGGGAGGCCATACGGTTCTGCGGCCAGGTGCCGAAGCGCGCGTCCAGCAGCGGCTTGATCTCGGCCATGGTGATATCACCGGCAACGAAGATCTCCGCCTTGCTCGGAACGATCCAGCTACCGTGATAGCGCACGAGATCATCGCGCGTGATCGCCTTCACCGTGGCTTCCTCGCCCCGCGCGCTCACCACGCCATAGGGATGCTCAGCGCCGTAGAGCAGCGGCGAGATCGCCCGGTTGGCGAGCCCCTGCGGCTGCGTCTTCTCGGCGGCAATGCCGGTCAGCTGAATCGTCCGCAGCCGCTCGATCTCACTCGGCACGAAGGCCGGATTGCGGATCACGTCCTGCAGCAGATCAAGCGAAGGCGCGAGATTGGCCTTGAGCGCGAAGAGGGAAATGGACGTGCGATCCATGCTCTGCCCGGTGGAGATGCTGGCGCCCAGCCGCTCCTGCTCCTCGGCAATCTCGATGGTGGACCGGCTGGTCGTGCCAGCCTCCAGCAGATTGAGCATCAAAGTCCCGAGGCCAAGCCGATCCCGGCGGTCGCTGGCCAGCCCGGCATCGAAGTTGACTGCGATGTTGACGGTCGGCACCGTCGAACGCGTCGCGACATGCAGCTTCACGCCATTGCTCAGCGTCGCGGTTTCGACATCGGGGAAATCGAGGTCCGGGTTTGGCGTCACATCCGGAATGGCGAGCGTGGGCTTGGGCGGCACGACTTCCGCCTGCGCATTTTCGCCGGGCGCGGCGATGGCTGCATCCTCATAGGCATCCCGCTCGCCGGGCTCGACCGAGAGCGCGAACACCGGTCGCGTGAGCCAGCGCTGCATCGCCTGCGTCACGCCCTGCGGCGTTGCGGCGGCGATCGCGGCAAGGTCCTTCTTGTATTGTGCGGGATCGCCCGAATAGAGCAGCCCCTCGGCGAGCGTCGACGCCTTGCCGCTGAAGCCACCGACCACTTCAAGCGCGGCGATCTCGCTCGCGACCTGCCGGGTCGCCACGCGCGTGACTTCATCCGCCGTCGGCCCGGTGCTGATGAAATCCTTCATCACCTCATCGAGCCGGCGCGAGACCAGCGCCGGATCGGTTCCGGGCTTCACGTCCGCTGTCGCCATGAAGAAGCCGAGCTGCTCGAACTGTTGGATACCCGCCGTGACGCTCACGGCAATCTGTTCCTCGCGCACGAGAATATTGTCGAGGCGTGAGCTGGCCAGCCCGCCCAGCACGGCGCCACCCACCGCGAGCAAAGGCGCATCCTTGTCGTTCCGGCCGGGGGTGACCCACATGCGGTAAAGGCGGGTCGTCGCAACCCGGTCCTTCATCACCTTGTCGATCCGCTCCGGCAGGGTGGGGATCGGCGCGGCGACCGGCTCCACAGCGGGACCCGCGGCGATCGAGCCGAAATACGTCTCGACCTTCTCCCGGGCGGTCGCCGCATCGATGTCGCCCGCCAGCACGAGGATCGCGTTGTTCGGCCCGTAATGATCGCGGAACCAGGTCTTCACGTCCTCAAGCGAGGCGGAATCAAGATCGGCCATCGAGCCGATGGTGGAATGTCCATAAGGGTGGCCCGCAGGCAGCAGCGTCTCAAGCTGGACATATTCCACCAGGCCATAAGGCTGATTGTCGCCCTGCCGCTTCTCGTTCTGGACCACCGCCCGCTGCGCATCGAGCTTGGCCTGTGTGACGGCGCCGAGCAGGCGGCCCATGCGGTCGGCTTCCATGAACAGCGCGCGGTCGAGCGTGCCGGTTGGCACCGTCTCGACATAATTGGTGCGGTCGAACCAGGTCGATCCGTTGGTCGGCGTAGACCCGGCGGACACCAGAGGCTCATCGAAATTCGGCACGTTTTCCGACCCGCCGAACATCAAATGCTCGAAGAGGTGCGCAAAACCGGTCTTGCCCTCGGGCTCGTGCTTGGAGCCGATGCGGTAATAGACCGTGACGCCCACCACCGGCGCCTTGCGGTCCGTATGGACGATCACGCGCAGGCCATTGTCCAGCGTGAACATCTCATAGGGAATATCGACTCGCTTGATGAGATCGGCGAGCGGCGCCGGCTCTACTGCTTTTGTCGCCGTTGCTGCCGTCGTCTGCGCCTGCGTGGCCGGAGCCTGGCTCCATGCCGGCGAGGATGCCGCAAGGGCAAAGGCGCAGACGCCAAGATACATGAAGGCGGTGGAGCGACGGGCAGTCAGGCGCATAGAATCTCCGGCGAATTTCAACATGGCCACGCGCTTAGAAACGGTGGCCTGAACAGGCGCCGAACCATAGCGGCGCGGGGCGTCCGCGCCTAGCGCCGGATCGCAGACTGCCGCAGAGAATTGCATCCGCATGACACCTCAATCGTTGTTCGCACGTCAGCGGCATGGCATAGCTGCGGGGCCGATCGCGCTGCCCGGATCGCCGCCAGAGAAAAACGCATGGCCCTCTTGTGTTGCGAAATAGCAACACCATCTGTGGCTGGCGAAGGGAGACGATATGAATCTCGAAAAGTTCACAGACCGGGCCAAGGGCTTCCTGCAGAGCGCGCAGACCGTCGCGATCCGCATGAATCATCAGCGCATCAGCCCGGAACATCTGCTCAAGGCGCTGCTCGAGGATGAGCAGGGCATGGCCAGCGGCCTCATCAAGGCGGCGGGCGGCGATGCCGCGGCCGCTTTGCGCGAGACCGACGCGGCGCTGGCCAAGGTGCCCGCCGTCAGCGGCTCGGGCGCGCAGCAGACGCCGGGCCTCGACAATGATGCCGTGCGCGTGCTCGATTCCGCCGAGCAGGTCGCGCAGAAGGCCGGCGACAGCTATGTCACGGTCGAGCGGATGCTGCTCGCACTGGTGCTTGCTTCGACGACCGCTGCAGGCAAGGCGCTCGCTACGGCTGGCGTGAAGGCCGAGGCGCTCAATGGCGCCATCAACAACCTGCGTGGCGGAAGGACGGCAGACACCGCCTCCGCCGAGGATCGCTACGACGCGCTCAAGAAGTTCGCGCGCGACCTGACCGCCGCCGCGCGGGACGGCAAGCTCGATCCCGTGATCGGCCGCGACGAGGAAATCCGCCGCACGATCCAGATCCTCGCCCGGCGCACCAAGAACAACCCGGTGCTGATCGGTGAACCCGGCGTCGGCAAGACCGCAATTGCGGAAGGGCTGGCGCTGCGCATCGCCAATGGCGACGTGCCCGACACGCTCAAGGACCGCACGCTGATGGCGCTCGACATGGGCAGCCTGATCGCAGGCGCCAAATATCGCGGCGAATTCGAGGAGCGCCTCAAGGGCGTGCTGGACGAAGTGAAGGGCGCCGAGGGCCAGATCGTCCTGTTCATCGACGAGATGCACACGCTGATCGGCGCGGGCAAATCGGAAGGTGCGATGGACGCCTCCAATCTGCTCAAGCCCGCACTTGCGCGCGGCGAGCTGCACTGCATCGGCGCGACCACGCTCGATGAATATCGCAAGCATGTGGAGAAGGACCCGGCGCTCCAGCGGCGGTTCCAGCCCGTGTTCGTGGGCGAACCGACGGTGGAGGACACCATCTCCATCCTGCGCGGCATCAAGGACAAGTACGAGACGCACCATGGCGTGCGGATCACGGATGGCGCCATCGTCTCCGCCGCGACGCTCTCGCACCGCTATATCACGGACCGCTTCCTGCCCGACAAGGCCATCGACCTGATGGACGAGGCCGCGAGCCGCATCCGCATGGAAGTGGAATCCAAGCCCGAGGAGATCGAAAATCTCGACCGGCGCATCATGCAACTCCAGATCGAGCGCGAGGCGCTGAAGAAGGAGACCGATCAGGCCAGCAAAGACCGGCTGGATGCGCTGGAGACGGAACTCGCCAATCTGGAGCAGCAATCCGCCGAACTGACCAGCCGCTGGCAGGCCGAGAAGGACAAGATTGCCGGCGAGGCGAAGCTCAAAGAACAGCTCGATGCCGCGCGCATCCAGCTCGAGCAGGCGCAGCGCACCGGCGAATATGCCAAGGCGGGCGAACTGCAATATGGCACCATCCCCACGCTGGAGAAGCAGCTTGAGGAGGCGCAGACCGTCTCCAAGGGCGCGATGCTGCGCGAGGAAGTGACCAGCGAGGATATCGCCGGCGTCGTCAGCCGCTGGACAGGCATTCCTGTCGACAAGATGCTGGAGGGCGAGCGCGAGAAGCTGCTGGCGATGGAGGAGGAGCTTGGCCGCCGCGTGATCGGCCAGGCCGATGCGGTGAAGGCCGTCTCCACCGCCGTGCGCCGCTCACGCGCGGGCCTTCAGGACCCCAACCGGCCGCTCGGCAGCTTCCTGTTCCTCGGCCCCACCGGCGTGGGCAAGACGGAGCTGACGAAGGCGCTCGCCGAATTCCTGTTCGACGACAGCAATGCAATGGTGCGCATCGACATGAGCGAGTTCATGGAGAAGCACAGCGTCGCGCGGCTGATCGGCGCACCGCCGGGCTATGTCGGCTATGAGGAAGGCGGCGTCCTGACGGAGTCCGTCCGGCGCCGGCCCTATCAGGTCATCCTCTTCGACGAGGTGGAGAAGGCCCATGGCGACGTGTTCAACGTGCTGCTGCAAGTGCTCGATGACGGGCGCCTGACCGACGGTCAAGGCCGCACGGTGGACTTCACCAACACCATCATCGTGCTGACCAGCAACTTGGGCAGCCAGTTCCTCACCAGCCTTGGCGACAATGATCCGGTCGAAAAGGTCGAGGATCAGGTGATGGACGTGGTGCGCGCGCACTTCCGCCCGGAATTCCTGAACCGGCTGGACGAGATCATCCTGTTCCACCGCTTGGGTGCCGAGCATATGGGGCCGATCGTCGATATCCAGGTCGCTCGCGTCGGCAAGCTGCTCAAGGACCGCAAGGTGACGCTCGACCTGACCGACGGCGCACGCGCCTGGCTGGGCCGGGTGGGCTATGATCCGGTCTACGGCGCAAGGCCGCTCAAGCGCGCCGTGCAGCGCTACCTGCAGGACCCGCTCGCCGACCTCATCCTGCGCGGCGAAGTGCCCGACGGCGCGACCGTGCGCATCGATGAAGGCGATGGCGCGCTGGAGTTGCACGTGGGGTGAGGTTGCCGTTTAACAAGCAACGAAAAAGGGCGGCCGGGTCGGCCGCCCTTTCTTTTTTAATGTCGTTGGAAAGCCGTTAAAAACCGACCTTCACGCCTGCATAGAGGTAGCGACCGACACCCGAGACCGGATAGCTCAGCTGGCCGGGCTCCGGCTCATAGTCGAACAGATTGTTCACACCGCCGTAGAACTCGAACTTGTCGTCAACCTTGAGTGCGGCACGAATGTCGTGCTCCCAACGCTCCTTGTAAAAGAAGTACTTGGGATCGGCGATGTCCGGATCGCCCGCTAGCTGTTCCGTCGTATAGCGACGGGTCTTGCTCCAGTAGCTCAGACCATAGTTGAACGAGAAGGCGTCAAGTGTCCACGTCAGGCTGACGTTGCCACGCCAGCGGGGATTATACTGCTCAAGAAGATCATCGTCGACATCGGCACCGAGCGTCGGAACGAAGTTGATCGAGTCGAGATACCCACCCGCAAGGCTGAACTGGAAGCGACCGATATCTGCTGCCGGCGTAAACACGTAGTTGATCGTGAAATCTGCGCCTGCAGTCCGGAACGCAGCCACGTTTTCCGGACGAACCAGAAACGCGTTGCGACGCAGCGGGTCGTTGCCCTGGCCGAGGAAGAAGCCAAGCGTAGGCCCAGGTGTGGCCTCACGGTACAGGTTGGGACAGTACGGATTGTCTAGCGTCGGCTGATCAACGCAAAGTTCAGCCAGTTCGGTCGCCGTCGGCGTGTTGATGGCGTCCGAGATCCGAATATTGTACCAGTCGAAGGTCAGCGACAGCCCGGGAATGAAGCTCGGCTGCAGCACGATACCGGCCGTCCAGGTTTTCGCCGTCTCTTCCTGCAGATTTTCATTGCCGCTAAACAGGCCGCGCCGCGACGTATTCTGCTCTGGCACGCTGCTCGGGCTAAACGTGGCGATCTGTGCAGGCGTCAAGCCGAAACCGGCGAGCAGCGCCTCACAATTTGCAGCGCGATATTGCGTGCCCTGGTTCCGTCGGTTGACGTCGCAAGGATCGGTAATGAAGAGGAAGGTACCGGTCTCCGGACGGAACAATTCGCCAATATTCGGTGCCCGAACAGCCTGCGAATAGGTAGCACGGAAGCGGATATCTCGGATCGGCGCATAAACACCGTCAATCTTCCAGGTCGTCGTGCTGCCCACAGTGGAGTAATCTGAGAAGCGGATCGCGCCGCCGACCGACAGACGCTCAGCGAACGGAAGGTTAGCCAGGATCGGGAGATTGATCTCGCCGAAAACTTCCTTCACGTCGAACTCACCACTACTTGGCGCCACCGCGCTGAAGTCGCGGAACTCGCCATTCTGGATCAGCAGATCAGGCGTCTCGCTGCTCTTTTCGCGGCGATACTCTGCGCCGACGGCAAAGCCGATAGGTCCACCAGGGAGATTGAAGAACGCTTCCGTATCACCCGAGATATAGCCGCTGACAACTTCCTGAGCCACGCGTGCGCGGCTCACATTGTCGGCGAGGACAAAGTCCAGCGCTTCCTGGCTTGCGACACCCTCGCCGAGGAGATTGAGCGGACGACAGATGCTGTTCGCCCCGGGCGTGAACGTCGTTGCCGGCGCATCATAGTTCTCAGGGTCAATGTTCGACGTCGGGTCGAGGGTCGAACGGCAAACGATATTGCCCGACACCGGATCCCTCACCGCATCCAATGCAGCGAAGAAGCGGTCGCCGATCAGGTTCGAGGTCTGAACGAAACGCGATTTCATGCGACCATAGACGTAAGAAATATCGTAGCGGAGATTGTCCGTGATCTCGCCTTCTAAGCCGACGACGATCCGGAAGGTCTCCCGCTCATTCGTTTCACCGCGAATACCCAGATCGAAGTTGTCGCGGTACAGTCCAGCACCACCTGCTGCCTCATCGACCCCGAAACGGTCCACGAGATAAGCATTGTCCGGATACAGGTATGTGCCGAAATCAAAGCTTGGCTGGCCAACCGAGAATGACTCAGCCCTTACGTATTTGCCCTCAACGTAGAGACGCGCAGCCGGAGAGAACTCGAAGCTGGTAAGCACATTGAAAGAATGCTGCTCGGTCTCAGGCTGCAAGTCGCCATAATAGCCGGCAACGTTGGTATTGGTGCCGCCAATCGCGAAAGCCGTACCGGGCAACACAATGCCCTCATCATACGTCCCACCATCGCCCAGATAGAGACCGCTGTCGAGAGCCACCATGCCCTGGCGCGCACTGTAGGCCCAGGTCAGGTTGTTCTGCCGAATCTGGTCGAACACGTTCGGATCATCGACTGTGTCGCCGTCATCATTCTCAAGAAAGTCATTCGGGTTCTGAACCATGACAGCCCAGCGTGACGGATCGCCCGAATACAGCCGCTCCGAGCTGTGCAGCCGGTCGGCACGATTATAGTCGTAAGCAACCGTCAGGTTCGCGCGATCGTCCAGGAAATTCTTGCCGGCAACGACGGAAATCCGCTGACTGCCCGCGTCGCCGCGGCTCGAGATACCTGCCTGCGCGCGCGCCGAGAACCCCTCGTAGTTGCGCTTCAGAATGAAGTTCACGACGCCCGACACGCCGTCAGCACCGTAAACTGCGGAAGCACCGCCGGTCAGCACGTCGACCTTCTCGATCAGCTCTTGCGGAATCGTGTTGATGTCCACCGCAGCCGAGTTCGCAACGCCAGCAACGTGGCGCTTTCCGTTGACGAGCACGAGCGTGCGGTCGGTTCCAAGGTTTCTGAGATCAAGCAGGTTAACGCCAGTCTCACCAAAGCCTGCGTCCGCGCCACCCGAAAGAGACGAGCCGACCGAAGCCGTTAGAGCGGGGTTCCGGATCAGAATGTCCGCGACGTTGGTCTGACCGGTATTTTCGATTGCAGCCGCCGTGATCGCGACGATCGGATTGGCAACCTCGAGCTCAGGCCGAGCGATGCGCGAACCCGTCACGATGATCACGTCGCCTTCTTCGGCAGCGTCGGCGGTCTGAGGCTCTTGCGCGAATGCGGCAGAGCTCAACATGGCGACGCCGAGCACGGCAGGCGCAGCCGCGAGCCTCAGCAATGTTTGCGTTGTTGTTTTCTTCACGGTCCAGTCCCTTGCTCTGGAAATTGCGAACTGCGTCCGGATAGCCGGGCGCACGAAACGCGGGAAAAGCATGCTCCGTCCTGTTCAGTCTCCCGACGGCGACACACGAGGCTCCCCTGCGCTGTATGACGGCAAACCTGTGCTGAACCGTTAATTCTGTAAAGCGCAGGTGCAGCATTAGCAGGCTATTTTCCCACGCATGTAACATTCATGCAACAAACACGCCTCAGCAGAGCAACGACTTTCGACTTGCGGGGGCAAGGAAGTTTCACGGGAAGCTGCGACGGCGACATCCAACGCCTAAAACGGCGCTATTCTGCGAAACTATTTGTTAACCATGTTGCCAGACTCCAGGCCAGACCCTGTGATGAAAGAGCCAAAGCCTGTCACGCAGAAGCCATGAATGCCGTAGCGTCACAGCTGTTCTGACCAGTTCTGGCTATGCTGAGGGAGTGTTTGTGACAGCTTTGCTATATGCTGCGTTGCAGCAAAAACACGCTCATCACCAGTTTCCGCTACGGAAACTGGCCTGGCGTTGATCAGCGGGGCGCTTGCCCGTCCAGCAGGCGTAACGGATCAATCCGCGCGGCGTTCCACTTCATCCCCCAATGGAGATGCGGCCCTGTCGCACGGCCCGTCGCTCCGATGTGCCCGAGCGGTTTACCCTGACTCACGACATCGCCCTCTTTCACCAGCAGGCGCTCACTGTGCAGGAACGCGCTGTTGAGGCCCATGCCATGATCGATGATGAGCAGCTTGCCCTCCAGCGTGAAGGGGTCCTCGCTCGCCAGCACGACCACACCATCAGCCGGCGCGACATAGACCGTGCCCTGCCCGCCTGCGATATCAAGGCCGCTGTGATAGCTCCCGGGCGTTCCGCGATAGATGCGTTGCGAGCCGAAGACGCCGGAGATCCGCGCCTTCACAGGCCAGATGAAGCCCTGCCGCCAGCCGTTGCTCAGCTGTTGGTTTGCGCGGGCAGCGGCGATGCGCGCCAGTTCGCCCGACCGGCGACGCTGGAATTCCTCGCTGGTGGTCCCACCCGTGATGGACGCGTTCACCCGCTGAATCCGCCAGTCGCCGCGCGCAACCTTCAGCGTACGCTGCTGCGTCTGCCCGTCGCGCGAGGTTGCCTCGAGCGTGACGGTCGCCGGCGCGTCCCGGTCCAGCCCGATGATGAAATTGCCCTCCGCATCGAAGGCGACAGGCTCACCATCAAGCGTGAGGCTGAGCGTGCCGGCCGGAACGAGCCCGCGCAACAACGCGCCCTGCCGGGCCGCGCCACGGATCTGCAGGTTCATTGGCCCCTGTGGCAAAGCAAGGTCCGGCACATCCTCGGTCGGGAGGCCGGTTGATTGCGGCGGCGGCGCAGCCTCCGGAACGGTGGCGCAGCCGGCGAGCACGGCGAGCATGGCCCCCGCAAGAACAGGACGAGAGCGGAAGCGTGAAGCGATCATGCGCGACTCATGGCCGCCCCGCTCCGACGATGCAAGGGTGCGCCGTCAGTCGAACAGGTCGGTCTGTCGCGGCGCCGGTGCCCGGTTATCGGCTGCTGACCGGGCCTTGCGGGCCGACTGGGGCGCGGCACTTTGGGCTACGGACGATGGAGGCAGCGCCGCTTTGCCGGCGCCGGGTGCGTCCTCGCGCGTAATCGCGCTCACCTCGTCGGCCTCGAACTTGAGCGTGACAACGCCCGCAGCCCGCGCCTCAACGCCCGAGCGTACCAGCTTCCCGTCCGCCATCACGCGCGCAAAGCCGCGCTTGAGCGGCGCATCCGGGTTGAGCGATTGCGCCAGTCGCCAAAGACCATCGAGCTGACGGCGCGCATCCACGACGCGACGTTCAAGCACCGCCGGCTCAAGGCGGATGTTCGCCAGCTTCTGCCGCTCGCGCGCGATATGGTTCTGCAGCAGCGCCGGCCGCAGCGCACCCGATGCATCCGCCAGCTCATGCCGCGCCTTGCTGACACGGTGCGAGAGACCGCGCCGCAGCCGGTCGCCCAGATCGTCGGCGCGCTGCCGGGCCTGTGCCAGCAGCATGTCCGGGCGCGGGAGCAGGCGCCGCTGCGCCTCCAGCCGCTCGCGATTGCGATCAAGCGTGCGGGCGACGCAGCGCTGCATCCGCGCCCGCAGCTCCGCCACCTGCACATTGAGGTCGGCGCGCACCGGCACGGCCATTTCGGCGGCCGCCGTCGGCGTCGGCGCGCGCAGGTCGGCCGCAAAATCGCACAATGTCGTATCCGTCTCATGCCCGACGGCGGAAATCACGGGAATCGGCGAGGCCGCGACGGCGCGCACCACCACTTCCTCGTTGAAAGTCCACAGATCCTCGATCGAGCCACCGCCGCGCGCGACGATCAGCACGTCAGGGCGCGGGATCGGGCCATCAAGCGGGAGCGCACCAAAACCACGCACCGCCGCCGCCACCTGCGCCGCCGCGCCCTCGCCCTGCACCAGCACGGGCCAGAGCAGCACGCGGCTCGGAAAGCGATCGGCAAGGCGATGGAGAATATCGCGGATGACCGCGCCGGTGGGTGACGTCACGACGCCGATCACATCGGGCAGCATCGGGATCGGACGGCGTTTGGCCGGATCGAACAGCCCCTCTTCCGAAAGCCGCGCCTTCAGCTTCTCGAAGAGCTGCATGAGCGCGCCCTCTCCGGCAAGCTCCATGCTCTCGATAACGATCTGATATTTCGAGCGCCCGGGATAGGTCGTCACCTTGCCGGTCACGATCACGTCCAGCCCGTCCTCGGGCCGGAAGGCAAGCCGTCCCGCCGTGCCTTTCCACATCACCCCGTCGATCACCGCGGCATCGTCCTTGAGGCAAAGGTAGACATGACCCGAGGCCGCCCGCTTGAAACCAGAAATCTCGCCGCGCAGGCGGACATGACCGAAACGATCTTCTACCGTACGCTTCAATTGAGCGGAGAGTTCGGAAATGCTGAGCGCGGTCAGATTGTCCCCCGCGCGCTCCTGCGCTAACAGGCGGCCGGACGCATCCTCACTGACGGAAAAATCGCTCATGAATATCCTTCTGCTCGGCGGTGGCGGGCGCGAACATGCCCTCGCCTGGAAGCTGGCGCAATCGCCGCTCTGCACCGGCCTGTTCGCCGCACCGGGCAATCCCGGCATAGCCGAGGAGGCGACGCTGGTCGACCTCGACCTTGCCGATCATGCCGCGGTGGTGAACTTCTGCCGCACGCGGAGCATCGGCTTGGTCGTCGTCGGGCCGGAAGCCCCGCTTGTGGATGGCATTGCGGACAGCCTGCGCGCCGTGAACATCCCCGTGTTTGGCCCCGGCGCGGCCGCCGCACAGCTGGAAGGCTCCAAGGGCTTCACGAAGGATCTCTGCCGCGAAGCCGATATCCCCACCGCTGGCTATGTCCGCTGTACCAGCGCCGATGCCGCGCTTGCCGCGCTCGCCGATTTCTCGTTGCCCGTGGTGGTAAAGGCCGATGGCCTCGCCGCCGGCAAGGGCGTCATCATCGCGCAGACCCGCGAAGACGCTGAAGAGGCGATCCGCGACATGTTCGGCGGCAGCTTCGGCGCCTCGGGCGCGGAAGTGGTGCTGGAAGAATTCATGGAAGGCGAGGAAGCGAGCTTCTTTGCCCTCACCGACGGCACGCATGTCGTCGCCTTCGGCTCGGCGCAAGATCACAAGCGCGTGGGCGAAGGCGACACCGGCCCCAATACCGGCGGCATGGGCGCCTACAGCCCGGCCTCCGTGCTCACGCCTGCGCTGCAGGACGACGTGATGGCGCGAATCATCCGCCCGACCGTCACGACGCTCGCAGCGCGGGGCACGCCTTATTCCGGCGTGCTGTTCGCCGGCCTGATGCTCACGGCCGACGGCCCCAAGCTCATCGAATATAACTGCCGCTTCGGTGATCCCGAATGTCAGGTGCTGATGATGCGGCTGGAGAGCGATCTCGTCGCGTTGCTACTCTCGGTCGCGCAAGGCAAGCTCGACGAAAGCGCCGGCCCCGCCTTCTCGTCCGATCCCGCCCTCACCGTGGTGCTGGCCGCGAAAGGCTATCCCGGCACACCGGAAAAGGGAGCGGCCATCACGCTGCCCGACGCGCCGGACGGTGCCAAAATCTTCCACGCCGGTACAACGCTGAAGGACGGGCAGCTGGTCGCCAGCGGCGGGCGCGTGCTCAACGTCACGGCGCGCGGCACAACGGTCACCCAGGCGCGGGAGGCGGCCTATGTGCTCGTCGATCAGGTCGACTTTCCCGGCGGGTTCTGCCGCCGCGATCTCGGCTGGCGTGAAATCGCGCGGGAAGAAGCAATGGAAGCCGGCTGACACGCTGCCTCCTTGACTCGGCTGCCTCCTATCCGGGACATAGCGGCGGGGGCTTCCGTCAACTGAAGGCAGGCCATGATCGTCCACCATCTCAACAATTCCCGCTCGCAGCGTATTCTCTGGATGCTGGAGGAGCTGGGCCTGCCCTATGAGCTGCGCCGCTACGAGCGCGATCCCGAGACGATGTTCGCCCCGGCAGAACTGAGGAAAGTCCACCCGCTCGGCAAATCGCCCGTGCTTGAAGATGATGGCCGCACGCTGGTGGAGAGCGGTGCCATCGTCGAATATCTGGTCGATAAATCGGGCGGAAAGTTCGGTCCGCCGTCAGACAGGGATGGCCAGCTGCGCTACCGCATGTTCCTGCATTATGCCGAAGGATCGATGATGCCGCCGCTGCTCATCAAGCTGGTTCTGAGCCGCATCCCGATCATGGGCAAAGTCGCCATGAAGCGCATCCAGCCAATGATCGACGTGCATCTCGATTATGTCGAGGCCGAGCTGAGCCGCCGACCCTGGTTTGCCGGGGACGACCTCAGCGCAGCGGATGTGATGATGAGTTTCCCGCTCGAGGCCGCGCGCAGCAGGGCTGGGCTGAATGAAAGCCGGCCCTCCACCATCGCCTGGCTGGAACGGGTCCAATCGCGCCCTGCGTATCAGCGCGCGCTCGAAGTCGGCGGCCCGTACGCCTACGCCTGATTACAGGTCCAACGCCGCCCTATACCTCAGCGCCGACTTACGCCTCGGCGCTGACCAGCAGCTTGTCGATCTTGCGGCCGTCCATATCGACAATCTCGAAGCGCCAGCCTTGCTCGCTGAAAAACTCGCCTTCCTCGGGTAGCCGGCGCAGCACGGCAAGCGCGAACCCGGCGACGGTTGCGTAATCCCGGTCTTCGGAGAGATCGAGATCGATGCGCTCGGCCAGCGCGTCGATCGCCATCTGGCCGGAGACCAGCAGGCTGCCGTCCTCGCGCTCGGTCACCATGGGCTGCGTATAAAGGTCGCTGTCCGAAGCGAATTCGCCGGCGATGGCGGACATGAGATCGGCCGGCGTCACGATCCCCTCGAAATGCCCATATTCGTCGTGGACCATCACCATCGGTACATCGGCCTCGCGCAGCCGGTTGAGCGCATCCATTGCGTCCACCTGATCCGGGACGATGGAGACCGGACGCATCAGCACTCGCAGATCAAGCGCTTCGCCGCGGAACAGCGCGGACATGACGTCGCGCGCCTGCACCACGCCGATGATGTCCTCCACGCTGCCCTGCGCCACCGGCAAGCGCGTATGGGGCGTCGCAAGCAGCTTCTCGCGCAGTTCGGAAGGATCGGCATCGGCATCCAGCCAGTCGATATCGCGGCGGGGCGTCATCACTTCACGGACAGGTCTATCGGCAAGCCGCACCACGCCGGAAATGATTGCTCGCTCGCTTTCCTCGATCACGCCGTGTCGGCTCGCCTCGGCGACGATGAGCTGAAGCTCCTCCGCCGTCACATGATCGGACCCCTCGCGCTTGAGGCGCATCAGCTTGAAGATCAGCTCACTGGATTGATCCAGCACCCAGACGACAGGCGCGGCAATGCGTGCCAACATGATCATGAATGGTGCAACGAAGCAGGCCAGCGGCTCGGGATTACGCAAGGCAAGCTGCTTGGGCACCAGCTCGCCGATGATGAGCGACACATAAGTCGTCGCCACGATCGCCACCGCAAAACCGGCATTTTCCGCAATATTCGGCGTGACGCCCAAAGACGCGAAGATAGCGCCCAGCGGCCCGCCAAGCTTGTCGCCCGAATAGGCGCCGGCCAGAATGCCGATGAGGGTGATGCCGATCTGCACGGTCGAGAGGAACCGGCCCGGATCCATGCTGAGGCCCATTGCCGCACGGGCGCCGTGCTTGCCGGCGCGAGCCATGGATTCCAGCCGCGGCTTGCGTGCCGAGACGATGGCCAGTTCGGACATGGCGAAGACGCCGTTGAGCGCGATCAGCGCGAGGACGATGGCGGCATCGAGCCAGGGAAAAGGCGGCATGATCTCTTCGACAGGAGTGGTCCGCTGGCCTTTAACGGGTTTCTTGCAGGAAAGCCACAACGCAGCATGAATGGCGCTGCAAAGAGTTCCCTCGTTCAGGGAACAATCAGGTTCCCGCGCCGTTAATGGCTGGGTTCCCGCGTGCAGCCGCGGGAGGCAAGACTTGAGGAGATTATCATGAGCCTTCGCAGCCAATCGCCATTCGCTCTCGCAGGGGTCGCACTTGCGGCGCTCGCCCTGTCCGGCTGTGTCACCGACCCCGAGACCGGCAACCGACGCATTTCAAAGGCCGCGATCGGCGGCGTCGGTGGCGCGGTGGGCGGCTATCTGCTCGGCGACCTGCTCGGCGGCCGCAATGATCGCACCGAGAAGATCGTGGGCGCCGGCATTGGTGCGCTCGCTGGCGCCGGCGTGGGCGCCTATATGGACGCGCAGGAGAAGAAGCTGCGCGAGCAGACCGCCGGCACCGGCGTCGATGTCGTCCGCGAGGGCGACGAGCTTCTGCTCCGCATGCCCTCCGGCATCACTTTCGCAACCGATCAGGCGACCGTGCAGCCGCAATTCCAGACCACACTCGATCAGGTGGCCTCGACGCTCGCGGAATATCCCAAGACGATGATCGACGTGCTCGGTCACACCGATTCCGACGGCAGCGAGGCCTACAACCAGGCGCTTTCCGAGCGGCGCGCGCAAGCGGTCGCCAATTATCTTGGCCGCCGCGGCGTGGACCCCATCCGCATCGCGACCATGGGTTATGGTGAGACGCGTCCCGTCGCCAGCAATGAAACGGCTGCCGGCAAGGCCCAGAACCGCCGGGTCGAAATCAAGATTGTGCCGGCCGTCGAAGGCTGATCACATTTCAGGAGGGCCGGGGAGTAACGTCTCCCCGGCTTTCACTCGAACGCGCGTCAGAGAATGCTCTCGCGCAAGCCATCGATCACAAACTGCACGGCGAGCGCAGCCAGGATCACGCCGAGCAGTCGGGTGATGACCGCTTCCACCTGACCGCCGAACAGCCGCATGATCGGCCCGACCGCCAGCAGGGCCGCGAGCATCAGCAGCAGATTGGCCGCCAGCGCGGCGAACACGATCACGGTCTCCTGAGGGCCCGACGCCCGCGCCATCAGCAGCATGATCGTTGCGATCGACCCCGGTCCCGCGATCATCGGCATGGCCATCGGGAAGATGGCGACATCCTCGATTTCCGGCGTCTCCATGATCTTCTGCGCCCGGTCTTCGCGCCGTCTCGTCCGCGTCTCGAACACCATGTCCATGGCGATGAAGAACAGCATGATGCCACCGGCGATGCGGAAGGCCTCCAGCGTGATGCCCAGCGTGCGCAGGAATGGCTCACCCGCGACCGCGAAGGCCAGCAGGATGCCCGAGGCGACGATCACCGCGCGCAGGGCCATGCTGCGGCGCTGGGCAGCGCTCGCGCCGCTGGTCAAACTGCTGAAGATCGGTGCTGTGCCGGGCGGATCGATGACCACGAACAGCGTGATGAATGCGGCAAAGAAGAGCTCGATCATGACGCGGTCATCGGCGCGGTCTCGTGAATCACCCGCTCCTCACCATCCGCGCGGCGTAGAAAGACCTCAAGCGTGCGCACATTGTCCTGCGCGCGCCACGTCCAGCGCAGCGAGCCGTCAGCCGATTGCGCAGACCCGCTCGCCGGCGGTGGATCCGGAAGCCGGACCACATCGCGATTGCGACGATCCCGGCGCCGGTCCTCGTGCGATCCCGGATCGCCCAGCCCCCTGCGACGGACGCAATCCGCGACGGAGGCTTTGATCATGCCATCCTCGCTTTCGGCGAACGGCGCGTCACTGGTGAAGGTCATCACCCATTTGAAATCGCCCTTGCGCTGCTCGCGCCAGATGGTGACGAAGCGCCCCGCCCGGCCATCCTCATGCTGCAAGGCGCCGGTCGCGGCGGCGTAGCTGCCGTCGCAGGCAATGAAGACCTGTGAGGGGCTCCAGCGCATCGGCTCGGCAGGGTCGGCCTGCTGCTTGAGCCAGTCGGGCGCATTCACCGGGCCGGGCGCGAAGATCACCGCATCCTTCTCTGCCTCCTTGCGCAGGGCAGTCCACTGCCCCTCCTCACGGGCGAGACGGGCCAGCCCCAACTCCGCCGCGACGACAGCGCTGGGATTGGCCGTGCCGGGGCCGACGCTCGGCAAGGGCATGCGTTGGGTCTGTGCAGGGCCGCTCGCCACGCTCAGCACGAGCGCGGCGAGGCCGGTCAGGGCAGCCCTGCGGATCAAAGGCCCTTGGGCGCCGGCAGTCCCGCCCGGACATGCGCGGCGACAAGCGTATTGCGCAACAGCACGGCAATGGTCATCGGCCCGACGCCACCTGGCACCGGGGTGATCGCGGCGACATGGTTGATCGCTTCGGCCGTGGCGACATCGCCCACGATCTTGCTCTTGCCTTCCTCCTCGGCGGGGACGCGGTTGATGCCCACGTCGATGACGACCGCGCCGGGCTTGATCCAGCTTCCCTTCACCATCTCGGGGCGGCCCACGGCTGCCACCACGATGTCGGCGCGGTGGACGACACCGGCCAGATCGTGCGTGCGGCTGTGCGCGACCGTCACGGTGCAGCTTTCCGCCAGCAGCAGTTGCATCATCGGCTTGCCGACGATGTTCGAGCGGCCGATGACGACGGCCTCCTTGCCGGAGAGGTCACCCAGCTCGTCCTTGAGCAGCATCAGGCAGCCAAGCGGTGTGCAGGGCACCAGCGCAGTCGGATCGCCGACCGCCAGCTTGCCGGCATTGACGACATGGAAGCCATCGACATCCTTGGCCGGATCGATCGTGGCGATCACCGCCTTGTCATCGAGATGATCGGGCAGCGGCAACTGGACGAGAATGCCGTCGACGCTGTCGTCCGCGTTCAGTTCCTCGACCAGCTCGATCAGCTCTTCCTGGCTGATCGTCGCGGGGCGTTTGAACTCGAGGCTGTTCATGCCGACTTCGACCGTCGCCTTGCCCTTGGAGCGAACATAGACGCTGCTCGCCGGATCCTCGCCGACCAGCACCACGGCCAGCCCCGGCTTGCGCCCGGTCTGCTCCACGAAGCCGGGCACCGTCTCCGCGATGCGCCCGCGCAGCGTCGCCGCGAAGGCCTTGCCGTCGATTTCCTTGCCCAAAGTCATGTCGTATTTCGCTCCTTTTCGGCGATCTCTCTTAAAGACTCTTCGATCGGCAGGGCAGCGCCGGTCAATCGCAGGCGCTTTAGCCGGTTGGTATCCCCTGTCTCCAGCAAAATCGACGATCCGGGGAGACGGATCGTGCGGGATATCAGGGTGATGAGCGCCGCATTCGCCTTGCCCTTGTCCGGCGGCGCGGTAACGCTGGCCTGCAGCCATCGCTGCCCCGATGGGTCCGTGAACGTGCCGCCGATCCTCTCACGTGCCGCCTTTGGCGTAAGCCGAACCGCCAGCAGCAGATCGGCGCCGTCACGACGAACCGGCACGGCGCGCGCTGCCGCTCAGAGCAGCAGGGTCGCCAGTGCAGTCAGTCCCGGCCCCTGCAGGATGATGATGATGATGAGCACGACCATCGGCGAGAGATCGAGCGCGCCAAGATCCGGCATGATGCGGCGGATCGGCCGGTAAAGCGGCTCGGTCAGCCGGTCGAGCGCGACCCAGATGCTGCGGACGATGTCATTGCTGGTGTTGATCACGTTGAACGCGATGAGCCAGCTCAGGATCGCCTGCACGATGATGATCCACCAAGCGACATTCAGCAGGATCGCCAGCGTCTGGATAAGGGCTACGGCCATGGTTCGTCCTGTGATGGGAAGTTGAGAGGGAGTCTAGCCCAGCGGGCCTAGCGGCTGCAAGTTGCTTGGGTGGGATGATTTTTCCCGCGCATAGCCTGCCCGCCGCGCGCGTTACAGATGCACCAATGTGCCTGCGCCCTGCCGGGTGAACACTTCCAGCAGCATCACATGCGGAATGCGCCCGTCGAGAATGACCGCCGCTTCCACGCCGCCTTCCACCGCCTTCACGCAGGTCTCCACCTTGGGGATCATGCCGCCGGAAATCGTGCCGTCCTCGACCAGGCCGCCGATCTTGACCGGGGTGAGATCGCTCAGCAGGTCCTTGTCCTTGCTCAGCACGCCCGGCACATCCGTCAGCAGGAAGAAGCGCTTGGCGCCCAGCTCGGCGGCAATCGCGCCCGCCATGGTGTCCGCGTTCACATTGTAGGTGTGGCCGTCCGCGCCGATGCCGACAGGCGCGACCACGGGAATGATGCCATCCCGCGAGAGGCTGTCGAGAATGCGCCGGTCCACCTTCACCGGATCGCCGACGAAGCCAAGGTCCACATTGCGCTCGATGCCGCTATTGGGATCGGGCTCGCGCTTGTCGCCCACCTTCTCGCACAGCACGAGGCCGCCATCCTTGCCGGAAATGCCCACGGCGCGCCCGCCCGCCTGCGCGATCCAGCCGACGATTTCCTTGTTGATCGATCCGGCGAGGACCATCTCGGCGATCTGTGCGGTTTCCTTGTCGGTCACGCGCAGGCCGTTCACGAACTTGCTCTCGACCCCCAGCTTCTTGAGCATCGCGCCGATCTGCGGCCCGCCGCCATGAACGACGACGACATTGATGCCGACCATCTTCATGAGCACGACATCCTCGGCAAAGTCGCGCGCGGCTTCCGGATCGCCCATGGCATGGCCGCCATATTTCACGACGAAGGTCTCGCCCGCATAACGCTGCATATAGGGCAGCGCCTCGGTGAGGGTCTCGGCCTTGGCCAGCAGGGCGGGGTCGGGTGCGTGATCGGTCATGCGCGGGCGCATAAGGCTTTGCGGCCCGCGCTGCAAGAATGGAGGGGTTTAGGAATCCCACTCTTCCCCGTTCGCCCTGAGCTTGTCGAAGGGCCGTACTTCTTCTTTCCCTCCATAGAGAAGAAGAACAAGGCTTCGACAAGCTCAGCCCGAACGGATTAAATTACCGATCCAGCCGCCGCCCCAGCGCCACGAAAGCATAGATGACCGGCGGCACCAGCAGCGCAGAGAGCAGCACCTTGGCCAGCATCTGCCCCACCAGCAGCTCACCGATCGGGAAAACGCCATAAAAGGCGATCGTCACGAACAGCAGCGTGTCGACGATCTGCGAAAGCACGCTTGCCGTGCCGGCCCGCAGCCACAGCAGCCGGCTACCCGCCTGCCCCTTGAGCGCGGCAAAGATCGTCACATTGAGGATCTGCGAGATGCCATAAGCAATGATGCCGCCCGCCCAGATGCGCGGCGTGCCGGACATGATCATGGAAAACGCCGCCTGCCGCTCGGGCGCCATTTCATGCGCGGCGGGCAGTGCCAGGACGATCACCGACAGCAGGATGGACGCAATCAGCGGAATGAACCCCAGCAGCACCAGCCGGTTGGCGACCGCACGGCCATGTAACTCGGCCACCGCGCTCGACACGACGACCAGCAGCAGGAACGCGAAGATCCCCGCCTCCACCGCCAGCTCGCCCAGTCCCAGCATCGGCCCCATACCACCCAGCGGCCCCAGCGAGACCTGCTTGTTGCCGAGCACCCCTGCAATGCAGACCATTCCGCCATAGAAGACGGAGAGAAAAAACAGCGAGCGGGTGATCGGCGCGGATGCGGCCTGAGCGGGAGCGGTCATGCACGCCGCTTAATGGCTTTGGAGGCGGGCGGGAAGATACCGATTGCGCGCCATCGCCCCTTCCCTGCGAACTGCCGATCCCCGCCGCCAGCCGATTGCCGCGCCGCAACACGGCTGTATAAGCGACTCAGCCGCACGCCGTTCGGGGCCGTGCGAAAGGGGACAGCCGCCACTTCATGCCCATCCTCATCGGCCTCGGCGGCATCGTCGCCATTCTCGCCATCGCTTTCCTGCTCTCCGGCAACCGCCGCGCCATCCGCCTGCGCATTGTCGCCCCTGCCTTTGCCCTGCAGGCCGGCATCGCCTTGCTTGTGCTGTATGTTCCGGCAGGCAAGGCCATCATCGCCGGCATGTCCCGCGGCGTTTCCAACCTCCTCGGCTATGCCCAGGCGGGCACGGACTTCATCTTCGGCCCGCTGGCCCGGCCGGAAGTCGGCGGCACAAGCTTTGCCATTGCCGCTCTCCCGGTCATCATCTTCTTCGCCAGCCTGGTGTCGATCCTCTATTATCTCGGCATCATGCAGTTCATCATCCGCTGGGTGGGCGGCGGCATTCAGAAGGTGACCGGCATATCCCGCGTGGAGAGCCTGTGCTGCGCGGCCAATGTCTTCGTGGGCCAGAGCGAAAGCCCGCTCGTCATCCGCCCCTATCTCGCCAGCCTCACGCCCGCCCAGCTCTTCACGGTCATGGCCAGCGGCATGGCCGGTGTCGCCGGGACCATCCTCGCGGCTTATGCCTCGATGGGCATTCAGATCGATTATCTGCTCGCCGCCGCCTTCATGTCCGCGCCGGGCGGCATTCTCATGGCCAAGATCATCATGCCGGACAATCCGGACGATGCCGAGATCGAGCCGGTCATTCTGCCGGATGCCAGCCATGAGGAAGAAAAGCCGGCGAACCTCATCATGGCCGCAGCGCAGGGCGCGCAGACCGGCGTGAAGCTGGCCGTCGCGGTCGGCGCGATGGTGCTGGCGTTCGTGGCGCTGGTCGCGCTTGCCAATGGCCTGCTCGGCGGCGTCGGCAACTGGTTCGGCTTTCCCGACCTCAGCTTCCAGATGCTGATCGGCAAGATCTTCGCGCCGGTCATGCTGCTGCTCAACATCCCGTGGAACGAGGCGCAGATCGCCGGTGGCCTTTTCGGCACCAAGGTCGTGTTGAACGAGTTCGTCGCCTTCATCGAGCTTGGTCAGGTGCAGGGCACGCTGTCCCCCGCCACGGTCGCGATCACCACTTTCGCCCTGTGCGGCTTCGCGAACTTCTCGTCCATTGCCATCCAGATGGCCGTGACGGGCAGCCTCGCACCCAATCAGCGCCCGATGATCGCCCGGCTCGGCATCAAGGCGCTGGTCGCCGGCAGCCTCGCCAATCTGATGAGCGCCGCACTCGCCGGACTCATGCTGAGCCTGTGAACAGGATAGGGGAAACGCGGATGCTGAAGCTCATCATCGGCAACAAGATCTATTCGAGCTGGTCGCTGCGCGGCTGGCTGGCCGCAAAGCAATCCGGCCTGCCTTTCGAGGAAGTGCTGGTGCCGCTGTTCGACGAGGCCTGGGACGCACGCAAGGCGCAGAGCGATCTCGCCGTGTCGAACGGCAAGGTGCCGACGCTCTGGGATGGCGATATTGCGGTGTGGGACAGCCTCGCAATCATCGACTATCTCGATGCTCTGTCAGGCCGCACACGCTTCTGGCCCACCGACAAGGCGGCACTCGCCCTCGCCCGCTCCATGGCGGCGGAAATGCACTCGGGCTACCAGCCACTCCGCCAGACCTGCGGCATGAACACCCGCCACGTCCTCCCGCCGCGCGATCTCGGCCCCGATGTGGCAGCGAATGTCGCGCGCATCGTCAGCCTCTGGGATCAGGCGCGCACGCGGTTCGGCGCGGGCGGCGACTATCTCTTCGGCCCCTTCGGCGCGGCGGACATCATGTTCGCTCCCGTTGTCTCGCGCTTCGTCACTTATTCCATCGCCGTGCCGCCATCAGCGCGCGCCTATATGGACGCGATCCTCGCCCACCCGTGGATGTGCGAATGGCTGGAGGGTGCCGCGAAGGAAAGCTGGGTGATCCCCCGGCTGGAGCCGGACGGCGCGGCTTAACTGAATCTGCTCCACCTCCGGCGCACTCCACCCTTCCCGTTCGTGTCGAGCGAAGTCGAAGATC
>JAHJIJ010000022.1 GCA_018823325.1 Alphaproteobacteria bacterium | reverse complement strand
TCGAAACGCCAAGGCTCATAACGCCGCTCCCTTATCGGAGCGGAACGTCGTTCCTCGCATGGGCGATCGTCAACAACAACCAGCCCGTTCCCGACGTGTTCTCCAAGATGACCAAAATCGCAGCTTCGGGCCGACTGGGCCTAGATCCAGCGATGGCGAAGCACGATCTGGACCTGGCAGATCGGACCTTGCTGATGACCTTCGGACTGCTGGGGCCGGGCAAGGGTGTTGAGACCGCTATTCGCGCGCTACCCGCCCTCGTCCAGGATAACCCCAAACTCCTCTACATGATCGTCGGCGCGACCCATCCCAATCTCGTGCGGGACGAAGGCGAGCGCTACCGCGAGAGCCTGACGGCGCTCGCCAGCGAGCTAGGCGTTGGCGACCACGTCCAGTTTATAGACAGATACCTCTCGCTTGACGAGTTGCTGGATTATCTGGCGGCGTGTGATATCTATCTCTCACCCTACCCCAACGAAGCACAGATCGCATCCGGGACATTGGCCTACGCGATTGCGCTCGGCAAAGCTGTTGTATCGACGCCGTTCTGGTACGCGCAGGAGTTGCTGGAAGGCCATTGTGGTTTGCTTGTCCCAGTCGGACAGGCAGACGGGTTCGCAACGGCCGTGCGCCGGTTGATCGACGACGACGCGTTGCGCAGCGAGATTCGGACGAACGCCTATTCTCGTGGTCGGGCAATGATCTGGCCGAGAGTCGCGGAACAGTATCTCGAGATTTTTTCAGCCGTCCGATTGGAGCGGCGCTCCACCGGCGCGACGATCATCGCCTTTCCGTCGCTCGAACCAGGCAACACCCCATTGCCGCCTGTCTCGACGGACCATCTTGCAGCGCTCACCGATTCGGTCGGTCTGATGCAGCACACCAAATTTGCGGTACCGGATCGAAGGCATGGTTATTGTCTCGACGACAATGCGCGCGCGCTACTCGTCCTAACCGAACTCGCCGCACTGCGCCCTTTGACGACGCAAGAGAAACAGTTGCACCTCACCTATGCGGCCTTTCTCGAGAGCGCTTGGTCTCCAGAAACCAAGCAGGTCCACAACTTCATGAGTTTCGATCGGACCTGGTTGGAGGGCGCCGGCGCGGATGATGCCCTGGGCCGCACGATTTGGGCGCTAGGTGCCGTTGCGCGGCACAAAGACACCCGTTCGCTGGATGGCTGGGCCGCAGCCCGGGTGCTGGAGATCGCGCCCTTCCTGATGACGTGCACGTCGCCGCGCGCCTGGGCATATGGATTGCTAGGCATATCCTGGTTTCTGCACCGCTTTTCTGGGCATCGTGGTCTTTAGCGCCTGAGAAGCGAGCTGGCTAACCGGCTTTTCCAGCGCTGGTCCGACGCCGCCAGGCCGGATTGGGTCTGGTTCGAGGATAGACTAGGCTACGACAATGCCCGTTTGTGCGAGGCGCTGATTGTCAGCGGACATGAAATCGGCAAGGACCATTATCTCGAAGCTGGCCTCGATGCGTTGCGCTGGCTGATGACGTTGCAAACAGCTGAACGCGGTCATTTCAGACCCATCGGAACAGAAACATTCGGCGCCGATCATCGGCAGCCGCAACCCTTCGATCAGCAACCCTTGGAAGCCTGGGCGGCCGTTAGCTCCTGTTTAACCGCGGCGCGTGTCACTGGAAACGCCGTCTGGCAAGGTGAAGCTAGCCGTGCCTTTGCCTGGTTCCTTGGCGAAAACGATCTCCGCGTTCCTGTGGTGGATGTCGAGCGCGGCGCCTGCTTCGACGGACTACATCCCGATCGGCGCAATGCCAATCAGGGCGGGGAATCAACGCTGGCGTATCTGGCGGCATTGACCGCGATGCGCACGGCGTTTGCCCAGCCTGTTTTGGCGCGTATCCCGGAAATAACGGCCGTTCGATGTTCGTGCCCTCTGGACGAACCCAGCGAGGATACCTTCGATTCCAGCGGCACCGGCCGGTGGCTCCGACCCGATGATGAAACGGTCGCTCGATCCGATGACGTTTACCGGCAAAGCCGCGACATAACAGCCGCATAAACGCCAACCTGCATCATCGCGAACGCGCGAACCGCTCTACGAAACTGCGATCTGTATTGGAACGAGTCTGTGTCAACCGCCGAGTATGTCAACCGACTGCCCGTATTGCTCCGTCCCGACCCCTCAAGGGTCGTGATCAGGCCCTACATGCCGTCCACCGAAACCTACAAATATGCTGTGCCCAATCGGCCACGCGCGCAGCGTATCGCCGACCGCGTCCTGGCGCTCGACCAAGCTTCCCTTCGCAATGAACTGCAACGCATTCTCGCCGATTTCTCGGGAAGGCATCGCGACGTGTCTTCCTTGTTTTTGCGAAGGTTCCACGAGGTTGAAGGCATCATCGTTTGTGAATGCGAGGTCAGCCATGAACAGGCGCTGTTGATCGGTGCTCATTTTTGTAACGAATATTCTTATGAGGCAGCGGCGCTCTTCAATCCAAGCATCGTCCCCCATCCCGACCAGTCAAATGCACCTGAAGATTCTCTCCGATTCATTCTGTCTCTGCGGGGCGTTGGAGAAGGGCATATCTCCTCACTCACCTTTCGCACCGGGATTTGCGCCGCGGACGGAACCATAGCGTTCAATCCTGTCAGCCCCATGCCGCTCGTACTGGAGACAGAGAACATTTCCGATCAGGATGGGCCAAACGCGGGCATTCGTATCAAGTGCGATGGCAGTCATGATCTCTCAGAAATCGTTATCTTCCCTATAACGCCCAGCCAGCGCGGCGGAATCGAAGATGTTCGCCTCGTCCGCTTCCTGGAGGATGATGGCCGTGCCACCTATTTCGGGACGTATACGGCTTTTAGCGGCCAGGCAGTCCGGCAGGAATTGCTGTCCACGCCGGACTTCCGGACATTTGAACTCAAACCGCTCAGCGGTGATGCCACAGGCAGCAAGGGAATGGCTCTCTTCCCCCGGCGCATCGGTGGGCGCTTCGCCATGCTCGGGCGCGAGGATAACGAAAATATCTGGCTCCTAACCTCCACCGACATCTACGAATGGAATGGAGGGGCAAAGATCGTTGAACCTCGCTGGCCATGGGAATTTGTTCAAATTGGCAATTGCGGATCTCCGATTGAGATCGAAGAAGGTTGGTTGGTGATCACTCACGGGGTCGGTGCCGTTCGGAACTACTGCATCGGTGCGTGCCTGCTTGATCGCAATGATCCCTCGAAGCTACTGGCGCGAACGAGGCTGCCAATTCTCCTCGGACATGGATGAGCGCGAAGGCTATGTGCCAAATGTGGCATATAGCTGCGGCGCGATGGTGCACGATCGCACCCTGATGCTGCCCTATGCCATTGCTGACAGCTTCACCACCTTCGCCACGATGCCACTGGATCTGCTTTTAGCGGCCATGGACTAGAACCCGAACATAGGAGGCTGATCAGGGCCGTGCCGAAGCGACCCGGTTGCACAGATGGCGTGAACGATATCCAAATGTCACCATTGGCAGCAGTGCTGCGCTCAGGCAGGGCCTGTACACTCTTGGAGACTCGCGAGCGCTCTGTGCAATCGGCTACGTAGGATTCCCCGGCTGATCGCCCATTTCGAATACCGGCGCGAAACCGCCGCCGGCCGTCCGCATGTTCGTCGTCTGGCCCTGATAAAGGCGCGCTGCCACGAGAAGTACCTCGCCTTCGTAGGTGTATAGCCTGACATCAACCTTGAGCTCGACAAGCGCGCCGTCTCGATAGATGCGGCGCCTGCCAGGTGGAGCGAAGGCCTGCGCGACATATCCTCCAGCCAGAATTTCACTCCAAACCCGCCTGGTCAGCTTGGCGCCGCTATAGGTCGCCTTGCTTCCGTAACCGCGCGCAGGCTTAAAGAACTGGTTACGCCGGTCTGCCCACAGGGTCTCCGCATTTGCCGGCGTAACGGCCACCGTCCGCGGAACGCTGGCCTGCAACATCCTGATGTCGTCTTCAGGCGTTCCGAGCTCCCGCAGGGCGTTCGCATCGGACAGGACAATCAGGTTCCGCTTATCTGCAAAGAGCGCGTGCACGTGCGGGTTGGGCGTAACCACCACCTCGCCGTGCAGATAGGCTTTTCTCAGCGCCGTATTCGCGGGCTGTTCGAGTGCGAAGTCGACAAGCCGGTTGTAAACCAGATCAATTTCCTTGCCTGAGACCCAAAGCCGGCCGGCGTCCGCGATCAACTCACCCGGGTCGGCTACGACCACATCGAAGCCTTGCTGCTCGAGCTGCGCCTGGGCCAGGAGGAATTCTGGCAAGAGATGCTGGGCCTGCGGGTCCTCATCAATGATGGCAATCGTTCTGAGCGTTCCGGCGGTCCGCTGCCGCCGCCATTCGCGCCGGAACATCGTAGCCGCTGCCGTTGTGAAGCGGCTCTGGACGTCCCCGGCAGATGGAGAAGGGCCCACGCAGCATGCACGCTGCGCATCGGCGAGAACGGCGTTCAGGAACGCCCCACCCGCATTGGTATTGACCTCGATCAGGATCGGTCCGCTCTCCGTCCAATGGAAATCATAACCCATCAATGCGCCTGCGGGGCCGAAATCCTTCATTGCAATTGGCGGGGCCCAGCCCAGCACAACCTCCTGGTAACCAGGAATGCGCACGACTGCCTCGACGGCATCGACGACCCGCTTCATGTCAGCGAGTGTCGGAGCGGCCATAAAAACGGGCGATGCGGCAAACAAATGCGGATGCGTTTTCATTAGTGACGCGCCGAAACCGGCGCGACCTACTGCCGAGTCGAGCCGATATCCCAGGTCATCAATGTTAAGCGTCACACACGAACAGTCGATATTTGCCTGCTCGGCAGCACCAACAGCTGTCATGTTTGAACCATAAGTCTACGCCGTCCTTGCGGGCTGCCGACAGAGTTCGGCCTGCTACCCGCCTCCATTAACCGCTAGCGGCGCTGAAAATCGACCCGCCGCACGAACCTCAAGGCAAATGTCTCGCAGATCCAACAAGGAATAGGCCCGCCACAGCGCTGCGGCGGGCCATCAGCCCCGGCGGGGGGACGGGGTGGGGCTGAATTCTCACATGTGATTCATGGGCATCGGCTTGTCGGCAGGCTTCATGGGCTTGTCCATGGGCTTGTCCTTGCAGCATCCACTGCCGCTTGCCTTGGGAGGGGTGGCTGCATGAGCAGGCTGGCTGGGTCCGCTCGCGCTTCCCGACGAGTCGGAATGATTCTGCATGTTCTGCATACCTTGCCGATGGTCCTTCATCATCCGGTCGTGCATGTCCTGACCACCATGCTCCATTCCTTGCTTGTGTTCATGACTTTGGGCCGGCGGGGCCGGCGCCGGTTTGGCGGCTTGCGCCGCCTTTGGCGGCTCATCCGCGAACGCCGCCACTGTGCCGAGCATCAGTATCCCAGCGGCTGCCGTGAGGGTCGCAATCTTGCGCATTTCGAATTCTCCATTTGTTCACTGTGAATAAGCCGTTGCTGGCTTGCCGAGTGCTTGAAACCCGAATGCCACTACGAAGGTGCGCGCTAAATACGTAAGTTACGAATCAGCTTGGACCTCAATGATCCATCGCCCCCATGGTGCGGCAACCCTCTGCGCAGGTCCGGCAAGTCTCAGCACAGCGGACCATCTGCTGGTCGGCGCCATGGCGCGAGCACTCGTCCGCGCAACGCGCACAGACTTCGGCACAGGCCCGGCAAAGCACTTGGTGAAGAGGCGAGCCGCGCAGCATGGAATTCGCGGTGGTCTGACACAATTCCGCGCAGTCAGCGAGCATCGCCAGCATTACCGGCGAAGCCAGCGCCCCTCCCCGCTTCGCCGCATAATTCGCTGTTTCCAGACACATTCGGTTTGATGCGATGCACATATCAATGCAATCATCCATCGACATGTCCATGCCCGTCATCCGATGCTCTTGCCCTGCCGCTGGTCGCGCGAGGACAGCGCCGGCGACCATTGCAGCGCCTCCTCCGAGTAAAGTTCTTCGTTCAATCATGATGAGCCTCCGATATCTTCATTCATCACCGCAGCCTGTCAGTGGCAAATTTGTCAAGGATCAAGCCGCGCCGCTTCGCATGTACCCTTGCCCCGCTTGTCCCGCGCCATGCGCGTGTCCTCCCACGGCCAATGCCCATTGATCTCGACGCCGAGCGAAATGCTGAGGAAGGTGCGGACGAGCACGAGACCCGCGAGCACGATCAGGTCGTCCAGCGTTGGATTGATCACCAGTGATTTCACGATGTCACCGGCGACCAGGAATTCCAGACCCAGGAGGATGCTTCGACCCAAAGCGGACCGGAACGAGCCATAGGCCGCCGCTCGGTCGCCGCGGAGCGCGCGATTGGCGAACAGGATGGTTGCCAACGTCGCCCCGGTCAGGATTGTCAGCGTGCCGGCCAGTTCAAGAATGATGACGGCAAGCCTGAAGAACCCGTCCAGCCAGTCCGCCTCAATGGTGATCATACCATCCTCTGCGCCGGATATTGTTCCAGCTATCGGTCGTATGACAGGCGTAACATTGCTCGACCCGCGCTTTCTCCCCGGCCGCGCGCTGCGACACCATGCCGAAATGTCCCATATAGTGGCTGGGCGGAGCCTTGTGACATTGCGAGCA
Source organism: Alphaproteobacteria bacterium (assembly GCA_018823325.1). Classification (GTDB taxonomy): domain Bacteria; phylum Pseudomonadota; class Alphaproteobacteria; order Sphingomonadales; family Sphingomonadaceae; genus Sphingobium. The sequence goes on along the minus strand of JAHJIJ010000022.1, from coordinate 71,618 downwards.
CTGAGTGGAATTTACCGACGGGTGTCGGTAGTTCGCAATCTGCCAGCTGTTCGTTGTGTGGCAGCTCGCACAATCGGCACCAAACACGCCGAGATGGGGGTCGCGGATGGAATGACAGCTTGCGCAGTTAAGAGCGGCTTCGGGACCCAGGCCGTGCGGACTAACTGGCGTGGAACTTTGCCCTTGGCGCCAGACCTTGGGATCGAGCAGCGCCTGATGATTCATGCGGACGATGCCCTGGTCGCCTTCGTGTTCGACGTGGCAGGAGGTGCATTCCTTCGCTTTGGCATGGAATTGCGTGGATTGCTTGTCTCCGAAATCCGTCATCACATGACAGCTGAGGCACGTCTGGCTTTCGACACCCTTCAACGGCGTATGACAGGTCGTGCACTGGGCAGCGAAGGATTGGTGCGCGCCAGACAGCGGGCCTGGCGCCACCAGACGCTCAACCAGACCTGCGCTCGCCGGAGCGCTCGAACGGGTCGCAACGGCAGTGATCATGGCAAGCAGTGCCAAAACGAACACTGCAAGGAGCGCTTTGCTCCGCATCACAGCCAGCGCAACCCGAAATAGATCGCCGCACCGATGTGAACCACGAGCAGGCCATAAACGATACTGCCCAGCACGATATGCAGCAGTCGCCATTTCGCGAAGAGAGCGTTGGTCGCCTCCTCCGCGCGGATCGCAAATTCGGTGTCGGCTAACGCGGCGGCGAGCACCTCTTTTCTTTCGGAGGATGTTGGAGCCGGAATGCTGCCGGACACGAAGAAGTAGCGTTTCCAACCCGAAACCGGAACCTCGGAGGCGAGATCGGGAGGGGGCGCCGGAAGATTGAGAAAGGCCGACTGAAGAGAGGCAAGCTCAGATCGACGACCGCGCAGCGCTCTGGCGATCTGCCCGAGAAGATAGCGGCCGATGAACCCGCTTAGGACGGTTAACAGAAGGACGCCGGTCAGCATCACGCCAAGGGGGCTCTCGAACTTGTGCGCGGCATGCACCAGCCCGAAGATCGGCGCCAGAACTCCGGAATAGGCGTGAATGGCGAGCAGGGTCGGCTTACTGATGTAGCGCGTTAAGGCGCGTTCGATCCACTTGACGTGCTTTACGGCCACATAGGGCAGCGTGAGAAGCATCAGCACGGTCGCGGCAATGCCGGTCAGGCCTCCGACCAGGCTGCCGGGGAAGCGGGGCGAGACATGCACGAGATAGCCCAGCGGGAAGACAAGGAGGAAGCCGACCAGAAGCCCCATAAGGATGTCGCCGCGCTCCCGCATCAGGCTTCCACGACGAGCGGTTGGCCGGTGCTCTTGGCCTGGCACGCCAGGATATAGCCGTCGGCCTTGTCAGAAGCGGCGAGACCTGACTCTACGTCCATGGTCACATCACCGGCGAGGAGCTTGATGACGCAAACCCCACATTCGCCAGCACGGCACGCATAGGGGATCTCCACGCCGGCACCCTCCGCTGCTTCCAACACCGTCTGATCCACAGGCAGTGCGGCCGAAACCCCAGAAACGGAGAAGGTGATCGTCGTTGCTGCAACGGAGGGCGATGCCGGCTGCCGCGCCGGCGCGGGCTTGACCTCGAGTTCGGCGGAATCCTGAGGCAGCGAAGCGGGCCCAAAGGCTTCGGTGTAGAGCTGGGCTTCGGGCACGCCGAGCTCGGCGAGCTCCTTGCGCATGGCAGCCATCATGCCGGGCGGCCCGCACAGGTGGATGCGGCGTCGCGTAATGTCGGGCACTGCTGCAGTCAACATTTCCCGTGTGATCGGTCCTGTGGGCCCCATCCACACGGTACCGGGCGATCGCTCCATCGCGGCAATGACGTGCAGGTTGGAGAAGCGCTGCTCCATGCGCTCTATCTCATCGCGGAACACGAATTCCTCTGTCGAACGCGCACCATAGAGGAAGAAAATATCGCCTGCCCACGCGGTGTCGGTAAGATAGCGCAGAACCGACATCATCGGCGTGATACCCACCCCGCCGGCGATCAGGACTATGCTGTCCGCATCAGTGCCAGTAAACGTGAACGCGCCGAACGGCCCTGTGACTTTCACGAGATCGCCGGCGCTTACCCTGTCATGGAGATGGCGCGAGACGACTCCTTGCTCCTCGCGCTTCACGGTCAGCTCGACATAGGCGCGCTGGGTTGGTGACGAAGCGATCGTGTAGGAGCGACGCGCGGGCTTGCCGGCTTCCGGCTCAACCTCGACCTGGAGAAACTGGCCCGGAAGGAAGTCGAAGGGCAGGCGGTCGGCAGCTGGATCCGCGAGGCGGAAAGTTTGTACAGTGGGGGTTTCGCGGACGACCTGGACGATGCGGAGTTGCCCCGTCCAGCTCTTCGGCTTGCGGAGGGAGGCTCCTGCGGTTGGCGGAGCATTGCTGGGCGCGAGCGCCTCCAATCGGTTCTCGACCGGAGCAGCAACCTTGGACGCCGCCGGGACCGCAAGAGGCTCCTGGGCTTTAACTGATCCGCGCCCGGTGGGTCCGGTACTCACAATCTTCTTGATCCGGGCCAAACGGGATAGCTGGAGTCCGATCAATGTCGCACTCACAAGCCCCAGGAACAGCATGAGCAAAAGATGCGAGGAAGACACCCCGAACCAGCGCAAAGGTTCATCGTATCCCACCGGTTCCATGTGGAGTTGTTCGCGAAACCACGAGATGGCGGTCTCCTCCGGCGGCTGCGCGCCGTTGAGCGCCGCTTGTGCCGCCGCACCACTGCTGAACTGATCGACGCCCTCACGCAAACGGCGCGCCGCGTCCAGGCGAGCTGCAGCCGTGGCCGCATGAGTGCCAGCGGCCGTAGCCTCGGTGATGGTGGCCAGGCCCGCTTCGATCCGCGTATCAGCCTGCGCTGCAAGCTTCCGGCGAGCTTCGGCGTCGAGAGTTGGAACCGTCAGGAGTTGGGAGAAGAACGGGCGGCGAGATCCGCCGCCATGCTCACCTTCCCCATCCATCATTCCGCCCATCATCGAGCCCATGCCCGACGAACCTGCGGCGCCCGGCGAACCCATGGCGTCCTCTCCCGCCATGGGTGCAGCACCGGCGGCGCCGCCATGATGCGCCGAATGTTCGCCGCCTTCCTGCGCGTTTGCCGCTGTGCAGAGGCTCGACGCCAAGAATATCCACAGCGCGAAGCGGCATCTGATGGTTCGGGTGGACATGGGGAGGAGGCCGTTCAGGCTCACATGTCCTGCATGGGCGCGGATTGGTTCATCGACGGCTGATCGGAGGACGGCGCCGTGTCGTGCTTCATCTCGCCCTGGCGCATCTCGTCATGATCCATCTTCTGACGGTGATGCCGATCCATCTCGTCTTGCATCGCCTCCCCAGTTGCCGCGTCGGCTGGGTCGGTAGAGTTTGCCGTCGATGGAGCGACGGCTGCATTGGTGCTGTTGTCGATTGGCGCCGGCGTGGTTTCATCGCTCTTGCTCCCGCAAGCCGATAAGGCCAACGCGGACATCAGCGCGAAGAGACCGCCGACCGTGCCGGACATCTTGCTATTATTCAAAATCATAGTCCATCTCCTTCCTGGGCGTGAAATTGCCGTGTCCCTCGACTATTCGAACGACCTCACTGAGCGTTCCGCAGGATCTGCCTGCAGCGATCGTGGGACAAGTTCATGGGATTGCGCCCCAGCTGCTTCATCTCATTGTGGTCGTGAGGCGTACGCAGACCCATGTCCGCCTCCATTTCCCTGCAACTTTCGATTTGCGCCGATGTAGGCGGTGTGGTCGCGCACGCTCCGAGGAAAAGAGCCGGTGCAACTGCCGCAACGATGTAGATCTTCATGATCATTCCCTTTCTTAGTTGTTACCGCTCGCCCGGCGGTTCTTTCTTCATCGCTTTGTCTTGGTAAGGCCTGCGTTTTGCCGCGAGGTAGACGAGGATGGGGCATTCGGAAGCCGGAGCCTCTCCAGGGCAATCTTGCGCAAGGTCTCTTAAAATGTCCCGGATATGCGAGAGGCGCTCAAGCCGGCCTTCCGCCTCCTTAATCTTGGCAAGCGTGATCTCGAGGACCGCGGCCGCCGTGGCGGTATCCGAAACCGTGAGCGTAAGAAGCTGCCGCGCTTGCTCGAGAGTGAAGCCGAGCTCTTGCGCAGAGCGGATGAAGTTAAGCCGGTCGAGATCCACATCGCCGTACAGGCGATAGCCGGCTGCCGTGCGGTCCGGCGCAGGCAGCAGCCCGTTCCGCTCATAATATCGGATTGTATCACGGCCGACGCCGGCTGCCGCCGCGAGCTGGCCGATCTTGAAAGTTCCCATGACATCACTCGATCTTGCAGGTTGGACCACGGTCCAGGGTCAAGAAGAAATGAGATCCGACTTTCGCCCGGTCCCTGCGCCGACGGCCTTCACATGGACGAAGCGAACTCGTGACACGTCAACGCTAAAGCAAGTTCAATTCTTGCGGAGCTCAACGATATCGTGCTTCGCCGGATTGCCTTCGGTCACGGTCACGCGCGCGAAGTGATCGTCGTAGACATGGTCGATCCTTACACGGCCGGCGAAACGCCGACGGTATGAGGTCCCTGCGCGTTTTGACGCACTGGCACCGGGCACCCGCACATTCCGATAGGCCTCGAGGACCTGACCAACGTCCGCACCATCCGTCTTACCGTTACAAACGACGGGACCGAATTCGTCAGCGCCAACAATCGGACCGCGCGTGAACCATGTGTGGCCGATACCTTGCGCACCCGCCGGACCCGCCGAGAGCAGCGTTAACCCCGCAAGCGCTGCAAGCATGACCACTTTCATGTCGAAGTCCTTCCCCTGTTGGACGAACCTGTCTGGCCAGGTGGCAGCCCCTCATCTATATTCCCCGCCACCTGGCTTACCTTCGATCACGACTCGTCCCTTGACGAGGCCGCGTCAGTTGCCGCGGCGGAGCTCGACGATATCGTTCTTGGCAGGCCGGCCTTGCGTGACAGTCACATGGGCGAAATGATCATCGTAAATATGATCGATCGTCACCTCGCCGACACGCTGGCGATGGAAAGGGGTCGCATTTCCCTTCGATGAGGCGGGCCCCGGGTGCTGCACGACACGATAGACCTCAAGGGTCTGCCCGACTTGGGCGCCATCCGCCTTGCCGATGCAGACAACGGTACCGTCCTTGCCCGTATCCACGATTGTGCCGCGCATGAAGAAAGTGTGGCCAATGCCTTGAGCCAGCAGGGGCGAAGCGCCGAACATCGCGATACCGGCCAGCGCGACCATGATAGATTTCTTGATCATCTTGGGCTCCCTCGAAGAGAAAATGGGCACCGCCGCGTGAATCGTCGACGGGAAGATTTCGCTTCTTCGAAGACAGGACTATGGGCCCGGGTCCAAACCCGGAATACGTAATGTTCGCAGGCCCGCGGGAACCACTCCGTCGGTGACAAACCGCCACAGGGCGATCAACAGCTTACGCGCGCGAGCGCCACCACCATCACTTTGCGGACGCGACGACCAGTAGATCCCGTCCGCTCGCGGAACCAAACAACCTGTGCTGCGCCAGGCTGGTAGCGCTGCCGGAGCCAGGCCAGTTCGACCATTACCGTTCTGAGCCGCCGTTGCTGTCAGGCCAGCTTATGATCGAAGCGCCTTGCCATTGGCGAAGCGACGCACGAAGGCCTCGCGCACCAACACGGTGGCGCTTTGCACGTCGATACGCCGCAGGCTACAGAGCTGCTGTATCAATTTGCCCAGCTCGCTAAAATAAGTGGTTTGCGCGGGAGATGGTGCGTTCCAGATCGCTTTTTTATTTATGCTGTCCGAGCTTCATAGCCGGCTTCGCGGATAGCCTCGATGAGCGAATTCCTGTCCGCGCGGCTCTCGACACAGACGCTCTTCCCCGGAATATCGATTTCGACCTTCGCTTGTGCATCAATGCCTTGAATGGCCGTGGTGACTGAGCGCGCGCAGCCGCCGCATGTCATGCCCGGGATCTCAAAACGGATCATCATGGAACCTCCAATACTGCGATTGAAATTCGAAGATGGGGTTTGCCATCGTGGCAAGGTCAATGGCCCGGAGGAATTTTTTACCCCTTGACCTTCCCATCGTTGGAAGCCCCACATTCCGGTCAAACAAGCAAATCCGGAGAAACTTGTGATGTCCGATGTAGTCGAATTGACGCGGGAAAGTGACGATCCCGCCACCGGGCCGGAGCGACTGAGTGTTGCCGTCGCCGGCATGACCTGCGCCTCGTGCGTCGGCCACGTCGAAAAAGCGATCGGCAAGCTGCCCAATGTCACCAACGTCAGCGTCAATTTGGCGACCGAACGGGCGGATGTGACGTTCACGGGTGCCTCCGAGCCCTGGGCCGTCATGGAGGCGATCGAGCGCGCAGGCTATCAGGTGCCCGAAGCCGGGGTCGAATTCGGCGTCGCCGGTATGACCTGCGCGTCGTGCGTCGGACACGTGGAGAAGGCGCTTTCCAGAGTTCCGGGCGTCATCACCGCCACCGTCAATCTGGCGACCGAAAAGGCCAACATCCGCTATCGCAGCGGCGTCGCGTCGCTGGAGGATCTGGAGGCGGCGATCCGCGGCGCCGGTTATGAACCGCGCCGGATCGAAGGCGATGGCGCATCTTCCGACCAAGAGGCTTCGGCGCGCGAGCAGGAGCTCAGCGGCCTGCGCCACTCGCTATTTCTCGCGGCGGTGCTGGCACTGCCGGTCTTTGTGCTGGAGATGGGGTCCCACCTCGTCCCCGCTGTCCACGATTTCGTCATGCGCACGATCGGGATGCAGACGAACTGGCTCATCCAGTTCACCCTCACCACCCTGGTGCTCTTCGGACCGGGGCTGCGCTTTTTCCAGAAGGGCATTCCCGCGATCCTGCGCGGCACCCCCGACATGAACTCGCTTGTCACGCTGGGGACGAGCGCCGCCTGGGGTTACTCGCTGGTGGCCACCTTTGCCCCCGGCGTGCTGCCGCCCGGCACCGCCAACGTCTATTATGAGGCTGCGGCGGTGATCGTGGCGCTGATCCTGCTCGGCCGCTATCTCGAGGCCAAGGCGAAGGGGCGGACATCGGAGGCGATCAAGCGCCTCGTCGGCCTCCAGGCGAAAACCGCGCGCATCGTGAGCGACGGCGCGACGCTGGAAGTCGCCCTCGCCGACGTCCATGCTGGCGACATCGTCCAGGTGCGTCCGGGCGAGCGCGTGCCGGTCGATGGCGAGGTCGTCGACGGCAATTCCTATGTCGATGAATCGATGATCACCGGCGAGCCCGTGCCGGTCGCCAAGGCCGCAGGTGCGGCTGTCGTCGGCGGCACCATCAACAAGATCGGCGCCTTCACCTTCCGCGCGACCAAGGTGGGCGCGGACACCGTGTTGGCCCAGATCATCCGCATGGTCGAGCAGGCGCAGGGGTCGAAGCTGCCGATCCAGGCGATGGTCGACAAGGTGACCGCCTGGTTCGTCCCCGCCGTGATGGGGATCGCAGGCCTGACCTTCCTCATCTGGCTCATCTTCGGCCCCGATCCGGCGCTGACCTTTGCACTGGTGAACGCGGTCGCGGTGCTGATCATCGCCTGCCCGTGCGCCATGGGTCTGGCGACCCCAACCTCGATCATGGTCGGGACCGGGCGCGCCGCCGAATTGGGCGTGCTGTTCCGCAAGGGCGAGGCGCTTCAGACGTTGCGCGACGTAACGGTCGTGGCGCTCGACAAGACCGGCACCCTGACCAAAGGCCGCCCGGAACTGACCGACCTTGAACCCGCAGCCGGGTTCGATCGGGACGAAGTGCTCGCACTGGTCGCCAGCGTCGAAACCCAGTCAGAGCACCCGATCGCGGAGGCCATCGTGGCGACCGCGAAAGCGCGGAACCTCACCGTCCAATCGCCCAGCGCGTTCGGCGCCACACCCGGCTATGGCGTGTCAGCCAAGGTCGGCGACCGAGAGGTTCAGGTGGGCGCGGATCGCTTCATGACCAAGCTCGGCCATGATGTGTCCGCCTTTGCCGCGATGGCCAGCGAACTCGGCGCCAAGGGCCGGTCGCCGCTCTATGCAGCGATCGACGGCAAGTTGGCGGCGGTGATCGCGGTCGCAGATCCCATCAAGAACACGACGCCGGAGGCGATCCGGGCGCTGCACGACCTCGGGCTCAAGGTCGCGATGATCACGGGCGACAACCAGGCGACGGCCGATGCTGTCGCGCGGATGCTGGGGATCGACGAAGTGGTCGGAGAAGTGCTCCCGGACGGAAAGGTCGATGCCATAAACCGGCTGCGCGCGGGTGGCCGCAAGGTCGCTTTCGTCGGCGACGGCATCAACGACGCGCCCGCGCTCGCCGAGGCCGATGTAGGCCTTGCGATCGGCACGGGCACCGATGTCGCGATCGAGTCCGCCGACGTCGTTCTGATGTCGGGCGACCTGCGGGGCGTGGTGAACGCGATCGCGCTGTCGAAGGCGACGATCCGGAACATCAAGCAGAACCTGTTCTGGGCGTTCGGCTATAATGCGGCGCTGATCCCCGTTGCGGCTGGCGCGCTTTACCCTCTGAACGGCACTTTGCTGTCGCCGATTTTCGCCGCTGGCGCGATGGCGCTATCGAGCATCTTCGTGCTTACCAACGCGCTGCGGTTGAAGGCCTTCCGGCCAGTGATCGCCGCCGAGCGCCACGCACAGGGAGAATAGCCATGAACATCGGCCGCGCTGCGGAAATGTCAGGTGTCTCGACGAAGATGATCCGCTACTATGAACAGACGGGCCTCATCCCCAAGGCGGCGCGTCAGGACTCGGGCTACCGCGACTATGACGCCGCCGATGTGCATCGGCTTCGCTTCATCCGGCGCGCACGCGACCTCGGTTTTACAGTTGAGCAAATTGGCGAGTTGCTTGGCCTGTGGTCCGACCGAAGCCGGGCAAGCGCCGACGTGAAGGCGTTCGCGCTGGAACATGTCGAGCGGCTCAAGGAAAAAATGGCCGAAATCGAAGCCATGGTGCGAACGCTCGAGACGCTGGCGGATCATTGCCACGGCGACGATCGCCCCGAATGCCCGATCATCGAAGGATTGGCGGAGGGCGATGGCGGGCCATCGGACCTTGAACCGCGCGAACCCTGGCGCTTCGGCAAGCCCGGTAAGCGATCCGCGCGGCAAAGGCACCCAGAAGTGTGTGATAAGTAGCGTCGAACAACCCGTTCTATCCCAACCGCAGACCTGCCCGGCGGCGCTTCGGCCCCGGACGGCGAAACCGCAGCTTGACCTTACCACACTGTCAAGGTCCAGAGACAGATCGACTCGCATGAGGAAAGTATCTCGATGACACGGCTGATCGCACCGCTACTCGTCGCGCTCGCGCTACTCTTCTCGCCGATGTCGATATCGAACGGGGGCGCTGTGATGGCGCAGGCCCCTGCCTGTCCCTCCGCGGCAACCGAAGCCGGCTGCCCCGATATGGACGATAGGGAAAAGCCCTGCACGCATGGCGGCTGCGTCAGCGCCTGCGCGCCACTCTGTCTGCTGCCCGACGCAACCGGCCAGCAGTTTTACAACCCCGCAGCCAGGGCGGTCACAGGACCGACCCAAGTGCAGGTCGGCATCACGCCCGAAGTGGAAGCACGGCCACCGCAGAATGTTCCGGACATATGACCCCAACATAGTCTTTTCCGGAGTATTGAAAATGAACAGGATACTGAGCGTGATCGCGATGGCGATCACAACCCCCGTTGCCGCACAGGCAGCCGAACCCACAGATGCAACGCACGCCGCATCCGCCCAGACTGTCCAGGCAATGCCGTGGCATGGCGGGATGATGGCCGACGGCAAGATGAAGCCCGATGGCAAGATGATGGAGCGCTGCAAGAAAATGCACGCAGCCATGGTCGCGAAGTCCGGCGGCGCGCCCGACAACAAATAGCAAAAACCGGGGCGGCGCATGCGTCGCCCCGGGATCGCCCTTTCCAAGAAAAGTTTTCGGCACGGTTTCCGCCTGTTGGCGAAACCCTTTGCGATGCCGTGTAAAAGGACAGACAGACATGAATCACCGTATCGAACGGCGGCCGGCTGGAGCTTCCTCGTCGGCCTGCGCAGCTGGTTCTGATCAAAGAAAGGCATTTCGTATGAACCTCAAAGTCAAAATCCGCCTGGCCCTTGCCGGCGCCATCATGCTCGTGGCGCCAGCCAACGCCTTCGCTGCGAGCAATATCATCGTGCATCGCGATCCCGGCTGCGGCTGCTGCGGGATATGGGCAAAGCAGATATCGCAGCAGCTTGGACGCAAGGCGACGATCTCCGACAATCCGAAACGTGGCGCGCTGGTGCAGCGGCTCGGCGTTCCCGACTCGCTCGGGTCCTGCCACACCGCCATCATCGACGGCGTCGTCGTAGAAGGCCATGTTCCCGCCGCCGATATCAAACGCTTCATCGCCGCGCGCCCGAAGGGCATGACGGGCATTGCCGTCGGCGGCATGCCGCTCGGGTCGCCGGGGATGGAGGTGCCGGGGCGCAAGCCTCACCCCTATTCGGTCATGGCGTTCGGTCCGGGAAGGCAGGCACTGTTCGCAAAACACTGACGACGACGGGCCGGGGCGGCGGGACAAGCCGCTCCGGCATCGCCGCCCCGTCGCACAGATCCTGAATCGGGGTCGGAATGATCGCCCCTCGGACATGGCTGGCTCACAACCTCGCCCGTGGCTGTCGGCATGGTTGCCAACACGTCTTGCCCGTCCCGTGGACGACGAAGGCGAACGGCTCGACTGGGAAGAACCGGAATAGATTTATGACTGCCAACCTCCGCACCCGATATGCGCTCGTCTCTTTGCCTGACATCCGCGCGCTCCTGCGCGCGAGCAGCTTCATTCTCCTTGTGCTCATGATGTTGCAGGCGACGCCGGTGCGAGCCGATAGTGCCGCGGTGCAGACGAGTTGGCGGCTGCTCGACTATATCGCGGTCGACTATGCCGGCGCGGTCGCCGGCGGAAAGGTCATCAGCGACGCCGAATATGCCGAGATGGTCGAATTCGCCGGCGAGGTCGAGAAACGGCTGGCGACCTTGCCGCAAACCAGTACCAAAGCCGGGCTGAGCCGGCGCGCAGCCGTGCTCAGGAACACCATTGCCGGGAAGGCTGACCCGGCGACGGTCGCCGTGCAGTCGCGCGATCTGGCCAAAGCATTGCTTGCCGCCTATCCGGTGCCGCTGGCCCCATCTTCTCCTCCCGATCTGGCGCGTGGTGCCGCACTTTATGCGCAAAATTGCGCATCGTGCCACGGCGCGACCGGCGACGGAAAAGGTCCGAGCGCGGCCGGTCTCGATCCATTACCGATTGCGTTCACCGATGCCGAACGGGCAGACCAGCGCAGTCTCTTCGGTCTGTATCAGGTCGTCACCCAAGGTCTCGAAGGCACCTCGATGGCGAGCTTCGGCGAGCTATCGAACGATGACCGCTGGGCGCTGGCCTTCTATGTCGGCGGCCTGGCCTATCCTGCATCGTCCGTCACCGATGGCACGAAACTCTGGCGAGCGGACGCGGGACTGCGGGCAAAGCTGCCCGATTTGGCGGCGATCGCGGCAGTGACGCCCGCCGCACTTTCTGCGGAGCTGGGGGCCGACAAAGCGACGGCGCTGACTGCCTTCCTGCGGCGACACCCCGAGGCGCTGGCCGCCGAACCGCAAGGCTCCCTGTCACTCGCCCGCGAGCGTCTCGATGCGAGCCTCCAAGCCTATACGGCCGGCGACAGAAAAGCCGCCACCGATCTCGCGCTTTCGGCCTATCTTGACGGATTCGAACCTGTCGAACCCGTGCTGGCCTCGCGCGATACGGCGCTCATGGTGCGGATCGAAGGCGCCATGGCGGAGCTGCGCAGCGCCATCGGCAAGGGACGCCCTGTGGCCGAGGTCCAAGCGGCGGTCGCAACCCTCGACGGGTTGTTCGCAGAGGCGGAGGCCGTTCTGGCCTCTGAGCAGGCAAGCAATATGTCGAGTTTTCTCGGCGCCTTTGGCGTCCTGTTGCGCGAGGGGCTCGAGGCCCTGCTGATCGTCATCGCGATGATCGCATTCCTCCGCAAAGCCGAACGGCCAGAGGTCTTGCGCTATATTCATGGCGGATGGATTGCGGCATTGGTCGCGGGGGTACTGACCTGGGTGGTCGCAACATATGTCATCGGAATCAGCGGCGCCTCGCGAGAATTGACCGAGGGATTTGGCTCGCTCTTGGCGGCGATCATCCTGTTGTCGGTCGGCATCTGGATGCATGGCAAAAGCAACGCGGACGCATGGCAGCGCTACATCAGGGACAAGATGGCCCGCGCGCTGTCACGTCGTTCGGCCTGGTTTCTGTTCCTGCTTGCGTTTGTCGTCGTCTATCGTGAGGTGTTCGAGACGATCCTGTTCTACGCGGCCTTGTGGACGCAGGGGAATGGCGGCGCCATGCTGGCTGGCACGGCCGTTGCTGCGGTCCTTCTTGTGCTACTCGCCGGGATCATGCTGCGCTATAGCGCCAAACTTCCAATCACGCAGTTTTTCTCCTGGAGTTCGATCCTGATTGCAATCCTGGCGGTCGTGCTTGCCGGCAAGGGTATCGCCGGATTGCAGGAGGCAGGCGTTCTCGGGGTCGATATTTGGCACGGCATTCCACGCATCCCGCTTCTCGGGCTTTTCCCGACACGCCAAGGTGTGGTCGCCCAGCTCGCCGTGCTAGCGATCCTGTCGGCAGGATTTTGGGCCAATCACCGAACCGCGGCGCGTAGATTCAGCCAGGCTCAATAGGGTTAGGTAGGCATCCTATATGACATTTAACCAACTCTGCTCTCACGCAGGCCGCTGTCCACTCATCATGGAATCTTGAAGTGACGCCATACGCGAGGCGGACAGGACGATCCGGCGCCACAGTTCGGATAATGAGCCGCGCCTGCCTCTCAAGGTCGCGCAGTAAGGGCCGCTTCGAAAATCCTGATTGGCTTTTTTCTGCGAGGGGGACACGCCCCCTCCGCGTATCTCTTAAGTGCTCTGCCAGACACGCGATCATCTTGGAGATTGAACCATGACGCATCTTGTTGCCGCCCTCACTCTGAAGCGACATGCCTTGCCGTGGCGCCTACGTCCGACCTCGGCGTCACATGACCGGTAACCAAGGGGTGCCAACCCACGTGCCGCGCACAATATCAGCCATCAGTAATATCAACGAAGGTAGGCGGGCCATGCTGTCGCTTCCAGCCTGCTCCTGCGACCCAGCAATACATATGGGCCGCCGGAAGCTCAGAAGGATTTTTTTATGAATCACCTTATCGAACGCCGCGCTCTGCTTCGTGCAGGTGCACTGGGCGCGGCCGGTTTAAGCTTCACCGGGCTGTTCCCGGCATGGGCACAAACCGGCTCGACCGGACTGTCACCAAATATGCCGACGCTCACCGGCGAAGATCTCCATCTTAAGGTTGACCATAGCGCCTTCGCCGTCGGGGGCCGCACCGGTCACGCCGTGACGATGAACGGCGTGCTGCCAGCTCCCTTGATCCGCCTCAAGGAAGGACAGAAGGTGCGGATCAGCGTCGAGAACGCACTTGACGAGGACACGTCGATCCATTGGCACGGCCTGATCCTGCCGTTCCAGATGGACGGGGTACCCGGCGTGAGCTTTCCGGGCATCAAGCCAAAGACGACCTTCGTTTATGAGTTCCCGATCAAACAGTCGGGCACGTACTGGTACCATAGCCACTCAGGCTTACAGGAGCAGCAAGGGCATTACGGTCCGATCGTGATCGACCCGGCGGATGCTGATCCGATCGCCTATGACCGCGAGCACGTCATCGTGCTCAGCGACTGGACGTTCCTTCATCCGCATGCGCTCGTCACCAAGCTCAAACAGGAGGGCGGCTACTTCAATCGTCAAAAGCAGACCTTGGCGGGCCTGCTGCGCGACGGAGATCCTGAAGACAAGATGTCGCTGTCCGACCGTCTGATGTGGGGCAAGATGCGCATGGATCCGACCGACATCTCAGATGTCACCGCATCGACCTATACCTACCTGATCAACGGGCATGGACCCAAAGAAAACTGGACCGGGCTATTCCGCCCAGGAGAGCGTGTGCGGCTGCGCTTCATCAATGCTGCGACCATGACGATCTTCAACATCCGTATTCCAGGCCTTGCGATGACGGTTGTGAACGCCGATGGGCAAAACGTGCGTCCGGTAACCGTCGAGGAGTTCCAGATCGGCAACGCCGAAACCTACGATGTCATCATCCAGCCTACCGAGGACCGCGCTTTCACGCTCGTGGCAGAATCTATCGACCGCTCCGGCATGGGGCGGGCGACGTTTGCCCCACGCCTGGGAATGACCGCGCCGGTACCGCCGCTGCGGCCGCGTCCGACACTCAGCATGAAGGACATGGGCATGGGCGGAATGGACCATGGCTCAATGGCGGGCATGGATCACAGCTCGCACGGCGCCGCCACAACGGCTGGCGCTACGGCGTCGATGGCGGGAATGGATCATGGCTCATCTGGCTCGATGGGCGGCATGAATATGCGAGACAAGTCGCTGGTGCCGCCATCTGTCAAGGTTGGCGTTGGAGTAGACGCGATCGCGATGGCGCCCGTCGACCGGACAGGGGACCCAGGCCTCGGGCTCGAAGACGTGGGTCATAAGGTGCTCACCTATCGGGATCTGATGTCGCTGACGCCCAATCCGGACAAGCGGCTTCCGACGCGCACCGTCGAGGTTCACCTGACCGGCAACATGGAGCGTTTCATGTGGTCCTTCGACGGCGAGAAGTTCAGCGAGGGCGTCGAGCCGATCCGCTTTGAGCGGAACGAGCGGGCCCGGGTCGTCCTGATCAATCATAGCATGATGACGCATCCCATCCACCTTCACGGTCATTTCTTCGAGGTCGTCAACGGCCACACGGGGAGCCACCCGCTCAAGCACACAGTGAATGTTCTGCCAGGTGCGAAGCTCACCTTCGATCTTACAGCCGATGCTCCGGGAGACTGGGCGTTCCATTGCCATCTGCTGCTGCACATGCATGCCGGCATGTTCCGCGTCGTTACCGTCCGTCCGCTTGAAGGAGAAGCGGCATGACCCGCATCTTGATCCTGCTCACCGCCACCGCGCTTGCATCACCGGCGCTCGCACAGACCAGCGACCATGGGCATGCGACACCCTCCGCGGCCGAAACACAGCCCGCCACACCTGTCGACCCGCACGCAGGACATGCCAGTGCCTCCGAACCTGCGGTCGATCCACACGCCGGACACATGATGCAGCCCACTCAGGAGGCATCCGATCCCCACGCCGGCCACAGCATGCCAGCTTCAGGGGCCAATGCAGGTCACACGGCGCCTGGCCACGAGCCTGGCATTCCCGACCCGCCGGTTGGTCCACCGCCATCGGGGGCGTTCAGCAGCCCCCACAATGCGGCGGACGCCGTGTTCGGGACTGGAGCGATGGCCGACGCGCGAGAGATTTCGCGCCGCGAGCACGGCGACATCACCACCTACAACATTCTGATCGACCAGATGGAAAGCCGCGTCACCAAGGGCCGCGACGGCTACTTTGTCAGCGCGCAAGGTTGGTATGGCGGCGACATCGACCGGTTATGGCTGAAAACAGAGATCGAATCGGATTTTAGAGAAAAGCCCGAGCAGGCCGAGGTCCAAGCACTCTGGAGTCATGCGCTTGATCCCTGGTTTAACCTGCAAACCGGCATCCGCTATGACTTCGAGCCCAGCCCGGAACGTGCGCATCTGGTCGTCGGTATCCAAGGCCTGGCTCCTTACTGGTTCGAGGTCGATGGTGCGCTCTTCCTGTCTGATAAGGGCGATCTCACCGCTCGTTTCGAGGCCGAATATGACCAGCGCATAACACAAAGGCTGATCCTTCAACCTCGGGTGGAAATCGACTTCGCGTTGCAAGACGTGCCAGAAATCGGTGTTGGCTCCGGCTTGTCTAAAGCGGAGGTTGGACTCCGGCTACGCTACGAGATTGTCAAGGAATTCGCGCCTTACATCGGCGTCGAGTATAATGAGACCTTCGGCGATACCGCCGCATTCGAACGCGCGGTGGGCGGAGACGTCTCGCACTTGAGTTTCGTATTTGGCGTGCGCGCCTGGTTCTGAGAACAACCGGGGGAACCTCGCGGTTCCCCCCTTTTTCCGTAAGATCGTAAAGCGGTGTTTCAGCGGTGCCGCGCAAACAATCTTTGGCGGCCACCGGTGGTGAACGCGATCACCTCATAGGCATCGCGATGCCCGTCCGGTGTTTCCATCCCCGGTGAACCGGCCGGCATTCCAGGAACCGCCAATCCTATTATGTCAGACGGCTTCTCGAGCAGGAGCCGCGAAATATCCGCCGCTGGCACATGTCCTTCGATGACATATCCCGCAACCTCTGTGGTGTGGCACGATGCAAGCTCAAGTGGCACCCGCAGACGCGTTTTGACGGCGGCCATGTCCGCCGCATCGACAAGCGTGACCGTGAAGTCTCCTGTTAATTCCATCCGTTCGGCCCAAGCCGTGCAACAACCGCAGTTTGGATCCTTGTGGACAATAATTGGCACCGGTTTCGCCGCGGCTGCGCTGCACGCGCCGACCAGCCCGCCCATCACCGCGACAAGTCCTAACGCGCGTACGCTCCCCACAAAGTGGCGACGGGTTAAAAGCAGGCTAGCCATATAGTTGTCCTTATCTAGAATGCCAAATGGTCAGGGCCGTCAGGCATGAACAAACCGCCGACCCGGCCCTGAATAGCGGTAGCGATGGACGCGATCAGACGCGCCCACCAAGTGGTGCGGGTTGCTCGGCGACCGACCTGCGCGGACGGACAGCTTGGCCCTGTACGCACCCGAAGCACGCCAATGAGATGTCTCTGCCGCTTCCGCATACAGGCAAAGCCTTCCCTTTAATCTCCATGGATAGATATACGCGCGAAGTCACATATTCCCTCGTTTGCGGCTGGAACGATCGCAGCAGCAGAGGCCTGCGACGGCCCTTGCGGAAGCGAATTTGGGAACAAGCTGATTGCCGCCTGTCCCCTCGAGAGGCGGCCGAACCTGAATTGGTACACGCCCTTTAAGCGGCGTCACCGATCCACACTCCACCAAGGGGTCGTCTACCTCCCGCCCTTTTCAGGCGGTTGGACGATCGGGTGCCGAAACTCTATTTGGATCTTTGAAGCCATTGCGGTAGACAAGGAAGCTGGTGAAACGCTTCCTCGCCTCGCTGCTCCTGCTCGGAGCCCTAACCGGCCTCTTCGGAGCTGAATTGGCCTATGCGCGTAGCGTTACTGCGACCACGCCGGCCACGACAATGGCGATGGACGCCGATTGCATGGCCATGATGGCCGAGCAGCAGCCGGCGCCAAAGGAAAAGCCATGCAAGGGGCTCACCCTCGACTGCATCGCTGCCATGGGGTGTGTGGTGCCGTTGATGGCCGCCGATCTTACTGGAAGCCTTGCCGTGTCTCATATTCACGGCAAGCTGAATTTCTGGTCCGCGACGACCGTGCTCGCGGGCAAGAGCTTCGCCCCCGATCCTGACCCTCCCATGAACCTTGGCTGATTGAGCGATCGCGTCTGTTCGGCGCGCGGCAGTGTCGCGCCCGACCCAGCGATCATCTTCCATTCAGTCAAAGGATATTCGTGATGACCATGAAGATGCTTTCGGCCGCTCTCCTTGCGGCCCTCAGCCTCACCGCACCTGCATGGGCGGCCGATAACAGCCAGACCACGCCCCAGGGACATTGGGAGTGGCGGTCGGTGCCTCAATATGGCCCGCGGGCCACTGGCCCTGCGCAGAAGCGCGTGTGGGTGCCCGATCAGGCACAGATGGCGAACTGTGCGTGCGACATGATGAAGACGAATGCCGCTGATTGCATGAAGCCCATGCATGATGGGCATTCCATGCCATCGGCCGGCTAAGATCAGCCCCGGCACCTTCGGGTCGTATCATTGCCGGGCTGGCGGTGGCGGCGGAACGCCCCCCGTTTCGTCTCCACCCATATGCCCGCAATCCTGCCCCGCGCCGCTCCGATCTATCCATCGGGAGTTTTCCATGCGCTATGTGTTCGTTGCGCTGCTGTCCGCCGCAATGCCGGGCCTTGCGTTCGCGCAGCCGCTGACCTTCGAGGACGCCCTTTCCAGGGCGGAGACCGCGCCGTCAGTCCAGGCCCGCGGCCTCGATATCGAGGCGCGCCGATCGGCCGCCATCGCCGCCGGCCGGCTTCCCGACCCCAGACTTGGCGTCGGTCTCGACAATTTCCCCGTCTCGGGTCCACCCGCCTTCACCTATGCCGGCGACAGCATGACGATGGCGCGAGTGGGGATCAGCCAAGATGTGCCCAATGCCGCCAAGCGCCATGCCCAGCAAGGCCGCGCTCTGGCCGACATCGCGACAGCCGAGGCCAATGGCGTCGCCGAAGCCCGTCGCGTCAGGGTGGCGACCGCGCTCGCCTGGATCGACCTCTACTATGCCGAGCGGCGGCTTGCAGCGATCGACGTCGTCATTGCGCGGCAGAATGGCCTTGCGGTCGCCGCGCGTTCGAGCGTGGCGTCGGGTTCGGCACGGCCTGCGCAAACGCTCGATGTCCGCCAGGCAATCGCCGCGCTTGAGGACAAGAGAAGCGAAGTCGCGGCCGATGCCGCACGCGCCCGCTCGATGCTCGCCCGTTGGACGGGCGATGCGAACCCGGAGGTCACTGGCACTGTCCCCGATTTCGCGATCAATCCGTCCGCCTTGCGCGAGGCGGTCGGCCAGCATCCTGATCTGAACGCAGCGATGGCGCGATCACGGCAGGCCGACGCAGATGTAACGGCGGCACGCGCCGCGAAACGGCCGGACTGGAGTTTCGACGTCGCCTACCAGCGCCGCGCAGACCGCTATGGCGACATGGTGTCGGCGGGCGTCACGATCAGCCTGCCACTGTTTGCGGGCAAACGGCAGGACCCAATGATCGCGGCCAGCAGCGCGAGCGCGAGTGCGGCGCTGGCCGAGCAGGAAGACATGCGGCGCGCGCTGGCAGCCGATCTCGAAGCCGGGCTTGCCGATCATGTCATGCATCATGAGCAGTGGATGCGGTCTCATGACGCCCTGCTGCCGCTCGCGCAACAGAAGGCCGATCTGGAAACCGCCAGCTATTCGGCGGGCCGCGCCGGACTGCTCGACGTGATCCAGGCCCAGACCATGCTGGCTAACACCGAAATCGAAACGCTCGACCGCGAGGCGCTGGTGGCGCGTGACGGCGCGCGTCTTGTTCTGAGCTATGGGAGCGATCGCTGATGAATTTTGACAGGAAGCTCGGTCTTGCCGCCGCCATCCTTGCGGTGGTCGCGGGCGGCGCAGGCTATGGCATCGCTACTCTTCGCCATGACGATGCAACACCCCGGATGGCAGAGACAGGCCGGAAGATCCTCTACTGGTACGATCCGATGGTGCCGAGCCAGCATTTCGACAAGCCGGGCAAGTCGCCGTTCATGGATATGGAGCTTGTCCCCAAATATGCCGACGAGGCAGCGAGCGGCGAGGCCCGCGTATCGATCGACCCCGCGCGTGCGCAATCGCTGGGTCTGCGCATCGCGGAGGCGCAGACCGGAACGCTTGACGCGAACCTCCCCGCCACCGGGACGATCGAGTTCAACGAGCGCGACGTCGCCATCGTCCAGGCGCGGACCGGGGGCTTCGTTAGCCGTGTCTATGCGCGCGCTCCGGGCGATGTTATCGGCAAAGGCGCGCCGCTCGCCGATATCCTGGTGCCGGAATGGGCGGGCGCACAGGCGGAATATCTGGCGGTACGGCGGGTCGGTGATGCCGGCCTCAGCCGCGCCGCCCGTCAACGCCTCCTGCTGCTCGGTATGCCCGCCGGTACGGTCGCAGCGGTCGAGCGGAGCGGCCGGCCGCACAATGTAGTCACAATCTCGACGCCGACCGGCGGCACTATCAAGACGCTCGGGGTCAGGGCCGGGATGACTGTGGCGAGCGGCCAAACGCTCGCGGAGATGAATGGTTTGGGCACAGTGTGGCTGAACGCCGCCGTGCCAGAGGCAATGGCGGGCAGACTCCGCCCCGGCCAAAGCGCGACAGCCACCCTCGCCGCCTATCCGGGCGAGCGTTTCACCGGGCGCATCGCGGCGATCCTGCCGAGCGTCGCCGCCGAAAGCCGGACCTTAACCGTCCGCATTGAGCTACCCAACGGAGCCGGGCGCTTGCGCCCCGGCATGTTCGCCTCGGTCGATCTCGGCAGTGCTGGCCGCTCTGCGCTGCTCGTCCCCTCGGAGGCGGTCATTCGGACGGGCAAGCGTTCGCTCGTCATGCTGGCCTTGCCCAAAGGGCGCTATCGGCCCGCAGAAGTCCAGACCGGCGCCGAGTCCGCAGGCCAGACCGAAATCCTCGCCGGCCTCGCCGTGGGCGAGAAGGTCGTCGCCTCCGGCCAGTTCCTGCTCGACTCCGAGGCCAGTCTCTCGGGTATCGAGGCGCGTCCGATCGGCGGGCCGGTTCCGGCTCCGCGCGCAGCCGCGCCTGCGAACGGCGCCTATCGCACCAACGGCCGGATCGAGAGCATCGCAGGCGACCGGATCACCCTCAGCCACGCGCCCATCCCCGTCCTCAAATGGCCGGCCATGACGATGACGTTCAAGCTCGGCACCCCTGCCCTCGCCCGCGGACTCAAGAAGGGTGACCGCGTTCTCTTCGGCTTCGACCAGGCGGCGGAAGGTCCAGTTGTTCGCTCGCTGAGCCGCGAGACGGCGCAATGATCGGTCGTCTCATTGATTGGTCGGCCAACAACCGACTCTTCGTGGTGCTCGGAGCGCTCGCGCTCGTCGTCGGCGGACTGCTTGCCTTGCGCAGCACGCCGATCGACGCGCTACCCGACCTCAGCGACACGCAGGTGATCATCCGCACGAGCTATCCGGGCCAGGCCCCGCAGATTGTCGAAAACCAGATCACCTATCCGCTCGCAACGACGATGCTCTCGGTGCCCGGCGCGAAAACCGTGCGCGGCTATTCCTTTTTCGGGGACAGCTTCGTCTATGTCATCTTCGAGGACGGCACCGACCTTTATTGGGCGCGATCGCGCGTCCTCGAATATCTCAACCAGGTGCAGGGCCGGCTGCCCGAAACCGCGCGAAGCGCGATCGGGCCCGACGCGACCGGCGTTGGCTGGGTGTACCAATATGCGCTGGTCGACCGCACCGGCGGGCACGATCTCGCGCAGCTGCGATCGCTCCAGGACTGGTTCCTGCGCTACGAGCTCAAGAGCCTGCCCGGCGTTGCCGAGGTCGCCAGCATCGGCGGCATGGTCAAGCAATACCAGGTGGTGCTCGACCCGGTGAAGCTGGCTGGCTTCGGCGTTACCCATGCTCAGGCCGTCGCCGCGATCGGGCAGGCCAATCAGGAAACCGGCGGTTCGGTTCTCGAGCTCGGCGAGGCCGAATATATGGTGCGCGCTTCGGGCTATCTGCAAACGCTCGACGACTTCCGCGCTGTGCCACTGCGCACCGCTGCGGGCGGCGTGCCCGTGACGCTTGGCGAAGTGGCGACGATCCAGCTTGGCCCGGAAATGCGCCGCGGCATCGCAGAACTCGATGGCGACGGCGAGGTCGCAGGCGGAGTCGTCATCCTGCGCTCGGGATCGGACGCACGTGCCACTATTCAGGCGGTGCAGGACAAGCTCGAGGTCCTGAAGAAGAGCCTGCCCCGCGGCGTCGCGATCGTCCCCACGTATGACCGCTCGCACCTTATCGACGCTGCGATCGAGAACCTCACCCACAAGCTTGCCGAAGAGTTCGTCGTCGTCGCGATCGTCTGCGCGCTGTTCCTGTGGCACGTGCGCTCGGCGCTGGTCGCCATCGTCACGCTGCCGCTTGGCATTCTGGCCGCTTTCATCGTGATGCACCTGCAGGGCGTCAACGCCAACATCATGTCGCTTGGCGGGATCGCGATCGCGATCGGCGCGATGGTCGATGCGGCGATCGTGATGATCGAGAACGCCCATAAGCGGATCGAGCAATGGGAGCATGATCATCCCGGCGAGGTA
The DNA here is from genome assembly GCA_018823325.1 of Alphaproteobacteria bacterium. GTDB lineage: Bacteria > Pseudomonadota > Alphaproteobacteria > Sphingomonadales > Sphingomonadaceae > Sphingobium. The sequence continues at coordinate 49,655 of JAHJIJ010000022.1, read as the reverse complement.
TTGGACGGAACCGAGCGCTGGACCGTGATTACAGACGCGGCGCGCGAGGTGGGTCCCGCGCTCTTCTACTCGCTCCTCATCATTACCTTGTCCTTCGTCCCGGTCTTCACTCTCGAGGCGCAGGAGGGGCGTCTTTTCGCGCCGCTGGCTTTCACCAAGACCTACACCATGGCGGCGGCGGCGATCCTGTCCGTGACGCTCGTGCCGGTGCTGATGGGCTGGCTCATCCGGGGCAAGATTCCCTCCGAGCAGGCCAATCCGGTCAATCGCGCACTGACAAGAGCCTACCGCCCCGCCATCGACTGGGTGCTGAAGCGGCCCAAGGCGACGCTAGTCCTTGCCGGCCTCGTATTCCTGACGACCGCCTGGCCCGTGTCGCGGCTCGGCGGCGAGTTCCTGCCCGCCATGAACGAAGGTGATCTCCTCTATATGCCCTCCGCCCTGCCCGGCCTGTCGGCCGCGAAAGCCTCGGAGCTCCTCCAGCAGACCGATCGCATGATCAAGTCGGTGCCTGAGGTGCAGAGCGTGTTCGGCAAGGCGGGGCGCGCGGAGAGCGCGACCGATCCCGCCCCGCTCGAAATGTTCGAGACGACGATCCGCTTCCGCTCACGCGATCAATGGCGGCCGGGCATGACCCCCGACAAGCTGGTGGAGGAGCTCGACCGCGCCGTAAAGGTGCCCGGCCTCGCCAACATCTGGGTGCCGCCCATCCGCAACCGGATCGATATGCTGGCAACCGGAATCAAGAGCCCGATTGGGGTCAAGGTGTCGGGATCGGATCTTGCCGCCATCGACCATATCGCGCGTGAGGTTGAAAGGGTTGCGAAAGGCGTGCCGGGGGTTAGTTCTGCGCTCGCCGAACGGCTAACCGGCGGGCGCTATGTCGATGTCCAAATCGATCGGACGACCGCCGCGCGCTACGGTCTAAACATCGCCGATGTCCAGGCAATCGTCTCCGGTGCGATCGGGGGGGAGAATGTCGGCCAGACGGTCGAGGGACTGGCGCGCTATCCGATCAACGTCCGCTACCCGCGCGAACTTCGCGACAGTCCGGACGCGCTACGCGCCCTTCCCGTGCTCACGCCATCGGGCCAGCAGATCACGCTAGGCAGCGTCGCACAGATCGCGATCAGCGATGGACCGCCGATGCTAAAGACCGAGAACGGGCGGCCATCGACCTGGGTCTATATCGATGTTCGCGGACGCGATCTCACCTCAGTGGTTGACGATCTGCAAACAGCGGTGACACGCCAGGTCAAGCTCTCGCCCGGGGTCAGCCTCGCCTATTCCGGGCAGTTCGAGTACCTAGCGCGCGCGCTCGACCGGCTGAAGATCGTCGTGCCGGCCACGCTCGCGATCATCTTCCTCCTGCTCTACCTGATCTTCAGACGCCTCGACGAAGCCGCGCTTATCATGGGCACCCTGCCCTTTGCGCTCACCGGCGGCTTCTGGATCCTCTACCTGCTCGGCTACCACCAGTCCGTCGCGACGGGCGTTGGCTTCATCGCGCTCGCCGGCGTCGCCGCCGAGTTCGGCGTGGTGATGCTGATCTACCTCAAGGACGCCCTTCAAGCGCGCGGCGAAGCGCCATCGCAGGAGGATATTGCAGTGGCGGTGCGCGAGGGCGCGCTGCTGAGGGTCCGCCCCAAGGCGATGACGGTCGCCGTCATCATCGCTGGCCTCCTCCCGATCCTCGTCGGATCGGGCGCCGGCTCGGAGGTGATGAGCCGTATCGCCGCGCCCATGGTCGGCGGGATGCTGACCGCGCCGCTCCTCTCCATGTTCGTCATCCCCGCCGCCTATCTGCTTCTGAGGCGACGGTCCCTTCACACCAAACCATGAAGCACCACGAAAGGAGACTATGATGAAAATGCACGCACTGACCGTTCTCGGCCTCACTATCGCGCTCGCCGCCTGCGGCTCAGAGACCGAGTCCAACGAGACAGCGGCCACGAACACGGCGTCGCCTGCGGTTGCGGAAACCAATGCGACGGCAAGCGACATGGGTAAAATGGAGATGTCGGCTACAGCCAAGATGGCGAAGGGCACCGGCAAGGTGACGGCCATCGACAAGAGCGCCGGAACGATCACGCTCAACCATGGTCCGATCGCCGAGGCGAACTGGCCGGCGATGACGATGGCGTTCAAGGCGGCCCCGGCCCTGATCGACAGCGTGAAGGTGGGCGATGAAGTGAATTTCCAGCTGAAGCTCGACGGCAATGCCGGCGAGATCACGGCGATCAGCAAGAAATAAGGACCGTTCCGTCTTCCGGGTGGCGGAGCGCAATGTCATTCCGCCCCCGCCTCATGATCCTTGCCCAAGTCGATCGCGTTGCACCGACTTGGGCGACCGGGCGCAATGCCGCTTGACCCTCTAGTTGCTACAGGGTGCAAGTTGCGAACAATTCTTATCAGAGACTCGCAAATGCGCCTATACTTGCCTGCTGCCATTTCTGCCGACTTTGCCCTCGGGCGGCGCTCAACAGCCCATCTCGTCGCATTGGCGCTTATCCTGATCGTGTTCGCGCTCCCCGGACGAGCATTGGCGAGCGATGCGGACGTTCAAACCAGCTGGCGGCTGCTCGATTATATCGGAGTCGACTACGCCGGCGCCGTCTCGAACGGCAAAGTGATTAGCTCGGCCGAATATGGCGAAATGACCGAGTTCGCATCCCAGGTAGAATCCCGACTAAAGGCGCTACCAGCAAAGCCGGCCAAGGCAGCCCTTCTCGAGCGATCTGCGGCGCTGCGAAGCGCGATCGCCGCCAAGGCGGCCCCCGCTGTCGTCGCCGAGCAATCGCATCTTCTCGCCTCGGCGCTACTGGCGGCCTATCCGGTGCCGCTGGCCCCGAGCTCTCCCCCCGATCTCAGCCGGGGCGCCAAGCTCTACGCCGAGAATTGCGCGAGCTGCCATGGTATGAACGGCGACGGGCGCGGACCGGATGCGGCCAAACTCGATCCGCCACCTATCGCATTCACCGACAAGGAGCGTGCCGACCAGCGCAGCCTGTTCGGTCTCTACCAGGTCATCACCCAGGGCCTGGACGGCACCGCCATGCAGAGCTTCGAGGCGCTACCGGAAGGAGACCGCTGGGCCTTGGCATTCTATGTCGGCCATTTCGCCTATCCGGAGACTGCCGCAACTCAGGGCGAACGCCTTTGGCGGGAGCGCTCCGATATTCGATCAAAATATCCCAACCTTGCGGCTTTGGTCGGGGCAACGCCGGCCGCTCTGGCCCGCGACCTTAGCCCGAAGGACGCTGTGGCGCTTACCGCCTTCCTGCGCCGCCATCCCGACACCGTCACTGCTCGCGCCGGCGGCTCGCTTGCGCTCACGCGCGAGCGCCTCGCCGAAAGTCTCACCGCCTATCGCGCGGGCGATCGCAAAGCTGCGGCCGAGTTGGCGCTTTCGGCCTACCTCGACGGCTTCGAGCCGGTTGAGCCGGTGCTATCCGCACGTGACGCCGCGCTGTTAGCGCGCATCGAGACGGGAATGGCCGAACTGCGGGCCGCCATCGGGCAAGGCCGCCCCGCCGCCGAGGTGGAAGCCGCGAACCGTTCCCTCGCCAATCTTTTCGCCGATGCGGAGACGGCGCTCGCGCCGGAACGGGCAAGTGGGGCGTCCAGCTTCTTGGGTGCGTTCGGCGTGTTGTTGCGCGAGGGGCTCGAGGCACTCCTGATCGTTGTCGCGATGATCGCCTTCCTGAAGAAAACCGATCGCCCGGACGTGCTTGGCTATGTGCACGGTGGGTGGGTGGTAGCCCTCGCAGCCGGTGTCGCCACCTGGTTCGCTGCAACCTACTTCATAACCGTGAGCGGCGCTTCGCGGGAGCTCACCGAGGGCTTCGGCTCGCTCTTCGCTGCGGTGATCCTGCTCAGCGTCGGCATCTGGATGCATGGCAAGAGCAACGCCGAAGCTTGGCAGCGCTACGTGAAGGCCAAGGTTACTGCCGCGCTTTCCCGCCGCTCGGGTTGGTTCTTGTTCCTGCTTTCCTTCGTTGTCGTATACCGGGAGGTCTTCGAGACAATCCTCTTCTACGCGGCACTTTGGGCCGAAGGAAATGGCGCGGCCATGCTCGCTGGCGCCGCCACCGCCGCCGGTCTTCTTGCCGTCATCGCGTGGATTATGCTGCGCTACAGCGCCCGCTTGCCAATTACCCAGTTCTTTGCCTGGAGCTCGATATTGATCGCGATCCTGGCCGTCGTGCTCGCCGGCAAGGGCATCGCGGGTTTGCAGGAGGCCGGCATCCTCGGCGTAAGGCCGCTGGTGGACGTGCCGCGCATCGAGATCCTGGGTCTCTTTCCGACGAAAGAGAGCGTGCTGGCGCAGATCGCCGCCATCGTGGTTCTTGCCGCCGGCTTCTGGTTCAGCGGTCGTCGTTCGGCCGCCAGCGCGTCGGCAACATCACCCGCCAAATAGTCGAAAGGCGATCAAAGCCGCAGCAGTCAGATAGCAGGTGAGCGTTGCCAGCGCGGTTGTCGCCATCCCGAAGGCGCGGGCACCAGCGCCGCTAGAATAACGGCGATAGAAACTCACCCGGCCAATCGTGAAAAGCACCGGCGAGGCAATCAACAGTCCCAACCATCGCCCCTCCGCGACCGAGCCGAGGAGTAAATGGCCACCGACGCCCAGGAAGGACTGCTCGAGGGTATTCTGCAGGAACGCGGCCTTGACGGCGATCGCCGGACTGGGCGGGCCCTTGGCCGCCCCGCCAATGTCAGCCTGCGAAAGATAGCGTCCGCTCGAAACGAGCCGCACCGCCACCAGGACAAGTAGGAAATGGACGGCGCTGGTCTGGATCGCGAAGGCCAGACGGTCGGCGAGCGCCACTGGGAAGGACATGACCTTTGGCAGCAACAGGACGCTTCCGGCCGAAACCGCCGCGCAAAGGAGAAACGCCAGCCCGGACCGCTTTCGGATTTGCCGCTGCTCTCCTGCCAGATCCATCGCCCTCGCCTCGATTCAGTCGGGCCGGGAGGCGACGATGAGCCCGACTGTGCCGGTAACGGTGTGGACACGCTCGATTTCGCGCACTTTGCGGAAGCCCGCAGCCTTGACCAGTTCGGGCAGGAGCCCATCCGCATTGGGCTGCGTATCGGCGACACCATCGAGCCGCTGAATGGTCAGTCGGAACAGTATCCGCATCAACCCATTCTGCCGGCCATAATCGGCGATAACGATCCGCCCGCCGGGCCGAAGCGCCGCGAACATCGCGCTCAGGGCGGCACGCTTCTCCGCCATCGGAACTTGATGAAACATCAGGCTCGAAACGATCGCGTCGGCTCCCCTTGCGTCAATATCGCTAGCGAAGCCCTGCTCCCACGCGATATCCAGAGCCGAAGCATCGGCCTTTGCGCGTGCGATGGTCAGCGCTTCTTCATCGGGATCGATACCGATAACGCGCGCGGCCGGCTCGGAAGCTTTGAGCATGGCGGCAAAGCTTCCGGTGCCACAGCCGACATCGAGGATCGTCTCGCGCGGCCGGGCCGCAAGCACGTTCAGCATGGCGCGGCGCCAGCGCATCTCGCGCGTCCACAACCGTATCGCGACGTCGTAGTCGGCCGTTTTGCCCTTTCCCAGCGGCGGTGTGTACGCACGTGCGTTCACTGCACAGCTCGCTGACCGTGCTCGGTCAGCTCCTTGCGGGCATCACGGATGATGTCATAGGCCGAGTGCAGGAACAGCAAGGCGATGACCCCAGCGACCAGCAGGTCGGGCCATGCCTGCCCTGTCCAGGCAACCAGTGCTGCTGCGCCGATTACTGCGACGTTGGCCAGAGCGTCATTGCGTGAGAACAGCCAGATAGCGCGCGACGTAGCATCACCCTGATCGCGGAAGCGGGCGAGGATCAGCGCGGCCGACACATTGACTATGAGGGCAATGATACCAAGGCCCCCCATCAGGTCCGCCTCAGGCGGCACCGCGTTGAAGATGCGCCAGAGCGCCGAGGCAATGACGCCAAGCCCAAGAGCGGCAAGGAACAGGCCCTGGACGAGCGCGGTTCGAGTTCGCGCCACCGCAGACCATGAAAGCGCGATGAGGCCCACCAAGGTGATCGATCCATCGCCGATGAAATCCAGCGAGTCCGCCTTGAGAGCCTGGGAGCCTGCGACAAAGCCGCCCGCAAGCTCGCAGACCCCAAACCCGAGATTGAGGATTACGACAATCCACAAGGCCCGCTTGTAGCCGGGATCCGTTTCGGCGCGGGCGGTATCGGCTTCGCATCCACAGTCGCTCATCGATCATCTCCGCAGCGAGTCGTTGCGGAAGTCTGCACCCTCTAGTTACTACAGGGTCAATGCCCGTTCTGGGCCGAAGGACCGAGCGCTTCGATAATCCGGCAATCGGAAATCGCACCCTGGCTGCATTGGCCGATCAATTCGTCGAGCTCCCGGCGTAGCGCACGAAGATCGGCGATCTTTTGGTCGATCTGCGCAAGGTGGGCCCGGGCAACCGTGTCGACTGCGCTACACGACCGACTACGATCGTCGGACAAAGTGAGCAGCTCGCGCACCTGGTCCAGCGTGAATCCGAGGTCGCGGGCCCTTCGAATGAAGGAAAGCCGTGCGAGGTGCGCCGCTCCATAGTCGCGGTAATTTCCAGAGGTACGGCCCGGCTCCGGAAGAAGCCCGATTTTTTCATAGAAGCGGATAGTCTCGACCTTCGTCGCGGTAGTTCGGGCCAGTTCACCAATCTGCATCAGAAATCCTCTTGACCCTGTAGTTGCTATAGGGTGCATATAGAGGGCCGTCCTAAGAATGCGAGAGCCCGACCGATGGCATGTTCCAGCTGCGCAGCTGACAAAGGCGGCCCCACAAACAGCCCCGCCTGGCGGCGCGCGCTGTGGATCGCGCTCGCCGTCAATGCTCTGATGTTCGCAGCAGAACTGGCCGCCGGCATATTGAGGGGCTCCAAGGCGTTGCAGGCAGATGCGCTCGACTTCCTCGGCGATGCCGCGAACTATGCGATCAGCCTTGGCGTGGCCGGGCTCGCGCTTGGCTGGCGAGCCCGTGCCGCGCTGGTCAAAGGCGCGACGATCTTCGGCTTTGGATTGTACGTGTTGCTGAGCGCGCTTTGGGCCGTCTCACAGGGCACCGTGCCTCATGCCGAGGTGATGGGTATCGTCGGTTTCGTTGCTCTTCTGGCCAACGGCGGCGTCGCCCTCATGCTGTATCGCTTCCGCAGCGGAGATGCGAACATGCGCTCGGTCTGGATTTGTTCGCGCAATGATGCCATCGGCAATGTCGCCGTACTGTTCGCGGCGCTAGGCGTTTTTGGTACGGGATCGGCATTTCCCGATATCATCGTCGCAGGGATCATGGCGACCTTGGGATTATGGGGGGGTGCGCAAATCATCCGTCAGGCGAGCCTGGAACTGCGAAGCTCGAAGCCATCAATCGGAAATTCGATGCCAACCGCCGAGCAGTCGATCTGATCTTACGCGCCGCATTCAGTTTCCTTCAGTCGCGGCACTGCGACGACCCCGACCACGCCGCCAATAAACTTGGCGTCGCGCTTGGTCTAAGAAAGAACCCTGGGCGGTAGCCGGCTGAGGATAGATCTTCCCTCAGCCATATGTTGCTTGGCTGTTGAAGCCGGTCCGCGGATCGGCCGACAGTGTCGCGCCGCTCCCATCACTATCAGGAAATTGCTGTATCCGGTCAACAACCTCCATCTAGCCTACGAGATCGCGTCTGCGCGGTCGCGGTAGGCAAGCAGCCGGAGGGCATTGAACACGACGAGCAATGTCGAACCCTCGTGCATCGCGACCGCGGGACCAATGCCAAGTCCGAAGATAGTCGCGGGGACGAGGAAGGCGACCACGCCAAGGCTCACAAAGACGTTTTGACGGATGACCCAGCGTGTGCGCCGGCTGAGCCCGACAGCGAAAGGCAAATGAGAAAGATCATCCGCCATAAGGGCAACGTCAGCCGTTTCCAATGCGACGTCCGACCCGGCAGCACCCATGGCGATACCGACCGTCGCCGTCGCCATGGCAGGTGCGTCGTTGACACCGTCGCCCACCATGGCGACCTTGGTTTCGGCACGGAGTTTCTTGATCGCGTCTACCTTGTCTTCAGGCATAAGATCACCCCATGCCTCATCAATTCCGACTTTTCTGGCGATCGCATCGGCTGCGCGCTGGTGATCACCGGAAATCATAATCATTCGCTTGATGCCGATCGCGCGCAGCTCATCGAGCGCTGTCCGTGCCGCTTCGCGCGGCGTGTCGAGCAGGCCGATCGCGCCGATGTCCTTGTCGTCGCGGCGCACGACCATGCTCGTTTGCCCGCCTTCGCGGAGCCTCTCGATCGCGGCCGTCATTTCGGCCGACAGCGGCGCGATGCCGTCGGCGCCGAACATCTCCGCCTTGCCGATCAGGACTTCCTCCTGGCCGACGAGAGCCGAAACGCCGCGACCTGTCAGGCTCTTGAGGTTGTCGGCCTGCGGTATCGGCTTATCGCCAATATGCTCGCGGCCGTCGCGCGCGATCGCCTGCGCGAGAGGATGATCGCTCAGGCTCTCGACAGCTACGGCGACCGCCATGAGGTCTTCCTTGGTCACCCCTGGGGCGGTGATGATCTCTTGTATCCGGGGCTCGCCCTTGGTGAGCGTGCCGGTCTTATCAAACGCGATCGCGTCCAGCGAGCCGAGCAGTTCGAGCGGTGCGCCCCCCTTGATGAGGACACCGCCACGCGCAGCGCGTGCGACCCCCGATAGAACGGCGCTGGGTGTCGCGATGGCGAGCGCGCAGGGGCTCGCCGCTACCAGCACCGCCATGGCGCGGTAGAAGCTGTCGCGGAAAGGTTCGTCCACCACTACCCAAGCGAACAGCAACACAAAGGCGAGCACCAGCACCGCCGGCACGAAGAAGCGCTCGAAACGGTCAGTGAAGCGTTGTGTCGGCGATTTCTGAGTTTCGGCTTCGCTGACCAGCTTCACCACCTTGGCAAGTGTGCTTTCGTTGGACAGGCGGGTGACTTCGATTTCAACAAGCCCGCTGCCATTGATAGTGCCGACGAAAACGCGGCTTGCCGCGTCCACGCTATCGGGATTTTGGCGGGCGGCCGCATCGTCTTGTACGGGGCGTTTATCGACCGGCATGCTCTCGCCGGTGACGGGGGCCTGGTTGATCGCGGTTATGCCCTTAACGATGAAGCCGTCGGCGGCGACCCGCTCATCGGGCTTCACGATGACAATATCGCCAAGCTTCAGGTTCTCGACTGGAACCTCGCTCGTGGCGCCGTCGGGACGCCGCACCATCGCGGTGCGCGGCGCCAGCTCCGCCAGCGCTTCGATCGCGCGCTTGGCGCGGCCCATGGCATAATGTTCGAGCGCATGGCCAAGGCTGAACAGGAACAGCAGCAGCGCCCCTTCCGCCCATGCCCCCAGCGCCGCCGCACCGGCGGCGGCCACCAGCATCAGCGTGTCGATCTCGAATCGTTTCAGGCGAAGGCTTTCGATCGCCTCGCGCAGCGTGTAGAAACCGCCAAACGCGTAGGCGGCAACGTAGAGCACGAACGGCAGCCAGTCTGGTGCGCCGGCGACCAGCTTTTCGAGTGCAAAGCCGATGCCCAGCGCCGCGCCGCAGGCGAGCGCGAAGATCAGTTCAGTATTCGGCCCGAGCAGACCGCCATGACCGTGATCATGGTCATGCTTTTTCCCCGGAGGATGGTCATGATCCTTTGCATAATCGCGCTCTGGCGCGGTCGACACGAGCTTGGCAGCCTTCTCGTAGGTCGGTCGAGCGCCAGCGTCGCGCAGCGCCTTCAAAATCGACTCTTGCGATGTTGCCGACCGATCGAACTCCACCCGCACCAGACCCGACACATTGGCCTCTGCCTCAAGGACGCCGGGGAGGCCGCGCAGCCGATCGCCCAGCGTGCGAGCGCGGCGTTGATGGGTCATGCCGTCGACCTGCCAGATCGCATGTCCGAAGCGATCACCAATTTCTGCGCCCGAAGCGTGCGCTAGCTCACGGATGCGCGAGAGCGACACCACTTCGGGATCAAAGTGGATGCAGAGCATTGCGGGAGCGTCCGCTTCGGGCGCTACCACATGGGCCTGTTCGACACCGGGACGTCCTTCCAACGAGCCGACGAGCCTTTTGACACAGGCGTCGGCTGCGTTCGTAACGTCGGGGAGGAGGACAGGAATATCGAGCCGAAGTTTTTCGATCATGATGTTCTCCTTCGCGGAGCGCGATTTTGTGGTGAAGCGAAGAGGCCCGCCATTTTTGTGCGGCCACCGATAACTTTGGCGCTCATCGGGTTTCTTCCTTGGCCTGACGCGCTTCCTTTCGCGTGTCGCGCAGGATCTCGATGCCGCCCTTCACGGCGATAATCGCGGTGAGGAAGCCAACCAGCAGATCGGGCCAGTTGGAACCCAGCCACCAAACGAGTAGTCCGGCGACCAGAATCCCGCCGTTCGAGATGAAATCGTTGAAGCTGAATGTGGTCGCCGCGCGCAGATTGACGTCGGGCTTGCGCAGCCGTTGCAGCAGCCGGAGGCAGATATAGTTCACGACTGCCGCGACCGCCGACATCGCCATCATGGTGCCGCCGATCGGCTCGCTTCCCTGAAGGTATCGCCGCCCCACATCGAGCAGGATGCCGCCGGCGAAGATCAGGAGCATGACGCCCGACACACCTGCGGCGCGGGTCTTCCATTTCGTGCCCCGGCTGAGCGCGATCAGGCTCAGCGCATAGACGGCGGCGTCCGACAGGTTGTCGAGGCCATTGGCGAGCAGCGCGCTGGAATCGCCGCTGACGCCGGCGATTAGAAAGGCAAGCGCGATCGCCGCGTTGAGGACCAGCACAATCCAGAGCGTGCGGCGCTCCGCGTCCGTGATCGAGGAAGCAAAGTCAGTCATTGGGTCGTCTTTCGCGCGAGCTGCGTCTTGCGAAACAGGCGGCGATGGCGATTCACGCTGAGGCCGTTGCCGCGCACCTCCTTGGTGAGATAGCGGATTAATGCCGCATCTTGAGCCTGCATGGTTTTGCGCAGGCCGCGCCGCGCCAAATAGCCAAGCGGGCTAAGCACCCCTTCCACAGCGATCGTATGGCGCACCTGTGTCTGCGCGCCGGCTCCGGCGAATGCATATTCCTCGCGAAGGGCAAATATCCCACCAAAGCCGGTCTGCCAGGCGAGCCGGTGAGCCCGTTCGTAGGCAATGATCTTAGCTTCGGCTGTCAGCGGCAGCTCTCCCTTGAGCAGGGAGAAAGTAAGGCTGACGTCGGCATCCGGCGCGGCGATTCCTCGAAAGCGATAACTTGGATGCCACAGCGCGAACGTGGGTAGGTCCACGATATGGGTCCAAGCCCGGATCGGGGTGATGGTCAGCGCGAAAGAGGTTGTTTCCTTCATGCCCGGATAGACCTTCCGCTGGTGTCCAGTGCGGCGGACGGCAAAGCCGCCCGCCGCTGAACACCGTGCATCCCCATTGTGGGGATGCGACGGCCGCCGAGGCTCACAGCGGAGCCTCGGCGAGATCAGGCGTCGGTGCATCGGGCCGCTTGTCGGGCGCTGGAATGTCCATCTCCCTGCGCCCATACCGGGCGTAAAGCGTCGGCAGTAGGAACAGGGTCAGCAGGGTCGCCGAGATGAGGCCCCCGATGACAACCGTCGCCAGTGGCTTTTGCACTTCCGCGCCCGCACCCGATGCGATCGCCATGGGTACGAAGCCGAGCGACGCGACCAGTGCCGTCATGACCACGGGGCGTAACCGCATCATCGCGCCTTCATAGGCTGCTTCCGATCGGTCCATACCTCGGGCCATCAGTTCCTGGATCGACGTTACCATGACGAGCCCGTTCAGGACGGCGATGCCGGACAACGCGATGAACCCGACCGCCGCCGAGATCGAGAAGGGCATGCCTCGCAGGAACAGGGCGAGCACGCCCCCCACCAGCGCCAGCGGCACGCCGGTGAACACGATCGCGGCGTCGCGCACGCTGCCGAGTGCCCCGTAAAGCAAGAGCATGATCAGCACGAAACAGCCCGGCACCACCAGCATCAGCCGCTCGGTCGCTGATTGCAGGTTCTCGAACTGGCCGCCCCAATCGAGATACTGCCCAGCAGGCAGACGCACCTCGCTCGCAATTGCGGCCTGCGCATCGGCAACCACGCCAGCTACGTCACGGCCACGCACGTTCGCCTGCACCACGACACGCCGCTTGCCGTTCTCGCGGCTGATCTGGTTGGGACCATCGGTGACGCCGATGTCGGCCACGCTTTGAAGCGGCACGAACCCGCCGTTCGGCAGCGGTACCGGGACCTGACCGAGCGTTTGCAGATTGGCGCGTGCCACATCCGACAGGCGGATGGTGACGGCGAACCGCCGATCGCCCTCGAAGATCATACCAGCATCTCGGCCACCGATCGCAGCCGAGATCGTGTCCTGCACGGTCTGCGCGGTGATACCGAGCCTCGACATGATGTCGCGGCGCGGCTGAATGTCGAGCATGGGCAGGCCCTCGGTCTGCTCCACCCGAACGTCAACGGCGCCTTCCGTCTTGCGCAACACGGCCGCAATGGCATTGGCTGTCGAATTCATGGCGTCGGTGTCGTCGCCGAACACCTTCACCGCGAGGTCGCCGCGCACGCCGGCGATTAGCTCGTTGAAGCGCATCTGAATGGGCTGGGTGATCTCGAACGCACCGCCCGGTAGACTTTCAAGCGTCTTCTCGACCTTCGCCACCAAGTCAGTCTTGCTGAGCCCCGAGTCCGGCCATTCGTCGCGTGGCTTCATGATGATGAAGGTGTCCGAAATGTTAGGGGGCATGGGGTCGGCGGCGAGTTCCGCCGTGCCCGTTTTTGAGAAAACGAACCGCACTTCGGGCAGCTTGCCGATCTCGCGCTCGATCCGCGACTGCATCGCCTGACTCTGATCGATTGACGTCCCCGGCACGCGGAGCACTTGGGCGGTCAAATCGCCCTCGTCGAGCTGGGGCAGAAACTCCTGGCCTAGGAACGAGAAGGTGAGGATGGCGGCAAGAAACGCGCCGACACCGACGCCCATGGTGAGCGTCGGCCGCTTCATCGCGCGGTCAAGTCCCGGCTCATATTTGCGCTTGAGCCACGTCATGATCCGGCCTTCCTTTTCCTCGACGGGCTTCGACAGCCAGATGGCGAGCATGGCCGGCACGAAGGTCAGTGAGAGGATGAAGGCGAAGACGAGTGCGATGATGACTGTCATCGCCATCGGCGTGAAGGTCTTGCCCTCAACACCTGTGAGCGTGAGCAGCGGCACATAGACGAGGATGATGATTGCCTGCCCGAACACGGAAGGGCGGATCATCTCGCGCGCGGCCTGAGCAACGACGGACAGCCGTTCCTCGAGCGCAAGCGTGCGGCCATAGTGATGTTGTCGTTCGGCGATCCGCCGCAGCGCGTTTTCAACGATGATGACCGCGCCATCGACAATAAGACCGAAGTCCAACGCGCCAAGGCTCATCAGATTGGCAGAGACACCGCCTTGCAACATGCCGAAGCTGGTCATGGCCATAGTGATCGGAATGACTAGCGCCGCGATCAGCGCCGCCCGGAAATTGCCGAGCAGGACGAACAGCACGACGATGACGAGCAGCGCGCCTTCGGATAGATTCTTCGCCACCGTCTTGATCGTTGAATTGACCAGCGCAGTGCGATCGAGCACCGGTTGTATGACCACATCAGTCGGCAGCGAGGCGTTGATTTCGCCGATCCGTTCCGCGACCGCAGAGGCGACCGTGCGGCTGTTCTCGCCGATCCGCATGATGGCGGTCCCGACCACGACCTCCTTGCCGTTCTCAGACGCGGAGCCGTAGCGGATCGCTTGGCCGAGACGCACTTGCGCCACCTGGTCGAGCCGGATCGGCGTGCCTTCGCGGGTCGCGATGACGGTCCCGGCCAGCTCGCTGACATTGCGGATGCGCGCATCGGAGCGGACGGCCAGGCCCTCTCCACCACGATCGACCACGCCGGCACCGACGCCGACATTATTCTCTTCAAGTGCGCGGGCGAGGTCGGTCAGGTTCAGCCCCAAGGCGGCAAGCCGCTGGACATCGGGAATGACCTGAAACTGCTTCACATAGCCGCCGATCGAGTCGACGCCGGCAAGGCCCGGTGTGTTCTTGAGCAGCGGCGCGACGATCCAATCCTGCGTGGTGCGCAGATAGGTCGCCTGATCGGCCTCGCTGACGAGACGGTCGCCCTCCGGCGTGATGTAGCTGCCATCGGGTTGCATGCCGGGCTCGCCCGGCTTGTGCTTGTCCTCCTTCCGATGCATGAAATGGACCGTCCACATATAGACTTCGCCCAGGCCTGTCGCGATCGGCCCCATGGTTGGAACCGCACCTTCGGGTAGGCTTTCCTCGGCGACGCGCAGCCGCTCGGACACTTGCTGGCGGGCGAAGTAGATGTCGGTCGAATCCGTGAATACGGCCGTGACCTGGGCAAAGCCGTTGCGGCTAAGCGAGCGGGTATATTCAAGACCGGGAACACCGGCGAGCGCGGTTTCGATCGGAAAGGCGATTTGCTTCTCGACCAGCTCGGGTGAAAGGGCCGGCGCGCTGATGTTTACCTGCACCTGATTGTTGGTGATGTCGGGAACAGCGTCGATCGGCAGGCGAGAAAGCGCCCAGCCTCCGATGGCCGCGGCGATGAGCGTCATGAGCAGGACGAACCAGCGACGCTCGACGGAAAATGTGACGATGCGATCGATCATGATCAATGCCCATGCTCCGCTTCGCCCTTCCCGAGCTCAGCCTTGAGGGTGAAGCTGTTGGGGCCGGCGAGCTGTTCGTCGCCCTTGAGCCCCGACGTCACGACCACATTGTCGCCGCTTGGGTTTCCGAGCGTGATGGGGGTGGCCCTAAAGCCATGATCGGTGCGCACGAACACGGTGGACCGGCCTTCGACCGTCTGCACCGCGCTTTGCGGCACAAGCAGCGCCGCCGGGCCGCCGCCGGGAAGCTGGATCGACGCCGTGACCGGCTCGCCCACACGCCATTGGCCCGCGCGGTTGTCGATGACCGCGATCACGCTGGCGAGCCGCGTGGTTTCGTCCAAGATGGGCGAGACGAAATCGACCCGTGCCACCGATCGGCGATCGCCCGAGACGATTTCGATCTGCGAACCAGGTCGCACCTTGCCGGCGTCTGTCGGCGACAGGGCCAGCGTGACCGCGACACGCCCAAGATTGGCGACACGGAACAGTTCCGCATCGGCCGCGACTGTCTGACCCAGCGTCACGCTGCGCGCGACGACCTGCCCCGAGAGGGGCGCGCTGATCGCGATGCGATTGAGCGCGCCTCCGCCGCCGCCCGCCGCCGACACCTGCTGCTGCGCGAGACGTAGCGCGATACGCGCTTCGGTGGCTGCCGTGCGTGCCGCGATCAGATCCTGTTCGGGCGACACGCACTCGTTGAACAGGCGCTGCTCACGACGAAGGTTGCTTTCGGCCAGCGCCAGCCTCGCGCGCGCCGCCTCGATCTCGGCGTTGAGTGATGCCGCCTCGCGGCTTTCGATGATAGCGAGCGTCTGCCCGCGTCCGACTGACTGGCCCAGGTTGCGGGTGAGCGAGACGACACGACCGCCGATGGCGGCGGAAACGACCTGCATCCCTTGTGGGTCGCCTTCGATCGTTGCCGGGAGGGTCAACGCGCCGCCGCCGCTGCGGATGACGCGCACTGTCTCAATGCCAGCCTTGCGAATCTGATCGGCGCTAAGGTCGATTTCGCCTTCTTCATCGGCATGACCTTCTTCTGCGGCCGAGGCAGCATTCTGCGCATCATCAGCCGTCTTCTCGCCGCCAGAGCATCCGGCCATCAGCAATGCGGCCAACGTAAGCGGCAACGCCGCTATGGTACGGGTTTTCATTATCATTCCCCCTGTGTGGTCGGCGCGCGGGCGGTAAGCCGCTCAAGCTGCGCCTGGGCGATGTGGTAGGAGAGCAGCGCGTCGATAGCCGCCGCCCGCGTCGCGGCGAGCGTCCGTTCGGCATCGAGCAAATCGAGCTGGCCGAACTTCCCCTCCCGATAGCCGATGCGGGCTATGCGGGCGGCTTCTTCGGCCGCCGCGAGTGCGGGACCGCTGGCCGCTGCCGCGCTGGTGGCTGCGTTGGCGGCATCGGCTTGAGCGCGCGCGATGGCCTGATCGACATCGAGCGCTGTGAGACGCCGCTGCGCATCGGCACGCTGCCGTTCAGCAGTTGCTTGGTTCAAGGCCGCGCGCCCGTTGTTGAACAACGGGATCGGGATCGACATGCTGAAGATAGCCGCTGTGTCGTTGGTCTGCTCTAACCGGCGAGCGCCGGCCCCAAGAGTCAGATCCGGCACGCGCTGCGAGCGGGCGAGCCGCACACCCGCATCGGCGATGGTGAAATCGGCATTGGCTGCCGCCATCACGAGCGTGCCCGCGCTCTCTATCGGCCGTAACGGGCCATAGGTCGCCGGGATTCGGGAGAACCAGTCTGCATCGAGTGGTCCCGAAATTGGCTGGCCGATAATGCGTGACAGGGTGAACCGTGCGACTGCGACGGCCCGTTCCTCACGCAACAGCGCAGCGTCGGCGTTGACCCTCGCCACGTTCGCTCTCTCGGCTTCAAGTGGCGAAGCACGACCCGCTTGCACACGCACACGGGCGGCTCTTAGTGCTTCATCAGCAATCCGGGCCTGATCCTCGGCTGTGACAAGTCGGCGCTCCGCCGAGGCGGCCTCCGCATAGGCGCGCACGACACTGAGCCGGAGATCGGCTTGCGCGATCGCCGCCTGTATCGTCGCCCGGTTCGTCCGGGCGTCGGCGACGGCGATCCGCGCCGATCGCTTGCCGCCCAGTTCGATCGGCAACGTAAGCGATGTCGTCGCTTCAAGGCTCTGTGTTCCGCGATACTGGCCGGAGCCGGCGACATTTTCAGCCTCGACCGTGACGCTCGGATTGGGACGTAGGCCCGCAACTTGGCGTCCGGCTTCCGCCGCGCGGATGTCCGCCGAGGCTGCCTCAAGCGCTGGCGATACGGCGCCCGCGAGTTCGAGAGCACGGTCAACAGTAAAAGCCGACCCCGTCAGTGCGGGCGACCTGCTTTGTTGCTGCGCCGGCCTGGCCTCAGCCAGCGGCCCGGTTTGAGCTTGCGCGATGCTCGCGCAAGCGGTCGCGGCTAGCAAAGCCGCGAGTGATCGGTGCATGATCGAAAGACTCCTGACAATTCCGAAGAAGCCCCCAGAGGGAGCAGGTTAGAATTGTCAGGCTTTCGGAGGGCGGTGCGCGGGAGCTGTCAGAGTGGAAACCAGATTCGTCGCGTTCCCAAGCACAGGCGACGCGGTCCGCAGATGTACTACGGGTACGAAGCCGTCCTTCACAGGCTCGCCAATCTGGTGGCCATGGCAACCGCCGTGATGGTGCGGCGTCGCCTTGCCGTCGTCAGATGGGACCTCATCCCGATCGCCATCGGCATGACCGAGACCTGCCGCGACATTCGAATCGAGGCAACCGATGGGTTCGGCAGCATGCGCAATCGCGCCCACCATCAACGATAGTGAGACGAGGCACATGAGTATGAGGGCTAGGAAGCGTCCCATCGAACGGGCTATAGCATAATGATCAAGTCAGAAAAGGCTTCCTTTCGTGAGCTCGGCTTTGGTGTACCGTTATATCATGCATTTTGTGTGTTCGATGAAGTGACCGTGGCTAAATCCTGACCGTCGACTTGGCGCATGATCAGAACGGTTTCACGGGCATAACATTCCGACAGAATAGGCTGACTGCAGGCATCAAAACTATTGCTCAGCGCATCTGAAAACCTAAACTCACCTCAGAATGGAAGTAGCGCTGATCTGACACTTACAGTTAGCCTAGCTTCGCCATCAGCCGCCCGGCCGCACCCTGCTCAGCGGCAAGGTTGCGATTATAGGCGAGCGGCATGCGCGGACTTTTCCAGCGCAACGCGTCCATGATGCCAGTGAGGCCCTCGCCGCTGGCGAACAGGTCCTGGTTGAGTCCCACCCGCGTCGAGTGGGCGCTGATCCCCTTGAGCAGCCGCACCAGATCATCAGCGGTCAAGTCGCCGAGCGCCCCGCGATCGAACGCCCGCTGGATGATCCGTCGCCAGATCGGGCCGATCGATCCCGGGTGTAGTGCGGCCTCGCCGACATCGTACTCCACCCGCGCCGCCATCGCGCGTTTGGGCAGCGTCTTGCGCAGGTCCCAGGCCTCACGCCCCGAGATGCTGGCGATCGGCCGGCCCGGATCCGCCAGCCTCGCTTTATAGCGCCGCACCTGCACGCGCCGAAACAGCGGGCCCGCGGCGATCCCCGAGGCCGCGCGCCACGCCGCAATAGCCCGTACCGAGCGAGGCGATATAAATGCGGTCGCCCCCTCCCCCTCCTGATCCGCCTTGCTGCGCGGGATTTCGAGCAGCCGTGCCTCCGGATCGAGAGCGTCCACGATATGCTCCACCGCAACCGCCACTAGTTCGGAGGCGCGCAGGCCCGTGTCATAAGCCGCCGACAGCAACGCGCGATCGCTCAGCCCCGGCAGATCGTCGCCGCAGGCCTCCAGCAGCGCGCGAATGTTGAGCCCGCGAGCCTGGTCCCGCTCGACATCCTTGACTGGCCCCTTGAATCGCAGCGGCCTCGCCTGCTTTTGCGCCGTGCCAGTTCTCCGACGGATCGCCGCCAGACGCAGCTTCACCAATGGCGCCTGGGTCGGATCCTTAAGTTCGAGCAGTTGATGGACCTTGGCGATCGACGCTTTGTAGCGACCGAGCGAGGCGGGTTTGGCACCCTCCCCCGCGCGCGCATCGAGATAGTCGGCGACCATCTCAGGCGTCGCCGGGAGTGCAATTCGCTGTGTGCGGCGACACCACGCATCGAACGCCTCAATATCGGATCTCAGCGCGCGGACGCTGTGGGGCGACGATGCGGCCTGATAGGCGGCGATCAGCGCCTCGTTCACGACGATCGGCTCGACAGCCCTCATCTGCACGATCGCCCATGGAAGGTCGCCTAACGGCGCAATGGGCGTCAGCGCAGTCTCAGCGGCCGCTACAACGGATTCTCGCTCTTCTCGGGCGGTATCGGTGCCCATGACGTGCCACGCTCCTCAGGCGGGCTTGTACGCCACCTAATAAAGAGAGGTCAATTCCGGATATGTGATAACTGCAATTATCACATGTTGACTTACCAACCGTCAGAGTAGTTGTGCAGTGTTTTGCGTTTCACTACACGTCCCGGCATGGAGGCCTTCCATCCCCTTGCCGCCGATGCGGATGTTTCGCCCGAAGAGCTTGCCGTGGCACAGGCCACATGCACGCTGGCGCTCGGCCGGCTCGACGGGCTTCTCGTCGGGCTTACCGATGCCGAAAAACGGCTGTTCTGCGTAGGACTGCTGCGCGAGGTGCTGCTCGCGGCGCTGGCACAATCGGGGTTCACCGACGCGACCTTGCGTTTCCACACATGGTTCGCCGGACTCGACCGCGGCCCCCAAGAGACGCCCCTCACTTGCTGTTCCGCCTATGCCGTGGTCCGCGCCCTGCTGGGCGAACTCAGCCATCATCCGTGGGAACCGCTCGCCGACGCCGCTCAGACCATCGCTCTGGCTGCTCGCTTTGGGGCCGACCGTCCAGCCCATGCCGAAGACGCGCTGGGGGACGAGGCGCTGGCAAAGGCCGCCGACCTGACCAAACAGGCCAGCATGAACGACGATTCCGCCCTGCCCTTCACGGGTCTGGCCCGTCTCAACGCCCTGCTGCGTGCCGATCCCCTGTTCGCGCCGGTGGAGCGCACGGTGCGGAGCCTTTCGCTCAGCGGGCGCAAAGTCGCGGTCGAGCAGGCCGCCCCACGTACCCCGCTCTGGGCGGTCGATGCGGCGCTGGGGCGGGTGCTGAGTGCGTGCGGGACGTGGCGGCTCCCCCTCCCCTGCCCGGGCGCCGTGACGGCGCAAGCGCTGCAGCCGCAGCTCTGGCCCGGCGAACGCGCGCTGCTGGCCGCCCACAGCCTGCACGCCAGCGCTATGCGGCTTTCAGACCTGGTCGCGGACGCGCGGAGGCGCGCGGCGCTGATGGGCGAGCACCTGGGGCACCTGCGATCGAGTGCGCGGGCACCGCAGGTGTGGACTTTGCTCGCCGCGTTCGCGCCGCTCGGGCTCGATCAGATCGGCTCGGCGTTCGGAGTCAGTCGGCGCGGCACCTATGCGATCGGCGACGCCCTGACCGCAGCAGGCCTCGCCCGGCGCGAGAGCATCAAGGGCAAGGTGCTGCTGGTCGCCGACGCGTCGCGAAGGGATCGGCTGTCGGCGCCCCTGGATCCCGCTCTCGCCCTCCCCCGACCGGCGCTTGCCGAGTTCGACGCGGCGATGGCCGAGATCGACCGGCTGCTCGCCGGCAGTGCGGGCCAACTCTAGCGGGGATGTCTCAGGGCATCGTCTGGATCAAGGACCGTCAATGCAGCCCCTTCCCCGTCCTGATCCTGCAGTTGATCATACCAGTGCCACAACACCAGGTTCCGACCACCGGGATTCTGGACCGACGGCACAAGCGCACCCTGCGCACCCGCCGCGATCAATTCCTCTGCCAGCGCCCAACTCGGCGGCGTCTTGCCATCGAGCAACGCTTGGGCTTTCCAATGCGCCGCCATCGCCTCGGCGACCCGTGCGTCGCACGGACCGGCCGTGCCGGTGGTGAGATCCGCGATTGCCGCCGCGTCGAGCTGATAGGGGACCAGCGTCCCCGGCTTGGGCAACCCCTGATAGTATTCCGCCACCGCCGTGACCGCATCGGCCGCGAGATAGAGGGCCAACTGTCCTTTCCGGTTCCAGCGGCCGCCATAGAGCCGCGCGCCTTCTCCGGACGTCGGACTGAACTGATGGCGGATCCCGATCATCCGCCAGAGCGGAAGCGACAACGGCGCAAGAGCATAGGTCATTGCGCCGCACTACCAGCGTGCGGAAACACGGCCACGGTCAAGCCTGTGAACCAGAGTGAACCGCGTCAGGAATAAACACCGGCGGCCATACGATCGAGATCCTCGATCACGACATCAGCATGGCCATCCTCGACCAATTCCTCGGCCGTCTTGCCAAAGCCAGGGAGCGGCTGATGCTTGAACCAGATGATCGCCTTGCCTTCGTCGCCGGCAAGGTCGGCGGCGCGCGCGATAATCCGGGCAATTTCGCCCAGCTTGGCCTGCACGGCGGGGCTGCCCGGATGCGCGGTCATCGTGTTGCGATTAAGGTGGGCGAGCCGCGACAGCCGCGTCATCGGCAGACGTAGGCGTTCCGCCATGCGGCGCGGCGCGATCATGTCACCTTCGCGAATGTCATCCAGAAAAGCGGCAAGCATGAGTGCACTCCTTGCCTCTTATATGCACCCAAAAGCGTAGCGTTTCAATGAAACCTTCGTTTGCGCGAACTGGCAGTATTTCAAACGACCCGCCACACACCAAAGCCACGCCAAGCGCACCTGAAACCAACTATGCCCAATGCTTGTCGAGGAGCGCTTTCAACGCGGCTTCGACATCAGCCCGCGCACCGCCGCCATGTGGAAGCAGGGTAAGTCTGAGACCTTTACGATCCACCCCCTCCACTTTCAGCAAGGGCCTTCCTGTTTGGCACATGATCGTTTCGGCCTTTCCTGACTTCCTGGGGGATCCTGACCTCTTGGGGGGATCGGCTGCCAAAGCGAGGGCGCGAATGATATCCGGAACCGGCATCGGCACCGTTAGCTCAGACTGTACCTGGCCAAGACGCCCCGCCTCAGCAAATACCCGCTGGCGTCGGTCTTCGGGTTTCAGGAGCGGCTTGATCGCGGTGACATGCTTGATCCTCAGATCCTGCGGGGCTGTGAAGGCAGCCATCAGCTCCGACGGCAGCCGGGCGAGGTCAAGGTAACGACTGAGCCAGCTTTCTGTGACATTGATTCGCTCGGCCATGATCTTTTGCCGCCCCTCATAATAGGCGTCGAGGGCGCGCAAATAGTCGCGTGCGCGCTCCAGATCGGTGAGATCATCACGCGCCCGGTTCTCGAGGTCTGCGAGCCGAAAAGCCTCTTCATCCGTGAGGCTACGAACATCGACCAGAAAGCGGAAATCGGGATAGTTGTGGGCACGTAGCCAGCTGATCGTCCAATGCCGGCGCGCACCGCAGATCACCTCGAAATCGAAGGCAGGGTCATCCTTCACCCGCCTAACAATGGCAGGCATCTCCTGTTTGCCCTGCGCTTTGATACTCTCGATAAGGTCCGCGCACCGTTCTTCGCTAAGCAGCGCATATTCGCGGTTATGACCCGCCCACATGCGGCACCGTGCCGGATCGACCAGTTCATGGGTGCGTGAGACGATGCTGCCCGTCGCCAATTCGGCCAATCGGCTCTCTCGGCCGGCCAGCGCGCTTGCCCCAATGCCAGCGCGCCGCGGGGCCGAGGCTTGTGGTGCGGGGTCGATTCCGGCGACCAGATCCGCCGCAAAGTTGGCGTTTTTCTTGCTCATGATCCTGCCCTTCTAACCAGAATTGCACCGGTGCAATTTCGCGCGCATCAGGCGAGTGCCTCCTTGCGGAGCCGTCCAAGATGACTAGGCCACATCGATCGGATATCGACCTCAATTTCGCTATTCACACCGTCGAGATAGGCAAGGCAGCGGTTGCGCACCGCTGAACTGGTGACCGGGCCATCGAGCTCATAGACGGTCATCAGCCGCGCCGTTGCATTGTCGATTTCTGCCGAATCCTTTAGCGGTGTGCGCGTCATCGCATGGCCGAAGAGCGTCCGCATCAGGTTGAGTAATTCCTTCTGCATCGACTTGTTCTCATCCACCTTGGATGCGACAAACCGAAGGAATTGCAGGGACGGAGCCATATCGCGTTCCGCAAGCGTTTCGATGGTTTCGTCGAGCATGGCGAGGAAGGCCGCCGTCGAGGAAAAATCCATCACGGTGGGCGGCACCGGCACAACAAGAGCGTTGGCGGCGCGTAACACGGACAGCGAAATCGCGCCCAGCGCGGGCGGCGGATCGAGGACAACGACATCGAACCTGTCCGCGATGCTGGCGATGCCCTGCGCCATCCGATCTATGAGGGTCGGCTGTCCCTGCGCCATACGCGCAGCGATTTCATATTCCGACTGGAACAGCCGGAGATTAGCCGGAATAAGCTCGAGCCCGTCGAAATGGGTCTTGCGCAGAGCATAGTCGAGCGACGCCATGTCGTCGTGCCGCAAGAAGGGGTAGAGTGTGTCCTCCTCGGTCAGGTCGAGGTCCGGGACATAGCCGAACAAGGTTGTCGCCGAGGCTTGGCTATCGCAGTCGATCAAGGCCACGCGGTAGCCTTTGATCGCGAGATATTGCGCGAGATGCACCGAAAGGGTCGACTTACCGACCCCGCCCTTGAAGTTCTGCACCGCGATGACGCAGCAAGGATCACTGGCAGCGCGCCAAGGCCGGGTGCCGAACAGCCCCCGCATGTCGTTGAGCTGCGCCAAAGTATAACCGACACGCCGATTATTCTCGGTTCGCGGAGGCGGCGGCAAGCGGCCGTCCTTCTCGGCCTCTCGAATGGCTGCGGGCGTTCGGCCCACCAGTTCCGCGGCCTTGCCGATCGGGAAAGTGGGCTCGCGGCGCTCGTCCGCCCGCGCACTCCGCGCAGAGTCGCGGAGTCGTTCGAGGACAGAGCTAGTCCGTTGTGCGAGCGTTGAGACGGACAGCAGATCCTGCGTGCCCTCGATGTCGATTGCAGCCAAAAGATGCCCCCTTGCGAAACTAGATACGGCATAGCTCAATTTGCACTTTTAGGTCAATCAAAGGCTCATTTTCGCAAGTCCGACTGGAAGCGGGGGGCGATTTGGCCGCAATCGACACCGCGGGCCTCTACCCACGCCTGCAACCTGACCTCTTGGGGGCCGTTCAACCCAAATTGCACCGGTGCAACTTCGGCTCAGGGGCGCCCGCGCCTAGCCAGAAAACTCTCGCAGAAGCCGGTCCAGGAGGCGATCAACTTCGCGCCCTTGAGCTTCGCCAGCCTCTCGCCCATCTGCACACGATAGGCATCGGCAATGAGATCGATATCCCAACCGCCGCCCGCCGAGCGCGCGATCGCGGCCAGCGCATCAGAGCCAAAGCGGATCGTGCCGTGCGGAAACGTGACCTCCCCTGCCCCAGCCTTCTCCGGGGATACCAATGCCGCCACGGCAGCCTTCGTCACCGCCTCGACGGCCACGGTCTCGACATCGCCTTCGCGCCTTGCCTTCCTCCCGGCCGAGTGACGGCCGATTTCATCCACGGTCGCGATCTGGGCTGGTGCATCCTTGGGCTCGAAGCGGAATTCGATTTCAGTGACGGTTCGGCCCTGGCGAATCTCCCGCCACTCCACGCGGAAATGGGCAAGCTGATCTATTTCGGCCTTCGCCTTTTCGAGAACCTTGCGGCGCAGCTGCGCGAAGTCCTTGTAGACGTCCGGCGCTATGCCGAGCAGCGCACGCAGAGCCGTCATGTCGCCCTTCCAGAGCGACTGACGCCTATGCAGCCTCAGCGCCCCGATCTCATACAACTTGAGCGCATAGGTTGAACGAAAGCCGAGCACCGCCTGCCGGTTCAGGACGGCATAGGTCTCCGATTCCTGGATCAGTTTTCGGGCCTCGGGCGTGAACTCCCACTCTATCCACCCCGCGTCCGCGCCCTCCTCGTCTTCCGCTTCTTCGCGCGACGACGATATAAGCGAAAAACGCAGCGTCGCCTTCTTGCCGCGCCAGGACTTATCATCAACCGCGAAAAGCGTGCGATGCAATTCCTCGAGCATATCCGAGATGCGTTCATTGCCCTTGTGGCCGCGGCGAATGTCCGCCTTTCGCATCTTGTGCGGACGGTCCTCCCAAGCATCACCGCCCGCAGTCAAAATCATCAGCGCGAGTAGGCGCGAAGCGGTCAGGCTAAGCGACTGGCCCTTAACGAACTTGACCTCGACGATGCTGCCGGGCTTGGCGAACTCGTCACCGCCCTTTGCCTGCAGGGCGGCAGCCACCCGCATCGCCCGCCCCGGAGAAGCATCATCACCGGTGGGAGAGAGCGTTTCAGCGTGGTCTAGGGCTTGCTCGTCATCCATGCCATGAAGTCTTCACCGATTCGTCCGGCGTAGAAGAAAATCTGCCTGACCTGTCCTCTTGTGTCAAGTCAGGGCAGGATAGGCGGCCGTCTAGCCCCCAATAGGTCAGGATGGAATTTGACCCCGATGTGGTAAAACATAAGGGAGTGCGCCGAGTCGCGTTTCAAAGCGATCTGACCCGCGTAAACGGCCGTGCACAGACCGAAGAGAGTCCCTGACGAGCGGCAGGGCGGACGAATCGCCCCCAAGAGAGGCTCACCCCCATGCGGTCAGGAAGGCCCCAACTGGTCAGGTTGCATCCCCCGGCCGGTCAGGGAACTGCCCCCGGAAGGACAGGTAAAATCCCCCGGCCGGTCAGGATAGGCTTGCTCAAACCCGCAGAAACGCTGCACTTTCGGCCCCGCGAATCTGAATCCTTTTGAATCGGAAAAGCTTCCGCTGCGAGCAGCGGCGTTTTGATTCTTTAATTTTGAGAATGAGATCGGCGCTGCGTCTGAAGCAATCGTACAATCCCCCCGCCTGGAGGGATACGCGCAGTCAGCCACCCACGATAGACTCCCCGGCCAAATGACGTCGCCAGTGGAGGGTGCATGATCAACTTCGCCAAGTTCGAGATCATCGGCCGGATCGGAGAAATAGACGCGCGGCCAAAAGTCACCCTGCTGTCGGTCTGCGCGAACTATCGCCGCAAGGGTGACGATAACGAGTGGCAGGAAGACAGCCACTGGAACCGCGTAAGCGTGTTCAGCGAGGGCCAGCGGAAACATATCGACGACCGAGCCCAAGTCGGGGATCTCGTACGCATAGCCGGGCGGCTCAAGGACAGCTCCTATGAACGCGACGGCGCGACGCATTACACAACCGATCGTATCGTCGAGGAATTCGGAATCCTGGCAACCAAAGGCATGCCTGGCTGAAATGCCGGGGAGGGGAGGGCGCAACCAGCAGCGGCGCGCCACCACTTCCGAGGATTAGTAGATGCCCATAGCTGCTCCCCATCGCGCCAAAGCCATTGTCGAAGCCCTCGGCGGAACTTGGCGCGGTACGCGCGGTGAATGCCGTTGCCCGGCACATGACGATCATGGCCCCAGCCTGTCAGTCCGACTGGGCGAGCGGGCGATCCTGTTCCACTGCTTTGCCGGCTGCGACACGCGCGACGTTCTGGCTGCTCTGCGTCGGCGCAAACTTCACGATGCGGAGCCGCTCACCATGCCGCGCACGAAGGCGGTCGCGGACCATCGCGCTCTAGCAGTTCGGCTATGGAAGGCGAGCCAGCCCATCGCCGACTCTCCAGCGGCCGATTATCTGGCGGCGCGCGGTCTGCCGCCTCCCTATCCGCGTTGCCTGCGCTACAATCCGCGCACCATCGTGGGGGCGGGTGAGCGTCGCCGGTTCTTTCCAGCGATGGTCGCCGCGGTCGAGAATGATCTGGGCGTCGTGGCCGTCCAGCGGACCTGCCTCGATCTCGCCGATATCCTGCACAAACCCCTGCCAAAGCCGAAGATTGCCCTTGGCTTTCTTGGTGACGCAGCCGTTCGTCTGGCGCCGGCCGGAGAGGAGCTTGGCCTTGCTGAAGGCATCGAGGATGCCCTTTCGGCAATGGCCTGGTTCGGAACGCCGACCTGGGCGCTGGGCGGCGTCGAACGCCTTGGGTTCGTCGGCATCCCCGAGCGAGTCAAGCGAATCATCGTCTATGGCGATCGCGGTGCTGCCGCTGCCGCCATGCTAAAAAAAGCCCGGCCGCATCTCACAGCCAATGGACGCGAACTGGTGCTCCGGTTGCCGGAACGCCACGCGGACTGGAATGATGCCTGGCGTGTCCGCCGGGCCGCCGAGGCGGCCTGAGAGGGGAGGGGGCCTTCCGGCTGATGACCTGGCGCTGATGCCAGGTGTCAGACCTGGAGATGCCCCATGGCCACACAACCCCTCGCGCTCACGCTGCCGCTCGATGATCCCGCCCGTATCGCTGCTCAAGGCATAGCCGACCGGCTGTCCGAAGGACGTCCGGTTGCACGTAACGACCTTCTTGCCGAAATGACCTGCGCCTTCGGTGGATCGAGCGCCGATGGCCTATGGTCATTGCGCGACGCCTACGATGTGCTCGAGCTCGCGCAGGTCCTCCATCTGAAGAAGGCGACGCTCCCGGCAGATGCGAATGCGCGGCTCGCCGAGCTGATCGCCATGACGGCGGCGCTTCCCACGCAAAGCGTGCGTAGCGAAACGCAGATCGCGTTCCAGCAGTTCTCGACACCGGCGCCGATCGGCTTCCTTGCCGCCAAGGCCGCCGCGATCACGGCACACGATATCGTGCTCGATCCCTCGGCCGGGACGGGCCTCCTTGCCGTAGACGCCCATCTCGCCGGCGCGCGCCTCCTTCTCAATGAGATCGATGCCTGGCGCGCGCGTTTGCTGCATCACGCCTTTCCCGAAGGCAGGCTGAGCACGCATGATGGCGAACTGATCGACGATATGCTCGATCCGCAACTGGTGCCGAGCGTCGTGCTCATCAATCCGCCCTTCTCGCGAAGCCGGGGACGGGGGCGCGACCGCCATGCCGCGCTTCGCCACCTGCGCTCCGCGCTGTTGCGCCTCGCACCAGGCGGGCGCTGCGCCGTTATTCTCCCCGACCGCATCGAGATGGGGGACGCGGATTGGCTGCACGCCGCCGCTGGCGCGCATGCCCGGCTGCATCTCGACCTGCCGCCCAATGCCTATGCCAAGCATGGCACCGGGCAGGCGGTTCAGCTTATGCTTCTCGAAAAGGGCGGGGCAGGGGGCTCGGTCCCGCGCCAGACCTGCACGACGCTCGGCGCTGCACTTGCGGCCATCGATGCGATGGCGACCCCAGGCGCGCCGAAGCCGCAGCCGATCTCCCGCCCCAGCGGATTGTTCCGGGGCCTCGCGCGGCGGGCCCGCCCCGTCAGCTCGCGCACGGTGGCAACCCCGCCCACTACCCGGGCGGTCGCCTATCACCGTCTCGATGCGCCCGCACCCGCGGGCGAACCGCAAGGGATTTACCTGCCCTATCGGCCGAGCCGTCTGCTGATTGCCGATGCCCGTGAACACCCAAGTGCGCTGGTCGAATCGCAGGCAATGGGATCGATCGCGGCACCCCCGGTCGCTTATGAACCTGTGTTGCCGGCCAGGATTCTGGATGATGGCCTGCTCTCGGACGCACAGATCGAGACGCTGATCTACGCCGGTGCGGCGTTCGAGCGCGATCTTCCCGGCCGGTTCGTTCCCAGCGAGGAGGGTCTTTCGCTGTCGCCGACAGAGGCCGGCGCCGCCTATCGGACCGGCTTTTTTCTTGGCGATGGCACGGGCGCCGGCAAGGGACGGCAGGTGGCCGGCGTCATCCTCGACCAGTGGTTGCGCGGCAATCGCCGCCACCTCTGGATCTCCAAGAGCGAGACGCTGATCGAAGACGCCCGGCGCGACTGGTCGGCGCTTGGCGGCTTGCCGCTCGACATCCAACATCTCAACCAGTGGAAGCTCGGCACGCCGATACAGCTGGGTGAGGGGATCCTCTTCCTGACCTATGCCACCTTGCGCTCCAACCGCGGCGACAGGGGCACGCGGCTGCGTCAGCTGATCGAATGGATGGGCGAGGATTTCTGCGGCCTCATCGTCTTCGACGAGGCGCATGAAATGGCCGGGATGGCCGGCGGCGAGGGCCGGTTTGGCGCCACGAAAGGGTCGGAACAGGGTATCGCCGGCGTCCGCCTGCAAAATCTCATGCCTCGCGCCCGAATTCTGTACGCGTCGGCCACCGGCGCCTCGGACGTCAACAACCTCGCTTATGCGACACGCCTCGGATTGTGGGGACCGCAGACGGCCTTCGCCGATCGTCGGGCCTTCGTGGAATCGCTGCGCCGCGGCGGTATCGCGGCCATGGAGTTGATCGCCCGCGACTTGAAGGCGCAGGGCCTCTATGTCGCGCGGGCGCTCAGCTTCGCTGGTGTCGAATATGACATTCTCGAGCATCGGCTCAGCGAAGAGCAGATCGCCATCTACGATGCCTATGCCGATGCCTGGGCGATCATTCACAACAATCTCCAGGCCGCGCTCGCCGTCACGCGCGTGACCGATGGCTTCAGCGGAGCCACCTATAATAGCGGCGCCAAGGCCGCGGCGCTGTCGATCTTCGAATCGACCAAGCAACGCTTTTTCGGCCAGATCCTGCTGTCGATGAAGCTGCCGTCGCTGATCCCGGCGATCGCCGACGATCTCGCGCGCGGCGACTGCGCCGTCGTCCAGCTCGTGTCGACGTCGGAAGCCATGCTCGACCGCGCCCTTGCCGACCTGTCCCCCGAGGAGCGCGCCTGGCTCGATATCGAGCTGTCCCCGCGCGAATTCCTGGTCGACTATCTGACGGCGGCCTTTCCGGTGCGCCAGATGCGCACCTATACCGACGATAGCGGCACGGTGCGCTCGGAACCGATGATCGACGAGGCGGGGCAGCCCGTGCTGTGCCGGGAAGCGATCGCCATGCGGGATCAGCTTCTCGAGCAGCTCTGCGCGCTGCCGGTGGTCGGCTCGGCGCTCGATCACATCATCGGGCATTTCGGAACGGAGGCGGTTGCCGAGGTGACGGGCCGCAGCCGGCGGATCATCGTCGATGCCGACGGCCGTCAGCGGATCGAACGGCGCAGCGCGCGCACGAACCTCGCGGAGACCGACAGCTTCATGCGCGGCGAAAAGCGCATTCTGATCTTTTCCGACGCGGGCGGCACGGGGCGGAGCTATCATGCCAGCCTGGACGCGCCCAATCAGAGTCGCCGCATCCACTATCTGCTCGAGCCCGGTTGGCGCGCGGACGCGGCGATCCAGGGGCTAGGCCGCACGCATCGAACCCACCAAGCCTGTCCGCCCCTGTTTCGGCCCATTTCCACCGATTGCCGCGGCGAACGGCGGTTCATCTCGACCATCGCCAGACGCCTCGACAGCCTCGGCGCATTGACCCGCGGTCAGCGTCAGACCGGCGGACAGGGACTTTTCGACCCCCGCGACAATCTGGAGTCCGACTTCGCGCGAGAATCGCTCGACCAGTGGTTTCGCCTGCTGTTCCAGGGAAAGCTCCAATCGGTGCGCTTTGATCAATTCCAGTCGCTCACCGGTTTGAACCTGGCCGGGGAGGGCGGAGGGCTCACCGAGACCTTGCCCACGATCCAGCGGTGGCTGAACCGTATCCTGGCACTGCGGATCGAGCTGCAGAACGCGATCTTCGACGAATATCTGGGCTTGATCGAGGCACGGGTGGAAAAGGCCCGCGAGGCCGGCACCCTCGATCTTGGCGTCGAGACGATCGCCGCCGACCGCATCTCAATCCTCGACCGGACGGTGATCCGGCGCGATCCCGTGAGCGGCGCCGAAACCGAAATCTTGCGCATCGAAACCGAGGAACGATATCGACCGCTGACCCTGGAGCGCGCGCATTGGCTTCTGGCCGACCCGAAAGCGCGTGGGTTAATCAACCCGCGTTCCGATAAGGCCGCCATTTGCCGGCCGACCTTCTCGCTGACGGACGAAGAGGGGCGGACCGTGCGCCGCTACGAGCTGGTGCGTCCAACGCGCACCGAACGGCACCGGCAGGACCTCTTCGCCGAAACCCATTGGACCGACGCGGACTGCGCGAACTTCGATGAAGCCTGGCAGGCCGAATGCGACGCGATGGCCGCGCAGACGCGTACGCAGATCATCTATCTGGTCACGGGCCTGCTGCTCCCGGTCTGGGGAAAGCTGCCCGACGATCATGTCCAGGTCTGGCGGTTGACGAGCGATGACGGCCAGTCGCTTCTCGGGCGTCTTATTCCGGCGCCGCTGGTGGAGCGGATCGCCAGCGCATTCGGCATCGCCGCCCATGTCGCGATCGATCTAGGCGCGCGGGTCGAGCACGTTCGCACCTCGGGCGAGATCATGCCGATCGGGTCGCTCCGGCTGAAGCGGGCCTTGGTCGCCGGCGACCAACGCCTCGAATTGCTCGACTGGAAGTCCGACGCCCTTCCTCATCTCAAGGCGGCGGGCTGCTTCACCGAGATCATCCAACACCGCACGCGGCTCTTCGTCCCACCGAGCCGCGCCGTCGAGATCCTGGACGGACTCGCAGGCTGAACAGCGGCAGCGTCAAGCGATCGAAGAGAGGGGAGGGGGCCTTCGGCCGGGTGGGCCTGAGTGGCTCAAGCCGGCCGACGACGTCGGCGCAACCCTCGAAGGAGACAACCGATGATCCAGTCCGTGAAGGTCAAGAACCTCTCGCTCTCCAAGGATAATGTCCGCAAATCCAATCGCGATGCCGACCTCGACAGTCTGGCCGACAATATCGCCGCGCATGGCCTGTTGCAGAATCTCGTGGTCACGCCGCTAAAAAAGGCGGGGCACTTCACCGTCAAGGCGGGCGGCCGCCGCTTGCGGGCGCTCCAACGCCTGATTGAGACGAACCGGCTTGCCGCGGACCATGAGGTTCAGGTGCTGGTGCTCGAGGATGATGCCGGATCGGCCGAAGCGAGCCTTGCCGAGAATTTCCATCGCGTCGCGATGAATCCGGCGGATGAATGCTCGGCCTTCAAGCACTTCCTCGACCGGGGGGCGAGCGGCGAGGATATGGCGAAACGCTTCGGGCTCACGACCCGCTTCGTCGAGCAGCGGGTCCGGCTTGCCGAACTGGCTCCCGTCGTCTTCGCGGCGCTTGCCGCAGGCGAGATCACGCTCGGGGTCGCGCAGGCTTATGCCGTAACGCCCGATGTCGACCGCCAGGCGCGTGTGTTCGAGATCATGAGCCGGTCCTATTATGGTGACAATCCCGACAATGTCCGTCGTGCGCTCCTCAACGGGACGGTGAAGGCGACCGATGCGAAGGCGCGGTTCGTTGGCCGCGATGCCTATGTCGGTGCGGGCGGCCGGATCGAGCGCGACCTGTTCGGCGATGATGCGGATGAGAGCTGGATCGACGTGGAGATCATCGAGCAGCTTGCCGCCCAGCAGCTCGAAGCAGCGGCACAAACACTCGCTGCCGAGCAGAAGCTGGCATTCGTGACACCGGTCCTCGCGACCCACGTGCCCTATGACATGGAGTGCCAGCTCCACGAATATCATCCGGCGCTGCGCGAATTGAGCGAGGACGAGCAGGATCGCGTCGACAGTCTTTCCGATGAGGGCGATGCGCTCATCCGTGAACTGGAAACCGAACTTGAGGACGGCACACCAGAGGCCGAGGCGGCTTCGGTGCGGCTCGCCGACATCGAGCGGGAACTCGATGCGATCGAGGCGGCGCGCACGATGGTCGACGATGCGGTCAAGGACCAGCTGGGCACCTTCATTTATCTTGCCCCTGACGGCACCTCGCGGGTGCACAGGCGCATGTTCAGCGAGCGCGCCATTCGTCAGGCGGGAGAGGACGGCGAACCCGAGGCGCCGTCCGGCAAGGTCGCGACCTCCCGGCTCAGCGCGACGCTGGTCGACGAACTCGCGACGCAGCGGCGGCAGATTCTGGCGTCCCATGTCGCCTCGGACGCGGGGTTCGCGCTCGACCTCGCGATATTCCTGATCGCGCACCGGACCGTGTTCGCCAGCGGCTATGTCCGGGACCACTCGACGCTGCAAGCGGCCGCCGCGAGCTTCCCGATCGTCGGCTTCCGCGACGAAGGCAGCGCGGCCAGCAACGTCCTGGCCGAACAGCGGCAGGGGCTCGATGTGAGCTGGGCAGGCGGGAACACGCTGTCGTCGCGTTTCGATGCCTTCCGGCAACTGGATGAACAGGCGCGCGCCGATTGGCTCGCCCATGTCGTGGCGCAGACGCTCGAACCGACGCTCAACGTCGACGATGGCGGGCGCCGCAACGGCTTCCACGATCATCTCGGACGGCTGCTCGACATTGATGTCGCGCAATGGTGGCGGCCCGATGCCCAGAACTTTTTCGGGCGCGTGAAGAAGGACGTCATGCTCGAAGCGCTTGAAGAGATCGGCGGGCCAGTGCTGCGCGGCCGCTACAAGGACGCCAAGAAGGGTGACTTGGCCAATGCCTGCGCGGCGCTCTGTTCCGGGCAGGGCATCGTCGAGGCCGAAGTCCGGGAAAAGGCGCTCTGCTGGCTGCCCGACGAGATGCGGTTTGGCGCGGTGGAGAAGCCCGAAAGCTTCCGCAGCTATTCCGCCTTCCTCAGCGACGAAGACGACAGCGATGGCGGGGCAGGGGAGATCGCCCCCAATGGCGATGCTGATGACCTCGACGAGGCGGCCTGAGACCAACGCCTAATGGCGGGCGGCGCTCTTGCGTCGCCCGCAGTCCTTCATCGGCGGCGCTGGCCGCCGCTCTTTCGCGGAGTATCCACCATGACTCGATCATCGGGCCGGCCCTCGCCGGCCGAGACCATCACGTGCGCCATCATCGACCGGCTCGAGGCCGGTGTGCGACCCTGGTTACGGCCCTGGCGTTCGTGTGCGGCGCAGGGGCGTCCGCTGCGGGCCAATGGCGAGCCGTATCGCGGCATGAACACCTTTTGGCTGTGGCTGGCTGCCGAGCAATGCGGCTATCGGTCACGGCATTGGATGACCTACCGTCAGGCGCAGACCCTTGGCGGGCAGGTCCGTGCCGGTGAGCAGGCGCAATTTGCAATCTTCTACAAGGCCTATTCGAAGAAGGTCGATTCCAGCGAACGCCCCGGCGAGCTGGTCGATGAGCATCGCCGGGTGATGCGGTCTTATGCGGTCTTCAATGCAGACCAGATCGACGCGCTCCCGTCCGATTTCTATCCAGAACCGCTATCGCTCGTCCCACCGGGCGACCGGCTCGGTCCGCGGGCACAACGCTTCGTCGATCGCCTGCCGGCGCGGCTGCGGACTAGAGGCGATCGCGCCTGTTATAACCCGCGCGCAGACCTCATCACGATGCCGCCCGTCGAACAGTTCGACACGCGCGCTGCATGGGCGGCCACGCTCGCTCACGAGGCCGGTCACTGGACGGGTCATCCAGACCGGCTTGCCCGATCCTTCGGCAAGCGCTTCGGCGATCAGGCCTATGTGTTCGAGGAGTTGGTGGCTGAACTAACAGCAGCGCTGGTTGGCGCCGATGTAGGTCTCCCAACTACCCATCTCGACGATCATGCGGCCTATATCGGTTCCTGGCTCGCCATTCTGCGCAGGGATAATCGCGCCTTACTCACGGCGGCGGCGCGGGCAGAGGAGGCCGCTGGCTATCTGCTTCGCGCAACGGGTCTTGCCCGCGAGGATGTGGATGAGCAGGCCGCCGCTTGAGCCGGTCGATAGTATTGCCTGTTCATGTGATCATCGCGATGACGGATCCAATGACCACAGTCCGCGTCTTTCCGGGAGGGGTCGGCAAACGCCAGATGTCTGCTCCCGACCAGACCCGGTCGTTCAAAGACAGGTATTATGAACGTCAGCTCATGCCGAAAACTGCCGCTGGGGTGTACCGAAGCAGCTGGGTTGCAGACGCCGACAGAGCGGTTCTGCGAGCAACGCGCAGCCTCTGAAAGCTGCCGCTGGTTCAGAATTGCACGCCAGTTCTAGAAGGCAGAAAGGTTATCCGTCGTTCAAGCCAGGCGTGATTGCGGCAAGCGGCTATGCTTGCTAGAGTGCGCGTAATGTCCCGACTAATATTCGCCCTTTTGTTGCTTGCGCTGGTTTTTCCACGCGCGGCTTGGAGCGCGCATCTCGCCGGGCATGAGGCGCTCTCGTCCCCAGCTTCGGTGCATACTCATCATGACGATCATGCGCATGAGCACACCCGTGATGCAGTTCAGGATGGCGATGCCATTCCGCAGGACAGCGGCAATGACTCGGCCTTGACGCATAATCACGGCCCATCCTTCTCGCTGGCAGAGATACCTGCCTTGCCTGACGGATTTTTCAGGCCGTCATGGATCGCGCCCGCCGATCTTTTTTTCGAACGAACGGGTGCGCTTGATGTGCTTTCACGCCCGGATTCCCTCCTGAGACCACCCCGCACGGCCTGACGTCCTGTGCCGGACGACCGTCCGGCAGTCATGCTTTGCGGAGGAATCCATGCCCATATTGCGGGTGCGTTATGCATCCCTGACGCTATCGCTGGCGTTTTGCGCCACGTCCCTGCCGCTTGGCGCGCAGGATTTTCTGACCGAGCAGGCTGCGATCGAGCGGGCACTCGCTCGGGAGGGCATCGCCACGCGCGACGATGCCGATCGAGATGCCGCTCGAGCCGGGGTTGCCGGGATCATGCGCTTCGACAACCCTGAATTATCGGTCTCGCGCGAAAGTGTGAACGGCGACACCGAATGGCAGGCCGGCGTCGTTCAGCCGCTCGATCTGTCGGGGCGGCGTGGCGCATTGCGCGAAGCGGCACGAAACGAAGCGCAAGCTATCGAAAGCGAGATTACCTGGCGCCGGCAGGAACTGATCGCTGAGACCCGTACCGCGTATGTGGGCTGCGCGGCGGCCGGGGCAGAGCTGGATATCTGGCGCCGCTTTGCAGGTGATCTGGGCGAGGCCCGCCGGGTTGCCGAAGCCCGTGCCCGCGAGGGCGACACCGCAGTCTATGATCTGCGCCGGACCCGCGTTGCCCTGAGCAGCGCGGAAGCGGAGCTGAGCATGGCGGAAGGTGAACGCAAGGCAGGCTGCGCCAAGCTTGCGGCCCTGACCGGCGCGAGCGACCCAGCCATTCCGCCCTCGGCCATGACTAGTTTGCGCAGCGGTGAAGGGTCTGGCGACAGGGCCGATCTGGCCGCGCAGGAGCAAAGGCTTGTTGCGGCGGGTCAGCGCGTCTCGGCTGCGCGCAAGGCGCGCCTGCCCCAGCTTTCTGTCGGTGCAGGCGTGAAGCGCGTCGATGACCCCACCAGCACGGCCTATGGCCCCACGGTTTCGGTCGGCGTCACTCTTCCGATCTTTAATGGTGGCGGGGCAGCCGTGGCAGAAGCTGAGGCACGGCGCCGCGCGCTTGAAGCAGAGTTGATCATCGCCCGTCGCACGATTGAAGCCGAACAGCAGGCCGCCTCTGCCCGCGCGCTGGCCGCCCGCCAGGCCGCCGTCAGTGCCGCACGGTCCCGCGATGACGCGGGGCGGCTCGGGACGATCGCCAACACCGCCTATCAGGCGGGAGAGATCGGCGTGGTCGAACTGCTCGACGCCTACGAAGCGCAGCGCGACGCTGAACTCGCCGTCATCAACCACGCCCGGCGCGCTGCCGAGGCGACCATTCAATTCGACCTTGTAACTGGAAGGACATACCCATGAAGAAGATTATCATTGCCGCCATGCCTGCCGCACTCGCGCTCTCTGCCTGTTCGCAGGGCACCGAGCCGGCCGATCAGGAAAGCTCGACAGTCGTCACCAATGATGACGATGTCGCCGATCCCGACGACGATGCCGCCGTGCCCGCCGCCGAAGAGCATGGCGACGACCATGCCCATGACGGCGAAGACGCCGATCACGCGCACTGATCCTTGAAAGTCTGACCGATATGATCCGATCCCGCCTGCTTGCGGCCATGGCCGCTTCCTCACTCGCACTGCTGCTGCCGGCCTGTTCCGGCGGGAGTGATGCGCCCTCCGAAGAGGCTGCGCATGGCCACCAGGCAGGCGGGATCAAGGTTACGAATTATGCCCAGAAGTCCGAACTATTTGTCGAATACCGGCCCCTCGTGGTTGGCAAACGGCGGCGGTTCGATGCACATCTCTCTTGGCTTGGCGATTATCGTCCGGTCACAGAGGGTAATGTGAGGGTCGAACTGGTCTGGCCTGACGGCAAGATCGACCGGGCAAGCGCAAAGGTTTCGGACACGCCGGGCATCTTCCGTCCGCTGCTGACCGCATCGAAATCGGGTAAGGCCAGGCTCCGGCTCATTCTGGACGCGCAGGGCGGCGCGGATATCCACGATCTCGGCGAGGTGACGGTCTGGGCCACTAGCGAAGAGGGCGCGAAGGCCGCGCCTGCCGAAGCGGAAGTCGACGGCGCAATTGAGTTCACCAAGGAAGTGCAATGGCGCATTCCTTTCCTCGCCGAACCGGCGATCAGCGGAAACGTGGCGCTTGCCATACCGGTCACGGTCGACGTGCGGATGCAGCCTCAGGCCGAAGCGCTGATCTCCGCACCGGTCGACGGCATCGTGCGTTCATCGCGCATACCCGTTCCAGGCATGTCCGTGCAGCGTGGTCAGGTCATTGCCAGCATCTCCTCGACACTTGGCGGCAGCGAGGATGTCGCGACGCTCGACCTCGCGATCAGTGAAGCGCGGATCGCCCGTGAGGCGGCAACGCGAGAAGTCCAGCGCATGGAAGCACTGGTCAGGGCCGAGGCCGTGCCGCAGCGCCGCCTCGATGAAGCGCGCACACAGTTGCGGATGGCCGATGCGCAGATCAGGGCTGCGCAAGCCCGGCGTGGCGCATTGGCGGGTGGCGGAGCCGGGGTTCCGATCGTTGCACCCATCTCCGGTGAAATTCTCGAAACATCGCTCATGCAAGGCCAAGGGGTAAAGGGCGGGCAGCAATTGCTCAGGATCGGCAATCCATCCGCTCTGTGGCTGATCGCGCACGTGCCGGAAGCCAATGCCGCGCAGGCGACGCGGCCACAAGGTATCGAACTGGTCCTTCCCAATGAGGTCATTACGCTGACACTGGGCAAGGGCGTCTCACTCGTTCAGGGTGGCGCCGCCATCGATCCGGCGACCCGCACGCTGCCGGTCATCTTCGCATGGAACAGCCGGCAGGTCCGGCCCGGCCAGCGCTTGCAAGGTCAGTTGCCTACAGGGGACAGCGAGAAGGCTCTGACGATCCCGGCCAGCGCTATCCTCAACGAGGGCGGGCAGGACGTCGTCTATGTCCAGATCGCGGGCGAAACTTTTCAGCGCCGCCCCGTCACCATCCTGCGCCGCATCGGGGACCGGGTTGTGATCGAAGGACAGCTGAAGGACGCAGAGCGCGTGGTGTCGCGCGGTGTGGCAGCGGTCAGGGCAGCGGCGGCGACGCCCGGCGCCTTTGGCCATGGCCATGCACATTGAGGACCGGCCAATGACCGAACACCCCGGATTTCTCGAACGACTCGTCCGCTGGAGCCTCGAAAACCGGCCCGTCGTCTATGCGCTTGCGGTGCTGTTGACGCTGTTCGGTGCGTGGACGGCCACGAGAACACCGGTGGACGTGCTGCCCGATCTGACCGCGCCGACCGTCACCGTCGTGGTCGATGCCGGAGGCTACACGCCGACCGAGGTGGAACAGCGCATCACCATCCCGCTGGAGACTGCCCTTAACGGATCGCCAGGCCTGCGCCGCATCCGATCCAACAGCGCGACCGGGCTGTCGGTGGTCACGTTAGAGTTCGACTGGTCGACCCGCTCGGAGGACGCCCGACGCATCATCTCCGAACGCTTGCAGACGGCCAGCGACGAACTGCCCGATGACCTGCCCCCGCCGCACATGACGCCCGCTGCATCGGTGATGGGTGAGATCATGTTCGTCGCTATGCGCTCGGATACGGCGAGCCCGATGGAGTTGAAATCCACCGCAGACTGGGTCGTTCGCCGGCGGCTGATGTCCGTGCCGGGGATCGCCGAGGTCATGACCATCGGCGGGGATGAACGGCAGGTTCAACTGCTGCTCGATCCGGCGCGGCTGTCCGCGCGCGGCGTGGGCATGAACCAGGTGGTCGAAGCGATGGAACGCGCGAGCGGCAACCGCTCGGCAGGTGTCGCCGTCGCCAATGGTCAGGAATGGCTGATTGAGGGCGTGGGTCGCGCCGAGAATGCAGAAGCCTTCGGCAACGTCGTGGTTGGCCGGCAGGGCGGACTGCCGGTCCTTGCCCGCGATGTCGGCACGATCCGGATCGGTGAAGGGCTCAAGCGTGGCACGGGCGCCTTCAACGGGAAACCGGCCGTCATTTTCGCGATCCAGAAGCAGCCGGGCGCTAACACCCTCGAACTGACTGACCGTCTCGATGCCGTTTTCGTGGATCTGCAGAAGTCCCTTCCCAAGGGCATGGTGCTCGAAACACAGGTCTTCAGGCAGGCGGACTTCATTCAACGCTCTGTCGACAATGTGCGGACCGCGCTGGTCGAAGGGCTCGTGCTGGTCGCCGTGATCGTTTTCCTCTTTCTGGTCAGCTGGCGCGCAACGGCCGTGGCGCTGGCGGCAATTCCGGTTTCGGTGGTCAGTGCGATCATCGTCATCAACTCAGGTGGCGGGACGATCAACACGATGACCTTGGGCGGGCTTGCCATTGCGCTTGGCATGCTGGTGGATGATGCGATCATCGTGGTCGAGAATGTCGTGCGGCGCCTGCGTTTGGAACGCGAAAAGCCTGAACCGGAGCGGGCCAGCGACATCGCCGTGGTCGCGTCGGCCACGACCGAAGTGCAGGGTTCGATCCTGTTCGCCACACTCATCATCCTGCTTGTCTTCCTGCCGCTGTTCGGCCTGACCGGCATTGAGGGGCGCCTGCTTCAGCCGCTTGCTCTGGCCTATGGCGTCTCGCTTCTGGCCAGCCTTGCTATCGCCCTGACGCTCACCCCGGCGCTGAGCTACGATCTGCTCACGCGCAATCCGGAGGCGGTGGGGCGCGAGCCGCAGTGGGTGATCAGCTTGAAGAAGCGCTATTCGGCTTTGCTCAATCGCCTGCTGGATCGGTGGCGGGCTGTGGTGATCGGCTCGGTTGCTCTGGTGATCGTCGCAGGCATCGGTATCGCGCTGGCAGGGCGCGCTTTCCTGCCGGAGTTCAACGAAGGCTCGCTGACGGTCAACGTGACCACGCTGCCGGGCACCAGTCTTGCGGACAGCGACCGGGCCGCGAGCGAAGTCGAGGCAGCGCTGCTCTCGCAGCCCGAAGTCGCGACCACGGCGAGACGCACGGGCCGCGCGCCGGGCGATCCGCACGCGCAGGAAGTCTTCGCGTCCGAGATCGAGGCAACGCTCAGAGAAGGTGGGCGCGAGCGGGAGGAGCTTCTGGGCGCCCTGCGCGAAGCTGTCGGCACCGTTCCGGGCGTTCAGGCGATCTTCGGCCAGCCCATCGGTCACCGGATCGACCACATCCTTTCAGGGGCCCGCGCGAACATCGCGATCAAGATTTTTGCGCCCGATACCGATACGCTCCAGCGCATTGCGACCCAGGTCGAAAGTCGCGTTGCCGAGATCCCCGGTGCAGTGGATGTGCAAAAGGACACGCAAAGTGTCGTCCCTTATCTGCGCGTTCGCCTGCGCCGGGCGGACCTCGCCAACTATGGCCTTGCCGTCGAGGACGTGACCGGCGCGATCGAGGCGGCAATCGGCGGCGCGGAAGTCGGCCAGCTCATCGAGCGGCCCGTCATCACCGACGTCGTCGTCCGTTACGATCCCGCGCAGTTAGCTGATGCAGGGCAGATCGAGACCATGGTGCTTGCCGCACCGGACGGGCAGTTATTGCCACTTACGGCCATCGCCGATGTCGTGCGCGATCAGGGCCCTAATGCAATCAGCCGGGAAAGCGTGGAGCGTGTCCAGCTCGTGCTGGCGAACGTCTCCGGTCGCGATCTGGGCGCTGTGGCTGACGAGGTTCGCATGGCGCTTGAGGAGATCACCCTGCCGCAGGGCGCCCGGATCGAACTGGGCGGACAATTTGAAAGTGCAGCGAGCGCAACACGAACCCTGCTTGTGCTGGGGTTGATCGTGCTGATCGGCATGTTCCTGCTGCTGCGTCAGGCGTTTCGCTCCAGCCGCGATGCCATGCTGGTGATGATCAACCTGCCGCTGGCGCTCGTCGGCGGTGTGGTCGGCCTCTGGCTGACAGGCGGCATCCTCTCGGTTGCGACGATCATCGGCTTCATCACACTGTTCGGCATCGCGACTCGCAACGGCGTGATGATGGTGAGCCACATCAAGCATCTTCAGGCTATTGAAGGCGTGAGCAATCTGGCAGAAGCGGTGCGCCGGGGCGCTGAGGAACGGCTCGTCCCGATTCTGATGACGGCGATTTCCGCCGGCCTTGCGCTCGTCCCGCTGGCGATCAACATGGGCGAGCCGGGGAGCGAAATACAGGCGCCGATGGCCATCGTGATCCTGCTTGGCCTTGCCAGCTCGACGGCGCTCAACATGTTGGTCCTGCCGCCCGTTTATCTCAAGGTGGTGCGCGATGGCTGGGGCATCTCGCCGCGACGCGCTCGCCCGGACGCGTCCGTCCCGGCAGAATGATAGGAGAACGGCAATGGGTTATCTCTTGCTGAAAGCGGCTTTGTCGGGCGTTATTATCATGATCGTCAGCGAGGTCGCCCGGCGCGCGCCGAGCCTCGGAGCCCTGATTGCGTCGCTGCCACTGATCTCGGTGCTCGGCATGATCTGGCTGTGGCGGGACAAGCCCGATGCGGCGACTATGGCGGCTCACTCAACCGCCACGTTCTGGTATGTCCTGCCCAGCCTGCCGATGTTCCTGCTTCTGCCCATGCTGCTGAAGCGGGGCGTCGCCTTCTGGCCGGCGCTGATCGCCGGCTGCATGCTGACGATCGCGCTTTACGCGCTCGTCACCTTCGCCGCTCATCGGCTGGGCTTCAGGCTATAGCAAGGGCATAGCGGCGCTCGACGACCTCCCAATCAAGATTGCGCAGGAATGCGTCGACATATTTCGCCGCCGCTGCGCCATAGTCCATGTGGAAGGCATGTTCGTACATGTCGAGCACGACCAGCGGCGTGCCAGTAGCGGGACCATTGGTGTGGTCCCAGCACCAGTAATTGTGCAGCGAGGCGCTATGGTGGTTCCAGGCGAGAATGCACCAGCCCGAGCCGCCGGCAAGTGACATGGCGGTCCGTCGGAATTCGGCTTCCCAGGCATCGAACGAGCCATATGAGGCGGCCAGCGCCTGCCTGACCCCACCGGCAGCCTGCCCATCGCCACCAAGCGCATCGAAGTACAGCTCGTGCAGGACGACCGATCCGGTGCGATGCAGTTCCTCGCGCTTGAGGCCGCCATAAGCGACCGGCGGGAAATCCTTGTCGGCTATTGCCGTCGCGAGCCGCCCTTCGATCATGTTGAGCGCACGGACGGAGCCTTGGTAATTGTTTTCCCAGTGCGAGCGGATCAGCCGTTCGGACAGTCCATCGAGCTTGGCCGGATCGAAGCGCAGCGGCTTGGGCTGATGCTGCCCCCGAAAGGCCGGCACAGGCGTGGCACTTGCCATGGTCTGCGCGGCGCCCGGTGCGGCTGACGCGGCAGTGACGCCGGCCGCTCCTGCGGCAAGGCTACCAATGGCGACACGGCGTGAGATATCCGTCATGAGAGCTTCCCTTGCTAAATGAACTGGCCGAGGAGGAGGCCGCCGGAAGCTGCCACACCCAGCACCCGAATGATATTCCACTTGAGGCCGAAAAGCAGAATTGCAGAGAGTACTGCGAGCAGGGCCGCGCCCCAGTCGAGCGTCGTCCAGACGGGGTTACCGATCCGCAGTGGACCAGCGGCGAATTCGCCCACCCGTGCAAACAGGACGTGAATGAAGAACCAGACAGCCAGATTGGCAATGACGCCAACGACGGCAGCGGTCAGGGCAGCGAGCCCTCCCTTCAGGCGGGGTGAGTTTTCCATCCGCTCAATCCAGGGCGCAAAGGTGAAGATCCAAAGGAAGCACGGCGCGAACGTCACCCAGCTGGTCAGCGCCGCGCCCAGAAGGCCCGCTATGAGCGGCGTGAACGGCTCCGGCGCGCGGAATGCGGCCAGATAGCCGACGAACTGGGTCACCATGATCAACGGACCGGGCGTCGTCTCGGCAAGTCCAAGGCCGTCCGCCATCTCACCGGCGGACAGCCAGCCGTGACTCTGTACCGCCTCCTGCGCCATGTAGGCCAGGACCGCATAGGCCCCGCCGAACGTAACCACGGCGAGCTGCGAGAAGAAGCTGCCGATCTCCCAGAGCACATGATCGCGACCCAGGGTAACGAGGATCAGGCCCATCGGCGCCGCCCATATCAGGCCCCAGACAAGGGTTGTGCGGATCGACTGTCCCCATGGTCTGGGACTGGTCACGACATCAGCGGCGCCGACCTTGATTCTGAGCCACTCCGGGCGGGCGGCCGCCACGACCATCCCGATTGCCCCCGCGCCCAGAACGACCATGGGAAACGGCGCCGCAAACAGAAAGAGGGCAAGAAACGCCGCAATAGCCAGCGCCTTCTTGAACGGCGTGTTGAGGGCACGTCCCGCAATGCGCAGCAGCGCCTGCACGACAATCGCCAGCACCGCCGCCTTGATCCCGAGGAACAATGCCGCGAACCAGTCGAGCTTCGCCGCAAAGGCGTAAAGGATCGTCAGTGCCAGGATGATGAATGCGCCTGGCAGGACGAAGAGCAAACCTGCTGCCATCCCCCCGCGCAAACCATGCAGCTTCCAGCCGATCCAGGTGGCGAGCTGTTGGGCTTCAGGCCCCGGCAGCAGATGGCAGAAATTCAGCGCATGGAGATATTGCTCTTCCTCCACCCACCGCCGCTCGTCCACCAGCTCGCGATGCATGAGCGCAATCTGCCCGGCGGGACCGCCGAAACTGAGAAACCCGATGCGCACGAACACACGCACCATCTCACGAAAATCAGGATGAACGACCTCTGTCACCTGCGACCCCATGCCTTGCCATCCGCTGCGGGAGCGGACGTTTAAGGCAACGCTTGGGCGGTGACGCCTGACCGGGAGGTTGCTGTTACCCCGGAGCATTCTTGTAGCTCAGTCTCGACGAATAATTCAAGGAGTGCGCGAGCGGACATCTTGATGTTGTTGAGCGCGTTGCCAGCGCATCACTGCTACAGTGAAATGCCAGCATATAGCCGTCGGGACCGTTTGAGCGTCGGAGAGGTAACCCATCGTTCATGTCTTGATCAGAGAAGATGGCGCACTCACCGCCACGTTGGGGAACGCGTAATGCTGCAAGCAGGTAAAAACGGTGTCGCTTCGACGATCTGTTTGCACATTTTCGATGTTTCGGATTGCGGCAGCGGGAGGAACAAAAGGTGAGGATCTACGCTTTTATTTGTGCGACCCTTGTGGTCGCGATGCCCGCCACCGTCCAGGCGGATGATCCTCTCGATCCGGGGATGCGAAGTGCCGACGCCAGGGCACGCGACCGCGCGATGACCCGTCAGCTTAATCTCGAAGAGCTCGAGAGGGTTCGTAAGCGTGACGCACGCCATGCGACAGGTACACGCGCGCCACGTCCGAGCGGTAACTATGCGGACGACGAGTACTCCGCTCGTTCGCGAGATTATGAGCGTGCCAGGGCCGACTACGCCTATGATCGCGCTCGATATGAGCGAGAGAAGGCTGCGTGGCGCCGCGCTGTCGCTGCATGCTACGCGGGTGACTATTCGGCCTGCGACTGAGGCCTCGGAGAGTTCCGTTTCGGGAAAGCAGGACTTACTCCGGCGGTCCGTCGCGCAGCTCTTATCAAAGCTGAAAGATCAGCGTACTCCGCTATCGGCCCCTTTCTGCCGATACGTGATGCCAGCCGTGCGAACGCTGGATGTCAGCTCCAGACAATAGCTGCCGTTGGACCTATCGAGTTGAAACGGCGGCAAAGTCCCAAGCTCTGCCTGTTCGGGAGGCGTCGATCATGATGCGACGAGATCCAGCATCCGAGATTTGACACGATCGCTGGAAAATCGCTGCTCCTTGATTCCATGAAGCCTCAGCCCCTCGCCAGAGGATGCGCATGCTTGGGCCATCGCGCTGGCTGCCGCAACCCGGGGCCAATCCGGCCGTGTTGGCGCTTGCGCGCCTGCCCGCTCCACCCGGCATTGTCCCGGGTTTCCCTTGGGCTTTGCCCGGC
The DNA here is from genome assembly GCA_018823325.1 of Alphaproteobacteria bacterium. Taxonomy (GTDB): domain Bacteria; phylum Pseudomonadota; class Alphaproteobacteria; order Sphingomonadales; family Sphingomonadaceae; genus Sphingobium. The sequence continues at coordinate 4,842 of JAHJIJ010000022.1, read as the reverse complement.
GGTGCTGCCGCCGCTTCCTTCGATGGCCCGGAGGCTGCGCATCCGGCGGATGGGCCGCCGGCCCCAAGTGGAACGAAAGGCAAAGCTCATGACCAGCACTCTCTCGGCGATACTCTCCGCCCTCGAACTCGGTCATCTTGATCACACCAGCGACCTGCGCACCCTGGAGGCGCCGCCCCCCGCCGAAGCCATGGAACAAACCGTCAGCGCTCTCTGGAGCGATTTTTTTGCGCTTTTTCCCTTTAGTGCGCTCGAGCGCGACATCGAGGATCTGGGCTGGGGTCTGGTCAATCTCTTCCACCGCGCCGCCGCCAAGAAGCACCAGATGATCGACCGGCTGACGGACGAAATTCGGCTTCTGCTCGCCGAGCAGGATGGCTCGGAAGTCGCGACCGCCGACCTTGAGGACAAGATCGATCTCGCCCGCAAGATCGAGCAGTCCGCAGAGGCCTATGAGACGATGCGCGACACGGCGGCACGCCATTATCTCCACGAGACGGGCCGTTCCTGGGTGCCGGCGTCGGGCAACCGCATTTCGCTCGGCACGACCGCGGCGATCGTCGATGGCCGGTCATATCTCCAGGCGCGGCGAGAAAGGGTGCGCGATGCCAATATGGTCCATGGCACACCCGTGATCTTCGCCGGCGGGCGGCTGCGTTTCGCCAGCGACGACGAGGCCAAGCAGTTTGCGGATAACCTGCTGCGAACGCTCAATGCCGTCCGCGAGCGGGTGGGCGACATGTATCTCGTCCATGGCGGTGACATGAAAGGCATTGAGCGCCTGGCCGCGTCTTGGGCCGAGCAGAACGGTATCCAGCAGCTGCGGTTCGGGCTCGATCGCAAGCTCGGCGATCGCGCCGGGTTCCGCCGCAATGAGCAGATGCTATCGGTCAAGCCGCGCTACGTCATCGCCTTTCAAGGCAATGGTGTCACCGAAAGGCTGGTGATCGAGGCCAAGGCGCGCGGTATCCACGTCGTTGATCGCCGCGGACCGCTTGGCACACCGCCAGCGTCGCGACCCTGCGGCTGATCCGCCGCGCCGGCCGCTTTGGCGGCCGGCTTACCCCGTTTCGAAATGCTGCGATGCCGGAGGGGAGGAGGGCAGGGCGGGTGCGTCCCGTTTCCCCGAGGTTTGCATCATGTTCATGCCCGATCACCCCACGGCGCGCGCGCTCCTTGCCTTTCGCGCGGCGCATGGCCGCCGCTGGAAAGCGAAGCTGCTGCTCTTGTGGTCGACCGGCCGCGACGTCGAAGAGGCCAATGGCGCCTGCCTGCGCCAGTTGCGCAACCAGGCCGGCCCGGCATGGCTCGGCCAGCTGTCGCCACGCCGCTGGCGCGCGATCGAGAGATTGGCGGAGCCCGGCGATCGGCAGACCGCCTCGATCTTCCTTGATCGCGCGCGCGAGTTTCACGAAGGGGCACGCTTTGGAGCCACCGTTGCTCTTGCCCCCGCGCTGCACCTGCTGGCGATATGCTGCGAGCTGGGGCTCAAAGCCTATCTTATGAGCCGGGGCTGGTCGCACGAGGAGGTCGCGCGCGATATTCGTCACGACCTCATCGCCGCCTTCGACGAAGCGCGGCGGCTTGGCCTCCCGTCCCCGGGCCGTATTCTCGTCGATTTGCTTACAAGCCTCGGTCCCGCCTATGCCGGGCATCGTATCGACGCGCTGGTGGCGGATGGTTATGTTTGCGATTTCGCGGCCGTGCTGCGCGCGATGGGCTCGCTCCTCGATGCCGTGGCGGCCGGACTGAGCCTGCCGATGCCGACGCCGTAACTGCGCCTTCTTGCCCGTCCCCTAGCATGAGCATGCCATGGTTTTGGTTCCGCCGGACGGCGGCGCGGGATATGGTCCGTTTCGCCGCGCGGCTTGGGCGGCGGGCGGGGCAAAGTCGAGCTTGAGGTTCGCCAAGGCATTGGACCGGCGTGGCCCTATAGGTCGGGGATGCCTGTGATTACCATGAGGGGTTCCTGGCACGGCCAAGCGACGAGCCGTCCTTCTCCTCATCTGACCCCTAAGTCGGCCGCCCGGTCCATCCAACCCGCGATCCTTCGGGCCGAGTTGCCGTGTACCACGGCTGCCCGCACCACCCCTTGTCTCGGGGTTTCCCGGCGCTGCGCATGCCGGTGGATGATCCGTCCTGTCCGCCTTGGCCGGGGATCAGTCGAAGGGACGGTCCCTTGGACCCAGTTCGAAGGAACTCCAGCCATGCACAATCTCGTCATCCTCGCCGGCAATGTCGGCGCCACGCCCGAAGCCCGCACCACCCAGGGCGGCACCCGCATCACGCATTTCAGCCTCGCCACCTCGCGTCCGAAGCGCGACAGCAACGGCAAGATCCTCCGCGACGACAACAACCGGCGGCTCGAGGATACCGAATGGCACCGGATCACCTGCTTCAATGGGGTCGGCAAGACGGTCGAGCAGTATGTCGACAAAGGCATGAAGGTCATGGTCCGTGGCCGCATTCACTACACCCGCTGGACCGACAACGAGAATATCGAGCGCTACGGCGTCGAGATCATCGCCGATGAGGTGACCTTCCTCACCCGCGCCAAGGCGAACGACAATGCGGGCGGCGGCCACGAGCCCGAGGATGATGAAATCCCATTCTGAAATCAGTCCCATCAGGCCCGGCGGCCTCGCCGCCGGGCCTATTTCCCTGCTCGGGCGGGAAAGGAGGCAAGCGGATCAGCGGGATCGGCATCGCCCTTGGGCATAGCGATCCCAGCGCAGCACGGTGCCGGTGCGGATCATGGCGCAGCTCAGGTCGCCGATAGAGGGCGCGGCGCACCAGGCACCGGTCCTGTTGCCGCGTGCGTTGCCGGTTGAAAGGCAGCGCATGGTGGGACCATCGACCATAATGTGGCCCGTGCTGGTCCGCCCCTGAGCGCCGCCGAGCAGATTAACAAGAGCGTCACGGGCGGCGAGGGCGCTCGCCTCGGGGCAGGGCTGACCTGGCCGGCAACTGCCGTCCATCTCGCGAGCCGCAATTCCGGCGAGACGGACATGCACACCTTCGCGGCACCAGATCGGTCCATCTCCATCCCAGACGCGCGTCGGTGTGCAGGCGAAAACCTGACCATCGGGAATGACGGTGGCGGCAAGCAGGAGTGCGAACAGCATCGCGGCGACGCTAGCCCAGCGGCGCGTGCTTGTCATGGGTATGCCATCGTCGGACCGGCGGGGCGGGGTGACCGCCTGGGCAAAAGTCGGCGGGATCATGGGGGCCTGGCCGGCGGGTCCACCCGCTCTCAATCGGGCGCAATCCTTGGTCCGACCAGCGGCCTAATGCGATCAACCCGTAAGGGGTCCGGTCGCTGCGCTACGGCTTTTTGGGCTGCGCCAAAAAAGTGATCGCGGCCGCCGGCCGGACACATCGGGCGCCAGTCGAGCGGGGCGGACCCGCCGGCGCGCAAAGGAGCCCCGACATGTTCACCGACATCGCAACCGCTCTCGTTGCAGCTGTACCCAAACCTTCTTAGCCTCATCCTCGGCGAGAGGGACTAGCCGGATCTCCAGGTCGCCGACACCGACACGGTCGCGTATGGCAGCGCGCAATGCCACGTTCGAGCGCTTATCAACGCCGGTCAAATCTGCTCCAACGGACGCGGCCCTTTCTTTTAGCGCTGTATTTTTCAGCTGCAGAAGGTCCGCCAGCTCAGCTGCGGACGGGTGAAGTGCCCGGGCGAAGACCTCCTCCTTCGGTTTGGCTCCCTTACAGTCGAAACGCTTCACGATTTCCAGTAGGCCCTCGCAGTTCAGCAAATACTCGGCCTCCAGAGATGTCTGCGACTGCTCGTCCAGCGTGAGCGCGTTGGGAAATTCGTCGAAAGTGCAGCTGATCTCGACGACTTTGTCGGCGCCATGAACGCACGGATCGGCTTGGTCCAGCTTCACGACCTGCTGGTTGAAGAAAATCTCCAACGCTTCGAGCACCGTGCTTTTGCCTACATCGTTCCGGCCCATGACCGTGGTGAAGTCGTCTATCTTGACTGTCACTCGATCTCGATATGATCGGAAGTTGTGTAGGCTTACCGAAGCCAACTTCATAGAATCCCCCGTGTCCCGCTGAATGGCGTCCCTCATCGTAAATAACTGGCATCATTTCCCAAAGTCTATTTTGAGGACGGCGACCGGGTTCCAGAGCTGCAGCTTAACGGGGCGGCCGATGGCTCGTGGTGATGAGGCAAACATGACTTCGCACGGCATTAGCGCAACACGCCATCGGTCCTCTTCCGTTGTCGGCTTCCTGGTCGGCGCGCGGGGCCGAGCAAGCCCGCATAGGCGGGCTTCTCCACTGCGTTGCGACCCTCCGGGTGCACGACCCCGCTATGACGCCGCCCTTGGGGCGCCTGTCGGAAGGCCCCGATGGGCGGGGCTAATCCAGACCGGAGTCACAGCCATGCCGCAGCCTTCTCAACAATCGTCAGACCGAGCCGACCGGATCGACCGCATCGCCGCACTGAATGACAGCCTGCGGAGATCTATTTGCAGCCCTGGCCGAAACCAAATGGTCATGACCGCGGGCGTTGCCGCGCTGGTCGGGGATGTTTCCCTCTTCCGCGGATTTCGCAGACGCGCTGAGATCCTGCGCACGGTGCGAAACTATGACAGCTTCAATTCCGACAACGATCCATTGGGCGAGCATGATTTTGGTCGCTTCGAATATGACAGCGCCGTTCTCTACTGGAAGATCGACTTGTATGAGGAAACGGTTGTCAAGAACACATTCTGTGTATCCTTTCCCGTGAGGCTTCCGGCTCCATTGCCGTCATATTCAGATTCCATCGATTGGCTTCGATCGTTCCGAGGTCAGCTGATGCACAATCCGTGCATAGAC
>JAHJIJ010000021.1 GCA_018823325.1 Alphaproteobacteria bacterium | reverse complement strand
TCGCTTGAACGAGAGGCCGCCTAACTAAATGGATGATCGGTTGGCTACACAGCTCAGGCGGCGGAACTGAGCTTCATATTGTACTGGCCGCTCTTGAGCGTCTCCTCAGGCACCCAAGTGCCGTGGAACGTTGAACGGACCCGTACGGGAAGCTTGAGCAGCGCGACCGGGCCAGCGGCCAGATTTTGCGCGTCGAGGATCGCCAGGTCGCTACGATTCTTTGATGTGCGGGAGACCAGCACGAGCAGCCAGCCATCGCCCTCCGGTGCATCGGGCGTGCGTGGAACGAATTGTGCTTCCTGCACGCTGTCGCCCTCACCCGGCTTCCACATCTGGAACTCGCCTGTCTGATTGTCGAAGCGGCCGGTGCCGCTTGATCCATCCTGCGAGCGCGCAAGGACGAAGCCATAGCGGTAAGGCCGCCCCTGATAGCGATCATCGGTGCGGGGCATTTCACAGGGCACGTTCAGCAGGCGCTGGGTCGTGAAGCTGTCCTCATTGCTCGCCAGATCAAAGGTCATGCGGGTGAGGAATGGCGGCACCGGTGCCGTCTCCTCGCCCTGCGGCGTGGTGAAGAAGGGGAAGCAATTGCCTTCATAATAGCACAGGTCGAGATGGATCTTCGAGCCGCACCGATAGGCATTCATCATGTGGCCGGCGCTGCCCGTCGGCCCCTTGAACCAGCGGATATCCTCTGCCTTGCCGTAGCGCGGCACCAGCGCAACATGCACCGGTTGATCGGCATGCCACTGGTAATAAGGGCCACCCGCCTTCACGACATCGAGATCAGTGATCAGCGGGAAGAACGGAACGACCACCCACTCGTCCGTGATCGCGAAGTCATGCACGCACGCGGCATAGGGCATCTCGAACCAGATCTCGGTCTTGATCTCGCGATCAGGCCCAAAGACGTAGAACACGAAGTCCTTGGTCGCATCGCCCTTGGCCTGATAGCCGAAGGCGAGCAGCTCGTTGGTGATCGGATCGACCTTGGGGTGCGCCGTGAAGGTCTGCGAATTGATCAGCCCGTCGAAGTCTACGCGACCTTTGGTTTCCAGCGTGTCGGGATCGATCTCATACGGAAGATCGTCTTCCTTCAGCGCGTAGAGATGGCCAGCATGGAACATGGCCGTGGTGTTGGCCGTGCCGAGATGGATATCCTTCGCGCTTTCATCGACTGTATAGCGATTGCGATAGCTGCCGAAGAGACCGCGGCGCGCGGTCTTCTGCGCCTTGTAACGATCGGTCTCGACCCATTTGACGACATAATCCGCCTGATTGTCTTTGAAGCGGATCATGTGGATCTGGCCTTCGCCATCGATGAAGATGTCATCGGTACGGCCGGAGGGATATTGCCGGTCGGCGCCGACCCGATAGAGGCCGCCTTCCAGGCCATCGGGAATGGCGCCGGAGATCAGCTCCAGCCCGCGCAGTTCAATATTGGCGCGCATCGGCTCGCCCCAGCCGCGATAGAGCTCGACGTCGGGGAATTGAATGGGTTCGACCATGGGGTCCTCCTGAAGAATATGCCTCAGACGGTGGCGATGAAGTTCATGATGTGATGCTCAAGGTCGCTGTCTGGCGTCCCGACCTCGAGCACAGGTGACAGATGATTGTGGCCTCCCAGCCAGTGCAGCCTTGGAAAGGCCTTGTTAGTTGTGGCGTAACGTGCGGCAAGGCTCGCGGCCTGCTGCTGGAAATCAACCGGATCGAACTCGCAGACCGAGAAGAAGAGCGGGATCTTCGTGGTCAGCAGGCCGGCAACCGTGGAAGCCTGCGACCAACCGGCCGGATCTTCGCCATAATAGGCCTTCTGGAACTGGTTGGGGTGGGCTGCCGCGACATCGTAGATGCCTGAACACATCAGGGCGCCGGCGATCTTTGGCGAGAAGCGCGCCACGCAGTCCGCCACGTGCACCGCACCGGCGGACTGGCCCATGATGAAGATGCGCTCGGGGTTGCCGCCGAACTGCGTGACGTTCGCACGCAGCCATTCGACAGCCAGCGCCACATCCTCGCCCCCGGCGGGCCAGGTCGCAGCCGGGGCAAGGCGGTAGGTCATGGTGACGCCGACATAGCCCTCGTCCACGGCAAAGCCGCCGATATTGTCATAGAAGGGCGAGCCTTCGGTCGTCTTGTCGCCCATGACGAAACCGCCGCCATGGATGAAGACCAACACCGGCGCGCCCGACAAGCCCTCACGCGTGAAAACGTCGAGCCGGTTGCGCTCGTCCGGACCATATTTGTGATCGCGGGTGACCTTCGCACCAGCAGGCAGTCCGGGTTGCAGGGCGCGATAGATGCCTTGCGTGCCGCCCATCATGTCAGGCGTCAATTCGGCACCGAAAGCTTTGAGTTGTTCGCGAATTTCAGGTGTCATGCAGCGTCTCCAACCTTGAGCACCGGCTTGATCACCGTGCCCGCTTCGCAATCGTGGAATGCCTTGTCGATTTCATCGAAGGCATAGGTCTGGATCAAGCGATCGAAGGGAAAGCGCCCCTGCCGCCAATAGTCGATCAGCATGGGCAGGAAGGTGCGCGGATTGGCGTCCCCACCCAGAATGCCGCGTAGTTGTTTGCCGCCGGCGAGCATGGGGAACATGGCAGGCGCCCATTCCCCGCGTGGCGCCGCGACGAAACCGGCGGTGCCGTTCATGGCGAGGCATTCCAGCGCCATGGTGTGCACTGCGGGTACGGTTGTCGTGTTGAAGCTGAAATCCACGCCGCGCCCGGTAACGGCCCGGATCTGCTGGGAGACATTCTCGCTGCTGGAGAGGATGGTATCCGTCGCACCCAGCTCCCGCGCAAGATCCAGCCGCGCCTGATTGATGTCGACCGCAACGATGCGCTTCGCGCCGACCAGCTTCGCAGCCATGACGGCTGACAGTCCCACGCCGCCAACCCCGAAGATAGCGATGGTATCCCCCGCGCCCACTTTCAGCGCCTCGATCACCGAGCCTGCGCCCGTGATGACGCCGCAGCCCAAGGGCGCGAGCTTCTCCAGCGGAATGTCCTTGTCGACCTTTACCGCCGTACGTTCGGGCACGATGCTGTGCGTCGCGAAGGAGGACTGGCCGAAGAAATGCGAGTGGATACGCTCCTCGCCGCAGCCCAGCGACGTCGATCCATCGAGGCGCTTGCCGCCGAAATTCATCGGCATGGCCAGATCGCAATAGGTCGGCCGGCCCGCGACACAGCTGGGGCACGCGCCGCAACTGCTGCCGGAGAGCAGCACGTGATCGCCCACCGCAAAACCGCGCACGCCTTCGCCCAGCGCTTCGACGATGCCCGCACCTTCATGGCCAAGAACGATGGGATGTGGCGCGTGGCGGCCGGGATGCTCATGCAGATCGGTGTGGCAGATGCCGACGGCGACGATGCGCACGAGCATCTCGCCGGGACGCGGCGCTTCGAGCTCCAGCGTTTCAAGGCTCGGCCCGGGCTGATTACCGCGACTGACGGCTGCCGTGATCTGCATCACTTCTTCCCCGCGACGGGCGCAGCCTGATGGCTCGGCTTCTTCTTGAGCAGGATCTCGCCCTTCCAGGGCACCTGATCGGCGGCCGTCCAGGCATTCACGTGCAACGACTGGAAACGCCACACGCCTTCCTTCTTCGTCACATGGTCCTGCCGGGTGCCGATGCCGAACACGAAGTTGGTGTGATAATCGGTCTGGAACTGGATGATCTGGAAGAAGCAGCGCACATCCACTTCGCCCTGCTCCTCGCGGGGGTCCATGATCAGCGTGTTCATGATGTGCTGGCGGCCATACCACCAGCTCTGGCGGTCGTTCCACAAGGAGCGGAGGTTCTCCAGGATCGCCTCATGGCCCTGCACCCGGCCCTGCCAGAGGTGATCGAACCACGCGTCCTTGGCGAAGGTCGACATCGCAGTTTCTTCATCCGCGAGGTCAATGCCCCAGGCGTAGCGCGAGTAGAGTTCCTGGATTTCGAGCCGATCGAGCGCGCTCAGTTCCCATGCCATGTCAGTGTCCTCCCGGTTTTCCAAGATGGTGATCGTTCTGGATGTCGGCGGGCTCGCCGTGATTGGTGAGCAATGCCTTGCGACGCACATAGCGCAGGATCGCTTCCGGCCCCGTGCGCGATCCACCGCCAACGCCGGAGGCCCCGAAGGCATTGCTGCCAACGGTGCGGTTCTTGGCGAAGGTGAGGAAGGTGTCCTGCATGAACACCGAGCCGGCATTGATCTGCAGGCCGATCTCCAGCGCTTCTTCGGCGCTGCCTGCGATCACATTGGCCGTAAGACCGAAGATGGTGTCGTTCGCCAGCGCAATGGCCTCCTCGATCGTCCGGAAGGGCATGACGGGAAGCATCGGACCGAACGTCTCGTCGCGCATGATCATCATGTCGTGATTGACGCCTGTGAGGACGGTCGGGCGCATATAGAGGCCGCCGTTGATCTCCTCGACCTTGCCGCCTGTGAGGATCGTCGCGCCCTTGCTCACCGCATCGGCGACATGCTGCTCAACGATCTCGGCCTGAGGCGCGAATGTGAACGGGTGCAGATGGCCCGCGCGCGGATCATCGCTGTTCAGCCGCACCTTCTGCGCCTTCTCCACAAGAAGCTGAACGAAGGCATCATGGATGCGCTCGGCGACGTAGATACGCTCGACCGAGAAGCACACCATGCCATTGGCGTGAACGGCGCCGCGCAGCACGGCGGTAGTTGCGCGCTCCAGATCGGCCGTCTCGGTCACGATCACCGGGTCCTTGCCGCCAAGCTCCAGATAGCAGGGAATCAGACGCTCGGCGCACTGCACCGCGATCTTCCGGCCGGTGGGCACGCTGCCGGTGAAACAGACGAGATCAGCCGTGTCGATGATCGCCCGGCCAGTCTCGCCATCGCCCTGCACATAGTCGAACACGCCGGCGAGTTCCGGCACCTGCGCCACAGCCTCGAACAGCGGCTCAACCCAGCGCGGCGTCACTTCCGAGGGCTTGATGAGCACCGAGCAGCCGGCGAAGAGCGCGGGAATGGCATCGAGCAGCACCAGCATCATCGGCGCATTCCAGGGACCGATGACGCCGACCAGCGGATAGGGCACGAACTGCGTGCGCACTTCCACCTGCGGCATGGCCTTGGAAGGACCGGTATAGCTCGCCGCATCCAGCGCCGCCTGCGCGTCCTCGATCCAGCCGCCGATATTCCCCATGGTGATGAAGCCCTGGAGATAGGAGGTGTGGCAGCCACCAGTGTCGATTGCGTCCGCCTCGGCAATGGCATTGGCGCGCTTGGCGACTTCGCCCAACCAGCGCTGCATGACGCCGATCCGTTCAGCCAGCGGCCTCGCGCCCCATGCCTTCTGGTTCTCGCGCAAGCGAGCGGTCTTCGACGCCACGTCTTCCGCCGTTGCCACAGGAAGCATGAAATCCACTGCACCGGTGCGCGGATTGCGCACGGGCAGGCTACGCCTTTCGGTATCCGCCATCTTCGTCCTCTCCAGGAGCGAAAGACTCGCCCCAATTAGTCAGACGTCGTTGTATATCGATGTTTGTGGATCAATCAACAGTGTTGAGGGTCTTTTCCTCATCCCACGGGAAGAAGCCGGGATAGCGCAGAATGGGAGAATGGGCGCGCACGATGGCCTGAAGCGGCGGCAGAAGCGCTTTGAACGAACTGGCTGAAAGATCGGAAAGAACCAACGCGTCGGCTTGATCGGCAAAGGACTGCAGGATCGTGATCTGGCGGCGGCCCTCATCGGTGGTGTAATATAGCGTCTTGCGCCGGTCCTGCGCTGACGGCACGGCCCGGAGCAACCCACGCTGAGCCAGCTTCTTCAGGACGATTGCGCAAGTGGACGGGTCCAACCCATAGACCCGCGCGAATTCGACCTGACTCAGGCCAGGGTGCAGGTCCAGGATGATCATCGCAGAAAACTGCCGGAGCGTGACTGTCATCGGCGCAACTTGTGCGTTGAACCGCGCGTGTGAAATCTGCAACGCCCGCCGAAACAGCATGCTCGGCATTCCAGCCAGATGGGAATCTTCCCGGTCCCATCGCGGTGCGCCATCATTGTTGATCTCAACCAGTCGGACCAGCTGCGCCATCACTGCATCGCGCGCTGGAACCGACAAGGGTTCCAGCAACCGCTCCTGTAGGCTTTCGAAGGATGATCTGATGGACCCGAGGCGTTGCTCTCCTGCCTCGGTGAGGACTGGCAGACTGCGACGACGGTCTCGTTCATCCTGCTGACGGACGATAAGACCGGTCATTTCCAGATTCTGCAATATGATTGCTGTTGTCGACGTATCGCTGCCGCAAGCGCGAGCGAGACCCACTTGGTCACTGCCAGTGCGATCAGCAATCGCAAGCATCATCTCCGCCTGCGCGAGTGTCTCGCCACCTTGAGAGGCGGAGCCATAGAGCGCATTCGCGATCTGATCGATACGATTGAGGAGAAATCCGGGCTTCTGGAGGAAGACGCGCATAACCTCGTCCAATGACACCCTGGGCGGATGTGCAATCTTATCCTCGTCCCCCGACGCGACGGCAATTTGACCCGCGGCTTTGGTCACGAATAGGCGCTTCCCGTGCTTTTTGGTGCCATGATCTGAAACCTTCGGCCAGAATTCGCGGCTTGGCAAGCATATCGGTTGAGCAGACCAACGTTTTTCAGTTGAACGAGGAGCAGGAGGCGCTTAGCTGTTGAAGAATCAACAACAGTGAAAGAGCGGGGTCGGAGGATGACAGAGGCAGATTACGCGGACTACATCGCCTGCTTTAATGCCAATGATTTCGATGGGTTTGGACGTTATTACTGCGACGACGTCGTGTTCAGTCTTGGTGAGAAACGTCAGATTATCGGCCGATCCGCAATTCTGGATTTCTATCGTGACGTAAAATCGAAAGTACGCGAGACACTCGATATTCTTGCTGTCGCTGCAGGCCCCAACACGCTCGCTTGCCACGTCCGCACGGAGTTTTTTGGTCTTGAGGACTGGCCCGATTTCATCGCCGGCCCGCTGATGAAGGGCCAGTCGCTCAACATCGAAAGTCTCGGCTTCTATTATCTGCGCGAAGGCAAGTTCGCGCAGATTCTTGGGGCACGGTACAAAACCCTGCCCGTCATCCCTGCCGCCTGAATCCCCAATATATCTCAAGGAGACGTTCACTCATGGTACCGCCGGAATCGCCCCCTCACCCCTTTGCCCCAAAGTTCGAATATGCCTTCACCGTATCGATCGACCTGACGCCGGCCGTCTGGATCAAGCCGACAAGCATGGGCGCAACGCGCGCCGCCGTCTGGGCTGCCCAGGGTACGTTCGAGGGCCCGCGCATTCGCGGTCGCGTGATCCCGATGAGCGGCGGCGACTATCCGCTGATGCGCCCCAACGGCGTGATCGATTTCGACGCACGCTATATGCTCGAAGCCGACGACGGCACGCCCATCTACCTGCAAAGCCGCGGCTATCGCTGGGCGGAAGGTGATGCGATGGACCGCATGGCCCGCAACGAAGATGTGGGGCCGGACGAATACTACATGCGTGTGAGCCCCAAGTTCGACGTTCCTGAAGGCCCGCATGACTGGCTCGGCAAGCATATCTTCGTGGGTGTCGCCGAGAAAATTCCCAAGGCCAACCGTATCCATTATTTCATGCTGCTCTGACGGCTGCCGCCGTTCAGCATCATTTGCCTGCCGCTGCTGCTCTCATGATATGCAGGCCAGCAGCGGCTTTCCTCTCTGTGACCAGGACCAGGCCATGAACGATCCCCAAGTTCCCGCTCATCTCGAATATGTGTTCGAAATGCGCGTGGATTTCCGACCTGAACGCTGCATCGTTGGCCCGCTTCCCGGCGGCGGGCATCAGGGCTACACCCCTTGCGCGAGCGGCACAATCTACGGCCCGCGCCTCTCGGGTGTCATCATCCCCGACAGCGGCGCTGATTACGCGACCGTGCGAGGGGACGGCACGATCGTCATCAACTCGCACTATATGCTTGAGGCTGATGACGGGACGAAGATCTACATCAACAACAACGGCTATCTGATCCCCGCCAAACCCGGCGAAGGCCGGATCGACGAGGGCACGCCGCAGCCGGCTTACTTCTGCTTCTCGCCAACCTTCGTGGTTCCGGAAGGGCCGCACGACTGGATGGGCAAGACCCTGATCATCGGTACAGGAAGCCGGCGCTCGAACCCGGACCACTCCATCTTCACTTATTATGCGGTGAAGCAGACGATCGATTAAAGAATCGAAAGCGCCGCCGCCAGTGCCCGAGGGAACCGGCGGCGGCGCTTTTCATTGCGTCCTAAAGCGTCAAACCGTCAGGCCGCGTCGCCAGCCTTGCGTTTTTCTGCCGCGAAGACGCGCACCGGGTCCTTGCGGCCCTCCACGACATCCTTGTCCACCACGACCTCGGTCACGCCTTCCATTGCCGGCAGATCGAACATCGTGTCGAGAAGGATTGCCTCGATGATCGACCGCAGACCGCGCGCACCCGTTTTGCGCTCGATGGCGCGCTGCGCAATCGCCGTCAGCGCTTCTTCGGTGAAGGTCAGCTCGACGTCTTCCAGCTCGAACAGCTTGCGATACTGCTTCACCAGCGCGTTCTTGGGCTCGGTGAGAATCTGAACCAGCGCGGCGATATCCAGGTCTTCCAGCGTCGCAATGACCGGCAGACGGCCCACGAATTCCGGAATGAGGCCGAACTTGAGCAAATCTTCCGGCTCGGTCTGCTTGAGCAACTGGCCGGTGCGCCGTTCGTCCGGCGCTGCGACATGCGCACCGAAGCCGATCGACTTGCCCTCAAGCCGGTCGCCGATGATCTTCTCCAGCCCCGCAAAGGCGCCGCCGGCGATGAACAGAATGTTCGTCGTGTCGACCTGCAGGAATTCCTGCTGTGGATGCTTGCGACCGCCCTGCGGCGGTACCGAAGCGGTCGTGCCTTCCATCAGCTTGAGCAGCGCCTGCTGCACACCCTCGCCCGACACGTCGCGGGTAATGGACGGGTTCTCGGCCTTGCGGCTGATCTTGTCGATCTCGTCGATGTAGACGATGCCGCGCTGCGCCTTCTCGACATTATAGTCAGAGGCCTGCAGCAGCTTCAGGATGATGTTCTCGACGTCCTCGCCGACATAGCCGGCCTCGGTCAGCGTCGTCGCGTCCGCCATGGTGAACGGCACGTCAAAGGTCTTGGCCAGCGTCTGGGCGAGCAAGGTCTTGCCGCAACCGGTCGGGCCGATCAGCAGGATGTTGGATTTGGCCAGCTCGACATCGCCAGCCTTGCCGCCATGCTCCAGCCGCTTGTAGTGATTGTGCACGGCGACCGAGAGCACGCGCTTGGCGCGCTGCTGGCCGATCACATAATCGCTGAGAACATCGCAAATCTGCTGCGGCGTGGGCACGCCACCTTCCTTGCGACCGACGAGCGCACCCTTGGTCTCCTCGCGGATGATGTCGTTGCACAATTCCACGCATTCATCGCAGATGAACACGGTTGGGCCGGCGATGAGCTTGCGAACCTCATGCTGCGACTTCCCGCAGAAGGAGCAGTAGAGGGTGCTCTTCGAATCCGATCCTGTGAGCTTGGTCATTCAATATCTTCCTTGGTCTGGCGCACTGACGCACCAATTGCCCGGATGCTCTTTCTGACGGACATCCTAGACCGCCTTCTTGCCACACCACAAGTGCCGAAAATGTCGCCAAATAGCGTAAACCTGAAGTTGCCGGGCAAAAGCCTTTACTCCGGCAAAGATGGGTAAAGCGACGCAATATTGCAATGGTCCGTTTGGACAGGTGCGACGGAGCGGTCAGCCAGGAAAGCGGATCGCCTGCGCCGCAAACCGTATGATAGATGCGATAGCCGAACTCGAACGAAGCGACACAGCCATGCCGCTTCGTCGTGTATCCAGCCGGCCCAAACCCGAGCCGGCGGCGATCTCTTTAGACCGGGGCTTCCTCACCCGCGCCGGGCCGCTTGTCATAAACCTTGTCGACAAGACCGAAGGCCAAGGCTTCATCCGCCTCAAGGAATGTGTCGCGATCCATCGCGGTCTCGATCTTCTCGAGCGGCTGCCCGGTGTACTTCACATACAGATCATTCAGACGCCGACGGATGCGCAGGATTTCCTTGGCCTGGATTTCGATGTCCGAGGCCATGCCCTGCGCGCCGCCGGACGGCTGGTGAATCATGATGCGGGAATTGCTGAGCGCGAAACGCATGCCCGGCTCGCCCGCTGCGAGCAGGAAGCTGCCCATCGACGCGGCCTGACCGATGCACACTGTGCCGACCTTGGGCCGGATATATTGCATCGTGTCGTGGATCGCCATGCCGCTCGTCACCACGCCGCCGGGCGAGTTGATGTACATCCAGATGTCCTTCTTCGGGTTTTCCGATTCGAGGAACAGAAGCTGGGCAACGATGAGCGAGGCCATGTGGTCCTCGACCTGGCCGGTCACGAAAATGATCCGCTCCCGCAGGAGGCGCGAAAAAATGTCAAAGCTGCGCTCGCCCCGGTTCGACTGTTCGATAACGATAGGAACAAGAGCGCCGAGCGGATCAAAATTATCGGTCATGATTCTCTTTCTTAGTGGCCGTCTGCGGCCATTACATCGGACGTTTGAACGCTGACTTCAAGATGCGTGCAACGGTGGCTGCAAACCGACCGGAGCCAAGCTCGCGGGCAAGCTTCTGGCCCGGCAGCTCGATCAATCGCCAACTCACATAGGCGCAACAAATCACCAGCGCCAGAAAGAGAATGCTGATGCAGTCGCCAATCAGAGGACCGCCGCCGATGATCTTGCCGTGACCACCGCCAACGACGAGCTCTCGCCCGACATAGGGACCGATGACCGACAGGAGGTTGAGAAGGCGATAGTAGAGGAACATGTGGATGAGGTAGATTGAATAGGATAGCGCCCCCAGCATCAGCAGCGGCCCGGCCTTAAGCGCGACGCTCAGCAGCCCCTTCTCCCGCGCGAAAACCAGCACCGCCAGCAGGAAAAGAAACGGTGCCAGAACTGACATCTTCTCTCCCCCCAATATCCAGATGAAAGCGACGACGGCCGCAACGACCGCGATCTCCAGACCATGATCCATCCAGCGCGGCAGAGGCATCGCCAGAACCCAGTCAGCGCATCGCCAGCCGAGCATTCCAAGCGCAAACCCCATCGCACAGCGTATCAACGCATTTTCGAACATGACCGGCGCAAAACCAGGCTGACTGATCAGCCACAGCGGCGCGCTTACGGCAACGAGCAGGCAGATCGCAGCGATCCGCCTACCCGCAAACCGCAGCAGAAGAGCAAAAAGCAGATAGATCCACACTTCTGCGGCGATCGACCAGCTCGGCAGATTCCAGGCAAGCGGGTTTGCGCCCAGAAAAACCTGGACGAGCAGCAAGGAATGCAGAAGGTAGTCGAGCGAATAATTGCCCTCGAAAGGCGCGCGATGCCCTGCGCCCGCACCGAACACCGTGAGGCCGGTTTCAAATGCGACAAAGATGAGGAGCAGCGCCAGGTGCAACGGGTAAATTCGTGCCAGCCGTCGTCCCATGAAACGCGGGATCGAGAAGCCCCCCATCAACCGTACGCCGTAGCTGGCGCCGATGACGAAGCCCGACAGGACAAAGAAGAAATCAACGAACAACGCGGCATGTTTCACCAGCAGTGACGTCGAGATATTGCCCTGCGTGCTGACGTGGAGAAGGACCACCATGCACGCGCACAGGCCTCGCAAACTGTCGAGCGCCACATAACGATGACGCCCAGCACTATGACTTTCCAACATGACAGCTCCCCCCGTCGCAGGCGCAACCACTTAGGAAGTCACGACATTTCTCTCAACGCGCTTAACCACTTTTTCACGATGATGTCCCGGCGCGGGATGAGACAGGTACGCCAGGCGCTTCATTTCCTGCCGACCCCGCGTCACGGTGTCCAGGATGAGCCCGGTCAGCAGACACAATGCGGCGAGGATGCCCATGCCGACAATCATGATCAGTGTCGGGAAGCGGGGCACCAGTCCCGTCTCCAGATAGGTCAACACGACCGGTATGCCGAGAATCGCCCCGGACAACACGATGAACGCTGCCACGAAGCCGAAGAACCACAAGGGCCGCTCGACACGGTAGAGCTGGATCATCGTCCGCAAGATGCGCCAGCCATCGCGGAAGGTGTTGAGCTTGGACAGGGAGCCTTCCGCGCGCGCAGCATAAGCGGTCATGACTTCTCCGACCGGCATGCGCAGCTCCAAAGCGTGAACCGACATCTCGGTCTCGATTTCAAACCCTTCGGAAAGGATCGGGAAGCTCTTGACGAACCGGCGGGAGAATACGCGGTAGCCCGAAAGAATGTCAGTGAAGCTGCGGCCGAAGAGCTGGCGCAGCAACCCGGTTAGGAGCCGGTTGCCCAATCGGTGGCCAGGCCGATAAGCCGCTTCCACTTCCGACTTCCGCGCACCTACGACCATGTCGAGCAGGCCGTCGAGCATTGCCTGAACGAGCCGTGGCGCAGCGCTGGCATCATATGTGGCATCGCCGTCGGCCAGCACATAGATGTCGGCGTCGACGTCAGCGAACATCCGGCGCACGACATGCCCCTTGCCCTGCTGACGCACGCTGTGGACGATTGCGCCAGCCGCCCGCGCAACCGCGATGCTATCGTCGGAACTGTTATTGTCGAAGACGTAGATGTCTGCCTCAGGCAGTGCCTGCGCGAAGGACGCGACGGTGTGCCCGATGGCGACCGCCTCGTTATAGCATGGCAGCAGGACGGCAATGCGCACGTCCGTCATCGAGCAAGACTGGTCTGGATCCATCGGACTGCGGGCTTATGGCAACACACGGCGCCGTTGCAATGCCCTTGTGCGACGGGCGCCAAATAGAAAACGAGCCGGACGGCTTCCCGCCCGGCTCGTCTTAAAAACGGGTATCGGGCTCAAGCCTCCGAAGCGGCAGCCTTGGTCTTCTTCGCGGCAGGCTTCTTGGCCGGCTTCGCCTCGGCCTCGGCCTCGGCCTCAGCCTCAGCAGCCTTGGGTTCGGCAGCAGCCTTCTTGGCAGGCGCCTTCTTGGCCGGAGCCTTGGCTTCCTCGGCCGGAGCGTCTGCTTCGGCTCCGGCCTTCTTGGCGGCCGGCTTCTTGGCGGCTGCCTTCTTGGGCGGCTTGGCGTCGTGGCCATGATCGTGACCGCAGTCCGGCCCGTGGACGTGACCGCCCTCTTCGCTCTCGATCGCTGCTTCAAGTTCGGCGCGGGCGACGGTCCGCTCGCTTATTTCCGCCTTCTCGAAGAGATAATCGACAACCTTGTCCTCATAGAGCGGGGCGCGCAGCTGGGCGGCGGCCATGGGCTCGTTGCGGACATATTCGACAAAACGCTCGCGATCCTGCGGAGCATATTGCTGCGCGGCCTGGGCGATGAGACGGTTCATCTCAGCCTGGGTGATCTCCACGCCATTGGCCTGACCGATCTCGGAGAGAAGCAGGCCCAGGCGGACGCGACGCTCGGCGATCTTCTGATAATCCTCGCGGTCGGCTTCCATTTCCTTCAGCGCGGCCTCGGGATCTTCCTCATGGCCCGCTTCATGCTCAAGCTGCTGCCAGATCTGGTTGAACTCGGCCTCGACCATGCCCGGGGGCACCTCGAAATCGTGACCGGCAGCAAGCTGATCGAGAAGCTGACGCTTCATGTAAGTGCGCGTGAGGCCACCATGCTCCTGCTCGATCTGCGCCTTGAACAGCTCGCGCAGCTTCTCCAGGCTCTCAAGGCCGAGCTGCTTGGCGAACTCGTCGTCAGCGGGCTTGTCGACGGGATTCTTGACGGCCTTGATCACCAGATCGAAGGTCGCATCCTTGCCAGCCAGCTCCTTGGAGCCATATTCCGCCGGGAACGTGACGTTGATGGTCTTCTCATCGCCGGTCTTCACGCCGATGAGCTGATCCTCGAAGCCGGGGATCAGATTACCCGAACCAATGGCAATTGCCATGTCCGAACCCGTGCCGCCCTCAAACGCCACACCATCGACCTTGCCGACGAAATCCATGACGACCTGATCGCCCGACTTCGCCTTGGCGGTCTTGGGCGCGTCCTCATATTGCTGGCTCTGCGCGGCAAGACGACCGACGGCTTCGTCGACCTGCTCGTCCGTCACTTCAACGACGAGACGCTCCAGCTTGATGCCTTCGATCTGCGGGGTCGGAACGTTGGGCAGGATTTCCAGCGCAACCTTCACCTCGGCGTCCTTGCCTTCCTCATAATCGGAAGCCAGCTCGACGCTCGGCTGCATGGCCGGACGCAGCTTGTTCTCGGCAATGACCTTCTCGACGCCTTCGCGGATCGACTTGTCCAGCGCCTCGCGCTGCAGGGCAGCGCCGTGCATCTTGCGCACCAGATTGGCCGGCACCTTGCCGGGGCGGAAGCCGGGCATGCGCACCTGAGGCGCAATGGACTGCACTTCCTGATCGACGCGGGCGTCGATGTCCTTGGCCGTGACGGTCAGCGTATAGGCGCGCTTGAGGCCCTCATTCAATGTCTCGACAATCTGCATATCTCTAACTCGACGCTTTCCAGGCTAGGATGAATCTCTTTGGAACGACCGGGGCGAGAGCGCGCAACTGGTGCGGGCGAAGGGACTCGAACCCCCACATCTTGCGATACCAGAACCTAAATCTGGCGCGTCTACCAGTTTCGCCACGCCCGCATCGGTCGCCGGTCGGCGGGCCATAGTGCAAAGCCCGGGAAAGGGCAAGGCTGTGCGCACCCCCGGCTTGCGCATCCGGAACGAACGGATGATCCACCCGTTCGAAAGGGGAACGAAAGGACCCTGATTATGGCTGCTCAGCCCGAGATCCCTCCCCCCGATACGATCAATCCCCAATCGCCCCAGGAACTGCCGCCGACAGAGAAGCCGCAGGAGACGCCATTCCGCGAACCGCCGGAAATCACACCCGACACGCCCAATATCGACGAGCCCGGTCGCGGTCCCGACGAGATGCCGAGCATCGCCCCGCCACCGGACTAGAGATGTGCCAAAACTGGAACTTCTCTAACCTCACACATATCGCGCATGGTAAGATATCTCGCAGGCGCCTCCGCCGGGCCTGCTGCTGTTACGATTGGAAAGAGCCGTCCGGATCGTGGCACTGTCCTGCGCAGTAGGACAGTGCCACGATCCCGTTCAGCCCAGCGCCTTCTTGAGCAGCTCGTTGACGATTCCGGGGTTGGCCTTGCCCTGCATCGCCTTCATCGTCTGACCGACAAAGAAGCCGAACAAAGCCTCCTTGCCGCCCTTGTACTGCTCGACCTTGTCGGCATTGTCGGCAAGGATCTTCGCGACGACAGCCTCGATCGCGCCTGTGTCGGTGGTCTGCTTGAGGCCCTTGTCCTCGACGATCTTCGCGGGCGAATCCTCGCTTTCTAGCATGATCTCGAAGACCTGCTTGGCGATGCTGCCCGAAATCGTGCCGTCGGCGACGAGCGCGAGCAGTTCGGCGCCGCGCTCGGGGCTGACCGGGCTGTCCTCCAGCGTTTTGCCGATGCGATTGAGCGCGCCATAAAGCTCGGAGAGCAGCCAGTTGGCACTGGCCTTGGCCACCTCCCCTTCGCTCTTCTTCTGGATGCGCGCGCCCTCGGCGAGTAGCGCCTCGAACCAGCGCGCGGTCTCGGCCTCAGCGGTCAGCACGCGCGCGTTATAGTCCGAGAGGCCCAGCACCTCGACATAGCGCTTGCGCTTGGCGTCCGGCAGCTCGGGCAGCGAGTGAAGGCAATCTTCGATGAAGCTATCCTCAAGCTCCAGCGGCAGCAGGTCGGGGTCCGGGAAGTAGCGGTAATCGTGCGCGTCTTCCTTGGATCGCATCGAGCGCGTGGTGCCGGTGTCCGGATTGAACAGCCGCGTTTCCTGCACGATCCGCCCGCCACCCTCGATCACGTCGACTTGGCGCTGCGCCTCATATTCAATGGCCTGCATGACGAAACGGACGCTGTTGACGTTCTTCGTCTCGGTGCGTGTGCCGAATTCATCGCCGGGTTTGCGCACGGAGACGTTGACGTCCGCGCGCATGGAGCCTTCCTCCATATTGCCGTCGCACGAGCCGACATAGCGCAGGATCGCCCGCAGCTTGCGCAGATAGGCCCCGGCCTCGGCCGGCGAGCGCATATCCGGCCGCGAGACGATTTCCATCAGCGCCACGCCGGAGCGATTGAGATCGACGTAAGAGCGCGTGGGGTGCTGATCGTGCATCAGCTTGCCGGCATCCTGCTCGACATGGATGCGCTCGATGCCGATTTCCTTGTCGGCCGGAATACCAGCCTTCTCATCGGCTTCGATCAGTAGTGAACCTTCACCCACAAGCGGATGATAAAGCTGGGAAATCTGATATCCCTGCGGCAAGTCCGCATAGAAATAATTCTTGCGATCGAACCGGCTCCACTTGTTGATCTGCGCATTGATGGCGAGACCAGTGCGTACCGCCTGACGGATGCATTCGCGGTTCGGCACGGGCAGCATGCCCGGCATGGCGGCATCGACGAGGCTGACCTGCGTGTTCGGCTCGGCCCCGAAGGCCGTCGCCGCGCCGGAGAACAGCTTGGCCTTGCTGACGACCTGCGCATGGACCTCAAGGCCGATCACGACCTCCCAGTCTCCAGTTGCGCCACGAATGCGATAGGTTGTTTCAGTCATTCTTCATCGCCTGAATAGGAAGCTTGATTTCTGCAAGAGGAGCCATCGCTATGGCTCCATCTGGTACATCCCGAATGACCAGCGCGTTAGCCCCAATCTTCGCGTGGTTGCCGACGGTCAACGGTCCCAGAACGGTCGCGCCTGCGCCGATGTCGACATGCCCGCCAATATTGGGGACGCCGCCCCCGCGCGTTCCAATCGTCACGCGCTGCATCAGGAGGCAATTGGGGCCAATCTTCGCGTTACAGTGGACCACGATGCCATTTGGGTGCGGCATCAACAGCCCGCCGCCGATCTGGGTCACCACCGGGATATCGGCGCCCGTGACGACGCTCCAGAAGCGGTGCCGGAACGTCGCCAGTTTCCGCCCGATCGAAGCAGCCAAACCCGTTCGCGACTGCCAGTACTGGTAAGAGCGGATCGAGGCGAGCAGCGCACGCGACGGTGCCCATTCCAGAAAGCGCTTTTTCTCGCGGCTCCAGTCAGGAATTTCAGCCGAAATTCCCTCCGCCTGCTTTTCTGTCGCTCCCTGCGTCACATCACCACCACGGGGACGCGATGGAGAACAGCCTAGCGTGGCCGATGCCCTGCGCAGCGATCTCAAGGCCAGTCACGACCTTAGAGTCCCCAGTTACGCCATAGACGCGATAGCTGCTCATAGTCCTAATTCCGTTCGGGCTGAGTCTGTCGAAGCCCTGCCCTTTTCTGGAGATTAAGTACGGCCCTTCGACAAGCTCAGGGCGAACGGATTAAAAATCTACCACCACTTGTCCGGCCGCGCCGTGAAGCCAGCGCGCTCCTCGAGGGCGAGGCCAGTGTTCAGCACGGATTGCTCGTCGAAGGCCGGGCCGATGATCTGCAGGCCGAGCGGCAGGCCGTCCTTGCTGAGGCCGCCGGGGACCGACATCGCCGGGAGGCCCGCCAGCGAGGCCGGGACCGCGAACACGTCATTCAGATACATCTTCAGCGGATCGTCAACATTCTCGCCGAGCGCGAAGGCGGCGCTGGGCGCGGTCGGGGCGAGGATGACGTCGCACGCCTCGAATGCCTTGGCGAAATCCTGCGCGATCAGCGTGCGGACCTTCTGGGCCTGCGTATAATAGGCATCGTAAAAGCCGGCCGAGAGCACATAGGTGCCGATGATGATGCGGCGCTTGACCTCCGGCCCGAAGCCGGCGGCGCGGGTCGCGGCATACATGTCCTGCAGGTTTGCGCCGTCGGGCAGATCGCGCAGGCCGTAGCGCACGCCATCATAGCGCGCGAGGTTGGAGGAGGCCTCCGCCGGTGCGATGATGTAATAGGCCGGGAGGGCATATTTGCTGTGCGGCAGCGAGACTTCGACGATCTCTGCGCCGGCGTCCTTCAGCCAGGCAATGCCATCATCCCACACGCGGGCGACATCGGCATCGAGCCCCTCGACGCGGTACTCCTTGGGAACACCGATCTTCTTGCCCTTGAGATCGCTGGAGAGGCCAGCTTCCCATGCCGGGACCGGCCGCGCGAGCGAGGTGGAATCCTTTGGATCGTAGCCGGCCATGTTTTCGAGAAGGATCGCGCAGTCGCGTACGTCCTGCGCCATCGGCCCGGCCTGATCGAGCGAGCTGGCGAAAGCGATGATGCCCCAGCGCGAGCAGCGGCCATAGGTCGGCTTGATGCCGGAAATGCCGGTGAAGGCCGCCGGCTGGCGGATCGAGCCGCCGGTATCCGTGCCAGTCGCAGCCGGGCAGAGGCGTGCAGCGATGGCCGCCGAACTACCGCCCGAGGAGCCGCCCGGCGCGAGCGCGGCATTGCTGCCGTCGTTGCGCCGCCAGGGCGAGACCACATTGCCGAAATAGCTTGTCTCATTGGACGAGCCCATGGCGAACTGATCGAGATTGAGCTTGCCGAGCATGCCCGCGCCGGCATCCCACAGCTTCTGGGAGACGGTGGACTCATAGGTCGGCGTGAAGCCTTCCAGCATGTGGCTGGCAGCGGTGGTCTGGACACCGTCGGTGCAGAACAGGTCCTTCATGCCGATGGGCACGCCTGAAAGCGGCTTGAGCGCACCGGCGGCGCGGTCCTTGTCCGCCTGATCGGCAGCGGCGAGGGCATGTTCGGGCGTCTCGACGATGAAGGCGTTGAGTGCCTTGGCGGCGGCGACATTGGCGTTGAACGCCTCGGCCACTTCACGCGCGGAGAAATCGCCGGCGCGGAAGCCATCGCGGATCTGCGCGACGGTGAGATTGGTAAGATCGGTCATCATTCGATCACCTTCGGAACCGCAAAGAACCCATGCTCGGCCTGGGGGGCATTGGCGAGCACCTTGTCGCGAACATTGCCGTCCGTCACGACATCGTCGCGCAGGCGCAGCGTGTTGGGGATGACGGCGGTCATCGGTTCGACGCCGGTCACGTCCACCTCGCCCAGCTGCTCCACCCAGTGGAGAATGCCATTGAGTTCCGGCACCAGTGCCTGCGCCTCATCCTCGCTGACGGCGAGGCGCGCCAGGCTGGCGATCTTTTTCACGGTTGTCAGGTCTACGCTCATGGGAGCGCGCGCTAGCATTGCCTCCGGCGGTCATCAAGGCGCAACAGGCGTTTCCTGCGCTTCGCTGGCCGGCGGCAGGCTCTCGCCCACCGCTTCCCCGCCGATATAGAGCTGGCGGCGCATGACCGGACGCACATCGACAACGCCCGCGCGGACCTGCTCGACCAGCCGGCGCGCGACATCCCCCTCGCCCAGATAGTCGCTGCGATCGGTCCACACGCCCTTCTCCTGCCGGATGAGCCGAACGGAGGGCGCGCATTCCCGGCAATCGGCGGCAGGCATGGCGATCACGATGGCGAAATCCTCGCCCGGCACGTAGCGCAGCAGGCATTGGGCGCTGTCTCCGCAGGCATCATAACGCACGATGCGCTGACGCAGCGAGGTCGGCAGCAGGACCGGCGCCGGCAGGATCGTCAGGCGCGCATCCAGCGACTCACCGGCGCGAGCCGCAATCACTGCCGGCGGTTCGGACCAGCGATCGGTGAGCTTGCTTGTCTCGCTGGCCAGGCGGCGGATCGTGGCATCGGACGAGCTGGCGGCAAGCCGCCGGATCGCAGCGCGGCCCGGAGGGCCAAAATCAAACCAGAGCGCCTTGTAGTCGAACTTCTCCGGCGAGACCTGCCCGCCGGCGAGCCTCTGGAGCTGATTGGCCGTCGCGATCCGCTCGAAACCGAAGATCGGCGTGGACAGCAGCAGCGCGATGCCGGCGATGAGAAACACGAGCGCGCGATTGGTACGGCGCAGGCGCACGAACCAGCCTCGCGGGCCAAGGATCGCGACGGCATAGGCAATGGCCGTGATGCTGGCGACGATCAGAAAGGCGAGCGCCCAGAGCCGCTCGGGCGTGAGGCCATGCTGGTGAATGCGCAGGCCTGAGGAGAACACCGCAATGCCGACCATCGGCAGCAGGAACAGCCCAAGCGCCGCCGCGCTGGCGCCGAGCAGCACAGAGCGCGATTCGTCCTCCGCCGTGTCGCCCACCACGGCATTGGCGAGGAACAGCGCGAGCACGGCGCCCGCCAGCATGATCGGCGTCGTTCCGCCCGTTGCCCAGAGCGGCGCGAGGCCGGTGACCGGCAGCGCAGCGAGGAACACGGCAAGCGCGAGCGCGACGACCGGCGCCAGCACGCGCAGCACCAACATGGCGACCCGCTGTAGCGCGGCGATGATCGCCCCGCGATCGCGCAGCAGGCCAAGCGCCGCGCCGAACGCTGCGCCGCAGAGCAAGGCAACGACCGCGGATTCCCGCAAGGCATCGCGCAGGAAGGTCAGCTTCACCAGCATGAACATTTCGGCCAACAAGTGCGCGATGCCGAAGCTGAGCAGCATGAACATGCCGCTCGCGCCGATCAGCAGCGCGTTGGTCCACAGATGGCCGTGGATATCCTCATAGTGAACGGCCTCATGCGCCCAATCCCGCATCGCGCGTGGGGAGATGCCGGAGGGTGCGCCGGGCGCCGATCCCGCAAGGCTCCTGTCCTGCGCGGACTGGAACAGCACCAGCACGGCGGCCGCCGCGATGGTTCCACACACGAGATGCCAGATATCGACGCTGGGGCCATCGCCGGGCACGCCATTCCACAGGAACACGCCGCCACCGATGAGGCCGCAGATCAGCGCCACGACAATCGCCGGGATCGGGCGCCGCCGGCGCCAGCTGAGGCCGAATGCGAGGCCGGCAGTGGAAAGGAACATCGGGAGCGCCGCGATCAGGCGCCGCAGCCATTCCTGTGTGATCGGGGAGGGATCGGAAAATTGATCGATGGCGAGCCCGATGAGGGCGCCGAGTCCGGCCAGCACCCAGGTGCGCAGCGGCCAGACCGTCTGCGCGGTCGATGCATTGCTCGCCATGTGCCTGCTCCCAGCCCCCGCCAAATCCGTAACAGCGCCGGACCTATCATGATCCGGCCGCGAGGCAAATCGGACCTTCGCTTGCCTCGCCCCGCCCGAGCGGGCATGAGCCAGCGGGTTATCCCGATTGCCACAGAGATGGAGTCGTGCCCCTTTGGCCCGGAAGTTCCTGTATGTTGTCGCGTTCTTCACAGCTTTGGCGATTGCGGCGATGATCGCCTTTTCGTTCTTCGGGCCGAAGCTGATGCAGCGCGCGCTGGTGCCGCATGTCAGTTTCAGCGAGCCCCCTGCCCTGCCAGCGGGTTTCTATGCGAGCGCGGACGGGTGGATCAGCCGTCCGGACGGGCGCCGGAACGATCCCGCGCGCTGGCAGCCGGCCTTCAATGCGCCGGCAGTGCCGGAGGGGCCGAAAGCCGCGATCTTCTTCGTCCACCCGACGAGCTCGTTCGAGACGCTGCACTGGAACGCGCCGATCAACGACCGGATTGCCCGCGCGCAGGCGGGGCGCTTCGTGCGGATTCAGGCGAGCGCCTTTGCGGCAGCAGGCGACATCTGGGTGCCGCGCTACCGGCAGGCCGTGTTCGGCGCTTTTCTGACCGACAAGGCCGACTCCGCGCTGGCGCTAGAGCGGGCCTATGCGGACGTGAAAGCCGCCTTCGCGCAATTCCTCGCCGCCAATCCGCAGGGGCCGATCATTCTGGCCGCGCACAGCCAGGGCAGCCGCCATCTGCTGCGCCTGCTGCACGAGGAGGCCGGGAATGCCGGTCTCAAGGCGCGGCTGGTGGCGGCCTATGTCGTCGGCTGGCCGGTCTCGGTCGAGCATGATCTGCCGGCGCTGGGTCTGCCCGCCTGCATCGGGCCGGGGACGACCGGCTGCGTGCTGAGCTGGCAGAGTTTTGCCGAGCCGGCGGACACCTCGGCGGTCGAGGCCACGTTCGACCGCGAGCGCGGCTTCGATGGCCAGTCGCGTGCCGAATCAACGATGCTGTGCACCAATCCGCTCAATGGCGGCGCAGCGCCCGAGGCGCCGGGCGAGGCCAATCTCGGCGTGCTGCGGGGCGATGGCGAAGCGGCCTCGACCGTGCTGCTCACGCCGGGCCAGATCGGTGCGCGCTGCACCGGGCGGGGCTTCCTGATGCTCGACAGCGCGCCCAAGCTCGGCACCTTCGTGCTGCCCGGCAACAATTACCACGTCTATGATTATCCGCTGTTCTGGGCGAACATCCGTGCCGATGTGCTCGGGCGGCTCGCGGCATGGCGGCGCTGATGGTCGGCGAGACGCTGATCACGACCGACAAGGCCGCTTTTCTGGACGCGCTGCCCGGCGGGGGGCGCCTGCTCGGCATGGACCTTGGCACCCAGACCATCGGCCTTGCCCTGTGCGATGCCGGGTGGAGCATCGCCAGCCCGGCGCACACGCACAAGCGCGGCAAGTTCAGCAAGGATCGGGAGGTGCTTGCGCAGTTCATCGCGCAACAGTCCGTGAAAGGCCTCGTCATCGGCCTGCCGCTCAACATGGATGGCAGCGAGAGCCCGCGCAGTCAGGCGGCGCGCGCTTTCGCCCGCAACATCGCCGTGCTGGGCCTGCCGGTGCTGCTCTGGGACGAGCGCTGGTCCACCGTCGCCGCCGAGCGGGCCATGATCGCGCAGGACATGAGCCGGGCCAAACGCGCCGAGAAGATCGATGCCCATGCTGCGGCGCTGATCCTGCAAGGGGCCATCGACGGCCTGACCATGGGCTAGGCGCGTGACGGAAACGCATATCGTCTGGGGCTGGCTGGTGCTGATCAACCTCATCACCCTCGCCGCCTTCCGGCATGACAAGCAGCGCGCCATCCACGGAGGCCCGCGCATCCGCGAGCGCGACCTGCTGACGCTGGCGGCCATCGGCGGGACGATCGGCGCATGGCTCGGCATGCGCATCTTCCGCCACAAGACGCGCAAGGACGGCTTCTCCATGGCGCTGTTCCTGATCGCGGCGGCGCAATGCGCGCTGATCATCCTGTTTGATATCAGCGCCTGAGTGATCAGCGCTTGAGTCCGCCCCTCCGCTCCACTAACGAGGCGCTTTAATGACATCAGCGCCTTCACCCGCCACCGGCCTCATCGGCCGGGACAATTTCCCGCACCGGCATCTGGTGGGAATTGCCAATCTGGCCCCGCACGAGATCCGTTTCCTGCTCGATGAAGCGGAGCAATGGGCCTCGCTCAATCGCTCCGGCAGCCGCAAGCATGACGGCCGGCTCGCGGGCCTCACGCAAATGAACGCCTTCTTCGAGAACAGCACGCGCACGCTCCTCTCCTTCGAGGTCGCGGGCAAGCGGCTGGGGGCGGACGTGGTGAACATGCACGCCGCTCAATCCAGCGTGAAGAAGGGCGAGACGCTGATCGACACCGCCGTCACGCTCAATTCCATGCGCGCGGACGTGATGGTGATACGCCACATGAGCTCGGGCGCTGTGCAACTGATCGCCGACAAGGTGGACTGCCCGGTGCTCAATGCCGGCGACGGACGCCACGAGCACCCGACGCAGGCACTGCTCGATGCACTCACCATCCGGCGGCGCAAGGGTAGTTTCGAGGGGCTGATCGTCACTATTTGCGGCGACATCCTGCACAGCCGCGTCGCGCGCTCCAACATGCTCTGCCTCACCGCGCTGGGCGCGCAGGTGCGGGTCTGCGCACCGCCAACGCTCATGCCGCCGGCGGTGGAACGCTATCGGGTGACGCCCTTCCACGATTTCAACGAGGCGCTCGACGGGGCGGACGTGGTGATGATGCTGCGTATCCAGAATGAGCGGATGGACGGGGCCTTCATCCCGTCGGCGCGGGAGTTCCACGCCCTTTACGGCCTGACGCCTGAGCGGCTGAAGCGCGCCAAGCCGGACGCGATCATCATGCATCCCGGCCCGATGAACCGGGGCGTGGAGATCGTGAGCAGTGTCGCGGACGATCCGCAGCGCTCGGCCATTACCGAACAGGTCGAGATGGGCGTGGCAGTGCGCATGGCCTGCCTCGATGTCCTCACCCGCAGCGCGCGAGGAGTGCCGGGATGGGCCTGACCGCAATCATCAACGCGCGCCTGTGCGATCCTTCAGCCGGCGCCTTGTCCGAGGGTACGCTGCTCGTCGAGGGCGAACGGATCGCCGCGATAGGCGCGGTCGACGTTCCCAGCGGCGCGGAGGTCATCGACGCCCGCGGCATGATCGTCGCGCCGGGAATCATCGACCTCGGCGTGTTCCGCACCGACAAACCGGCCTTCCACTTTGCCGGGATCACTCGCGCCGCACTGATGCCGGATCAATCGCCCGTGCTCGATGAGCCGGGTCTGATCCAGCACGCCGCGCGCGCGGGCAAGCCGGACTTCTGGGTCCATCCGCTCGGCGCGGCAACGCGCGGCCTTGAGGGGCGCGAACTGGCCGAAATGGCGCTGATGAAGGCCGCCGGGGCCCGCGCCATCGCAACCGGGCGCAGCTGGATTGCCGATTCGGGCGTGATGCTGCGGGTGCTGCGCTATGCCTCGGCGCTGGATCGGGTGGTCATCACGCATGGCGAGGATGGCGGCATGACGGCCAACGCCGTTGCGACCGATGGCGAGACCGCATCGCGCCTTGGTCTGCAGAGTGCGCCCTCCTGCGCAGAAGCTATCGCCATTGCCCGCGACATTGCGCTTGCGCGTGAAGCCGGTGCGCGGCTGCATGTGCGCCTGGTCACCACCGCAGCGGGTTTCGCGCTGATTCGCACCGCCAAGGCCGAGGGCCTGAAGGTGACGTGCGGCACCAGCCCTTCCTATCTCTTCCTCAACGATGCGGCCGTGAGCGACTTCCGCACTTTCGCTCGCCTCTCCCCGCCGCTGCGCGACGAGCGGGACCGGCTGGCGACGATCGAGGCGGTGGCGGACGGCACGGTGGATGTGCTCTGCTCGGGCCATGATCCGCGCGGACCAGAGGACAAGCGCCTGCCCTTCGCGGATGCCGCGCCCGGCATTGCCGGCGCCGAGACGCTGCTGCCGCTTGCTCTCAACCTCGTGCGCGAAGGAAAGATCAGCGAGACGCGCATGATGGCGCTGCTCGCGGCCAATCCCGCGGCGATCCTGGGTCTTGATGCCGGACGGCTGGCAGTGGACGCCCCTGCCGATCTGATCCTGATCGATCCCGACAAGCCCTGGATCGTGGATTCAGCCAAGATGGCGGCGGCCGCCGGCAACACGCCGTTCGACAAGCTGCCGGTTCAGGGCCGCGCCCGCATGATCATGAAAGGCGGCGTGATCCGCTGATCGCGCTCGCCCGCGCTGTCAGCGGGAGGCGAGCTGCGGATTGGCCGCTGTGTTTGCCCGCGCCATGCGAGTCGTGCCGCTATCATCCAGTCGCACGAAACAGGGCTGCCCCTTGGCGCTCAGCGCGCCGCAGAAAGCGTTGGCTGCCGAGCGGTTCGCAAAGCCGCGAACCGCTACACGGTGAAAGACCCGTCCATCGACGGTCGTCTGGCTCAGAATTTCACGATAGCGCGCCAGGGGACCCGACCGGCTCATCGCTTGCCATTTCTCGCGGGCCACGGATGCGCTGTTGAACGCGCCAAGCTGTACGACCCAATCGCTTGCCTGCCTGTCCGATGCCGGGACCAGCAGGCCAGTCGGCATCGATGCGGCGGCAGTCTGCACCTTGCCTTGCCGAGGCGCTACGGACGGGGCCTCGGCCATCGACGAACGCTGGAAGGAAGCGCGGACGACATCCTGCGCGACCGGCAAGGATGCGCTCAGCTCCACCTGCGGCTTGAGCAGCAGCGGTGCGGCGGAAATCAATTGTGCGGAGGGGGCCACAGAGGCCTGGGGGGCCGGCTTGGCATCCTGTGGCTCAGACGACTGCATCGGGCGCATCGAGGGCGGAATTGCCACCGGCTGAACTGCAACGGGTCGAACGAGCGCAACCGGCGCTTCAGCCGGCGCCATAGCCTCATCGGCAGCGGCGATCGGGGCCACAACAGCAACGGCCGGCTGCTCCTGTGCCACCAGCGCGAGAGCATCCACCGCAGGCGCCTCATCGTTGCGAAGCGCGAGATGGAAGGGCATGCCCGCATCATCCGCGCGCGGCGCGATGCCGGTGAGCGCAGCGACTCGCTGGCCGGGATCGGCCTGTGCGAGCGCCTGCGACCACTGACCGATGCGCCGCTCGGCATCCTTGGCGCTCAGATCCTGCCCGGCGATCAGCCGAGCCTGTCCCCAGGCGCCACCCAATGCGAGGGCATAAGCCAGATTCTGCCGCGTGCGCGCCGTTGCGCCCGGCTGGCGGACGGCTTCCAGCAGCGCCCGCACACCTTCCTGCGCATCCCCGGCCATGGCCATGGCGAGACCGTAATCACCGGCAGCCAGATGCTCGATATGATCGGAAAGCAGCGCGCGCGCCGCGACGCCATTGCCAAGCGCCGTTTCGCACAGCGCGAGGCTGACAATGGTGCGCACGTCGCTGTTGCCCAGCGTCATCGCGTCCATGAAGGCGGTGCGGGCCGAAAGATAGCGGCCATTCGCGAGATAAGACCGGCCCAGCAGCACGCGGTTCCCGGCATTGTCCGGCTGCGCTGCCACCAGCTCTTCAGCCAGCGTCAGCGCCTGCGAGAATTTGCGGTCATCCAGCGCCTTCTCGATGCGCGGCGCGAAATGCGAGGCCGGATCGGCGAAGGAGGCAGCGCGCTGCTGGGAACCAAGGCTCGCGCAACCGGTCAGCGTCACGCCCGACAAGGCGGCCGTGATCAACAGAGCGGACATCTTCTTTGGCATCGATACCCCCGATATCACTCAACCTTTGGGTTGCGTTTCAACCTGCTCGGCGAGTTCCTGGACCTTGGCGTTGCGCGCGATCACCTCATCGAGCGCTTCGACCAGCAGTTGCTGGGCAGAGCGGTTCGAAACGGCACTGAGCAGGCGGAGCCGCAGATGGCGCTCCGTATCCAGACGCAGTGTGAAGGCTGCCTTGCGGGCTTCCCCGGCGAGACTGGCCGGGCGCGCGCTGCTTGTTTTGCGCGGTGCGGACCGCAGGCTGATCTGCTCGGCGAGCGAGAGCATCTGCTCTTTTGCCGGCGATACGGGCGCGGGATCGCTATCGCGCGCGACCATGGACGGCTTGATCGGCACGGGCGCCTCGACACCGACGGGTGCGACATTTTTATCGACCTCGGGCTGATCCGCCTCGGCGGCCGGCTCATGGCCCATGTCGTTCCAGCCGAGATCATCGCTATACGTCGACCCGGACTGAAGACCGGCAAGTGACGGACGGCGCATGGCCGGGCGCGCAGCGCCACGACGGGCCAGCAGATTGGCGGTCAACGACGCGGCAGGCCGCGGCTCGGCCATGGAATTCTCGCCACTCATCCCTGAACAACCCGGCGTCCAAAGCCCGTCTGGCGCGACATGACGGCAGCGGCCTGGCTTGGCGAGAAGACGGTGCGGCGGAAATTGCGCTCGAGGCGGTCGGCCACATAGGTCCAGAGCTGCTCGATTTCCTTGGCCGAGCGGCCCTTGGGATCGAAGTCCATGACGGTGCGGCCATCGATCATCGATGAGGCGAAATCGGTGCGATGATGGACGGTGACCGGCGCCACCGTGCCGTGCTGGGAAAGCGCGATGGCGGCTTCCGACGTGATGCGTGCGCGAGGTGTCGCGGCGTTCACCACGAAGATAAGCGGCTTGCCGGCGCGCTCGCACAGATCGACCGTGGCTCCGACGGCGCGCAGATCATGCGGGCTGGGCCGCGTGGGCACGACGATCAGTTCGGCAACGCTGATGACGCTTTGAATGGCCATGGTGATGGCGGGCGGCGTATCGATGACCGCGAGCTTGAAGCCCTGCTGACGCAGCACCTCCAGATCGCTCGCGAGCCGCGCCACGGTCGTCTGGGCGAATGCGGGATATTCATCGCTGCGCTCGTTCCACCAGTCCGCCAGCGAGCCCTGCGGATCGATGTCGATCAGCACCACCGGCCCGGCGCCGGCGCGCTGGGCCTGGACGGCAAGATGGCCGGAAAGCGTGGTTTTACCCGATCCGCCCTTTTGAGATGCTAGCGCCAATATTCGCACGATATTCCCCCGGTCGATCGTCGGTTGATCGAGGGAATCTCACGGCTGGCCCTAAGATTCAGTTAAAGTTACCAGATTGCGCCGCGCAGACGGCGGGACTTCAACCGGTCACCCACTGCGCGCGGGGAATGCCGAGCGCATGGAGCAGGACGCTGAGATCGCCTCGCTCGATGGCCGCATCCGCCGCCGCGCGAGTCTTGGGCTTGGCGTGATAGGCCACGCCGAAGCCGGCAGCCTCGATCATGGGGATATCATTCGCGCCGTCACCGATGGCGATGGATTGCGTGGAGGCAAGGCCGCCCTCCTGCGCCGTGCCGAGCAATTCCGAGCGTTTGCGGGCCGCGTCGACAATCGGTTCGCCCACTGTGCCGGCAAGCTTGCCCTGCTCGATATGCAGCGTGTTGGCGATGGCCACATCGAAACCGATGGCCTGCGCGACCGGCTGCGCGAAGGGCACGAAACCGCCGGAAACGAGGATCGTCCGGGCGCCCCGCGCGCGGAGGGTCTGCACCAGCGCCTTCGCCCCCGGCATCAGCCGCACCCGCTCCTCCCGGCACCGGTCGATCATCGCAGCGTCGAGGCCCTTGAGCAGCGCGACACGGCCGGTGAGCGCCTGCGCGAAGTCGAGTTCACCGCGCATGGCCCGCTCGGTGACGGCGGCGATCTCGTCCTTGAGGCCGGCATAGTCGGCCAGCTCGTCAATGCATTCGACCGTGATCATCGTCGAATCCATGTCGGCGACGAACAGCCGGCAATCGCGGTTGGCGCGGGAGAGCACGAACAGGTCCGCCGGGGGCGCCAGCGCCTCAAGCGCCGCGCGCGCCTCGGCACGGTCGCCAGCGAACGGCAGATCGACCGCCTCGCCTGCCTCAACCCAGGCCGGCGCACCGACATCGAGGCCCGCTTGCGCCAGCGCATCGCGCGCGGCATTCACGTCCCCCTGCCCAAGTCCGTCATGCGCGACTAAGGTCGCAATCATGTCCTGCCCGTCCGAATTGCCGCCAGCCATGCCTGATCCTGATTCCCTGCCCGAAGCGCGCGGCCGGGAGCGGCCGCCGGTCGCGCTTATTGCCGGGCCGACCGCCAGCGGCAAGAGCGCAGTCGCGATGCGGCTGGCAGAGGCCACCGGCGGCATCATCATCAATGCCGATGCAAGCCAGGTCTATGCTGACCTCTGCGTGCTGACGGCACGCCCGCCGCAGGAGGATCTGGCCCGAGCGCCGCATCGGCTGTTCGGCCATATCGACGGCATGGAGGATTGCTCCGCCGCGCGCTGGGCGCAGGAGGCGAAGGCCGAGATTGACGCGGCACATGGGCAAGGCGTGCCTGCGATCCTCGTCGGCGGGACCGGGCTTTATCTGCACACGCTGCTGCACGGCATCGCGCCGGTGCCGGAGATCGACCCCGTCATTCGCGAATCGGTGCGCGCCATGGCAGTCGCGGACAGCTATGCCGCTCTGGAGCGTGAAGATCCGCACGGTGCAGCGCGACTCAATGCCGGAGATACGTCGCGCGTGGCGCGGGCGCTGGAAGTCGTCCGCTCAACCGGAACGCCGCTGCATCAGTGGCAAGCGCGTCGCGAAGGCGGGATCGCAGGCTGGATGCCCATTCATGGCGCCGTCGTGATGCTCCCGCGCGATGCGCTGGCCGCGCGCGCCGAGCAACGGCTGGACCAGATGCTCACGGGCGGTGCCATCGAAGAAGTCGAAGCGCTGATCCGCCGCCCCATCCCGAAGGACCGGCCCGTTTTGCGCGCGCTCGGCGTGCGCGAGCTGGCCGCCATGCTTTCCGGCGAGATCAGCCGGGAGGAAGCCCGCGCCGCGATCCTCAAGCAGACGATTGCCTATCAGAAACGCCAGCGGACCTGGGCGCGGGGACGGCAGGCCGGCTGGACGACCCTGCACCCGGACGAGACGGTGGCTATCGAAGACCTCGCGGCGATTGAGGCCGAGGCGCGTTAATTGCCGACCCCCCTTCTGTCCCAAAATCGGACGGGCATTTTCGGGGGATGGATGAGCACTTCACCGAGTGATGATTTGGTATATGGCGCCTTAATCCTTCGATATAGAATTCTCCGGAGACGCCTCTACATGCTTAAGCGGTCCACATTTGCCGTTGTCCTCGGCCTCGCCACTTTCGCCAGTGCTCCCGCCCTCGCCAGCGGCGATGCAACAGCCGGCCTGGAAGCGCTCAAGAATTACAATCTCATCGTGCTCGGCGACGTGAACCTGAAGCATGACGTGGAAGGCAAGATGCTGGTCGGCGGCAATCTGACCGGCACAAGCCAGGTCGGCATTGGCAATTCCAGCCAGGGTCAGGCCACCTCCGCGGACATCCCGGTCCTGACCGTGGGCGGCAATGTCGTGAATGCGGATATCAAGGTCCACAACGGCTCGAACGGCGGCGTCGGCACCATTTCCACGGGCGGCAGCGCGTCTGTCGCAGGCAATGTGACGAACAGCTGGCTGACGATGAATTCGACCCCGCGTACGGTGAACGTCGGTGGCGATTTCACCGGCAGCAACCCGAACATCGATACGGGCGACATCTACAATATCGGCGGGAGCTTCTCGAGCGGCTCGATCAACCAGAATGGCGGCACGCTCAATGTCGGCGGCACGGCGTCCGGAAATTTCAATGGCGGCACGCGCAACTTCAACCTTTCCGCCGGCGATCCCGGCTATGCCGCATCGATCTCCGCGCCGATCACGGCGACCGTCGAGAAGGTTTCCGCGGACGTGCAGGCATTGTCCTCTGCCCTTGCCTCGCTCAACATGCTGAGCAACCCGAGCGGCTTCGACCTCAGCGGCACGGCGATGACGCTGAACGCCGTGGACAATGGCGCGGGCTATGCGCTGTTCTCGTTCAATGCGGCGGACTTCGCCTCGATCACCAACCTCACCTATAATTTCGCGGACACGACGCCGGTCATCATCAATGTGTTCGGCACGGATGTGACGTTGGGTTTCAATTCCGCCGGTTCGAACCGCGACTACAACCAGCAGGTGATCTGGAACTTCGTCGATGCCGAGACGCTCAATTTTGCCGGCAACATGTTCCACGGATCAGTGCTGGCGCCCAATGCCAGCCTGCTGATCCACACTCCCATCGAAGGCTCGGTGGTCGTCGGCAGCTACACAGATGGCAGCGGCGGCGAGATCCATCTCGGCACCTTCAATGGCAATCTCAATCTCGTCCCCGTGCCGGAGCCGGCAACCTGGGCGATGATGATCGCGGGCTTTGGCCTCGCCGGCGCAGCCCTGCGCCGCCGCGCGCTGGCAGTGCGGTTCGCCTGACGTCACAGACGCTTTCCGCGACCAGATAAGCGGCGCCGACGAGAGTCCGGCGCCGTTTTCTTTTGCCCAGTGCTTCAGCATCGGCGCGAAAAGGTGGTTAATGGCGCAGAGACGAACGGCAGAAAATGACGGGAGAGGCTTCAAAAGCGGACGTTCCGAACAAGACCCCATTGCGGACATAGGCCGTCCTTGGGATAGTGGGGCATGGCTGGTCGCATTTCCGTTTTGAGAAAGCTGCTCGACCGCTGGTCGCGTCAGCAAGAGACAGCGTTGTGGCAGATGACGGAGCGCAATACGGCATTCAAACGCATCGCAGGATTCTCAAAGTCGGAACGTGTCGACGCCAAGTTCTTCCTCCTAGCGGTCGCGCCATTTGTTCCCGTCATGATCTCGGACGAACTGGGTTTATCGCGCGGTGTTCTGTGGCATGGTTGGTTTTGGCTCAGTGTGATTTGGGCAGTCGGCATCTTCGCAGTGGGGTGCGCTTCCTATTGGCGAGCGTTCCGCCGGTCTCTGGAGCGAAAGGCATAGCGTCTGCTCCCAACAACAAAGCAGTCGTCGGGGGATGTTGGTTGCGTGGTTCGACAACAGACAAGCCAGGCCCGACAACAAAGCTGCCATTGCCCAACCACCCGTTCGCCCTGAGCTTGTCGAAGGGCTGTCCTTCTTCTGCCTATGTTTCAAGGGAGAAGGACGGGGCTTCGACAAGCTCAGCCCGAACGGAGGAGAACCACTCCCCACGACCTTCAAGCCATACAGCCCGTCACCTGCCCACTCCAAAAGCCGCCATTCTCAGATTTTCTGCGGCGGACCCGGCGTTACAACCGGACCCACTTGCTCATAGCCGGGGGCCTTCAACTCAATAAAATTATTCTATGCCATCATACATTGTAATTTTATTACTCAAAATGCTGTTGACACATCATTTTATGATCCATAGAGGCTCCAACCTTGTCAGGGCAGCGCCTTTCCACCATGGGCGCTGCATATCGTTTTCAAGGAGTTTCCTGTGGCCGAGAGAAGCGGCGCCGACATTCTGGTTCAATGCCTGCTCGATCTGGGGGTCGACACCGTGTTCGGCTATCCCGGCGGCGCGGTGCTGCCGATCTACGATACGATCTACGATCACCAGAAGATCAAGCATATCCTCGTGCGCCATGAGCAGGCTGCGGCCCATGCGGCGGAAGGCTATGCGCGCTCGACCGGCAAGCCCGGCGTCGTGCTCGTCACGTCCGGCCCCGGCGCGACCAATGCCATCACCGGCATCACCGATGCGCTGATGGACTCCATTCCGATGGTCGTCATCACCGGGCAGGTCGCCACCCACCTCATCGGCACGGACGCCTTCCAGGAAGCCGACACCGTTGGCCTCACGCGCCACTGCACCAAGCACAATTATCTGGTGAAGAGCCCGGCCGAGCTTGCCGGCACGGTTCACGAGGCTTTCCATATCGCGACCTCGGGGCGCCCCGGCCCGGTCGTCATCGACATTCCCAAGGACGTGCAGGTCGCCACGGCGGCTTACGAAAAGCCGACACTGAACGCGCATCCGAGCTATCGACCACAAACCGAGCCGGACGCGGAGATGATCGACAAGGCCATCGCGCTCATTCTCCAGTCCGAGCGCCCGATCCTCTATACCGGCGGCGGCATCATCAATTCCGGTCCCGCCGCAAGCGAGGCGCTGCGTGCGCTTGCCGACATGCTCGGCGCGCCGGTCACCTCCACGCTGATGGGTCTTGGCGCCTTTCCTGCGTCCTCGCCGCAGTGGCTGGGGATGCTGGGCATGCACGGCACCTATGAAGCCAATTTCGCGATGAACAAGGCCGATCTCATTCTGGCGCTTGGCGCACGGTTCGACGATCGCGTGACTGGCCGGCTGGATGCCTTCGCGCCGCTCAGCAAGAAGGTCCATGTCGATATCGACCGCGGCTCGATCAACAAGATCATCCCCATCGATGTTCCGGTCGTCGCCGATGCCGGCCGCGCCATCGAGGCGATCATCGCTGGCCTGAAGGCGCGTGGTTACAAGAAGCCCGACTATAGCGACTGGTGGTCCCGCATCGAGGAATGGCGCGCCCGCAAGAGCCTCGATTATGTCGAGGGCGGCGAGGAAATCATGCCCCAGCGCGCGATTGCCGAACTCTACAAGGCGACGCGCGACCGCGACACGATCATCACGACGGAAGTCGGCCAGCACCAGATGTGGGCGGCGCAGCACTTCCACTTCGATGAGCCGAACAAATGGCTCACCTCCGGCGGCCTTGGCACGATGGGCTATGGCTTCCCGGCCGCGATCGGCGCGCAGCTCGGCAATCCGGATTCGCTGGTGATCGACGTGGCCGGCGATGCCTCGATCCAGATGAACATTCAGGAGCTCGGCACGGTCATTCAATATAGCCTGCCGGTGAAGATCTTCATCCTGAACAACGAATATATGGGCATGGTCCGCCAGTGGCAGGAACTCACTTATGAGAGCCGCTATTCGCATAGCTACTCGGACAGCCTGCCCGATTTCGTGAAGCTGGCCGAAGCCTATGGCGCGACCGGCATCCGCATCGAGACCATGGACGAGCTGATCCCCGGCATCCGCAGGATGATCGACACGCCCGGCCCGGTCGTGGTCGATTGCCGGGTGGCCAAGCTCTCCAACTGCTTCCCGATGATCCCCTCGGGCGCAGCGCATACCGACATGCTGCTTGATCCCAGCCAGGTTTCGGGAACGATGGATGATGAGGCCAGGGCTCTGGTCTGATGACCCAGCCGCTCCGCCTCCGCGTTCATGTCAGCGAGCCGTTCGATTTCGAGCGGCATAATGCGAGTGCCGATTTCTTCGGCACCACGCAGGACCATGGAGACGCGAGCGCGGACGAATGGGTGATTGAGCTGGAGAGCTGGTTTCACTTCAATGAGCATGATTACGACATGGTGCTTGTCTCGCCCCGCTATGTGGGCGAGCCGCTGCGCCGGGTGTTCGATGCGCTGCTGGGCCAGCCGGTCCGCATCGCCCATCGTACGCCCGAGGGCTGGCACTTCGCCATGACGGGGATGATCTCGCTCGCACCACCGGCCGAGGACGAGAGCCACCCGCAAGATGATCAATCCGGTTTCTGACCGGTCCAGATTTAGACCATTCAGTTTTTTGACGAGGACGAAGAGTGATGCACATCCGCCAGGAGGACAGCGAACGCCATGTCCTTTCCGTCACGGTCACCAACGAGGCCGGCATTCTCGCGCGGATCGCGGGCCTGTTTTCGGCACGCGGCTATAATATCGAGAGCCTGACCGTCGCGGACGTGAGCGCGGACCATAAGGTAAGCCGCATCACCATCGTGACCAACGGCCCGCCCCGCGTGATCGACCAGATCATCGCCCAGCTTGATCGGCTCGTGCCGGTCCATAAGGTCACCGACCTCACCGAGATCGGTCCTTTCGTGGAGCGCGAGCTGGCGCTGGTGAAGGTCGCCGGCACGGGCGAGGCGCGCATCGAGGCGCTGCGGCTGGCCGACGTGTTCCGCGCCAAGGTGGTCGATACCACGCTGGAAAGCTTCATCTTCGAGATCACCGGCCCAAGCAGCAAGGTCGATACGTTCGTCGGCCTGATGCGCGAGCTGGGGCTGGTCGAAGTGGGCCGCACCGGCGTTGTGGGGATGCTGCGCGGCACCGCCGCCTGAATTTAGCCAGTCCACCCCGCAGAAAACCGCGACACCGGCTTGGCTTTGTGAGCTGAAACGTGCAGGAGCGGTCCGCCGGCGGGGGCCGACACGAAATTTTTTACATGGATGCCGACGAGGGTCGGCCCGACGAACTGAAAGAGAAGGGTTCTGGGACATGCGTGTTTATTACGATCGCGATGCCGATATCGGCCTCATCAAGGGCAAGAAGGTCGCCATCCTCGGCTATGGCAGCCAGGGTCACGCCCATGCGCAGAATCTGCGCGATTCGGGTGTTGCTGAAGTCGCGATCGCACTGCGCCCCGGCTCGCCCTCGGCCACCAAGGCTGAAGGCGCCGGCTTCAAGGTGCTCGCCAATGCGGACGCCGCCAAGTGGGCCGACGTGCTGATGATCCTCGCACCCGACGAGCATCAGGCCGCGATCTACGAGAATGACATCAAGGGCAATCTGCGCCCCGGCGCCGCGCTGGCGTTCGCGCACGGCCTCAACGTCCACTTCGGCCTCATCGAGCCGCCGGCAGACGTCGACGTGATCATGATCGCGCCGAAGGGTCCGGGCCACACCGTGCGCGGCGAATATGTGAAGGGTGGCGGCGTGCCGTGCCTCATCGCAGTTCATCAGGACGCGACCGGCAATGCCCATGACATCGCCCTCTCCTACGCCTCGGGCGTTGGCGGCGGTCGCTCGGGCATCATCGAGACCAACTTCAAGGAAGAGTGCGAGACCGACCTGTTCGGCGAGCAGGCCGTGCTGTGCGGCGGCCTCACCCACCTCATCCAGGCGGGTTTCGAGACGCTGGTGGAAGCCGGCTATGCGCCGGAAATGGCCTATTTCGAGTGCCTCCACGAAGTGAAGCTGATCGTCGACCTGATGTATGAGGGCGGTATCGCCAACATGCGCTACTCGATCTCCAACACGGCCGAATATGGCGACATCACCACCGGTCCGCGCATCATCACCGAAGAGACCAAGTGGGAGATGAAGAAGGTGCTGGAGGACATCCAGTCCGGCCGCTTCGTCAAGAACTTCGTGCTCGACAACCGCGCCGGCCAGCCGGAGCTGAAGGCCAGCCGCAAGGCCGCTGCCGCACACCCGATCGAGCAGACCGGTGCCCAGCTGCGCGCCATGATGCCCTGGATCGGCGCCAACAAGCTGGTGGATCAGGACAAGAACTGATCCACTCGATCCGTCGGGAACAAGGAAGCCCTCCCCGCTTGCGCGGGGAGGGCTTTTTCGTCGTCGCTCAGCGCTGGTGCAGCGCCGGCTCGTTTTCGACCAGGGCCGGTTCGCCGCGCGTCTTCCACAGCGAGTAGAACACGCCGCCCGCCAGGATGGCGAAGGTCACGCCCAGCGAAACCACCGGCGGAATCTTCGCGAGCCCGAGCGCATCGGCAAGGAAGATCTTCGATCCGATGAACACCAGCAGCAGGCTCAGCGCGTATTTGAGGTAGTGGAAGCGATGCACCATCGCCGCCAGGGCGAAGTACAGTGCACGCAGGCCCAGGATCGCGAAGATGTTCGAGGTGTAGACGATGAACGGATCGGTGGTGATAGCGAAGATCGCCGGCACCGAATCCACCGCGAACACCACGTCCACGAACTCGACCATCAGCAGCGCCAGGAACAACGGCGTCATGTAGCGGACCATGCGGCCGGTTTTGGGATCCGGCAGCTTCACCCAGAAGCGTTCGTCGTGCAGCTCCTCCGTCACCCGGAAGCGACGCTTGACCCAAAGCAGGACCGGCGATTTGCCGACCTCATATTCGGCTTCCGCATTTCGCCACATCTTGATACCGGTGAAGATCAGGAAGGCCGCGAAGATATAAAGCACCCAGTCCCAGCGCTGGACCACCGCCGCGCCGAAGCCGATCATGATCGCGCGCAGGACGATGACGCCGAGAATGCCCCAGAACAGCACGCGGTGCTGGTACAAGCGCGGAATGCCGAAATAGGCAAAGATCATCGCGATGACGAAGACATTGTCCATCGCCAGGCTCTTTTCGACCACGAAGCCGGTCACATAGTTCATGCCGGCGGTCGGCCCCATCTGCCACCAGATCCAGCCGCCGAAAGCCAGGCCGAGCGTGATGTAGAAGGCCGACATGGCGAGGCTCTCGCGCACGCCGATTTCCCGCTCCTCGCGGTGAAACACGCCAAGGTCGAGCACGAGCAGGGTGAGGACGATGGCGATGAAGGTGAGCCACATCCACACCGGCTTGCCGAGCCACAGGATTTCAAGAAATTCCATCGATCAGGCCCCCAGCACCACCGGGCCGGCCCATGAGCGACGCAGGCGCCCCATCAGCGCGTCCCTTCGGGCGCGCAGGCGCGCCACAAGATCGCCGTTGGGCCGCGACTTGCGCCGTTCGATGGACAGCGCGTCATCCACGCGCTGTAGCAAGATCATGAGATTGAACGTAAAGACATTCATGAACGTCATCCTCCAAGTGCGTTGCACATCATCGGATGACTGGTTGCCTGAGCCTCAAAAAAAATCGAACCTGCACCGGTGTCACCCGATGCGGTCCGACATCGCGAGGCGCTCATATCGAGCGCTACGCCAGAGGGGCCCGGTCCGCAGCGGCTATTTCGGCGAGATCGGCGCGCATTTCAAGAGGAAAGCGAAAATCTCTCCCAAAATCGGCTTGCACTGGTGACTTGCCCGCGCCGTTCGCTATGCGGGTGCGGCGTCAGGCCACGGTCTGCGGCAACGACACAGGGAATGACGAGAGATGCCGCTCGACCCGTTCTACATCGTCTGCGCGGTCATCGCCGTGGTGATCTCCGGCCTCGCCAAGGGCGGCTTTTCCGGCGCGGGTTCGCTGGCCATGCCGATCATGGCGCTCGCCATCGATCCGGTGAGCGCGGCCGCCATCTTGCTTCCCATCCTCATCGTGCAGGATGTCGTGGGCGTCTGGGCATTCCGGCGGACATGGGACGGCGAAGTGCTCGCCGTGATGATCCCGGGCATGGCTGTTGGCGTGGCGCTCGGCTATCTCTTCTCGGCGCAGGTTTCCGCCAATGCCGTGCTGGGCGTGCTCGGCGCGATCTCCATCCTGTTCGGTTTGCAGCGCCTGTGGATCGAGCGGGGCCATGCCATCACCCTGCCCTCCAATTCGCCGCGCTGGCTGGGTGCGCTGTTCGGCGTCGCTTCGGGCTTCACGAGCCATATTGCCCACGCCGGCTCGCCGCCCTTCCAGATGTGGGTGCTGCCCCGGCGCTTGCCCCGCGACACGCTCATCGGAACCACCGCGATTGCCTTCGCCGTGATGAACTGGCTCAAGGTGCCGGCCTATGCGGCGCTCGGGCAGTTCACGCCCGCCAATCTTCTCGCCACGGCGGTGCTGATCCCTCTCGCACTGATCTCAACGATGCTGGGCGTGAAGCTCGTCCGGCGGGTCGATCCGGAACGCTTCTATGTGCTGATCTACCTGCTGATGATCCTGCTTGGCTTTAAGCTGCTGGCCGACGCGCTGCTCTGATTTCCCGGCCGCCTCAAAGGGCAGCGGGAATTCTGCACTTAGGCTGATGACAGAATCGACTCGTGCGTTATGCTTGGGCGTACTGCTCCCAACCCCTTTGGCAGACGACTAGGAGACACAGACATGCGCCTCATTCACGCCGCTCTCCCCGCCCTCCTCCTCGCTGGTGTCACCGGTGCGCTGGTCGCCCAGCCCGGCAAGCCCGATCCCGCCGCCATTTCCGGCGGCACCTATACGGCTGATCCCGGCCATACGCTGGTGAAGTGGGAAGTCGATCATCTCGGCTTCACGCCTTATTTCGGTATCTTCGGCGACATCACCGGTACGCTTCAGCTCGACCCCAAGAATCCCGCTACCGCAAAGGTGGACGTGACCATCCCCGTCTCGAAGGTCACCACCGCGAGCACGGGCCTGACCGAGCACCTGATGCGTGCCGGCAAGGACGGCAAGCCGGCCGATTTCTTCGGCCCCAATCCCGCCGATGCCCGTTTCGTTTCCACCAATGTTGTGGTTGACGGCCAGACGGCCAAGATCACCGGGGATTTCACCCTCAACGGCGTCACCAAGCCCGTCACCCTCGACGCCCGATTCTATGGCGCCGGCATGGGCATGGGCAACAAGGAAAATGTCGGCTTCACCGCGACAGGCTCGATCAAGCGCAGCGACTATGGGATCGGCTTTCTGGTTCCCATGGTTGGTGACGAAGTGAAGCTCGAAATCGTCGCAGGCTTCGTCAAGTAATCCGCAGGTCAGCCGGCCGGTGTCTCGATCACCGGCCGGTCGCACCCGATGCTTGCAAGATAATCCCGGCGCTGCGCGATGCCCTGGCTGCCACGGAAGCGCAGCGACAGCGGATGCACACCGAGCGCCTGGAACTGGCGATAATCCATCACGGCAACACGATGGTTCGCGCAGAGATCCCTCAGATCAGCCCCTCTCAGCATATGCAGGGCCATGACCGCGGGCCTGCCCGGCATCCCGCCCGGGCCGAAACGCGCCAGATCGGTCATGAAATAGCCGCCGCGAATATCCACTAGCACCACTTCGGCCTCTGAAGCCCGGATGGCGGCCATCGTACTCGCATAGCCGCGGACATAACGCTCCGTATCCCGCGCCAGCCACAGGCCACCCAACAGGGCGAAGACCGCACTCCCCGCCAGCAGCGCCCGGCCGCAAGGGGCATCCGCCGGAACCACTGCGCGCCACCCGAGGCCTGCCAGCAGGCAGAGCGCGCCGATCTGGCCATGCATGTAGCGGAAGCCCCAGCCATAGCCCTGATACAGCG
Organism: Alphaproteobacteria bacterium; assembly: GCA_018823325.1. Lineage (GTDB taxonomy): Bacteria > Pseudomonadota > Alphaproteobacteria > Sphingomonadales > Sphingomonadaceae > Sphingobium. The sequence goes on along the minus strand of JAHJIJ010000021.1, from coordinate 44,343 downwards.
CCAGCCCGAGGCCCACGACCACACCAAGCAACAGCGGGAATGCAATTGGCACCTCGCGCCACAGGCCCCGCCAGCGCACACCCAGCACGGCAAGGCCGGCAAGCGGGAGCAGCAGCACATTGTTCCAGGCGATCAGCCGGGCATTGTTGAGCAGCGGCTGGAGCTTGTCGAGCCGACCGAACAGGCTCTGCAGCTTGTCGAGGATGCTGTTGGTGCGATGCACATCGCTCGGCGGTGCGGGGCCCACCAGCTCGATCAGCACCATGGGCCACAGCCGCGCCCAGATGATCATCAGCGCCAGCGCGACCAGCGCATGGAAGAGCGCCGGCCCCCAGCGGCGATTTGCCGCCATCCACAGGATGAACGGCCCGATGAACAGTAGCGGGAAGTGCCACTGGTGCAGGCCTGCCGCCAGCACCGCCACCAGCGCGGCAAGCCCGTGCCCCAGCGCTCCGCCGCGCAGCACAAGCGCCAGCCAGACCATGTTGAAGGCGAAGTGGCTGGTCATTGCATAGGGCGTCATGGCGGTGACGAGCAGCTGCGCGGAGCCGAGCGCCATCACCATCGTGACCAGCACCGCATCGCGCCGATCCGGGTTCAGGCGGCGGGCGATGTGCCAGAGTGCCACGAGCCCGACGCCAAGCGTCAGCGGCGCGGCGAGATCGGCCGCGCCGATGCGCTGGAACAGCCCCCGGATGGTGGCGTGAACCGGCAGATAGATCGACGTCCAGTGCGTGTCCGAGCCATAAGGACTGTAGAATTCCGGCAGCATCGCGCGGCGAAACGCGAGCCAGTCCGTCGGGATCGGCCAGCCGATCATGCCATGCGCCACCGCGCCGGCGGTCATCTCGACCATCAGCTCGTCGCGCGAGACGCTGTAGCCATGGAAAACCCATGTTCGCCCGCACCAGCCGATGAGCACCGCAAGCAGGATGCCACCGCCGATCAGCCAGTCCATCCGGCGAGAAGGCCTGATGCCGGACCGCATCGCTGGCGCACGGGCGGACCGGCGCAAAGCCACGGCAGCCACGGCGAAACCGGCCAGCACGAGCGCGAACGCCTGCGCGTCCAGCATCCACATGTCCTGCCGGGCAAAGAGATATTCGGAGATACCGCGGCCGGGCTTGTCTTTCAGGTGCCACATCCAGCCGCCCCAGCTGAGGCCAAGGCACAGCAGCCCGCCCACTACGAGTGCGACCGCCAGCGCCAGCGGGCGACCGGACGGCGGATCAGACGATCGGAACATTGCCCCCGCGCGCCAGGTCCGCGCGAATGAACAGGCCATCCATCTCCACGAGCAGCGGGAAATGGCCCTTGTTGTTGGCGAAGACCGCGTTGGGGATGAATCCCGCGCGCTCCAGCAGGGCGATCATTGTGCGATAATCCGTCGCGCCATCATAAAGCGACCGCACGGACAGTTCAGTCTGTGCGGCACTGATCCGCTGGACGACCGCACTTGCGCCCGACCACACCTGCGCATCATGCCCCTGCGTATCCATCTTGAGGAGAATGGCCTTCGCGTCGCGGACAGCCTCCAGATCCGGCAGGAGCGAATCGAGCCGCGCGCAGGGCACATGGACGGTGCGCGTCACCTTGTTCCGCTCGGCAAAAATCTGCTCCAGCCCCGTCTGCGGCGCGTTGAGCGAGCTGAACTGATCGGCGGCCATCAGGTGGAACGTGGCTTCCCCGTCCCGATCCGACAGGGCAATATTGTGGACGTGCCAATTCGCATCCTTGCCGGCCACCTCGACAAGCTTCGCGCAGACCTCAGGATGCGGCTCGAACGAGAGGATCGTGCCACGAAAGCCGACATCCTTGCGCAGCATCGTGGCATATTGCCCGGCATTGGCGCCGACATCGATCACGCAATCGACACCGAAATGCCCGATCAGCCGCCGCAGCGCGACGATCTCACCATATTGATGCTGGCGCCCGGCAAGGCCGAGCCGCACGGCCAGCCAGCGATCGCGCAATTCCCGGCGAAAACGGCGCACATCGATCATGCCGGAGTTGCCTCGCCAGCCTTGCCCGTCCGCGCCGCGAAGCGCGCCCGCGCCACCTCATAAGCCGCTTCGGTCTGCGCGGCCGCAACGTCCCAGCCCGTCATCACCTGACCATGCGCCAATGCCGCCTCGCCCGCTTCCTTGCGGCGGCGACCATCGAGAACGAGCTGGCGCAGCGCAACCGCCAGCGCCTGCGCATTGCCCGCCGGAAAGCGGGTCGCGACATCTTCGGGTAAATCGCCGAACATGCCGGCATCGCTGGTCACCATGGCGGCGCCATAGCGCAGGGCGGAGAGGAAGGCACCGCTCGAATCGATCTCGCGATAGGGAAAAGCCAGAATATCCGCCGCGCGCAAATGCGCATCCAGCCGATGCTCGGTGAGGAAGCCAAGGTCCGTCACCAGCCTGTCACCGAAACCGCCGCCATGAATCGCCTGAAGGAACGCGTCGACCGGCATGAAAGGCTTGCCTGCAATCGCAAGCTCGAACTCCAGCCCGTCGCGCCACAGATCGATGCAGGCCTGCACCAGCAGATCGAGGCCCTTGTAGGGCCGGATCGTGCCGAAGAAGAGAATACGCGGAACGGTGCCGCGCGGGACGGCAGCCAGATCGTCCGTCGTCGCCTCGCGCAGCTTCATCGGCGGATGCGGCACGAGCGCAATAACCTCCGGATCGATGCCCTGTTTGAGCAGCGTTTCGCGGGTCTGCTCGCCATGGACGATCAGGAGATCGAACTGCCGCAACAGTGCCTCATAGCCACGCCCCTGCACGCCGGAACGATCCTCGCCATGGAAAGGCCGGGCATTGTGGACGGTATGCACCAGCGCGGTCCGATCCGCGAGGCGCCCCAACAGCACCCGATCGACCATCGCAAAGGGCAGCCACTGGAAATGCGTGACATCGCCTGTCAGTGTGCCGATGCGGCCAAGACGCGCATCGAGCGCATAGTCAGCAGCTTTTGCGACCTGACCGGCCCGCCCGTCACCCAGCAGAGGCCGCAGCCGTTCGCCCAAGCGGAAGAAGCGCGCATCATAACGATAGCGCTTGGGGACAATCGCATCGGTATCCCGCATCGGGCGCCCGAGCAAGGTGACATCATGGCCGCGCGCGGCCAGCGCCTCGCACAAGCCATCATCATAGCGCGGCGTGAACAGCGAAGGGTCGACCATCGAAATTTTCACGCGTTTCCGTCCCCCCCGCCATAGCCACCAGCCCGCCCCGCCAGATGCATCAGCATGCGCCCGTGCACCAGCCCCAGCGACACATGAACCGCCGCATAGAGTGCAAGAAATCCGGCAGACAGGCTCCAGCCAAGGCTCTCGTGCAAGGGCAGCGCCATCGGAACCGTAAGCAGGCTGCCGAGCAGCAGCAGCACTGAGGGCCGCAGCAAAGTCCCGAAGCGACCCAGACCCCATTGCAGATAGACGGAAACGCAGATCAGGCTGAGGCCAAGCAGCAACGCGATGATCATCATGATTTCAGATGTTTGCAGATCGAGATTGCCATCGAATACAATGCGCGCAACCAGCTTTCCGGCAACGAGCAGTGCGACGCCGGCCGCCAGCGTGGCGGCCAGAGACCACAATGTGCACCGCATGATACCGGCGCGAACGCCCGCCCAGTCGCCCTGATAGGCCGCGCGCGTCAGGCGCGGCAGCACCGTCTCGGCAAGCGCGCGAATGACCGAGGAGAGCGAGCGCGAAAGCTTGAACACCAGATCGAAGAGCAGCAGCGGTCGCGGATCGGGCGTGACTGCTGCGATGGTGAAATAGGGGGCATTATAGGCCCCGACATCGCACAGCGTCAGCACGCCCGTCCGTCCGAAATCCGAGAGATAATGTGCGCGCACCTGCCTCAGGCCGGCGCGCGGGGCGAGCCACGCACGGCGCCGCATGCGCAGCGTCGCGTGAAAAGTCGCGAGGCCCGCGCAAAGCACGGCCAGCGCCACGCCAAGCTGGATGAACACCGATGTGAGGATCGTCAGCGGGCCAAGCGCGGCGATGAGCAGCGCCACGCCTGAAAAGCGGCGGATGCTATCCAGCACTTCCCACCACAAATTGTGATCGATCGCGGCCAGCGCGCGGCGCGCCAGCAGGGTCAGGAGATTGAGCGCCGCGACGACATAGAAGCTGACGAACAGTACGGGATAGGCTGTCTTCAAAAGCCCCGTTGCCATTGCGACGACGATCAGCACCCCGCCCAGCAATACCAGCCCGGTCAGGATCCACAGCAGCGCAACCACCTCGGCCGGATCGAACGCCCCCTCCCCGCTCACTCGCGCGCGCCGCAACCGCGCATAAGCAATCGCGCTCAGACCAAGCTCTGCGGACACGGTGAAGTTGGCGAAGGCGACCAGCAGCAGGAAGGAGCGAAACTCCTCGATGGGCAAAAGCCGCACGAACACGAAGGTGACCACGAAGCCCCACAGCATAGCCAGCGCCACATTGCCGAGCTTGGCCAGGCCAAGCAGGCCCGCATGCTTCTCCAGCCGCCCGGCGAGCGCGATCAGCCCTGCGATCACCAGCGCAGGCCCATCATGCGGGACGGCGGGCGCGGAATAGCGTGTCTGCCAGCGCCATGCGCTGCACCGCCTGCGGCGGCTGCGCGGCGGCATCGATCAGTTCGACCTCGAACCCTGCGGCGCGAATGCGATCTGCAAAGTCGCGGCCATATTGGCGGACATGATCCCATTGCCCAAAGCGCCGCTCCCGCTCGCGCGCGGGCAGATCCGGCGGGCCATCCTCGCTCGGACGGTCCCACAGCGGCACGAGCAGCCAGGCCTCACCGCCGGGCTTGAGGGCGCACAGCAGGTTGCGCAGCACCACCGCATCGTCGGGCACATGCTCCATCACATGGCTGGCGTAGATGCGGTCAAAGCGCGCCTCATCGCTCATCGCCATCAGGTCCAGCCGCTGCACGCCGGGCACGGCATAGCGCGAGGGATCGATATCGGCAGGGACATAGTCCCCGGCATGGGCACGAAAACGCTCGATCAGGCTCGCCTCGCCCGGCGCGCAGTGCAGCACGGCACAAAAGGCCGGCAGCGCGATTACGCCTTCGTCCAGCAGATAATGCATCAGCCGCTCACGGGGGGATGCGCCACAATCGAGACAGCCCCACTCGGCTTCGTCTCCGTAACGGAAGAAGCCGACGACATCCCGCCGACAGGCCGGGCAATGGCGCTCGCGCGGCGCCCCCAGCGCGGAGCGCACCGCCAGTTCGGCCCGGGACATGTGCTTGCCTGCGGCCTTGCGCACGCGCTGCATCGTGATCATCGGGCGAGCCTATACAATCCTGCATGCCGAAAGCGAGAGGAACCGCACTTAAGGACGGGCGAGCGGTGGACAAATTCTGCGGTCAGGGACAGCTGACGTGAGGATATCGTTCCGAACCAAAACCGTTCGGGCTGAGCCTGTCGAAGCCCCGCCCTTCTACTTTCCGTTTGCACCAGGAAGTACCACCTTTCGACAAGCTCAGGGCGAACGGCTTTTCTCTTACGCACTTCGCGATGCGCTTCCCTGTGTTGCTAAGCTTCCACGCACTCAGTCCCGCGACTTGGCGGGCGTCCATAGCGTGAAAGTCTGACCGCGCATGGCGAGAAGAACGCCTTTCAGCGTCGCCATATAAGCCAGCAGCAGATCGAAGATCGCGGCCAGCGGCCCGCGCCGGGCCATGACGCCCAGCATCATCAGGAGCATCCCCGCCGTGAACAGCGCGACGGCCGCGACCGGCGTAATCCGCCAGGCCAGCGCAAGCGCTGCGAGCACTGCGAGGCCGATCCACAAGCCCCCGAACCAGCGCACGACCTTGCGCGAGGCATATTTGAAGCGATCGAGACGGCTCATGCGCCGCAATCCGGGTCGCAGATGCCGGTGCGTGTGCCAACTGCGCGCGGCGATGCGAACCTTGCGGCGATATTCGTCCTCGCGCTTCGCCACCATGGCTTCCCGCGCAATCACGTCCTTTGCCTTGATCAGCCGCTTGCCGGCGAAGACGACAGCCATGGAGACGGTGAGGTCATCGAGCACGCTATCAGGGAAATCCGGATAGAGCCCGCACCGGATCGAGAAGATCGAGCCGTCTGCCCCCATCACATTGCCGCTGCGCGATTCGAGGTCCTTGAGATGCTCCTCGATCCGCCAGTAGAGCGCGCCGACCGAGGCGGACGCGCTGTTCTGCGCGCCGTCATAGCGCAGCGAGCCAAGCACGCCGCCAACCTCCGGATCGGCATAATAAGGCAGCAGCGCATCGATCGCGCTGTCATCCAGCAGCACATTGGCATCGGTAAAGACGAGGATGTCGCCGGTCGCCCGCGCCGCGAGCTGCTTCATGCCATGCGCCTTGCCGCTGCGCCCCGGCCCGCGCACGAGCGTGATCAGCTCGCCCGCGCCGCCCAGCAGATCGCCCGTCCCGTCAGTCGAGCCGTCATCGAAGGCGAGAATCTGCAGGGCGGGATGCTTTGCCTTCAGCAGGCGGAGATTTTCGATCTTCGCTGGCAGCGAAGCCGCCTCATTATAGGCGCAGAAGAGCAGCGACACCGAGGGCGCACCTGCCGCGCTCGCCCGCTGTGCCGGCTTCTCCGGAAGCATCCGCAGGATGAGCGGATAGAAGAGGAACGGCCAGAGCAGCAGCACTGCGCAGAGCAGGATGATGAGGGCAAGGATCAGGTCGACAAGCGTCATGAACGGCAATCGCTCATCAGAACGAGGTAGCGGGCCGCCGGCTGAGCTTCGTCTCCTGCTTCCGGAGAAGCGCCACGATGCGCGCGCGCTTGCTCAAAACGCATTGTCATGCGCCAGCACCCTTAGCGTTGCGACGATGATCCGCAGGTCCCGCCAGATCGACCAGTTGGTCACATATTCAAGGTCGGACTGAAGCCGGTTGATCAGATCCTCATGGCGATCTGTCGGGCCGCGATGGCCGCGCACCTGCGCCAGTCCGGTCATGCCCGGTTTGATACAATGCCGCGCCCAATAGCGCTCATCGACTTCCCAGTAGAGACTTTGCGCCGCCTTCGCCGCAGCCGCATGAGGGCGCGGTCCCACGATGCTCATATCGCCCTTCAACACATTGAAAAGCTGCGGCAATTCATCAATGCTCGTCCGGCGCAAAAAGGCGCCGATGCGGGTGACGCGCGGGTCGTCCTTCTCCGTCAACCGGTCCGCCTTGTGATCGCTCAGCGCCATATGCATGGTGCGGAATTTGAGGATCATGAACGGGCGCGCATCCCGACCCAGCCGCTGCTGCCGGAAGAACACCGGCCCCGGCCCCGAAAGCTTCACCGCCAGCGCGCCGAAAATCAGGATGGGCGAAAGCGCAAGGATCGCCGGCACGCAAATGGCAAGATCGAGCAACCGCTTCACCAGCCGGTCGCGGAACAGCAGCGGTCCACCCGCCACGACCAAAGTGGGATGATCGGCAAAGGCACTGACTTTCGCCGGCGCAAACTGGCGCATCTCCGGCACCAGAATTTCGCCCTTCGCGGAGAGCGACGTTAGCGCGACACGCCATGCTGCGATCCGCTCCGGCGGACAGGCCACGACGACCCGCTCGGCCCCGCCCACGCCTTCGGCGAGGCGCTCGGCCATCGCCGCGCTGCGCACCGCCGGATCGAAGCCGATCGCCTGCGCGTCCACGCGCCATGCATCGTGCGGCGTCTCGATCTCCACACCATCGACCAGCAACACCGTGATGTGCGGCACCTCACCGACGAGCCAGATGGCAAGGCGATCGATCAACGGGCGCACCGCGATCAACCCGCCGGCGGAAAGCGCGAGACCCACGATGAAGGTAAGGCGCGAAAGCTGCTCCGCGATCTTGCCAAGATAGATGATGATGAGCGTGAGCATCACCGCCTGCGCCAGTGACCAGACGGCCTTGGCAGCGCTGGCCCGGCGGTTGCCGATCATGCGGATGCCATAGACGCCACCATGCACGGCGACCAGCACATAGACCGGCACAATCATCGCGGCCATGATCAGCCCGTGCGGCTTGCCCGGCTCGCCTGCCAGAGAGCCGAGAACCAGCACGTTGGCGAGCGCGAAGGCAAGCCCCAGCACCAGCATGTCGAGCATGATGCTCAGCAGATAGAGGCGCAGGCGCGCTGCTTCCTTAGACTGCGCTGGTTTGGCTGTCATGGCCGCGCGCTATGCCTGTGCGGAAGGGCCGTCAACGGGATTGTTGGTCGCCGCCCCAGATGCATTCACCGCAGGAACAGCAGCTTGTGTCCCGCACCGGGGCAGGAATTCCGCATCGGCACTGGTATATCGTGTATGACGCTTTTATGACGAGTGAAGTAGAACGCCGCGGAGAGATGATGCTGCACACCCACAACAGACCGGCCCCGCCCGTAAACAGGATTCAGAATAACCTGCTTGCGGCACCGGAGCGACGGCTGCTGAACTGGCTTTGCAGCATCCTGCCGCGCTGGGTTACGCCCGATATGCTCACATCTCTGGGCGTTTTCGGCGGCCTCGCCACCTTCGCCGGCTATGCCGCGAGCAGCTTTGGCGATCACTGGCTGTGGCTCGCCATGGTTGGCTATGTGATGCAGTGGTTCGGCGACTCGCTCGATGGCAGCCTTGCGCGCTATCGGCGCATCGAACGGCCTTCTTATGGTTATTTCATAGACCATAGCTGTGACGGAATCGTGACTCTGCTGATTCTGGGCGGCATGGGGTTCAGCCCCTATGTCCGTGTCGATGTCGCGATGTTCGCCGTGGTCGGCTATCTGCTGCTTTCGATCCACGCCTATCTCGCTGCGCGCGTCATGGGCGAGTTCAAGCTTTCCTACGGCATGGCCGGACCGACAGAACTGCGCTTCTTGCTCATCGGCATGACCATCGGCATGATGCTGACCGATCCCGCAAAGGCGCCGTCGATTTCCGGTTTCGACATGATCGTCGGCGTGGTGGGCGTGATCTTCGTGGTGCTGTTCGTCAGCCAGACGCTCGTCGCGGGCCGTCAGCTTTCCCGCTCGGAACGCGACCGGCGCTAAACGGACATAAGCTGCGGGGAAGCGAAAGCCTATTCGGCGGCTTCTTCCAGATGCCCATGCGGCGCAGCCTGCATCGCGGTGATACCCAGCTTGGCCAGCAGCGCGCCGTCCTTGTCATCGCCCGCATTGGGCGTCGTCAGCAGCTTGTCGCCAGTGAAGATGCTGTTCGCGCCGGCCATGAAGCAAAGCGCCTGACAGGCCTCGCTCATGCTCTCGCGTCCCGCCGAGAGTCGGACCATCGCCTCCGGCATGGCGATCCGCGCCACCGCCACCGTGCGCACGAACTCGATCTCGTCGATCTTCGCGAGCGGCGTATCCGCCAGCATATCACCCAGCACCGTGCCCTTCACCGGCACCAGCGCGTTGATTGGCACGCTTTCCGGGTGCGGCATGGTCGCCAGGGCATGAATGAAGCCGATGCGGTCCTCCCGAGTCTCGCCCATGCCGACGATGCCGCCGCAGCACACATTGATGCCGGCCGCCCGCACCGCTTCCAGCGTCTCGATCCGGTCCGCGAAACTACGCGTGGTGATCACCTCGGCATATTTCTCGGGCGCGGTGTCGATGTTGTGATTGTAATAGTCGAGACCGGCTTCGGCGAGCATCTGCGCCTGGGATGGCGTGAGCATCCCCAGCGTCATGCAAGTCTCCATGCCCATCTCGCGCACGCCCTTCACCATCTCGATGAGCGCGGGCATGTCGCGGTCCTTGGGATTACGCCAGGCGGCGCCCATGCAGAAGCGGCCCGAGCCGGCGTCCTTTGCCTGCGCCGCTGACTGCAGCACCGCGCGGACGTCCATGAGCTTCGTGGCCTTCAGGCCCGTCTCGGCATGAACCGACTGGTTGCAATAGCCACAATCCTCCGGGCAGCCGCCGGTCTTGATCGACAGCAGCGTGGAAAGCTGAACTTCGTTGCGCGGATGGTTCGCCCGATGGATCGTCTGCGCCTCGTAGACGAGGTCCATGAATGGCAGATCGAACAGCGCGGCGATTTCCTCGCGCGTCCAGTCGGTGCGGGGCGCGGTGGTCGCCGGGGCGGCTGCGGATGAAAGCTGTGTCATATCTCGTCCCTCTACCTCAGCCAGCGGCGCTTGAAAAGCCACTCTCGCCGCTTGCCGCATGGGCATGGCGCATCAATGGCTCCGCATAGCGCCCAACGAGGCGCCGCGCCTGCTCGTCGGCGGGCATCGCCGCCAGCGCTTGAGAGAGCCGCAGAGCCAGACCGGGCGGCACCTCCCGCAGGCGCGCACGGGCAATGCCGATGGTGAACAGGATCGCGCCGGTCTGCGGCAGCCGCCGCAACGTCTGCCGCTCGCAGCGGACGACCAGCGTCTCACCCGCATTGTCCGCCGTCACATGGGCAAAAGCGACCGCTTCGTCCCCTTCCGGCAAATAACGCCAGCCCATCGACGGGACGATGAACCAGTTTGCGCGCGCGAAGATCTGGTCCGGCTCCAGCGCCTCCATGAAATGATCGACCCCGCGCGCCAGTTGATCGGCATAGCCGTGGATCGGCGCATGAATCTCCGCCATCGGTCGGCCGATCTTGTCTGCCAGCCGCCAGTCGGTCGGGAAGCCGACCGCTGCCCCGGTCAGCCGCCAGGGCGCGCCGGGTTCGGCCCGCTGCATGATGCACAGATCTTCCCAGCAGGCCCGCGCCGCCGCTTCGAGGCCGCCGGAGATGCCAATCATCGCCGCCACCTCACGCGCCGCCGCTTCAGCGCCAGGGAGCAGTTGCACCGCCTCGGGATGCGCATCGAACACCGCCGCGCGTGCCGCACGGTCGAAATCCGGCCACAGCCAGTCCGCTTCCGGGAGGCGGCGCAGCCCCATGGTCATCGCTCGGCCCATCCGGCCGGCGCCCAACAGCTCGGGCACGGAGAAGCCGAGCGTCACGCCGCCCCTCCGCGCCCGCGCTTCATCGTCAGAGCGCGTCCAGCGCCTGCGCCATGTCCGCGATGATGTCGTCGATATGCTCGATGCCGACCGACACGCGCACCACGTCCGGCCCGGCGCCGGCCGCCACCAGATCGGCCTCGGAAAGCTGGCTGTGCGTCGTTGAGGCCGGGTGAATGATCAGCGAGCGCGTGTCGCCGATATTGGCAAGATGGCTGAACAGCTTCACGCCCGAGACGAGCTTGATTCCCGCCTCGCGTCCGCCCTTCACGCCAAAGGTGAAGACCGCGCCGCCCTTGCCGCCCAGATAGCGCTGCGCGAGCGCGTGATAGGGGTCATCAGGCAGGCCGGCATAGCGCACCCACTCCACCTTGGGATGCTTCTGAAGCCACTGCGCCAGCGCCAGCGCATTGTCACAGTGCCGCTCCATGCGCAGCGAAAGCGTCTCCATGCCGGTGAGCGTGAGGAAGGCGTTCATCGGTGCCAGTGCGGGTCCCAGATCGCGCAGGCCCAGCACCCGGCAGGCGATGATGAAGGCAATCGGCCCCACCGCATCGCTCAGCACCGCGCCATGGTAGGAGCCGTTGGGCTGAGTGAGCGTAGGAAATTTTCCGGATTTCACCCAGTCGAACGTGCCAGCGTCGACGATCGCGCCACCCACGCTGTTGCCATGCCCGTTGAGGAACTTGGTGAGCGAGTGAACCACGATGTCCGCGCCATATTCGATGGGGCGGCAGAGCGCGGGCGTCGCCAGCGTGTTGTCCACGATCAGCGGAATGCCCGCATCATGCGCGATTTTGGCAATCGCCTCGATATCCTGCACCACGCCGCCGGGATTGGCGAGGCTCTCGATGAACACAGCGCGCGTGCGATCCGTGATCGCTGCGGCGACATTGGCCGGATCATCAGCGTCCACGAAGGTCGATTGCCAGCTCATCTTCTTGAAGCTGTGGCCGATCTGGTTGAGCGAGCCGCCGTAGAGCTTCTTGGCCGCCACGATATGGTCGCCCGCTTCCATCAGCGTATGGAAGGCGAGGAACTGCGCGGCATGACCAGACGCCACGGCGAGCGCCGCCGCGCCGCCCTCAAGCGCCGCAATCTTGCCTTCAAGCGCGCCATTGGTAGGGTTCATGATGCGCGAGTAGATGTTGCCGAACTCCTGCAGCGCGAAGAGGCGCGCCGCATGGTCGGCATCGTCGAACACATAGGATGCCGTCTGATAGATCGGGGTTATGCGCGCCTTGGTCGTCGGGTCCGGCTCGGTCCCGGCGTGGACGGCAAGTGTGTCGATCTTCTGGCTCACGGGATGCTCTCCTGTCTTGTTGCGTGGAGCGGCCGGACCTCAGACCGCTCGAAGCCCTGTCTTAGCGCCTGACGGCGCCAAAGCCTATCACCCCGCGCAGATAGCGCCGGAGGACGTGCCACACCGCGCATCGGCCAGCCGCTGCTCAAGAAGCGGCACCATGACACGGAGCACGTCGCGCCGGAATTCTGCATAGGCCCCCGCTTCCCGGTCCCGCGAGGCAAACAGCGCTGAGCTGCCTTCGACGATCGTGCCCAGCAGGTAGAGGGCACTGCGCAGCGGCGCAGACTGCGGGCGTGTCCCGTCCACATCGAGCGAGGCAATGCAGGCTTCAATCGCCTGATCGTAAAGCCGGTGCACCCGCCGGGCGATGTCTGAATCGCGCGTGGCCGACGACCAGAGCTCGAGGAACATGCCGGAAGTCTCGGGCGTTACGGCATCGTCCAGCAGCCAGGTGAGCAGGCTTTCGATGGCGTTCGAGCGATCCTGCAGCGTCAAAGCAAAGCTCATGAAGCGTTCGACATACTCCTGCTCCAGCGCATCCAGCACTGCCTCGATCAAAGCGCCTTTGGTCGGATAATGGTGCGTCAGATTTCCGTATCGGATGCCCGCGCGTGCGGCGACCTCCTGCATCGTAAGGCCGGGAAGCCCCACGTCCAGAAGCACGGAGAAAGCGCTCTGCCGAATCGCGACTCTGGTTTCCTCACCCGCCTTGTTGCGCCGCTTGCCGGACACCTTCTTCTCTTCCATCTCGCGCTGCTTCACGATTGTCCTGTAATGGCGCGAACGCGGGCGCACCGCCGCTTGATTAAACTGGTCATGTTACCTAGAAAAATCCAGAACCCTTGTTACAGTTCATAGGTCTACGATGCCGGTTGGCGATCCCTGGTCAGACAGTCAAGTTGACGAAGCCGTCGAAACGTTGATTGCCGTTTACGGAGACCAGGCCATCCAGCGCCTGATCGACATCACCCAGGCCGAAATTCGCGAAACCGGGCAATGCGATATTCCACATGACGCCATCGTTGCACGGATCACCAGCCGCCTCAGTGAAATTCGTCCGTGAGCGAGCAGCCCGCTTCGGAGGCCCGAGGCGGCGCCGTCCTGCCCGAACCGCCGGGCGCGCCGCACATACTGGTGATCGAGGATGAGCCGATCATCTCGGCCATGCTGGCGTGCCTGCTGGAAGATGCCGGATATCTGGTGACCACCGCAGATAACGGCGCCGAGGCGCTGACCTGCCTGAAGACACTTACGCCAGCACTCATCGTGACCGATTTCATGATGCCGCTGATGACCGGGCTGGATTTCGCGAAAGCCGTCCGGTCCGATGAGCGGCTGCGTGACATCCCGATCATTCTCATCAGCGGGCTGCAGGGCAGCGTCGGCCGACAACATCCCGATCTGTTCCAGTCCGTTCTGGACAAGCCCTGCCGCCCCGAAGCCCTCATCGCGGAGATCGAGAACGCGCTCGCCAGCGCGAAAGTCTAGAGTGCAGGTCATGATGCGGCCTTGCCGCCACCGCGCGGCGAGGCCATCTGGGGAGAAGACTTCCGCGCAGGACAGACCATGCACCCCAATCAGCCCATTCCACCGGCCCGCCCAATCTCCGAGATCGGCAGCTATCACGCGCACATCTATTTCGATGCCGATACGCGCAATATCGCTGAGCGACTGCGGGCGGGCGTTTCAGCCCGCTTCGCCGTGCGGCTTGGGCGCTGGCATGATGTGCTGGTCGGGCCACACACCAGATCGATGTTTCAGATCGCCTTCGCGAAGGACCTGTTCGACACGCTGGTGCCCTGGTTGATGCTGAACCATGGCGGCCTCAGCATCCTCATCCATCCCAACACGCTCGATCAGCGGCGCGATCATCTGGAAGATGCGCTATGGATCGGCACCCCGCTCGCCATACTGGGAGATCGCTTGCCGACCGACGGCGCCGAACCCAATGAGGTTGGGGAGATCAATTCCGAGCCGGTGCCCGGCATCGCCATCTAGCGGCCAGCGCAAGAACCCGTCGGACCCCGATATAGAAAAACCCCGGAAGGCCGCAGCTTTCCGGGGTTTTCCATGGTGGGCGTGGCAAGGATTGAACTTGCGACCCCTGCGATGTCAACACAGTGCTCTACCACTGAGCTACACGCCCACTTGAGAGGAGAGGCCCTTACGCAACGCGCCGGGGCGGTGCAAGCGCAAATATCAGAGGAGGTTCTCGGCGCTGGTCCGATTGAACATGCGATCGACCTCGAGAACCAGGTCGCGCAGGTGGAACGGCTTGGAAAGCACCTTGGCTTCCGGCGCCAGGCGCCCTGCCCGCAGGGTGACAGCCGCAAAGCCGGTGATGAACATCACGCGCGTTTCGGGAGATACGGAAGCGACATGCTGGGCCAGCTCGATACCGTCCATCTCCGGCATCACAATGTCGGTCAGCAAAAGGTCGAAGCGTTCGGACGCGATGATCGGCAGCGCAGCCGTCCCGCGGTCAACGGCCACGACTTCATAGCCGGACCGCTCGAGCGCGCGGACGAGATATTGCCGCATCGAGTCATCGTCTTCCGCCAACAATATGCGAAACATGCGCTTGCCGAGACCTCCGATATGCTCAATCGTCGCCGCGCCAAACGATAGTAGATGACCCTTGGCGTCGGCTATCCCTTTATGCGAAAAGCGATTAAGATTTTCCATCCGTTACGATCAATTGACGGAAATTCGCTGCGGCGGCACCATTTTTTCGGAGGACCATTGCGACCAAATCCTGCCCGGAGCCACGAAGCCTATGATCATTATGGCGTGGCGGGCGCCTGTGGCCCGGTGGTGTTCGCCGTTCCGCATGCGGGCCGGGCCTATCCGCAGGCGCTGATCGATCGGGCGCGCGTTCCACGCAAAGTTCTACAGGGCCTTGAGGATCGCTATGCCGATCTGCTCGTCGAAAGCCTTATCGAACAGGGCCATCATGTGCTTGTTGCGCGCCAGCCCAGAGCGCTCATTGACCTCAACCGCGACGAGCGGGAAGTCGATCTGCGCGGCATTCAGGGGGCGCCATGGAGTTTTAGGGGTCAGAGCAGCGCGAAGCTGCGCGGCGGCCTGGGGCTGATACCGGAACGGCTGTCATCGGTCGGCAATCTCTGGCGTGAGCCCCTGCCCTACGCCACGCTCTGCCAGCACATCGAACAGATCCACAGGCCCTATCATGCGGCCCTGTCCTCCGCGCTCGATATCACGCGCAGGCGCTATGGCGTCGCGCTGCTTGTCGATATCCATTCCATGCCGCCGCTGCTCAGCATGGCCAGCGACACGCCTGTGCCGCGCGTGGTGATCGGTGACCGGTTTGGGCGGAGCGCAATGGACCAGCTCACCGATCTGTGTGCGGACGTCATCCGCCGTCACCAGATCGCTGTCGCTATCAACGCACCCTATGCGGGCAACCATATTCTGGAGCGCCATGGCCGTCCGCATGCAGATGTTCACGCCATTCAAATCGAATTCGATCGTTCCCTTTATCTGGACGACTCACTTGCCGAGCCAGGCGAAGGCCTTGCGGCGATACAGACTCTGCTGGTGACGCTTGCTCAGCAGCTCATCCGGGAGCTGGTTGATTCTGCCCGGCCGCTGGCTGCAGAATAGCCGCCAAGGGCGCATCTGCGCCATTTCCCAACAAAAAACCACCCCGTGCAGTGCACAGGGTGGCCCAGGTTCAGGGAGGAGACGTCCCGAAAGGGCGGGACGCCCACGCAACAGCTCGAAAGGGGGAACAAGCCATTGCGTATTTCGAAGGTAAGGCACGGCCCGAACCTTTTCAAGTCCGGGCCGCGTCATGTAGATGATTATTTCAACTAATCGCCTCGACCCGCCGAATATATACTTCAGCTGACCGGGAGGGCTCGCATCAGCTGATCTGGAAGGCCGGCACCGGCCCGAGACCGAGCTTGCGCTGGGCGAAGAACAGTTCGCGCATGCCCTGCAGTGAGAAGAGGTGCGCATGGATCAGCGGCAGCGCGCCGCTCTGGTTGAACTTGCGCAGCTGGTCGCCGCGCAGCTCGCGCAGCTTCTCTTCATTGACCATCTGGAAGCCGCGATAGACGAAGGGCTTTTCCTGATCCGGGATCTGAATGCTCAGCTCGCCATCCATCAGCAGTTCCTGCTCCTGCAGTTCCTTGACGAACTGGCCGGTGCGCATCGCCGCTTCCTCGAATTGCTGGCAGAATGCGAGCAGTTCCTTGGTCAGCGCGCTCGCCTCGCCATTTTCGATGAGCGGGCGGCCGTCCTCATATTCGCCGACAACATTGCTGGTCGGATCGAAGCAGAGCGACAGCTCATCCGAATCATGGCGCAGGCGCACCAGCATCCAGGGATAGCGACGGATATAGGCCGGCACATAGCCATCGTCACGGAGCAGCTTGCCCTCGCTGTCGACCAGCGTGTTGACACCTTCGTTGAGCCCCATCAGCGCCAAAGGCACAGGATTGGCACCGCTGGAGAAGACGATCGGCAGGAAGCGCTGCGCCTGCGCGAACTCGTCGAGCGTCAGCGGGACGGCGTGCACGCCGACGATATGCGGCGCAGCATCATAATTGCGAAGCGTGTACTTGCTGTGCTGCTCGACATTGAGCGGCACCAGGTCGTTGTAAAGCAAAGGCAGATTCTGGGGTTGTGGCGCGCTGGCCATGACATCGGTCTCCTGAAACGGACATGGATCCAGCCCGTCCCCCACATGGGCCGGCTGAATGAGGCCCGGCCATAATGGCCAGCTCCGGCCTAGGCAAGGGGCACAAGCTTGCCCGGATTGAACAGACCTTCCGGATCGAGCGCCCGCTTGATCGCCCGGACGGCGTTGAGCTGGGCGGCCGGCGTGAGCCGCGCGAACTCGTCAATCTTCATCTGCCCGATGCCATGCTCGGCGGAGATGGAGCCGTGCATGGACACGACGAGATCGTTGACGAACCGGGTGGCCTCGGCCCCGTGCACGGCAAACCAGTCTGCGCCCTGCCCCGCCTCTGTGCCGGCGGGGGCACGCACGTGAAAATGGACATTGCCGTCGCCAAGGTGGCCGAAGGAAGACGCCGTCGCGCCGGGGAACCGCGCCTCGCACGCCGCCGCTGCCTCGACCATGAAGCGCGGCATATCCGCGATCGGTACGCTGACATCGAACTGAATCGCCGGCCCCTGCGCTCGCTCCGCTTCGGATGCACTTTCGCGCAGTTTCCAGAAGGCTTGGGCCTGCGCCTCGCTGGCGGCAATGGCCGCATCGACGATCAGCCCGCGCTCGAAAGCCTCCGCAAGCGCGGATTCCATGCGCGCGGCGGCGCCTGCTTCTTCGTCCAGCGCATCCAGATCGACCTCGATCAGTGCATTCCATGGCGTGCGGGTTTCGATCGGCGCGCGCGTGTCAGGGATGACGGACAGGACGAAGCCGAGCGTGTCCCCCGCCATGACTTCAAACCCCTCGACCACCGGCCCCAGCCGTGCCTCCATGAAGCGCAGCAGCGCCAGCGCCTGCTCGGGATCGTTGACCCCTGCCCACGCCACCGCGCGATCCGCGATGGCGGGCGCCAGTCGCAGGCTCGCGGCCGTTACGATGCCGAGCGTGCCCTCCGCACCGATGAGCAGTTGCTTCAGATCGTAACCGCGATTGTCCTTCTTGAGCGCCGCGATGCCGTCATGGATCGATCCGTCGGGCAGCACCGCCTCGATACCCTCGACCAGCGCGCGCATCGTGCCGTGGCGCAGCACCTGCGTGCCGCCGGCATTGGTCGAAACGAGCCCACCCACCGTTGCAGACCCCTTGGCTCCAAGGCTCAGCGGGAAACGGCGCCCGACTGCCGCTGCCGCATCATGCAGCGTCGAAAGGATCACACCGGCCTCGCAGACCGCCAGATTGGCATCGGGATCGATGGCGCGAATCTGGTTCATTGCGCGTAGCGAGAGGATGAGCGCGCTGCCATCAGCCGGAGGGGTCGCCCCACCGACCATGGAGGTGTTGCCGCCCTGCGGAACCAGCGCAACGTTGTGCTCGCGGGCGCGGCGGACCATGGCGGCCACCTCCTGCGTCGAACGCGGCGTCAAAATCGCGGCGGCATCTCCATGATATTTGCCGCGCCAGTCGCCGAGCCATGGGGCAATGAGGTCGCGGTCCTCGATGAGGCCGCGCGGGCCGGCGATGGCGCGGAACGCGTCCAGGGCGATGCTAGAAATCATTGGCCCTATATGCCGTGCGCTGCTCCGCATTGCCACAGTCTGCGCACAAGATTCCGGGGACGGACCCAGGCTTTGATGTTGATCCCGCAATTAATCGGCTGTTCAAGCGCTACCGGTTAGGGCATCTCCTTCCCTGGGGTCAGTTCATTGCCAGCCTTGTCGTCGATCATCTTGCTGCCGCTTATTCTACTCGGGGTATCGCAGACCGCAGAAGCCGGGCAGACCCGTTCGGATCGTGCGACAGCTCCGCAGCAACCGATCCAACTCGCGCAACTCTCCATCGAGCAGCGAGTCATCATCCGTATCCCGACCATGCCTGCGCAACCACGAACGAACGGTCCGGTGACCGTGATCCGCTGGAAAGAGAGCCGCGGGCCTCGCTGCGTCCCTCTCAATCTGATCCGCGCCGCCGTGGTGGCGAGCAAGGCGGGGGTGACCATGGTGGTCAGCAGCAACGAGCGCTATCTGGCACATCTCGGCCGGGCCTGCCGCCCCGCCGATTTCTACGCTGGCTTCTATATCTCGCCGAACAAGGATGGCGTTATCTGCGCCGGACGGGACACGCTGCACGCGCGCAATGGCTCGGCTTGCGAGATCGAGCGCTTCTCGCGAATGACGGCCGAGGTCGTGCCTGCGGATGCTGAGGACGAGCGATAGGGCAACAACGGGTTTCAAGATTATACCTTTAAGATATTGGTTTAAATCATTTAAATTCCAATTCCACCCAGAAGCAGGCTGAAATCCGGCCAGCGGGTCGCGCACCTGCGGCGTGACGGCAACCCCGCGGATTGAAAGCCGCGCCTCACCCCCCTATGCCCGTTGGTATTGTCGGACTTGCGCGGACACCCATGAGCGCGCAACCAACTCGATGCTGCGGCATTATAATTTCGGGGAGCCGAACGGCTCGCGGATGTCGCCGTGCATGCGACCAGGGAGCCTTCATTGTCGTCAGGACTGCGGAAAGGAAGCAGAGGTGCAGGCCGATCGGCTGTTACCGCAGCATGGATGGGGGGACTGCTGGCAAGCGCGGCACTAACGCAGCCCGCCTTTGCGCAGTCACAGCAGCCCGCGTCCGAAGCGAACGAAAACGCTCCTGCCGAACCGATCATCACCGACGATGAGTTTGATGCGAGCATTCCGCCGATCGATGAGGACGCGCCGATGGGGAGCGTCGAGGCATGGGAAGCCGAGGCCGACCGGCGCGCCGCGCAGACTGATCGCGCTGCTGCCACCGAGCCGGTCGATGGACTGCCCGCCCCGCCCGAGCTCGACCCCGAGCTGGATCAGCCGCTTGTTCCGATCGAGTCCTTCGACGTCGAGGCGTTTGACGAGAGCCAATATACGGAGGCGGACGAAGGACCACCCCCGGCGGTGCGCTACAGCTACCGGATCGAGGGCCTGAGCGCCCTGGACGGCGACGACGCGGTTCGACCGGTGGATGACAGCGCGATCCTGGGCCAGTTCCGCGAGCTTTCCGCGTTGGAAGACGGCGACGGCAAGGCCGACAATGGCGCGATGATCAACGCCCGGCTGGAGGAAGACCAGAAGCTTCTGGTCGATATTCTTTCCTCGCAGGGCTTTTTCGACGCCACGGTGCGCGACACCCTCGATCTGCCCGAGCAGGACAGTGAAGAACCGGTTACCGTCATATTGGAAGCGACGCCCGGCCCGCGTTACATGCTGGGCGCGGTGCGCTTTGATGCGCCGCCGGTCGAGCCCGACGATCTGATCTCCGGCGCATTTCGCCCCCGCACCGGCGACCCAATCGTCGCCGAACGCATATTGGGCGCCGAAGCCAACATCGCCGTAAAGCTGCCGGAGAATGGCTACCCCTTCGTGGACATCGGCCAGCGCGACATTTTTCTCGATCCGAAAACCGAGACCGGGGACTACACCCTCCCCATCGCACCCGGCCCGCGAAGCAGCTTCGGCGAGATCGTCGTTGAGGGCAAAAACCCGGTGTTCGAGCCGGATCACATCGAGAAGATCGCTCGTTTCCGCAAAGGCGAGCTCTATGACAGCAGAATGGTGGACGATCTGCGCAAGGCGCTCATCGCCACTGGCCTGTTGTCAGTCGCCTCGGTCACGCCCCGTCCGAGCGGCGAGGCTGCGGGCGACGGCACCGACTATGCAACGCTCGTTGTCAATCAGGAGGCAGGCCCGGCCCGCACATTGGCCGCGCAGGCCGGCAACGGCACCGGCGAAGGCTTCAAGGTGGAAGGGAGCTGGACGCACCGCAACCTCTTCCCGCCCGAAGGTGCGCTGATTGTGCAGGGGACCGCCGGCACGCTGGAGCAGGGCCTTGGCGTCAGCTTTCGCCGCTCGAACGCCGGACGGCGCGACCGGAGCGTGGAATTGGGCATCGATGCCCGGCACAGCAATTTCGAGGCGTTCGAGGCCTATACAGGCCGCCTCTACGGCCGCATCGCTTATGAAAGCACACCGATCTGGCAGAAGCGCCTCACCTATAACTTCGGGTTCGAGCTGCTCGGTTCCAACGAAGAAGACTATGATTTCAACGCAGGCGAATTGCGCCGGCGGACTTATTATTTGGCCGCGCTTCCCGGGCAGGTGATGTTCGACACCTCCAACTCGCTGCTCGATCCGACCCGCGGCTTCCGACTTTCCGCATGGCTGTCACCGGAAGTCTCGCTCGGCAGCGGCACCCAGACCTATGCACGCGCCATATTCGAGGGCACCGCATATTATCCGGTTGCGGACAACATCGTCCTCGCCGGTCGGGCACGGGTGGGGATGATCGGCGGCGCAGCGCGCGAGCAGATCGCGCCATCGCGGCGTTTCTATGCCGGTGGCGGCGGTTCGGTACGCGGCTTTGGCTATCAGGAACTCGGCCCCAAGGACCCCGAGGCGCGCCCCATTGGTGGGCGAAGCCTTGTCGAGGCGGCAGCGGAAGTGCGCTATCGCTTCGACGACTATGGCGTGGTCGGCTTCGTGGATGCGGGGCAGGTCTACACCAGTCAGCTGCCGCGCTTTAACGACTGGCGCTTCGGCGTCGGCATCGGCGGGCGCTTCTACACCAATTTCGGGCCGATCCGGCTCGATGTCGCGACACCGATCAACCGACAGCCCGGTGAATCACGCGTCTCGGTCTACGTCTCGATCGGGCAGGCATTCTGATGGCTGATACTGCCCCTCCGCCGCCGGAAGCGCCCGACGAGCCGCCGGCCGACACCGTGGTCGTGCGCCGCGCCAACTGGCCGCGCCGCATCCTCATCGGCATCGGCGCCCTCCTGGCGCTGCTGATCGTCGCCATCCTTGGCGGCTACGCCTGGCTCAATACCGATGGCGGCCGCGCCTTCGTCACGCGCCAGATCGAGGGTCTGGCCTTCGAGAATGGGATGGAGATCGGCGTCGGGCGGATCGAAGGGTCGATCTTCGGCGCCATGCGGTTGCGCAATGTGGAAGTGCGCGATCCCAAAGGCGTATTCCTGAGTGCCCCGCTGATCGAGATGGACTGGCGTCCGCTCGCCTATCTGCGCAATCATGTCGACATCCGCTCGCTTGTCGTTCCGGCGGCACGCTTCCATCGCCAGCCGGAATTCCGCGAGACGCCACCCAGCGAGGGGCCGTTGCTACCGGACCTCGACGTCGACGTGAACCGGCTGGAGATCGGACGACTCCAAATCGATGAACCGGTGACGGGCCAGCGGCACCTGCTCGGGCTGACCGGAACGGTGGACATTGCTGACCGCCGCGCGCGCATCAAGGCCGATGGCCGCGCCATCGCGGCACCGGGAATTGCGGGCGGGGACCGTCTCGCGCTGCTGCTGGATGCCGTACCCGAGGACAACCGTCTCACTCTCGATCTGCGTCTGAACGCCCCCGCACAAGGGCTGCTCGCCAGCTTCACCGGCGTCGAGCAACCCACCACGCTGGCGCTCAGTGGCAAGGGTGACTGGCAGGCTTGGGATGGCCGCCTCACCGGCCAGATGGGCAGTGAGAGCCTCGCCAATGTGGCGATTACCGCCCGTGACGGCACCTTCACGCTGCGTGGCCCGCTGCGCCCCGGTCTGTTCATGACAGGCCCGGCGCGCAACATGCTGGAGCCGATCACACAGGTCGATCTCACCGCAGCGCTCGCGGACCGGCGCGCGCGGATCAAGGGCGATGTGACGAGCGACAACTTCACCTTCGGCGCACAGGGTCTGGTCGATCTGGGCGCGAGCCGGATGGAAAATCTGGATCTCACCTTCCGCTTGCTCAACCCCAGCGTGATCGCTGAAAATCTGCGCGGCGCGGATGTCGCGATGAATGCGACGCTCAACGGTGACTTCGTCGCACCGAACATCCGGTACGGCATCAATGCTCGCCAGATCGGATTCGGCGCGACGCTGATCGAAGGGCTGGCCGTCTCTGGCAGTGCGGCGTTGGACAAAGAACAGTGGCTCATTCCCTTACAGGGAAGTGCGCGGCGGATCAGTGGGGTCAACAACGGTGTCAACCGGCTGCTGACCAATGTGCGCCTCGATGGCGATCTGGCTTACGCGAATGGCCGCATCCTTTCAGATAATATGCGCCTGCGCTCCGACCGGATCGACACCACAGCCGTCATCGTCGCGGACCTCAATGAAGGGCTCTACACCGGAGCCCTCAACGGTCGCGTCAACGGCTATCAGGTCGAAAGCGTCGGCGTGTTCAACCTGCAGACGAACATGGACCTCAAATCGAGCCAGAACGGCCATTTCCGCCTCGGTGGCCGCGTCACGGCCCGCTCCACGCGCCTGCTCAATGACGGTTTGCAGAGCTTCCTTGGCGGCAATGCGCTGATCGTCGCGGATGTCGGCTATGACAGTAACGGCGTCGCCAGTCTCGATCGCCTCAATATCTCGGCCCCGCAGTTCCGCATGACAGGCGCCAGCGGACGCTATGCCGCCGACGGCGCCGTGCGCTTTTCCGGGCGAGGCAGTTCCGATCAATATGGCCCGCTCGGTGTGGAAATCACCGGCACCGTTTCGCAGCCGCTCGTTCGCGTCGCCGCGGAGCGCCCCGGCATGGGCATCGGCCTTGCCAATGTGGTCGCGACCATTCGCGGCGATGACGGCACTTATGTCGTGAACGGGGAAGCAATCTCCGACTACGGACCCGTCGACGTTGACCTTGCCGTCATGACCGGGCGCGGCCCGCTGACCATCGATGTTCGGCAGGGCACGAGCTTCGCCGGCGTCGGCCTTACCGGCCGCCTCGCCCAGAACCAGGCCGGACCCTTCGAGGGCGCGTTGCTCGCTGACGGATCGGGCATCAATGGCCGGGTCGATCTCTCTTCGCAGGCGGGCGTGCAGCGCGCGCTGGTCAACGCCACCGCCCGCAATGCCAGCCTGCCCGGCGAGGCTGGCGTGACCATCGAGCAGGCAATCATCAAGGCGGATGCACTGCTGACCGAGCAGCCGCAGATCACCGCCGATGCGCAGCTTGCCGGTGCACGCATGGGCGATCTCACCCTCGCGGTCGCGCGCGGCACGCTCGATTATCGCAATGGCGCGGGCCAGGCGAAGTTGCTGGTCGAGGGCCGCACCCGCTACCCCTTCCGCCTCGCCGCCAATGCCATGATGGAGGCCGACCTCTGGCGCGTCGCGCTCGATGGCCGGTTCAATGGCGTCGACGTGAAGACCGACAATGCCCTGCGCATCACGCCGGCTGGCAATCGCTACACGCTCGCGCCGGCCCGCCTTAGCGTCGGCAGCGGCAAGTTGTACCTCGCCGGCCATTATGGGGACGGCATGGAGGTTCAGGCGCGGATGGAAGACCTCAATCTGGCCCTCGCCAATCCGTTTGTGCCCGGCCTCGGCCTTGGCGGCACGGCGACCGGAAGCCTCGATTTCACGCAGGTAAATGAGGCCGCCTTCCCTGCCGCCGACGCCCGCCTGCAGATCGACGGCTTCACGCGCACCAGCCTTGCTGCCGTCTCTGAGCCGGTGGACATCAATTTCAATGGTCGTCTGGTCCCACAGGGCGGCGAGGCCAGCGCGCTGATCCGTCGGCGCGGCGCCGCGATCGGCCGGATGCAGGTCCGCCTCCAGCCGCTTGGTCCGGGCGCGGGAAGCTGGACGACCCGCCTGCTCGCAGCGCCGCTCTCCGGCGGGCTGCGCTACAACGGGCCGGCAGACGTATTGTTCTCGCTTGCGGCCCTGCCCGACCAGAGCCTCAAAGGTCCGCTCGGCGTGGCGGCAGACTTCACCGGCCGGGTGAGCGCGCCGCAGCTGACCGGCGTCGCGCGCGCCAACAACCTGACCTATGAAAACAGCACCTACGGCACCCGCCTCACAAATATGGCGCTGCGCGGTCGCTTCACGAATGACCGGCTGGAGGTGGAGAGCCTGACCGCCCAAGCTGGCGATGGCACGGTAAGCGCCAGCGGCTTTGTATCGCTCAATTCCGATCAGGGTTTCCCCATCCAGCTCGGCATAGACATGAACAATGCCCAGCTTGCCCGCGGGCAGGATCTGCAAGCGCGGGCGACCGGGCAGATCCAAGTCGTCAACAACGCCAATCAGCCGCCGACGATCACCGGCAACATCGCGCTGCCCGAAACGCGTTATCGCATCGCTTTCCAGGGTAGCGCGGAAGTTCCGACGCTGACCGGTGTACGGCGCAAGCCTGCCCTCAAGCGGGAGCGCATCTCCGGCGCGCCCGAACCGATGGAGAGCCTCCCTGCCGACTGGCGGCTCGATCTGCGCGTGCAGGCGGACAATCAGATCTATGTGAGCGGCATGGGGCTTGAATCCGAATGGGGCGCCGATCTGCGCGTGGGCGGCACCAGCGGCGCGCCAAGGATCACCGGCGGGGTCAATCTCGTGCGCGGAACGCTGGGCTTTGCGGGGCGCTCCTTCGAGCTGCAGCAAGGACGGATCACCTTCACCGGGCCGGAGATGACCAATCCGGAACTGCGCATCGTCGCCAGCGGAGAAGTCGAGGACGTGACGATCAACATCACGATCACCGGCAATGCGCAGGACCCGCAGATCGCCTTCACCTCCACCCCATCCCTGCCGCAGGACGAGCTGATGGCACGCATCCTGTTCGGCAATTCGGTGGGAGAGCTGAGCGCGATGCAGGCGATCCAGCTGGCCGCATCGCTCAATTCCCTGCGCGGCGGGTCCGGCGGACTCAATCCGCTGGGCGTGCTGCAATCGGCTGGTGGTATCGATCGCCTCAGGCTGCTGGGCGCCGATGAAGAGACCGGTCAGGGAACCTCTCTCGCGGTGGGGCAGTATATCACCAATGATGTCTATGTTGAGATCATCACCGATGCGCGCGGCCACACGGCAACGCAGCTTGAAATTGCGCTCTCCAAGGCACTCTCCGTGCTGAGCACGGTGAGCAATTTCGGCGGAACGGGCGTCAATCTGCGCTACCGCAAGGACTATTGATGCGCAGCGTGCTCGCCGTCTCGTTATTTGCCCTGCTCGCGGCCTGTGATCGCGGGCAGAGTTTCGATGAGCGCTACGAGGCCGAGGCGAACCGGATCGACAGCCTCGCGACGAACATGCAGGCCGAGCTCGATCAGCAGCTCAACGCCTCGTTCGCCGCAGGTCGGCTCACGCCCGCTCCGAACGCGCTGCAGACGAATAGGACCGACGAGCAATGAGCGCGTCGTCCGACACATACGGCACCCACGACGAGGAGGATCGCCCTATCCCGGAGCATGAACTCGATACGCTTGCCGAGCGCATTCCCGGCGCAAAAGGAAATTCGCCGCTCGCGCTCCCGCGCGCTGCCTGGTGGTCGATCGCCAAGCGCATCTATGTGATGATCGGCTTTCACAACATCAGCCTGCTTGCGGCGGGTGTCGCCTTTTTCTCGTTTCTGGCCTTCGTCCCTCTCATCGCCTCGATCGTGCTGATCTACGGGCTGGTCGGCGATCCGGAGATCGTGGCGAACAACATCAATCTGCTGCAAGGGTTCGTCCCGCCCGAGGTGCTCGGCATTCTCGAAGAGCAGCTTCTTGGCATTGTGACGACGAGCAAGACCGCGCAGGGTTTCGGCCTCGCTCTGGCGATCGGCTTCTCGATCTACGGTGCCATGCGATCCGCCACGGCGATGATCGCGGCGCTCAACATCATCTATGAGGAGCATGAGACGCGCAATTTCTTTCGCACCACCGCTGTTGCAGCAACGATCACGGTCGGCATGGTGCTGGTCGGCATCATCGGCACGCTGGCGATCTCGCTGTTCACTTATGCGGGCAAGGTGCTGTCCGACTATATCGGCAGCGGCTCGGCGCTGCTCATCCAGATCGCCACCTGGATCCTCGCGGGCATGCTGATCAGCCTGACCTTCGCGGTCTTCTATCGCTACGCGCCGGACCGCCGGGCGGCGAAGTGGCGCTGGCTCTCGGTCGGCTCGGTGCTGTCCACATTGCTGTGGGTCGCGATTACGCTCGGCTTCGGCTTCTATGTGGCCAATCTGACCAACTATAATGCAACTTATGGCTCGCTCGCAGCGGTCGTCATTTTCCTCATGTGGCTGTTCCTCTCGGCCTTTGCCGTGCTGATCGGCGCGGAAGTGAACAGCGAGATGGAGCGGCAGACCATGATGGATTCCACTGTCGGACCGGATCGCCCGATCGGCCATCGCGGCGCAGTCATGGCCGATAGTGTCGTTGTCGACGCGGCAAGCCGCACAATCCTCGAGAAGAAGCGCCGACGTGAAGCCGACAAGGCGGCAAGCAGGGCGTCCCGCTGACCTGGGGGTCGGTGAAGTCCCGGATTTCGGGAACGAACCGACGAAGTCTCGTGTTGGCACAGTAACTGGAGCGGAAAAGGAGTATTGCCGTGATTGGAAAGAATTATGCAGTGGCCGTGATTGCCGCCCTGGGCCTCGCCGGATGCGGCAGCCCCGATCAGGCTCAGGACAACACGGTCCCGCCCGGAGAAATGCCCGGGAACATGATGGCCGGCAACACGGCTGATGAAAGCAGCGCCGTTGCCATGCTGGAAACGGCAGAGGGCGCAGCCGCCGGCACCGCCACCGTTACTGAAGCGGACGGCGCCTTGCGGATTTCCATGGCGCTGCTGGGGCTTCCATCCGGTCCCCACGGCGTCCACGTCCACATGACCGGCACCTGCGACGCGCCGGACTTCACCAGCGCCGGCGGCCACTGGAACCCTGCCGACACGCAACATGGTCTGGAAAATCCTCAGGGCCAGCACGCTGGCGATATGCCCAATCTCGACGTGGGTGAAGACGGGCGTGGAACGCTGGAATACACGCTGGAGGGCGCAACGCTCGCTGGACGGCGACGGCTCGGCTCTCGTCGTGCATGAAGGTCCCGACGACCAGAAAACCGATCCGTCGGGCGACAGTGGCAGCAGGATCGCTTGCGGCGTCTTTAGGGCCACCGCCTGAGCGGCATCTTTAATCATAAAAAGCCGGTCGCGTTGATACGCGACCGGCATTGCAGGGCAACGCCGTCCTGGGGTTGGGAGATGGACGGCAAGTCTTGTTTGACGAAACAAGCAGCGAAAAACAGATGTCCCTTCGGGAAGTCAGTAACCGGCTTCGACCGCCAGGCGGATCGCATCGGCACTCGTCTGCACGCCCAGAGAGCGAAACAGCGCCGAGCGATGCATCTTGATAGTTCGCTCGCTCAGACCAAGTTCGTAGGCGATCTGCTTGTTCAGTTTTCCCGCTGACATCAGCAGGAGGATTTGCCGTTGGCGGCCGGTCAGCGTTTCGATCCGCTCGGCAGCGATGCGTCGGCGGTCATCTGCCGCCGGCCGGGCGCCGACCGGTACTTCCATTTGCGAGCCCAGGAAATATTCCAGCTCCCCATCGTCATCGAACATGGGGGCAATCATCACTGCATTGCGGAAGGCTGCGCCGTTCTTCTTGTAGTTGGTGATTTCCACCATCGCCGGCTGCCGCTTGCTGATCGCCGTGCGCAGGATCTCGCTCAGCTCATCCTCCGTCTCGGCCCCTCGGAGGAAGCGGCAGTTCCGTCCGATGATCTCGTCGCGATCATAGCCGGTCAGCCTAACAAAGGCATCGTTGCAGGCAACGATAGGATTGTCCGGTAGCCGGGGGTTACTGATGACCGCAGCGGTCGAGCTGGCATCGATGATGTCGTTGATCGGCATGACGGCATCGATAGCAAAAGCATCAGGTGTCGCCAAGCTCTGCCCCTTTGGCCGTGTTGGTCATCGGGTGGTGCCATGCGACAGCACGGAATGCGGGCATCATTCGAGTCCATTCACTGAATGATCGCCGCAGAAGGCCGCAACTCAGGTTCAGTCTCATGAAAGTCGCGATCATAGGCGCCGGCATGTCCGGTCTGGCATGTGCCGCCGTGCTGGCAGAACACGGCCTTGAGCCGCATCTGTTCGACAAGTCGCGCGGCGTCGGCGGCAGGATGGCGACACGGCGGATCGAGACGACGCTGGGCACCGCCACCTTCGATCATGGCGCGCAGTTCCTCGTTGCCCACGACGCTGCCTTTCAGGATGAGCTACGCCGCTGGCGCCTCGCCGGTGCTGCCGCGCCGTGGCCAGCAGCAGGCGGGGATGCATGGGTCGGCGTTCCGGCCACGAACAGCATCCCCAAGCATATGGCCGATGGCTTTGCCATTTCCTTCGAAACGCATGTCCACAGCCTCGCCCGCCGCCCCTCGGGCTGGTTCCTTCAATCGGTCGGCCGGATCGCCGGGCCTTATGACGCCGTCGTCATTGCCCTCCCCGCCGAACAAGCAGCTGCCTTGCTGGGAATGCACTGCCTTTCGATGGCGAGAGTTGCGGTCGAAACCCCATCAACGCCTTGCTGGACCCTGATGTGCGCGTTCGCCGAGCCTCTCCCTGGCCCATCCATCCTGCAAGATCGGGGGATCATTGCCTGGGCTGCAAGGAACAACAGCAAAGCCGGACGCGACGGCCCGGACGCATGGACTGTCCACGCAACAGCCGACTGGTCCAGCCAGCATCTCGAAGAAGACAAGCAAGCCGTTGCGGCGACCTTGCTGGATCATTTTACCCGAATCATCGGAACCCGGTGTCCCGATCCTCTCGTCCACACCGCACATCGCTGGCGGTTCGCCCTGGCGAGCACATCCGGCAGGGGCGCGCTTTGGGATGCGGCGCTCGCCCTTGGCGCGTGCGGGGACTGGCTGGTCGCCCCCACAATCGAAGGCGCGTGGCTGTCAGGTCGTCAGCTCGCGCGGGAGATCATCGAAGGCCATGATCTGGGCAGGGTCGGCACCGCGCAAAGGCGGACGGGGTAGCCGGATCAGGCCTCAGCCGCAGCGTGCCGATCAAGGAAGGCTGCGAACAGGCCGAGCCACTGGTGGACCGGAAGGTCCGGCCTACCCAGACCGAAGCCATGCCCGCCTTCCTCGAAGAAATGCGCCTCGACCGGTCGCCCTGCCACGCGCAGCGCCTGCAACATTTCCTGGCTGTTGGACGGCGGCACGGCCGGGTCATCGAGCGTATGCATCAGGAAGGTCGGCGGTGTTTCCGGGCCGACATGCGCGGCAGGCGAACGCCGGGAAACAGTCGCCGGATCGGGCGTCTCTCCCAGCAGATACTTGCGCGAATCGGCATGCGTGTCCGGGAAGCGCATGCTGATCACGGGGTAGATCAGACCGGACGTGCGTGGCCGAGCGTCCAGCCTGTCGATGCTGTCGCGCGGCGCATAGACCTGCTGGCCGAAATCCGTCGTGAGCGTAGCTGCCAGATGCCCGCCGGCGGAAAAGCCCAGGACCGAGACCTGCTCCGGCTTGATCCCGTAAGTGCCGGCCATGGAGCGGATGAGGCGCATGGCGCGCTGCGCATCCTGCAAGGGCACATCCGCACGATTGCTCCACCCCTCGCCCGGCAGGCGATGGACGAGCACGAAGACAGTGTAACCGCGGTCCGCAAGCGCCTGCCCCACTTCCGCGCCCTCATTGTCGATCGAGATGAAGATGTAGGCGCCGCCGGGAATCACCAGCACGGCCCGGCCATTGGGCCTGGCAGGGCGGAACACCCGCAGATAGGGCTTCTCCACATTGTGCATGAAGACCGGCGGGGCTTTCTCCATCGGCAGCGGGCGCGCGGCGAAACCGCTTTCGGGCGGCGCTCCGGTCCACAGGTCAATGGTCGGTGCCGCCGTCCAGGCCTGCGGGATTGTGCGCGGCGGCATGCCCGGCGGCTGCGCGACCGCCATGGGGACGCCCACAGCACCAGCCGCCGCAACCGCTATGCCTGCCGCTGCCAGAAAACCTCTGCGGTCCAGTCCGCCATCCGTCGTCGCCATCAGTTCCCATCCCCGATCTTGTCGGCACTCTATGCCTTGATTGCTTGATGTCACGCGCAACTCTAGCCGTAATCGATTGCATTGCAAGACGGGCGAGGTGCCTCCAGCGCCCCGGTCATCTCGCCATCTCCCATCAATCGACATTGATTTAGCAATCGATTACAGCCATGCCGTGATTGTCTGCCGGTCCTGCATGGGGCACCCCTGCTCCGGTGTCGATTTTTCGATGAGTTGCCAGTGAACGATAAGGCCCGAGAGGAAAGCGCAGTGACGAAACGCCCCCACCAACAACCGAACAGTGCGTCGGGCCTTCTCAAATGGCTGGTCTTCCTGATGTTCGCCATGTTCGCGATGACGACCGATTCGGTCGGCACCGTCATCCCGCAGATCATCCGCGAGTTCGACCTCGGCATGACGGCGGCAGGCTCCTTCCAATATGCCACCATGTCCGGCATCGCGATCTCGGCCATTTCGCTCGGCTTCCTTGCCGACCGCATTGGGCGCAAATCCACGATCCTGATCGGCCTCGTGCTCTTCGGTCTCAGTTCCGTCGCCTTCGCTGCCGGGCACGACTTCCTGTTCTTTGTGGTGCTGCTGTTCGTGTCTGGCCTGGGCATCGGCATTTTCAAGGCCGGCGCGCTCGCGCTGATCGGTGACATTTCCCGCTCCACCCGCGAGCATTCCACGATCATGAATCTGGTCGAGGGCTTTTTCGGTGCCGGTGCGATCGTCGGACCGGCTGTCGTCGCCTGGTCGCTGCAGGAAGGGCTGAGCTGGAAGTGGGTCTATTTCCTCGCCGCGGCCATCTGCGCACTGCTGGTCGCCGGATCCTTGGGCGCGCGCTTTCCCGCGCCGATCCGGTCGAGCGAAAAGCCCGCCGACCCCCGCGATGCCGCCCGCATGATGACCGACCCCACCGCCATGTTCTTCTCCACTGCGTTGATGCTCTATGTTGGCGCCGAGGCGGCGATCTACGTCTGGGCACCGACCTTCCTCGCCAATTATGGCGGGCCGAATGCCTGGCTCGCCATTTACGCCGTCTCGATCTTTTTCGTGCTGCGCGCCGCCGGCCGTTTTCTAGGCGTGTGGTTGCTGGCGCGCTATGACTGGACCGCCGTGCTCGCCGTCTGCACCGTCGCCATGACTATCCTCTTCTGGATCGCCGTGCTGGGCGATCGGGGCGTCGCGATCTACGCGCTGCCGGCAACCGGCCTGTTCATGTCGATCCTCTATCCGACGATCAATTCGACCGGGATCAGCTGCTTCGAGAAGGCGCGGCACGGGTCCGTCGCCGGGCTGCTGCTTTTCTTCACGTGCCTGAGCGCCGTGATCGCACCGCTTGCCATGGCGCTGATCGGTGATGGACTTGGCGACGCGCGCTACAGCATCGCGCTTGGTGCGGTGATGGCGACCGGGCTTTCCATCCAGTGCCTGTGGAACTGGCGCAAGCAGCCCTTCGCTGCCCGTCTGGCCGAGCGCAACAGCGCCGATTATCGCAAGGAAGTCATCATCGGAGACACTGGCCCGACCGCCTGAGAACGCCCCGAAACCGCACAAACACGCCCAATGCCGGAAAATGCTTTGGCAAAAGCAGCGCGTCTCATAGAGATGCACATCATTCGGCCTTGGACGTGAGAGGACTCAGGAGCGTTGGAACCCAAGCAAGTTCGCACCATCTACGATCTGGCTGAGCTTGCGGGCGTTTCGGCCGCCACCGTATCGCGGGCTCTGGCCGGAAAGGCCGTGGTCAATTCCGAGACTGCCGAGCGCATCCGCAAGCTGGCGCAGCAGCACGGGTTCCAGCCAAGCTCGCTTGCCCGCAACCTGCGCACCCGCAAGACCGGCGCAATCGGTGTGGTGATCCCGCTCGGGCATGAGCGCGCGCAACATATCTCCGACCCGTTCTTCATGACGATCATCGGCTTTCTCGCCGACGAGCTGACCGAGCGCGGCTTCGACCTGATGCTCTCGCGGGTGATCCCGGATCGGGACGACTGGCTGGAGAGCATCATCAAGACGGCGCGGGTCGACGGACTGATCATCATCGGTCAGTCGGATCAGTCTGCCGTGCTCAACGCCGCTGCGGGCCATTATCTGCCGATGGTCGCCTGGGGCGCCTTTACGCAAGGGCAGAGCCACTGCTCGGTCGGCACGGACAATTTCCTCGGCGGGCAGATGGCAATGCGTCATCTTGTCGAGCGCGGCTGCCGCCGGGTTGCATTCCTCGGCAACACGCGGGCCATCGAGATTGCCCAGCGCCTGCAGGGTGCGCGAGCCGTGCAGCAGGAATATGGCAGTGACGTGGACCTGGCCGAAGTTCCAACCCACCTGGCGCCCGAGCTGAGCGCACCGGACATCCACGCTTATCTCGATCAGGCAGAGCAGTTACCCGATGGCATCTTTGCAGCATCGGACATGATCGCGCTTGCAGCAGTTCAGGCCCTTGTGAACCGCGGCCTCTCCATCCCGGCTGATGTGCGCATCGTCGGCTTTGACGATCTGCCCATCGCGCAGAGCATCATCCCACCGCTCACGACGATTCGTCAGGATATCGCCAGCGGCGCGACGCAGATGGTCGACTGCCTTCTCAAGCGCATAGAAGGCAAGCAGACCGGTTCGATCATCCTCAATCCCAACCTGATCGTCCGCGGCTCCACCTGATTGACGAGGGTTCGTAACGCGGGAGTCCCTCGCCTGGACGCCGTACGCCAAATTGGTTGTAATCGATTGCCAATACCGTAATGGTGCAACGAGTTGATGGATCGGGGGCGATGAGCGAGACGATGGCAGGAACGGGAATAGCTGTGCATTTACGGGATTGCAGCACGACGTCCCCGGCTCCGGGCGCGATGCGCGCCCTCTCCACTGCCCGGCATGCTATCGACGACCGCGCTTTCATTCAGATCTGATCCACTGGCGACGACATGAACGATATCAAGACGACCAGCTGGACGGTCGAACACCTCGCCAATCTGAATATTGGGCAGAGCTGCATTGCACCGCTAATCTCCGAACGGGATGTTGTGCCCGTCGATGACCGGATCTGCGTCTGGGACGCCTGGCCCATTCTCCGGCGCGACGGTTCCCCGGCGCCTGCTGATCTCTGGATGGCGCTGGCCTCCCCCTGGTTCAGCGATCCGGACGAGCGCCACGGCCATGCCCGCATCCATCTGGTTGAGCGGCTGGCGGACGGCTGGCGCGACCATGGCCCGGTGATGCCGGACGGTTTCTCGCCGGGCAGCCGCGAATGGTCCGGTTCGGCTTATGTCGAAGCTGACGCGCCCCGGCTGACGCTTTACTTCACCGCCGCCGGCTTCCGTGGCGAGGAGCCACTGAGCTTCGAGCAGAGGCTGTTCGAGGTGGAGGCCGATCTCCTGTCCGAACAGGGCGCATGGCGCGTGGCCAATTGCCGAAATCTTCGGGAATCGTTCACGCGGGATGGGCGCTATTATGCGGACCCTCTTTCCGCCGGTGGTGGGCTTGGCACCATCAAGGCATTTCGCGATCCGGGCTATTTCCTCGATCCCGCGACCGGGCGGCATTGGCTGTTGTTCACGGGGTCGCTCACGACGTCATCATCGGCTTTCAATGGTGTGATCGGTGCGGCCTGCGCGCAGCCCGACCAGCTGGGCCATTGGGACGTGACGCCGCCGATCATCAGCGCCGACAATCTCAACAATGAGCTGGAGCGCCCGCACATCGTCCTGTCGGATGGGCTTTATTACATGTTCTGGTCTACACAGACCCATGTGTTCAATCCGGAAGCACCCCGCGCCCCAACGGGTCTTTACGGCATGGTCTCCGATCAGATCGGCAAGGGATGGACGCCGTTGAACGGCTCCGGCCTGGTGATCGCCAATCCGCCCGAAGCACCGCGTCAGGCCTATAGCTGGCTGGTACTTCCCGATCTTTCCGTCACGTCCTTCGTGGATGATTGGGGTCGCGGTGAAGCGGCCGAAGGTGTAAAACGTTTCGGAGGCAGTTTCGCGCCCTTCCTGCATCTCGAATTGGATGGCGCAACCACAAGGATCGCCGGCTAAGCCCATGCCCCACGCGCGCCTCGCAGGAATTGAACTTGGCGGAACGAAGACACTGGTTCTTCTCGCCGAGGATGACCGGATCGTCCAGCGCGTGCGCATCGCAACCACGCATCCGGCCGAGACACTGGCCGCCGCAAATGCGCAGTTGCTGGCGTGGAACGAAGAAGCCCCGATCGACGCGATTGGCATTGCCTCTTTCGGCCCGATCCAACTCTCCCGACACGCACCGGATTTCGGCCATATGCTGCCCACGCCCAAGCCCGGCTGGGCCGGCGCCGACATCGCGGGAGACCTCACCCGTCAGCTCGATTGCCCAATGGCGATCGATACCGATGTGAACGGCGCGGCGCTGGCCGAACATCGCTGGGGCGCCGGGCGCGACCTCGATTGCTTCTGGTATATCACCATCGGCACGGGCCTGGGTGGCGGGCTGCTCGCCAACGGTCAGGCCGTTCATGGCGCAATGCACCCGGAAATCGGCCACATCCACGTCCGGCGCGTGCCCGGCGACACATTTCCGGGCGCCTGCCCTTTCCATGGCGACTGCATCGAGGGGCTGGTTTCCGGCCCCGCCCTCGCCGCCAGATTCGGCACCAGCCCGGAGCTTGTGCCGGACGAAGATCCGCGCTGGGACCATGTTGCGGCGGACCTTGCTCAAATGGCTTCGACCCTGTTCCTGACGACAGCGGCGCAACGCATCCTGCTCGGCGGGACCGTCGCCACCAGCCGCGCCTCCCTGCTACCGAAAGTGCGCGCGACACTGCTCAGGGATCTCGCTGGCTACCTCCCCTTCCTCACGCCGGAATCGGTGGATGAACGGCTCTGCCTCGCCGGCCTGGGCGACAATGCCGGCCCAATGGGAGCGGTAGCGCTTGCCATGGCAGCGCGACGGAATCCGCGCGGAATTTGACCGCCCCAGACCTCTGAGATCAGCTTCGTCCAGAACTACCAAACAACTGGAAAACGTGCGCGCTGGCATCGCCGTTCGTCGCGGCGATCATGAAACTGGCTGGGGCGGGAGGAGACGGAGACAGAGGGGCCGCAACGCCGCAGAAATGCACTAAGTATAGGTTTTTCTAGGGGTTCAACCCCACAAGCGGACCCCACAAACGGACCCCACAGAGCCTTGCAGGATCCCACAGAATGTCCTAGCGAGCCCGAATGGCATCGCTCAAACTGCACCGCCAATGCTGGCAAGCCAAAGTCCGCATCCCTAAGGAACTCCGGTCCCGATACGAGGGCCGGGAGTTCATCTATCGGCACCTCTCGACCTCCGACCGTCGCAAGGCGAAACTGGAGGCCGATGCGTGGGAAGCAGGGTTGCGGCTCGAATGGGCAGCGGCGCGCGGCGAGGCCGTGTCCACCTCAGCGCTGCGCAACCTCTATCAGCAGCTACGCCAGCGGGCAGAGGCAGGGGAATACGTTGTCGAGAGCGGCGATGCTGACCCCATTGACCTTGGCATTGAGCATGAACTTGAGAAGCTGGCGGATGAGTATGAGGCGCGGGACATTCCCGCAGAAGCCGAATACCGTTTGGCAGCCCTCCAAGATGCCCAACGGGCTCGCGCCGGTCGCTCTATCCCCCGGAGGGCAATTCTTGAGCCCACCATGCGGGAGGTGGCGAACGACTATCTCACGCTCTGGAAGACGCAGCACGGCTTGAAGGAAACCAACACCGAGCAGCAGAAGATTGCCACGTTCGACCTGTTCGCTGGCTTCTTAGGAGACAAGCCCTTGCGGGCAGTCAGAAGGGCGGACGCGGCAGGGTTTGTTGACGCCCTCCGGCAGATGGACCCGAACTGGGCGCGGTCGCCTTCCGCAAAGGACATGTCCTGGGCGCAGCTACAGCAGAGGTTCGGTGGACGTCAGAAGGGATTGAGTGACGCCACGGTCAACCGCCACATGGCAACGCTGCAAGCGCTATGGGATTGGGCTTTGGACCGTGATCACTGCGAGGGCCGCAACCCCTTCTCCGGGTTCCAGCGGAAGCTCAGGGAAGGCCGGAACACACAGGGCTATGTGGCGTGGGAGACCGAGGAAATTAAGACACTCTTCACCCCTCCCCCGAAGCGTGAGGACCTCACGGAAATTATGCTTGTTGCCATGTTCTCGGGAATGCGGCTGGACGAGATTGCGTCCCTTACTGGCGCACACGTGCATCATTCCGGCCCGGTGCCATTCGTGCGAGTGACGGACGCCAAGACCATAGCGGGGAACCGGGATGTGCCGCTGCACCCTGCCCTGTCTTGGCTGATCGATAAGGCAAAAGCGAACCCGGAGGGCCGGATATGGCCAGCATTCAACGCGGAAGGCCCCGGCAAGAAACCCGGAGCCGATGCCGGGAAAGAGTTCTCCCGCTTCAAGGCATCGCGCGGCTTCGGGCGGACGAAGGTGTTCCACTCGTTCCGCAAGAACTTCGTGGGCCAGCTAGAGCGCGCGCGTGTGCCGGAGCACGAGGTTGCGCAGATCGTGGGGCACGAGAAGAAGGGAATGACGTTCAAGGTCTATGGCGACCGGGTCATGTCTCTCGAACGCAAAGCCGAGATTGTGTCACTGATCCGATATGACGGGGTGCCCATTCCGAGGAAATGAAGCGGCGAGTGAGGAACCCGCCACCTCCCTGTGCCCTGCCAAGGGCGGTTCGCTGACCCCCCCGGAGTGGGCCGGGGCCGAGGGAGGCTTACCGGGTCTGGTGGAGGCTTCAAGGGGGCCGGAGGATGCTGCCAAAGCCGCAAGCGGGGTCAACGAAGCAGCAGGATTGCAGCGATGGGGGCGGCGGCGAAGCCGACCGCGACCAGCGCGATGATGCCTAACGCTGCTAGAGCAAGTCCGGGGTGACCTCGGGCCAAGAAGGCCTTGACGATCAAACTTGCAGCTTCCCAAATTTTCATCGGATTCCTCGCCAACCAAAAAAGGTTAGGAGGTGTGTGTCCTTCGGACATAACTACCCCTCGTCTCTGAAGTAAAGGGGGTCGGCGCAATTGCGATCTCATGATTGTGGACAAGGGCGGGGGTAAACCGGGTGGCCCTCCCGCCCCAGACCCACGAAGGACGCCAGATGTTCGACGCTCGGGCTCTTCATGCTTGGCTGGGGGTCAAGTGGCAGTTCAATCAATGGATGCGAGAGCGCCTCGCTGAATACGGCTTTGAGGAAGGCGCAGACTTTTGGTGCCACAACACCAAAACCGGAGGACGCCCCCGCAAGGACTACCTCATCACAATCGACATGGCGAAGGAACTGGCCATGATCGAGAGGACCGAGCGAGGACGCGAGACCCGGCAATTTTCCGCTGTTTCCAAGTAGATGTCCACCGGCAGCGAGGAGGCTTTTCTGCCGCGCCTCACAGTGCCTCACAATTCGGCCGCACTCTTGGACTAATAATCCCTCCCCCGGTTCACATCCATAGATACCTCTAGAGTATCCTCAGGACTCCCCCGGCCCCCTCAAGTCCACCTTCAACACCTTCTCAGCACCGGCCAGCCGCTTTCCACATTCGGCGGTTGCTCGTTGCTGCGCGTCTGTCTGTGCTCCGGGTTGCGGGGCGGGAGCCGGACAGACGCAACCCCATCCCGGCATGAGTGCCGAGACAGCCGAGACGCCCCGTCTCATTTCATCAACCCGCATAAGGTCACTTGAATGACAGACCCCAACTCTGACCCCTCCAACTTCCTTCCCAGCGATGAGGACATCCTCGCCGAAATCGACTCTGAGGATTATCTGACTGTTCCAAGCTCTCCCTCAGCCAAGGGCGATCCGGTCTTTCTGGCCAAGCTCGCGGCGCTTCCCACGAAGGTTGAGGCTCTGCCGCCGGAAGACCGGGGGCCGATCATGCAGCAGGTCAACCAGCTTCCCGTTGAAATCAGAGCAGCCAAGGAAGCCGAGCTTGTGCAGCGGCGTCATGCGGAACTTGCCCGAGCCGCCCGCCTCCGGGTTGCGCCTCAGCCCGGCGTCAACGCTGTTGTGGAAGAGCAGGCGACCTTGGCCGCAGAGGTCCGACAGCTTGAACGCGAGACGCAGCGTATCATGGAAGAGCTAGCCGAGGTGGCTTCGCGTGATCTCCAGAGCGGAGAGGCCACCCTGAAGCATCCGGTTGGAAGCAAGAGCTACAATGACCTCAACCGTACCCTTCAGGTCCTCTTTGCCAACATCGATAACCTCACCAGCGGCGAAGGGGCGCAGCGTCGTCTTGAGCAGGCCCGGCAACGTGAGCTTGAGCGGCGGAAGAACCGCCTGATCGATCTCCACATTCATCAGGAGGCCAAGCGCCGTGGCGATGCCAAGCTGATCGAGGAAGAGATTGAAAGCCGCGCCGAGAACCGCGCCCGAATGGGCCGCGTCAATCGGGTCTAAGCCGTGGTCATCTACCGGCGAGGCGTCGGGCGGATTTACTCCGGGCGGGAGAACGCCTCCCGCTACTCTCCCGGTCCCTCAATCGACCCCTACGAAGGCACCAGCGCCGTTGTCACCAGCAGCGTTGTCCTGGCCAACGGAATGACGGTGGAATCCTACGGGGCCACCTACAAACCCCAAGGCTATCCCCCGCTTGCCCCTGTGCAAGTGCAGGTCGCCCCTGCGGCCCCGCCGACCGTCACTGTCAAACCCAAGCCTGAGCGCAACGGGCGTGACGGCTGCGGGCTGGCCCGCGACGGCTAATCCCTAACGGTCGAGGGGCAGCTTCGGCTGTCCCCCGGTTCCCCTCAGCGCTCTTGGAGGAGCCCATGGCCAAACCCGGCCCGAAACCGAAAGCCCCGCCGATCCCTGTCCCGGCAGGCTTCAAGTTCTGTTTCCACTGCCGCACTGCCAAGCCGTGCGCAGACTTCGCAACCGACCGCCGCGCGGGCGACCGTCTCAAACACGTCTGCCGGTCCTGCGATGCCGAACGCCGCCGGTCCTACCGCCTCTCCACTGAAGCGCCACGCCGCCGCGCCGAAAGCGCCGCAAAGGCCACGCGCGGCTCCATCTTCTCTAGAATGAAAGCGGACCCTCGCACTTCACTGGGCACGGGTCCGAACCTGATATGTCGATCCCCACCCATTCCCGTGCCGCCGCTATCGCAGCCAAGTGCCGCGACTGCATACATGACCCTCTCGCCGCCGGAACTTGGCGGGAGCAGGTGGCTTGCTGCGCGAGCGCCAATTGCCCGCTGCACCCTTTCCGGCCTCTCCCGGTTTCCTGCGCAGGCAACCCGGAGGCCCTGAAGGCACTTCGGGCGCGCATCGAGCGCACCGACAGCGAGCGGTCCAAGGCCGCCTGAGAGCGCTCAGCGCTGCATGGTCTGAGATGCCCCAAAAAAGGCACCATCCCGGACCGTGCAGCAGCGATACGCCCCACCAGCACCTCAAATACCTCCCGGCCTCCCGCACCCAACTTTCGGGTCTGGATGGCCTTTTTTCTCATTCCCCAAGCAAGGGTCCCAATATGCGTTTTCCATTAGCCCTGGCGGCCGCAAGGCTCGCGCCCGAAGCGCGCCTGCGGTTTGCTTCCGCTGTCCACGGCCATAACTACACAATCTCCCCAAGTGACATAGACCGCCTCGTTACAGATGCGATGCGAAAGGCTGGTGTCGTTCGATGTGCGAGATAATGGACCTCTTGGCTTGCGAGCCCGCCACAGCGAACGGCTTAGTCGATCAAGTTGCAGTAGCTCTCACCAGTGAACCTCTTGATGCAATTGCCTTCACCCGCGGTAAAACGCCCAAAAGTGCCTGGCCGCATTACTAAGCAAGTCGAAGCACGCTTGAGGCCACTTCACAGATGTCCTACGTCCAGAAAACGACCGCAACTGCGGCTGGGCTTCAGATTGCCTCAGCCGCGTCTTCCGCTTAGGTTGACGGCGCAATGGCTAAGGTCGCCGCCAAGCAGAAGTGGTGAGAGAACTTAGTCTCTGCGGGGCAGTCCCATACCTTGTCGGCTGGGGACATGGGGCAACCCAGAACCAAGCAAAGCGGGCGCGCCTTTATTCGGGATTCCAAACGCTGCCCGCTAACCCATCGGCGGGTTGATCACCTCCCCGCCTAAAATGGCGCCTACTCCGCGTCAGATCGGGAAAACGCGAAAGCGTTGCTTGTGCCGACGACACCAACCTGCCTTGCAACTACGACCTTTTAATCTTCTGATACGCACGTAAGTAGCTGCTTTGGAATCATTTCCTGCCGTGTCTCTATTTCGGCTCTGAGCAAGTATTGTCGCGGGCGCTATCATCGCCAGACACTTGCAATTCCTTTACTTTTCCAGCATATACAAATTGGCCGGTAGGAGAGTGATCTCCTACCGGCGCAGTTGTGAGAGGTACCGGCCTAAGGCCGGATGCGACTGCACCCCAACGGGACTGCGAGGTTGGCAGGCGTGGAGGCCTGTTTCCCCCGGAAGCCCTTATGAGGCTAGAATGGTATTATTGGCCGCATGGCCATCACCCCCTTCCTGCCTTGTGTTATCGGGCGAGGCGGCGTTGCGAAGTAGATCGTCAGCCGCCTCGCTCCATCCTTCCGGCAATGGCACATCTGTAAGCCACCAAAGGTATTCACCTTCATGCCTGAAGCTATAGAATTTCTTGTCTTTGGATAGTGCAGAACGGAAGTTCGCAACCGGATCGTTGCCACCAATCGCTGCGCCTTGCTCTTTCGCCATTTCAGTGAGCATGGCGATTCCCATCGGACCCAATTGTTTAAGCGCGTTAGAAGCGGCTTCAACCTGCGTCATTCGGGGGCTGCCGTCCGCCGCCCTTGGCTTCCGCCGGGTGATGGGCTTGTCGGTAGTGTGGGTAGCATCTACAGGTTTGGGGGTTTTACCCAATTGCGGCATGATCGATTCGCCGCCCAACTCAATGACCATGTTATCGGCAGCACGAAACGCACGGAAAGCGGGCGATTGGACAAGCTCCGCCCAAGCCTCAGCCCTCATACTCATGGCAGTCGCGATGTAGTCCATGACTCAATCCTCCAGATGCTGTGGAGGCCTTAGCATGGGTCGTTGGGTTTGTGCAAGGGTGCGGCGAAAAATCAAACCCAACCGTCGC
Organism: Alphaproteobacteria bacterium; assembly: GCA_018823325.1. GTDB lineage: Bacteria > Pseudomonadota > Alphaproteobacteria > Sphingomonadales > Sphingomonadaceae > Sphingobium. The sequence continues at coordinate 2,648 of JAHJIJ010000021.1, read as the reverse complement.
GCTTTGTTCTCATCGGTCCCGTGCCGCGAAGCAGCGTATAAAGCGTATATAGAAGTAGCGGACTTAGTTACCTTTGGATGGCTCGCCCAACAACCTCGAACTCTTAAGTTGCCAAGGCTTCGCGACGACTGCCGTCAAAGTTTTCCGTAGACGTTGGGGCAGCCTGAGGGAGAACTCGAAATCGTCAGACATCGCTAATGAAGAACAGCTGTATGAGGCTACTCCTACTTAGTTGTGCCGCATCGATAGTGAAGCGCCACACCGCTCCATTTTTTGCCGGTACGGAATAGGTCACATGCCAATTAGAAAGACCCCACTGGTCCCTGCGCGGCGCAAATGGTGCCTCGGGTGCCAAGCGGCGTTCCCGCTCATGGCCTTCCCATCCAATCCCACCAAGCCCGACGGCCATGAGGCACGGTGCGCACCCTGCTTGAAAGAGCAACGTCGGCTAACTCAAGAGCGCCGGGCGATTGTACGGGATGCCGCTCGCAGAATCATGGCCCGGCAGGCGCTGGCAAGGCTAACAGGCCGGAGGGTCTAGGATGGGACGAAAAATGCCTTGTTTTGGACGGTAGGAGAGCAAAAGAGGGCTGCGGGGTTAGTGTAGCTGGGAGGACAGGAAGGCCAACTTTCCGTCCGAAACAGGGCGCTTTTTGCAGCTCTCACTTCGACCGACTATTCCGGCATCTTCGGGACTTTGAAACAGCCCCATGGTTTGCTGAGGGATTCCGTTACGCGGGTCCGCTCTTCCTGTGTAAACATTTCTTCTAGGAGCCGCTCGGTCGCAACCCGGTTGGCCGCCTGCACCTTCTGGTATGCAGGTGACTCCTGTAGCGCTATTTGCCGCTGTCCTAGCAGGAGCCGATCTTTCTCGGGCATTCTCAGCCAGGTGTGAAGCGAGCGTTTCTCCAACGGAATATTGGCAAGCTCCCGCGCCACCTCATCCTTTGTCGCGTGGTTCAGGACATAAAGCGCAGCATAGCCTGCAAGGAAGCCGAGAACGTCAGGCGGGTACTTTGCAAGAGGGTCTTTCGGTTTCCGGCGCATAGCTGGCGCGAGTGCGGAGCCGATGACTATGGCTATCCCGACATATCCCAGCAAATCCCAAAGATTCATAATTCCCCCTTCGGACGCCTCGCGAAGTGTGGCTCAGGGCGGCGGTAATATCCACAGATTTCCGATTAGTTTTATCGCACAATTCCGAAGGGGCATACGCACAGACGTTCGCAACCCAGTCCCCCCGTAGGGGGTGGAGCCGGCGCTCGCGAGCTCGCACAAGGGAGGTCGTCCATATCGCGCCGGAGGTGCGCTGTAGGGTGCGCGAGGAGCGGACATTTTCTAGGCGGCATCGCCCTGATCAACACGAACAGGAAAGCCCCCAGCCTTTGCGGCAGACGGGTGTGGATTATCGCTCGATGGTTGGCACCTTGGGAAGCTCGCAGCGTCTACCTAACCGTGGGAGACGCTATCAGACCATCGGGGCTGCGATAGCGCGGCTTGAAGCATGTCAGGAGCGTAAGGAAAATGGCCATCTATTTGACCCTCCGTATCCACGGCGAGGAGTGGGAAGCCTATGAGGGGGACGATAACTCAGACATGCGCTGGTCCGTCCAGGCGCTCAGCGAACAAAAAGCCCTAAATGTCCTCTCCTTTTGCGCGCCCTCGCTGGACGCCGCTGTCGACGCCATCAAGCACGGAAGGCCGTGAGACCCTGCAGGTCGAAGTCACGTTGAACTAAGGCGCAGTATCACCTCTTGCAGCAGGCCTTGACCGGACGGGGCACCCGACTAGCCAGCATTGCGACCTCGCAGTCGCACATAGCCGCCACGCTCCCTCTGGTCCGCGAGGTGCACTGCGCAGTCAACGTGGCCTTTATCACCGCCGCTCGCCGGGTCTCACAGGCCCGCTAGAGGGCGGACCGATCATGGCAGGCTCTTTCGGGCTCCGGTTGTGCCCCCGAGCCGTCCGAAACATCTCAAAAATAGCCCCATCCCGGCCCTTAGAACGCCGAAAGACGCCTCAGGGCACCTGAGGGTGCCAGCGCTGGCTAGAGGCAAGTTTTTGAGCCGAGATGAGAGCTTTTTCTGGATGCGGCTGCGGCACCTGCGGAGCAACAGCACTCCCCCAGAAATCGGAAGAAACCGGGGGGGGCAAACGATTAGGCCGCACTCTTGGACCAAGGGTGGGAGATTGTCTTAAGATACCTAGGTATCTTGAAGAGGTCCGGATGATCCCGCAGGAGCTCTTTCGGACCCTGCGGGTTCGGAGTGGTTATGCTACGTCTATGGCTACCGATGCATGACTAGCGAGCCTAGGTGCAAGGAAGCAGTGCACCCTCTCTCGGATTTCTAGTGCTGCTGCCATCCAGTCGTCCGGCTCTGCTGCCTCGCGTTCCGCACGGGCATCTTTCCTTCTCTCTCCTAGCAGGGAGTCGGCTCCGCAGCCGCAAAGGCAGGAGCGAGCAATGTGATTGAGGCCAAGGCCAGTCGTATCTTTCATTTGTTCCCCCGTTTCGTGGATTGGAGTGCGCGTTTCGCGTGATCGCGGGCACTGATTTCATCTGATCGCGGGCAGCGATTTCACGGGAAGCCGGGCACCTATTTCACACGATCGCGGGCACTGATTTCGCGCGATCGCGGGCAGGCATG
>JAHJIJ010000002.1 GCA_018823325.1 Alphaproteobacteria bacterium | reverse complement strand
CTCTCGTTCAAGCGAGAGGCCGCCTTTCTTATGATATGTCGGAGGGCGCTTCTTCAGGCTGTCGCCGCTGCCGGAGCTGGCTCGGCGCCGCGTCCTTCTTCCTTGCGGCGGATGTAGGCCAAGATGAACATCAGCAGCGCGGTGCCCAGCGGCAGCGCGGCGGTGAGCGCCAGCGTCAGTTGCAGCGAATAATGCTGCGCGAGGGCAAAGCCGCCGGCGATTGGCGCCACGATGCCGCCAATGCGGCCAGCACCGCCGGCCCAGCCCAGTGCTGTGCTGCGCATGCGAGGCGGGTAGACCTGCGCAATCATCGTGTTCAGGCCCGACTGTCCGCCAGTCTGGAAGAACTGCCAGGTCAGCAAAGCGACCACAAAATAGGCCGAATAGAAGGGGACCCAGCCCAGCAGGTTGATGGTCACGGCAAGCATAACGTAGAAGCAGGCGATCAGCAGGGCGGGGCGCAGCCGGTCCATCAACCAGCCGATGGACAGCGTGCCCACCACGCCGCCCAGATAGCCGATCATCGCCACCTTCGCGAAATCCTGGATCGGCACGCCGGCCATTTCGAGGAAGAAGGTCGGCATCCACGCACTCAGCAGCGCCGTATTGGTCATGCTGAGCGTACAGGCTGACCAGATCAGCGCCGTCATGGTGAAGCGGCCTTCGGAAAACACGTCGGAGAGTTTGGCCTTGCGGCCCTTCGCGCCGCCACTTTCGATAACAAACAGTTCATCGCCGCGCAGTTGTACACCGCGGTCGATCTTGCGGATGGTTGTCGCGATGCGCTGGTCCGACGGGTTTCGTTCCGCACGGAATTTCAGCGATTCCGGCACGAACAGGAAGAGCAACACGGCGCAGGCAAGCGGGACCAAACCGCCGATCCAGAAGCCGCTTTCCCAGCCATAACCATCCAGCAGCCAGGCTGCGACAATGCCGCTGGCGGCGCTGCCAGTCGAAAAGCCGACAAGAGCGAGCGAGATCAGCGTCGAGCGCTTGCGCTTAGGCGTCAGCTCGGAGATCAACGCCATGGCCATGGGGAGGCCGGCAGCCATGAACACGCCGGCAATGCCACGGAGGACGGCGAGTTGCGTCAATGTCTGGGCATGGATGCTGGCAATGGTGATCGAGCCGAAGATCAGGCAGGAAACCATGAGCATGAACCGCCGCCCGAACCGGTCCGCCAGCGGGGCAATGCTGAACGCACCGACCGCAAGGCCGATCTGCTGATAGACAAACACCTTGGTCATGGCCTCGGACGTCTCGCCGAAATCCGCCGCGATGGCGGGCGCAATCTTGCCGATCATGAAGATGTCGAATCCGTCGATAAAACAGACGAGCACGCAGACGAACAGAGCCATCAGCTGGGTCCCGCTGATCCGCGACCGGTCGATAAATTCTTCGACATCGAACTTGTTCATGATTCAGGCATCCCGCATCCGCCCGGCTGATGCGCCGGGCCTCTTATCCGAAACACCAAAACACGGTGTTGATGGGGAATCAACATCCTAATATGGGGAGCGGGAAGTTTGCGCGGCTTACAGTGCCGCGTAGGCAGTGGGTTCGACCATGTTCGGCCGCCCCGCGACGTGGCAGGAATGCGACAGGTTTCGGTCAAAGTCATCGTTTCTTCTGATCATTCGCATTCTAACCTTGGCGAAACCTCGCAAAAGCGGCATGCCTCCCGCTAGGAGAATCAGGCATAGTCAACATTTAACTGCCTTGACTGTGCCGGGTCGGTGTTTCGCCGGCCGGGAGAAGGATGCTGTACAGGCGAAGTGTGGCGGTTTGAATTTGACCACATGTGATCCAGCTGCCGCCCTCGGGCAGGGATTCCATCGTCCGTCAGTCTCGCAGGATCCTTTCTGATCTCTCCACAAGCGGTGAGGCCGCTCGGTTGCATGACCCCGCGTCGTAGGCGCGGAGCACCCTGTCTGTCTCGCCAGCATGGCAATGGGCTCAAGCCCGAGTTTTGGGAGATTTGGAATGTCGTTTTCGTTGAAGACCAGGCTGCTGGGGCTGGCCGGCGCCTCTGCTGTCGCCATCGGCTTTGCATTGCCGGCCCAGGCACAGGACGAGACCGCCGCGCAAGCGCAGAGCCCGCGTGCCGGCGTCGAGGAAATCGTGGTGACGGCGACGCGCAATGCCACCAACCTGCAGGATACGCCGCTCGCGATTACCGCCGTCACGGCCAATGCGCTGACCGACCGCGCGATCAACAACATTCAGGATGTTGCGGCGATCGTGCCGAACGCCAGCTTCGCCGCCGCAAACGCGTCTTACGGTCGCGCGGTGCAGGCCTATATCCGCGGCATCGGCCAATATGACTTCAATCTGGCGTTCGAGCCGGGCGTGGCCTTCTATGTCGATGACCAATATTATGCGCTGCTTGCCGGCTCGACCTTCGATCTGCTCGATCTGGAGCGCGTCGAGGTGCTGCGCGGTCCACAGGGCACCGTCTTCGGTCGCAATGCTATCGGCGGCGCGGTTAACCTGATTTCCAAGGCACCGGATGCCACGCCGTCCGGTTATGTCGAGGCGACGGTTGGCAGCTACAACCGCACCGACGTGCGCGCCGGGTTCAACGTGCCGCTGTCCGAGAACCTGTTCTTCCGCGTCTCCGGCGTGTCGAAGAAGCGTAAGGGCTATCAGAAGCTCCTCGACTTCCGCTGCGACATGGTGCGCCAGGGCACGCCGGAATTGGCGGGCACTTTCCCGTCGATCGATCCGTCTGACGGCTTCCTCTCAGGTGCCTCGCAGACGGATTGCGAACTCGGCCGCTATGGTGGCGAGAGCGTCGTCGCGCTGCGCGGTGCGCTTCGTTATGCCGGAGAGGGGATCGATCTCACCGTCTCGGCGGACTACACGAACGATGACTCGCCGGTCGTTGCCAACAAGCAGGTCCGGATCGTCCCCAGCGCCGCGACGCAGGCGCTTGATGCTGCCGTGTACCAGCCGCTCTGGGGCATAAGCTACGACAGCCGCTTCCTCACGGACAGCCCGTACTCCACCTATGCCACCTACTGCGATCCGATCCCCGCTGGCACGAACATCCCCGGTACCTATTATCGCGGTACGTCCGATCGTGGCGGCCAGTGCTTTGACCGCAAGGCCGTGATCGAGAATTACGGCTTCAGCGCCAAGGCCGTCGTCGATCTGACGCCGGATCTCACGTTGACCGTGCTCGGCAGCTATCGCGACGTGTTCACCACGGCGCTCAACGACACGGATGGTTCGCCGCTCAGCCTGCAGACCACCAAGTCGATCATCACGCACGAGCAATGGACAGTTGAGCCCCGCCTCAATTACACCAGCCCGCTGTTCGACGTGACGGCCGGCCTGTTCTACTACAATGGCAAGGGGCTCACGACCTCGAACGTCTCCATTCCCTTCCTCAATTTCCAGCAGAACGCGCGCATCAGCGTCGATAGCGAATCCAAGGCTGCCTACGCGCAGGCGCAAGTCCGTCCCATCGAGCGGCTGCAGCTGACCGCAGGCGTGCGCTATTCGGATGACACCAAGGACACGCTGTTCAACAATGGCCAAGGCGGCATCATCCGGCCGGTGCTCGTCACGGGTGACCGGATCGATTACCGCTTCGGTGCGGACTATCAGCTGACCAACGACCTGATGGTCTATGCCTCGGTCGCCTCCGGCTACCGTCCGGGTGCGTTCAATCCCCGTCCGTTCCAGGCATCGCAGCTGGTTCCGGTCGCCGAGGAAGAAATGGTTGCCTATGAGCTCGGCTTCAAAGGCGATTTCTTCGATCGTCGCCTGCGCCTGAACGTCGCCGGCTTCTACTCTGATTACTCCTCGCGCATCGTTTCGAAGAGCGGTTCGGAGTGCATCAACAACGGCACGACTGGTAACTGTATCACCCCTGGCACGCAGGTCGATCCGGCTGTGACCGGCGGCGCGGAACTTTGCCGCGCCTACAATCCCGCGACGGACGGCCCTGTCGATCTCTCAAGCGGCATCGGCGTGGCCTGTATTTCCAAGACGAACTACGTGAACTCGCCTGGTAAGGTGAAGGGCTTCGAAGTCGAACTGGAAGCGCGTCCGGTGGACGGCCTGACCTTCAATCTGGCGGCTGGCTACACCCACTTCGATGCGCCGGAACTGCGCAACGATCCGCTCGTGGTCAACCAGACGCCGGTCTATGTGCCGCAGTGGACGGGTTCGGCGGGCATCCAGTACGAGATCCCGGTCGAGGCGCTCGGTGGCTCGATCACGCCGCGGATCGACGGCTTCTACCAGTCGAAGATTTCGTTCAACTCGCGCAGCCCGATTGCCCAGATCCCGGGTCGCGCGGTGTTCAATGGCCGCATCAGCTATCAGAATGCGGGTGGCGACTGGTCGGTGGCTGTCGGTGCGACCAACCTGTTCAACAAGCAATATTACTACAACATCTTCGATCTGGTGCCCTTCGGCCAGCCCACCACGGAAGCCCAGCCGGGCCGTCCCCGCGAGTGGTATCTGTCTGTGCGCAAGAGCTTCTGATCGCACTCTGACTAAGTCAGCCTGAAAAGGGAAAGGCCGCCCCGGGGAAACCCAGGGCGGCCTTTCTTGTGATCCTCACGAGCGGTGCCGGGCCGCTTTGTCGGTTCAGCGCTGCGCGGCGGGCGTCACGCCCATCTCCTTCAGCAGCCGGTGCGCGCCGTCGATCTTGTCCATCGTCCAGAGCATGAAGCGGCTGTCGACATGGATTGTGCGGTTGCGCTCGGCGACATAGGCCCAGTCGGAAATCACGCCTTCCAGTGTGCCGTCGAAAGCGAGGCCGACGAACTCGCCCCGCGCGTTCAGGGTCGAGGAGCCCGAATTGCCGTTCGTGATGTCGACATTGGACATGAAGTCCACCGGCAGGGTGCCGAGTGCCGGCGCAACATAGGGGCCGTAATCCTTGGCCTTGATCGCGTCGATCGCCGCCTGCGGGGCATTGAACTCGCCCTTGCCGGTCTGCTTCGCGAGCAGGCCTTCGGCGGTCGTGAAGGCGGTCCAGATCTGGCCGTCACGCTCCTTGCCCATCACCTTGCCCCAGGTCAGGCGCAGCGAGCTGTTGGCATCCGGATAGACAGGCATCCCGGCCGAGCGCCTGTAGGCCAGGAACGCGTCCATATAGCCGGCCCGCGCGGCCTGGGTGCGGCCGGCACGCTCCTTGGCAGCGCGCTCGCTCTCCTTGTCGCCGGGATAGAGCGCAATGGCGAGCTCAATGAACGGATCGTCCGAGGCCTCGAATGCCGAGGCCGGCTTGTCGAGCCAACCAAGCCGCGTCGCCGTGTCCGCCAGCTTCGTCTCGGCGTAGAGCCGCTCGAAGCCGATCTGCTCCAGCGCTGCCTCGAACTTCGCGTCACGATCGGCCGCGTCCAGCTGGCGATACTCGGTGAGCGCCGCCTCGAACAGCTGCCGGTCGATGTTCGGCAGGAACCGCCGTTCGATCTGCCGCAGCCGGTCGGTCACGCTGGTGCGATCGCGCTCCTGATAGCCGCTCTCGCGCTGCGCATTCGGTTTTTCCTGCTCCTTGGCCCAGCGATAGAGCGTCCGCGCAGCGCCAAGCAACTGGGCCCGATTGAGCAGAGAGGTCCGCAGACTGGTGAGTGAGGCCTTGTTGTTCTCCGCGACGACAGCGTCCAGCGCGGCAATGTCCGCGCTGTAGCGCGACTGGCGAGTTGCATCGGCAGCAACCCAGTCGCGGAAGGCCTTTTCCTCGGCCTGCTTGCGCTGGTCGAGACGGATCGCGTCGGCGCCCACGAGATCGCCCGCCAGCTTCTTCTCGTAATTCTCGGCCCCGGCGAGGATCGAGGCATAGCGAATCTGCGCCTCGCGGTCGCCCGCCGTCACCTTGTCGATCTGCGTGGCGTAATCGCTCAGCAGGCGCTGCCAGAGCGGCTCATATTCCTCGAAGTTGAACAGCACTTCGTCGGCGGTGCGCAGACGGTTGGTGGTGCCGGGGAAGCCCGCGACCATCACGAAGTCGCCTTCCTTCACGCCCTCGGAGGCAATGCGCAGCCACGATTTGGGCCGATAGGGGACGTTCTCCTTGGCGAAAGGCTTGGAGCTGCCATCAGGACCGACATAGGCACGGTAGAAGCCGAAATCCCCTGTGTGACGCGGCCACATCCAATTGTCCGTCTCCCCGCCGAAATTGCCGATGCCCTCGGCAGGCGCGTAGACGAGCCGCACGTCCTGAATCTCAAGCTGTTGCTGAAGATAATAAGAGGCGCCGCCATAATAGGGCCGCACGTCGCAGCGTCGGTTGGGCTGCTTCTCGCAGGCGGAGATCAGCGCCTTGCGATTGGCGTCCAGCTTCTCGTATCGCGCCAGCCCATCCATGCGCGGTGTCACGCCGCGCATCATGGCGCTGGTCACATCGCGCAGGTCTTCGATCACATAGACGCGCGATCCGGGGGCGGCGGGCAGTTCTTCGCCCAGTTCCTTGGCTAGAAAGCCGTTGGTCAGATAATCCCGGCCTTCGCCGCTGTTATACTGGATCGACCCCTGCACGCAGTGGTGATTGGTGGCGACAAGGCCTTCCGGGCTGAGGAACGCGGCCGAGCATCCGCCGAGTGACACGATGGCGTTGAGCGGGGCGGCGTCGAGGCGGCTGAGTTGCTCGGGGGAAAGCGCAAGCCCGTCCGCCTTCAGCGCCGCACCGATCTCCTTGACCTGATGGGGCATCCACATGCCTTCATTGGCCGTGGCGGGCGTGATGATCGAGAGAAGGGCGGTGCAACCCGCCAGGGACAAGAAATGGTGGACATGCCGGTTCACGGGCAACTCCTGAATTTTGAGGTTGCCTTGCCTATTGCCCTGTGAACCGGCGAACGCAAGCCGGGTTGACCCGGCCCGCGACACGCCCCCGTCGCCGACGCTACGTCAGCGTCGCTTCAGCTCCGAACGAGACCATTGTCCGCCTTGATCATGTCTGCTGCCTTCTCGCCGATCATGATGCTTGCCGCATTGGTATTGCCGCCGACGATTCGCGGCATGATCGCGGCATCGGCGACGCGCAGCCCGGTGAGGCCGTGGACGCGCAGCCGGGCATCGACGACTGCCATGTCGTCCTGGCCCATGGCGCAGGTGCCGACAGGATGCAGCGCCGTGTTGATCGCGCTGCGCACCCAGGCGTCGATTTCGGCATCGGTCTTCACGTTCGGACCCGGCATCACTTCTCCGCGCAGCACTTCGCTGAGCGGGGCCGTGCCGAAGATCTCGCGCAGTTGCGGGATCAGCCGCCGGAAGAAGGCGCGATCATTCTCGGTCGAGAGGACATTCGAGAGGATGCGCGGCTTGTCGGTAGGATCCGCCGAGCGCAGCTTTACCCAGCCGCGTCCCTCCGGGCGGAGCAGCACGCAAGCCATGGCCACCACGTCCGCCTTCGGCTTGCGCCAGCCGGGGAACCAGGTCTGCGCGCCGATCATGGTGGGCTGGAACAGGCACTGCGCATCCGGCCGTTCAAGCTCGGGCCGCGTCTTGATGAAGCCATTGGCGGTCACAGGCATGTCGGCGATCATGCCGCCGCGCGTGAGCAGCCATTGCAGGCCCGCCAGCGCCGCGCGGTCGATCCGCAGACTGTTGGTCAGCGTCACGCTCCGCGCAGCAGCATTCACCATCGCCACGGAGGGGTGATCCTGCAGGTTCATGCCCACGCCGGGGAGGTGATGCACGACATCGATGCCATGCTCGCCAAGCTGCTCGGCCGGGCCGATGCCGGAGAGCAGGAGAACTTGCGGCGAATTATAGGCGCCGCCCGAGAGGATGATTTCCTGACTGGCGGTCACGCGCTGGTCGCGCCCCTCCCGGTCCCGATAATGGACCGCGACGGCGCGGCCATTCTCGACCTCGATGCGCGTGACCAGTGCGCCGGTTTCTACCGTCAGGTTGGGCCGCGACATCGCCGGAATGAGGAAGCGCGCCGCCGTGCTGGCGCGCGTGCCCTCGTGAATGTTGAGCGGCGGCGGCCCCCAGCCTTCCTGCTTGGCGCGATGGAAGCTGTCGCGCTCCTCATAGCCGAGCGACTTCACTGTCGCGATGAAGCGCTGGTACAGATCGTTGGTCTTCGGCTGCTGCTTGACGCTCAGCGGCCCGCCCTTGCCGTGCCACGCGTCCTCCGGCCCCCAATGGTTCTCGGATTTTTTGAAATAGGGCAGCACATCGTCATAGCTCCAGCCCTCGTTGCCAAGCTGGCGCCACTCGTCATAATCCCGCGCATGGCCGCGCGCGTAGAGCATCCCGTTGATCATCGATGAGCCGCCCAGCGCCTTGCCGCGCGGCTGGCGGATCTGCCGGTTGTCCGCAAACGGCTCCGGCTCGCCCATATAGCTCCAGTTGAACTTGGGATCGGCCATCACGAAGGGGAAGAGGATCGGCATCGAGAGGCGGATGTCGTTCTCGCGCCGCCCGGCTTCCAGCACCAGCACTTTGGCGTTCGGGTCTTCGGAGAGGCGGGCGGCGATCACGGCACCGGCCGAACCGGAGCCGATGACGATAAAATCGGGCGTGGATGTGCTGGCCAAGACTCAGAGTTCCTTGAAGCGGGCGGACTTGATGTGCGTGAACTTGCCGTTCGCAATCCTGTAGAGGATGATGCTCTCGATCTCGCGAACGTCGCCCTTCTTTGTGGGCCACATTTCGAACTCGGGCCAGTCCTTGATCGTCTCGAAGCGGGTGTGAACGTGTAGGCACGCCCCGTCTTCCGCCAGCACCAGATCGAGGATCGTCAGTGTCTCCTCGAAATGCGCCTTGATGCCACGGTAGAAGTCGCCGATCTTTTCCCGGCCGACGATATGCATCCGGTCGCCGAGCTGAAAGTCGACATCATCGGCATAGAAGCTGGTGAAGCCATCGAAGTCGTTGGCATTGAAGGCGCTGATATAGCGCTCGAAATCCTCACGGGTCATGCAGCTTCCTCTCCTTGGTGTCGTGGTTCGTCGGCAGGCAGCACCTTGCCTTTGATGATATCGGCCGCGCGCTCGGCGATCATGATGGTGGGTGCGTTGATGTTGCCGCCCGTTTCATCTGGCATCACCGAGGCGTCGATGACGCGCAAGCCCTCCATGCCGATCACCCGCAATTGCGGATCGACCACCGCCATCGGCCCAGCGCCCATCCGGCAGGTTCCGAGCGGATGCTGGGTCGTGGTGCTCGTGGCACGGATATGCTCGTCCAGCGCTTCGTCGCTGTTGATATGGGCGCCGGGCGAGATTTCCTTGCCGGTGATTTCGGCCTGCGGCGACGTCGCATAGATTTTCCGGGCAATGCGGATGCCGGCGCGCGCTGTCGCGAAATCTGCCGGTGCGCTGAACAGATTGAGGAAGATGCCGACATGGTCCTCGGCTTTCGGGCTCTTGAGGAACACGCGGCCCCGGCTTTCCGGGTGCAGCAGGATCACGTCCGCTGTCAGCTTGTGCGGTGGGCGCTTCTTGATGCCGGGGAACCAGAGGTGCGCATTCAGCGTCACCGGGTTGCACCAGAGCTGAATGTCCGGCTGGACGAGGCGCGGATCGGTCCGCAGCACTGGATTGGCGCTGTTGACCTGCCGGGCGAACGGGCCGGTGCCGAGGAAATACCAGCGCAGGACCGAGAGCGTCGCCTTGTCGAAGCGCAGCTCATTGACGAAGGTGACCGGCGCTGCCTCGAACAACACGGGCGTGCGGGGATGTTCGGAGAGGTTCTCGCCCACGCCCGGAAGATCATGGACGACCGGAATATCCATTTCCCGAAGATGCGCGGCCGGGCCGATGCCGGAAAGCATCAGAAGCTGTGGGGAATTGTAGGTGCCGCCGGAGAGAATCACTTCTCGCCGCGCCATGGCGGTCTTGAGCTGGCCATCGTGCCGATACTCGACCCCGGTCGCGCGCTTGCCTTCGGTGAGCACGCGCTGCGTCATCGCATTGGTCAGCACGGTCAGGTTGGGCCGGCTCATGGCTGGCTTGAGATAGGCCGCATAGGTCGAGGCGCGGCGACCATTCTTGTCGATGGTGAGTTCGATGCGGCCTACGCCTTCCTCATCGCCATCATGAATGTCGTCGGTGATCGGGAAGCCGGCGTTCCTGGCGGCCGCCATCAGTTCGTCATGCAGCAACCACTTGGTCGCATTGGGTGTAACGCTGAGCGGGCCGTCATCGCCATGCAGGTCGGAAGCGCCGCGCCAGCTGCGTTCCATCTTGCGGAAATAGGGGAGCACGTCCGCATAGCTCCAGCCCTTGCAACCCATCTGCGCCCAGCGATCGAAATCGGCACTGTGGCCGCGCATGAAGACCATGCCGTTGATCGAGCTGGAACCGCCGAGCAGCCTGCCGCGCGGCAGGATCAACTTGCGGTTGTTCATGTGCGGCTCGGGCTCGGTCCAGTAGGGCCAGGTGTAGCCCGGCTTGAAGAGCGCCTTGAGGAAGCCCAGTGGCATCCGAATCAGCCAGTCGTCGCCACCACCGCCCGCTTCGAGGAGCAGCACGCGCACACTTGGGTCTTCAGTGAGTCGCGCGGCGAGCACGGCGCCTGCCGAGCCGGCGCCTACAATGACGTAATCGAAGGAATTTTCGGACAAAGTCACTCTCCGCAGACTTCGCGCATGCCAGAGTTGGCGTGAACGCCTGACTGCTGTTATTGGGGAGTTCGTGATGATTCAACATATCTCGGTCGCCGACCCTGTCGGTGCCCTCAGGAAAGGATGCTGGTTTCGATGAACGCGCCCTATAATCCCGGTCTGCTCGAGCAGCTGCGTATGCGTTACGCCAAAGCGCCGGTGAAGATGCTGATTGGCGGCGAATGGGTCGAGGCGGCCTCCGGCGAGACTTTCGAGACGCTCAACCCGTCCACGGGTGAGCTGATCGCGAATGTCGCCAGCGCTGGCGAGGCCGATGTGGATCGCGCCGTTGCCGCAGCCCGCGCCGCTTTCGAGGGCGCATGGTCCAAGGTAAAGCCGACCGAGCGCGCCAATCTGCTGCTCAAGCTCGCTGATCTGGTCGAGGCCAATGCCGAGGAGCTGGCCCTGCTGGAGACGCTCGACGTCGGCCGCCCCATTCAGTTCTCGCGGATGATCGACGTCGCCGGCGCGGTGGGCCAGCTGCGCTACAATGCCGGCTGGGCGACGAAGATCTATGGCGAGACTGCTGAAATCAGCGCGCCGGGCGAATGGCTCTCCTATGTCCTGCGCGAACCCGTCGGCGTCTGCGCCCAGATCGTGCCATGGAACTTCCCGCTGGTCATGGCGATGGGCAAGCTCGCGCCGGCCATCGCCGCAGGCTGCACCGTGGTGCTCAAGCCCGCCGAACAGACGCCGCTCAGCACGTTGCGGCTGGGTGAACTGGCGCTGGAAGCCGGCTTCCCCGAAGGCGTCATCAACATCGTCTCCGGCTATGGCCGCACCGCTGGCGCAGCGCTGGCAGCACATCGGGATGTCGACAAGGTGTCGTTCACCGGCTCCACTGTCACGGGTAAGGCGATCATCGAGGCGTCCAAAACCAATTTCAAGCGCGTGCAGCTTGAGCTGGGCGGCAAGTCCCCGACCTACATTTTCGCGGATGCTGACCTGTCCAAGGCTATTCCGGCGGCTGCAATGGGCATTTTCTTCAACGCCGGCCAGGTTTGCGCTGCGGGTTCGCGCCTTTTCGTCCACGAGAAGGTCGCCGATGCCGTGCTGGAAGGCGTCGTAAACATGGCGAAGGGCATGAAGGTCGGCCAGACGCTCGATGCCTCGACCATGATCGGCCCGTTGGTGAGTTCCACCCAGTTGGATCGGGTCACCGGCTATATTGAGTCCGGTCGTCAGGAGGGGGCGAGCGTGCTTGCCGGTGGCGAACGGCTGTCGGGCGAGGGCTATGAGGGCGGCTACTTCGTGCAGCCTACGGTTCTCGTAGACACCAAGCCGGACATGCGGGTGCGCGCAGAGGAGATCTTTGGCCCTGTGCTGTGCGCGATGCGCTTCTCTGACGATGACGACGTCACGGCTCTGGCTGCTCGGGGCAACGAGACCGAATTCGGTCTCTCTGCATCGATCTACACGCAGAACATCAGCACCGCGCACAAGCTGGCGCGGCGCCTCAAGGCGGGCACCATTCGCATCAACGGTTCGGGCGGCGTCGATCCGGCGCTTCCGCTCGGCGGATTCAAGGCTTCCGGTTGGGGGCGCGAAAACGGTAAGGCAGGGATTGAGGCGTATACAGAGCTGAAGGCGGTGAGCGTCGCACTTTAAAGCCCGGCCAAAGGCTGGGACTGTCCGGATGTTCAGCATCCGGATTTCGGAGGGGGAAACAGTTGGGCGTGAAAGAACGCGGCACAGAGGCCGTGGGGCCTCTTGAGGAAGCATGGCGAATCTTCGATTCTCGTCATCTGCCCTATCGATTGCTGATGCTTGGCAAGATGCTGGATCGCTTGTCGGTCCAGCATATTCGCGACACAGCCGGCATCTCGCTTGCGGAATGGCGAGTGCTTGCGCATCTCGCCGTCATGGGCACCAAAAGCGCGAGTGAAGTCTCGGCTGCCGCTCTTGTGGACAGAGCCGAAGTTAGCCGGGCGGTGCGCGTGCTGGAGGACGATGGCTTCATCCGCCGGGAGGAGAACCCCCGCAATCGGAAAAGCAGCCTCCTCGTGCTGACTGAAAAAGGCGAGGAAATCTATCGCAGAGTACACATGGACCGCCGCGCGTTTTTCAACATGCTTACGGCGGATTTCAGCGAGACTGATCTGGCCCAGCTGGATGAGATGCTGCTGCGCATGGCACGCCGGGCCGACCAGATGGCACGCGACGGAACACCAAACTCAAGGCTGGATGCATGATTTACGAAGACTATGTTGCTGACTTCAATCAGGGCCAGGATGATCGACTGGTCGAGCGGTGGTTCGCGCCCGACTGCGTGATGTACAGCAGCACGCGCGTCTGCCGGGGCCGGCAGGAGTTGCTGGCTTTTCTAGACTGGGCGCACGATGGCGTCCGCGAAATCTTGAGGCCCCGCCTTGTTCTCCGGGAAGGCAATCGACTGTTCGTCGATGTTGATATGGATTTCATCTGCCACGCGCCGCGACCGGATTTCCCGTTCGCGCCGCTGTTGCCCGGCGACATTCTCACGGTTCGCTTTTTTGTCACCTACCAGCTGAATGACGATGGCCTAATTCAGGAGCTCTGCTCCATGACCTGGCCGGCAGAGCAGGGTGTGATCAAGGCGCCCATGCTTTCAGCTCATGCTGGCGGACGCGCTGCATATCACGCCTACGCTACCGCCTTCAGTGCGGGAGATATGGAGCGGGCAGGGCGATACTACACGGAGGATTGCGTGCTGCGCCTTCCTTCCGTTCCCGTCATGTCGGGACGAGATGCCATTTGTGAATTTTACCGGACCATGTTTCAGACGGTCCGGGAGGACCTCACCGTTCATGGGCTGGTGATCGATGATAATGGCATCGCCGTCGACTGCACGAGCACCTTCACAGCCCAGCGTGACGCTCCGGACTTCGTCGTGGCGCCGCTCAAGAAGGGGGAAAGCATCCAGGTTCGGGTTTTCGTGGTTTACAGTCTGCGCAATGGCCAGATCGCGACAATCGATGTGGCACGGGCGGGTGCCGTGGCCCCGCCCGTACAAGGGTGATCAGGCAGAGTCAGGTGGTGGACGGCTGAAAGGCTGGCGGATCACTTGCCGGGAAGGATTCGTCTGAGGCTTCATCGACCTCGTCCCACTTCCCGGCGGGCTTGTCTTTCATGGCCTCCGGCCCAGAATCGCGTACCTCCGGATTTTCCTCGTCCGTAGGCTTAACCTTGGGCTTTTCCTGCATCGACATTTGAAATCCTTTCGTGATTCTTGCCGCTTCCTCTTTCAAACGTTTGCGGCGGGAAGCGGTTTCATCGGTCCACCGGAAGCCGATCTTCCCCTGCCGCGTTAGGAGGGTATGAGGCTGGCTTGGCTCTTCCGTATCCTGCGTGTGCTCATATGGGTTGGCCTGTTGGCACTGGCCGGTCTTCTGGCATTTGCGCTCTTGCGCCCCGGACCGGAAGATCTGCCCTGGACCCCGCTCGCGCTCGACCAGCCCATCGGCATATTCACCGGACGCAAGCTGGCGGGCTTGCGCGACGATCCGCAGCAATGTCAGGCTTTGCTGGGCAGTGCCGGGCTTGAGGCTACGGCTGCACCGCCTTTTGGCGAAGCGCAATGCCGGGTGACCAATGCCACGCGCCTGACATCGGGGCAGGAAATGCTGGCGCTTTCGCCACCGGATGTCGCCCCCGCTTGTCCTGTCGTGGCTGCATTGGCGGTGTGGAACTGGCAAGTCGTTCAGCCCGCCGCACAAGAGATCCTTGGAGCCTCTGTCGCGCGCATCGAGCATATGGGCAGTTACAGCTGCCGGAGGCTCTACGGCCGATCTGAGGGCGCGTGGAGCGAGCACGCGACAGCCAATGCCATTGATATCGCCGCATTCGTCCTGACCGACGGGCGCCGGATTTCGGTGCTAAGCGATTGGGCGGGAGAGGGAGGTGCGGAGGAGGCTGCGTTCCTTCGGTCGGTTCGGGATGGGGCCTGCCAGCTGTTCTCTACCGTTCTTTCACCTGACTATAATCGCCAGCATCAGGATCACTTCCATTTCGATCAGGCCGATCGCGGCGGGATGGGTTGGGGAGTATGCCGCTGATCAGGTCGCGCTCGTCTGCTCCTCCAGCCAGGCAATCAGCCCTCGTTCGGATCGGCTGAGCCATTGCGTTTTGCGCGGCAGCCGTATCGTCTTTCTGAACGCGCCGCCGCCTTCCCGCGCGAGATCGACGAGTCCTGGATGGATGTATGACTTTCGCGCAATGGCTGGCGTATTGCCCAGATGCTCGGACACATGGGTGAGCATGGCGGAGAGCGTGGAAACGTCCTGTTCCTGCAAGAGCCACTCGAACGCCAGCACGCTGGCCCGCCATGTGCGGAAATGCTTGGCCGTGAAGTCCGCACCCATTGTTTCGCGCAAGTAGCCGTTGACGTCCGATGACGTGACCGGTGAGGGGGTTCCGTCGTCTCGCAGGTACTGGAAAAGATGCTGCCCCGGCATATCCTGCATCTGACGGACGAAACGGATGAGCCTGCGGTCAGTCATGCTGACTTCGCTCAGCTTTCCCGATTTGGCTTTGAAACGCAGCATCAGCCGACTGCCGACCAGCTTGGCGTGGCGTCGCCGCAGCGTCGTGGCACCGAAGCTGCGGTTGCTCTTCGCATAAGCTTCATTGCCCACCCGGATCCGCCCGCTGTCGAGCAGCTGGACGACCGAGGCAATCGCGCGCTCGAGGGTGAGGCCGCGCCCGGCGAGATCATCCTCCACCCGGCGGCGGAGCAGGGGCAGCAAGGCGCCAAAGCTTGCGCAGCCCTCGAATTTGTGTGCGTCCCGCTCAGCGGTAAAATCAGGATGATAGCGATATTGCTTGCGACCCCGCGCATCGATGCCCGTGGCCAGAATATGTGCATGCCCATTGGGCGCGAACCAGGCGTCGGTGTAGGCCGGTGGCAGGCCGATGCTGTTCAACCGGTCGATCTCCTCACGATCCGTAATGCGTTTGCCCTCGGCATCCAGATAGGCCCAGCCTCGCTTTCCACTTCGTCGACGGCTGATGCCAGGCATGCTGTCGTCGACGAAGATGAGCGCTTGTGTCATGCTTGGGTCCGCTTCGGTTTGTATCCATGGCGATGGACCAGCGCACAACGCGCGAACATTCTCTTGGAGCCCGGAGCTTGAGCAGACGTTGTCGAAGTGTGAGCGGAAGTGGCTTCAGGAACGACCACGGCGGCGTCATGCAGCCGCAGCGGGAGATGGCGATGAGTGATGTGCGCGTCGAGAGCGACAGCATTGGGCCAATCGAGGTGCCCGCAGAGGCCTATTGGGGCGCGCAGACCCAGCGCAGTATCGAGAATTTCCCGTTTGGGTCCGCCGAGCGTATGCCCCTTGGCATCATCCACGCGCTGGCTCTCGTGAAGCGCGCGGCGGCAATGGTGAACCGCAACCATGGCCTGCCCGAGGAGATCGCCGAAGCCATAGAGACCGCTGCGGCAGAGATCGTTGCAGGCAAGCTCGATGACCAGTTCCCGCTTGTGATCTGGCAGACAGGCAGCGGCACGCAGTCAAACATGAACGTGAATGAAGTGATCGCAGGCCGTGCCAATGAGCTGTTAGCCGGGCAACGTGGAGGCAAGAGCCCGGTTCATCCGAACGATCACGTCAACATGAGCCAGTCGTCCAATGACAGCTTTCCGACAGCGCTTCACGTCGCTGCAGCGCGGGCCGTCGTGGAGAAGCTGCTCCCCGCGCTGGATCGCCTTGCCGATCTGCTGGGCGCGATGGCGCGGTCGTGGTCCGGTATCGTCAAGATCGGCCGGACCCATCTTCAGGATGCCACGCCCCTCACGCTGGGCCAGGAGTTTTCGGGCTATGCGCAGCAACTCGTCAATTGCCGCGAACGTCTCTTCCATGCGGTGAATCATGATCTCATGCCGCTGGCGCAGGGTGGCACGGCGGTGGGCACTGGCTTGAACGCACCCAAAGGCTTCGACAAGGCGGTCGCGAAGGAGATCGCTGCGCTCACCGATCTGCCGTTTCGCACCGCGCCCAACAAGTTCGAGGCGCTGGCCTCGAACGACCCGCTCGTGCATGTGTCCGGCGCGCTGGCCACGCTCGCCGTGGCGCTCACCAAGATTGCCAACGACATCCGCTTGCTCGGTTCGGGGCCACGATCAGGTCTGGGTGAGCTTGAATTGCCGGCCAACGAGCCCGGCAGTTCGATCATGCCCGGCAAGGTCAACCCCACCCAGTGCGAGATGCTCACCATGGTTGCCGCGCAGGTGATCGGTAATCATCAAGCCGTCACTGTCGGCGGCCTGCAGGGGCATCTCGAGCTCAATGTCTTCAAGCCGATGATCGGCGCGGCGGTACTCCGCTCGATCGATCTCCTGAGCACCGGCATGGAGAGTTTTGCCGAGCGATGCGTCGAAGGTATCGTGCCCAACGAGACCCGGATCACGGAACTGGTTGAGCGTTCGCTGATGCTCGTCACGGCGCTGGCTCCCGAGGTCGGCTATGACAATGCGGCAAAGATAGCCAAGCATGCCCACGAGCAGGGGCTAAGTCTGCGCGAAGCGGCACAGGCGCTGGGCCTTGTCGATGCCGCCACGTTCGATCGACTGGTGCGACCGGAATCGATGGTCTGAACACGCACGCAACGCAGCCACTGGCCAATGCCAAGCGGCTGCGCCATGTCGGTTGCGGTGCCCATGCGGTGCAGCGTGATGGATTGGCGATCAGTGTCCTCCCCGCGCGGAACTCCCGCGCTCCCTGACCGTTCGTTAACAGAGGGCGGCGCTTGCAGCTGCCGCTTCGAAATCCAGGATCGGGTGACAGCCTGATCGTGGCCCCTCGGTCCCGGCTGGTTCGGCAAACCCCGGCCGCGGACCGGGGGTTTCCGTTCACACGAAGAGGAGCAGCGCTCATGGCTAGCGAAATTGCAATTGAAGAAACACAGCGCCTTATTTCCTCCGACAAGGTCGAAGGCACTACGGTTTATAATCGCAAGGGCGAAAAGCTCGGATCCGTTCGCAATTTCATGGTCGATAAGCGGAGCGGGAAGGCGGAATATGCAGTTCTCCAGTTTGGCGGCCTGTTCGGCATCGGCAGCGATTATTATCCCCTGCCTTGGGATATGCTCGATTATGAAACCGAATATGGCGGCTATGTCGTGGATATCGACAAATCCCGGCTCGAAGGCGCGCCGCGCTATGCGCAGGAAGATCCGGTCTACGATCACGGCTACGGGCGCCAGGTCTACGGATATTGGGGCGTCCCTTACCCCTTCGTCTGATGAGCAGAATGCGGCCGTCCGGATCATCCGGGCGGCCTCTTTCATGGGAGGCAAGCCATGCCAGCCAAATCCAAGGCGCAGCAGAAAGCGGCAGGTGCCGCACTCTCCGCAAAGCGCGGCGACAGCAAGAAATCCGATCTCAAGGGTGCATCGCGCGACATGTACGAGTCCATGAGCGAGAGCGAGCTTGAGGACTTTGCGTCCAGCAGTCGAAAGAACAAGCCGGAGCATGTCGGCGACTGATGCCCAACGAAAGCAGGCCGATGACTGATACGATTGAAATGATTCACGAAGACGCTCTCCCCGGCGAGGAAAACAAGCTTCAACCCCAACCCGAGTTCATGCCGCGCTACCCCGGCTCCGGACGGCTGGCCGGCAAGGTGGCCATCGTGACCGGCGCGGATAGCGGGATAGGTCGTGCGGTTGCGATTCTGTTCGCCCGCGAGGGCGCCGACGTTGCGATCGCCTATTTATGCGAGCATCAGGACGCGGCGAAGACGCAACAACTCGTCGAGAAGGAAGGGGTCCGCTCACTGGTTTTCGCGGGCGACCTGGGAGACAGGGCGGTTTGCGACGACCTGATCGAACGGGCGATCGGCGCGTTCGGCCGCCTCGATATTCTGGTGAATAACGCGGGCGAGCAGCATCCTGACAAGAACATCGAGGACATCACCGAAGAGCAGCTCAAGCGGACTTTCCAGACCAACATCTTCTCGATGTTTCACATGGTGCAGGCGGCTATGCCCCATCTGAAGGAGGGCGCCTCGATCATCAACTGTACTTCCGTGACGATGTACAAGGGATCAAAGGAGCTTCTTGACTATTCGAGCACCAAGGGCGCCATCACGGCGTTCACCCGGTCGCTGAGTGAAAATCTGATCGAGAAGGGCATCCGCGTGAACGCGGTCGCTCCCGGCCCCATCTGGACCCCGCTCAATCCCTTCGGCGGCGCGACGAAAGAGAAGCTCGAACATTTCGGCGAGAGCACGCCCATGGGTCGCCCCGGCCAGCCGAATGAAGTCGCGCCGAGCTTCCTGTTCTTGGCCTGCGACGACGCCAGCTACATGAGCGGCCAGGTGCTCCACCCCAACGGCGGAATGGTGGTGGGAAGTTAACCGCCACAGGATTGGCGCTCGCCGCTCCTTTGTGCCCGTTCCACCGGCGAGAAGGCCAGGCCCCGCTTGTCTTTGGCTCGAATCCTTCTAGAAAGGGTCAAAGTCAACTACGGGCGGGCGCGGGCTGGGCCGCTGCTCATGGAGAGGGAGTTACACCATGAAGATCGCGATCATGGGTGCCACGGGCAATGCAGGACAGCGGCTTGTCGATGAAGCGGTTCGGCGCGGGCACAGCGTCACCGGCATTTCGCGCAGCGCCGACAGTCAGCCGTCGCGCGACGGTGTGACCTGGGTGAAGGCTGACATCAACGATGTCGATGACATGGCGTCGAAGGTCGCGGGGCATGATGCGGTCATTCTGTCCATGCCATTCAAGAATCTTGATGTGGACAACGTCTTTGCCGTTGCGCGCGAGGCGGGATGCTGGCTGCTCGTCGTGGGCGGTGCGGCCAGCTTGCAGAACGAGGAAGACGTTGTCCTGCTTGATACACCCGGTTTCCCGGATTTCATCAAGGTCGAGGCGTCACCTGCCCGCGATTTCCTTGATCGCCTGAAAGCCGGTCCCGGGTTCGAGTGGACATTTCTGTCGCCGGCCATGGTCTTCGGCCCGGGCGAGCGCACCGGTACGTTCCGTCTTGGTACGGAAACACTGTTGACCGCGCAGGACGGCAAAAGCTCGATCAGCTACGAGGATTTTGCGATCGCAATGATCGACGAGATCGAGACGCCGAAGCACAAGAACATGCGCTTCACGGTCGGCTACTGAGGCGCGCGAGGCGGCAGTGGCATGCTGCACAGGGCATTCGTCGCAACCCGGCGCGAAACAACGTCTTAGTCGTTGGAAAGTTCCGGACACTGGAGTAGAGCGACTCTGTGACTAGCTGCCAGCAATGCGTCGTGCGCAACCGCGCGATCTGTTCTTCCTTGAGCGCACCCGAACTGGAGGTGCTCAACAAGATAGGACGCCGCGTGCCTGTTCATCGCGGGCAGACGCTCATGTGGGAAGGCGACGACAGCCTGCTCGTTGCCAATGTCATTGATGGTGTGCTCAAGCTCTCGACGTCCACCGCGGATGGTCGCGAGCAGATCGTGGGTGTCGTTTATCCGTCCGATTTCATCGGCCGTCCGTTCGGCAGCACGACGCAACATAGTGTCACCGCGCTGTGCGACGCGCAGGTCTGTCTGTTCACCCGGTCCGCCTTCGATGATTTCGCCCGCACCCATCCGGAGCTGGAGCACAAGCTACTGCAGCGCACGCTCACCGAGCTGGATCGCGCGCGCCACTGGATGCTGCTGCTTGGCCGGAAGAGCGCTGGCGAGCGCGTCGCCACTTTCCTTCTTGAAATGGCGCAGCGCCTTGCCGACGCCTCATGCAGCGGCGGTGATGCCGTTGAGCGCTTCGAGCTGCCGCTCACGCGCCAGCAGATGGCCGATCTTCTCGGCCTCACCATCGAGACGGTGAGCCGCCAGCTCACGCGCCTGCGTCAGGCCGGCATCATCGATCTGCCGGATCGCCGCACGGTCGTGATCCTCGATCACGAAGCGATGGAGGCCGAAGCCGGCAACGGCTGAGGGCCTTACGCATTTTCCGATTTTTTGATGTTCCCGCTGTCGGTTTGATACCGGCCGGCCATCGGCTGCGTCTCCGCCACAGCCATTATACGGCCCAGAGCGTTGACCCATGTCAATGATGCTGCCCCTTCGCTGATCCACAGCGGCGGCACAGTCCCGGGACTGTGCTGCTCAAGGGGTTTCTATGACCGGTCTTACAATGAAAGCAGGGATTTGGCTTATCCTGGCCATTCTCGCCATGCTCGCGTCCGCGCTCGCCGTGGATTCCGGATTTGCTGTCCATATGGTTATCGTCGCGCTTGCGGCCTTGCTTGCCATGATGGGCACGCTGCGCTCCGCTGATTGGGGCGGGATTGCGCGGGGTATCCTTCGCATGCCCGATGAAGGGCATTACGACGATGATCCGGTGCGCTGGGGCGTCATCGCCACGGTGTTCTGGGGAATGGCCGGTTTCCTCGCTGGACTGTTCATCGCCTTGCAACTTGCCTTTCCGGCGCTGAACCTCGGATTGGAATATACGAGCTTCGGTCGGCTTCGGCCCCTGCACACCTCGGCGGTCATCTTCGCCTTCGGCGGTAACGCGCTGATCGCGACGAGCTTCTATGTCGTGCAGCGCACCTGCCGGGCGCGGCTCGCCTTCCCGGGGCTCGCCCGGTTCGTCTTCTGGGGCTATCAGCTCTTCATCGTGCTGGCCGCCACCGGCTATCTCCTCGGCATCACCGAGGCGCGCGAATATGCCGAGCCGGAATGGTATGTGGACCTGTGGCTTACCATCGTCTGGGTCGCTTATCTCGCGGTCTTCGTCGGCACGATCGTCAAGCGCAGCGAACCGCACATCTATGTGGCGAACTGGTTCTACCTGAGCTTCATCCTCACCATCGCAATGCTCCACATCGTCAACAACCTGTCGATGCCGGTGAGCCTTCTCGGTTCCAAGAGCTACAGCGCCTTCGCCGGCGTGCAGGATGCGCTGACCCAGTGGTGGTACGGCCATAACGCGGTGGGCTTCTTCCTCACCGCCGGCTTCCTGGCGATGATGTACTATTTCGTGCCCAAGCAAGCCGAGCGGCCGATCTACAGCTATCGCCTGTCGATCATCCATTTCTGGTCGCTGATCTTCCTCTACATCTGGGCCGGCCCGCACCACCTCCACTACACCGCGCTGCCCGACTGGGCGCAGACGCTGGGCATGGTCTTCTCGGTCATGTTGTGGATGCCGAGTTGGGGCGGCATGATCAACGGCCTGATGACGCTGAACGGCGCATGGGACAAGGTCCGCACCGATCCAATCATCCGCATGATGGTCATGGCACTTGCCTTCTACGGCATGAGCACCTTCGAGGGACCAATGCTCTCGATCAAGAGCGTGAACAGCCTCTCGCACTATACGGACTGGACCATCGGCCATGTCCACTCGGGCGCGCTGGGCTGGAACGGGATGATCACTTTTGCGGCGATCTATTACCTCACGCCGCGCCTGTGGAACCGCAACCGGCTCTACTCGCTGCGCATGGTCAACTGGCACTTCTGGCTCGCGACGATCGGTATCGTTTTCTACGCCTCGTCGATGTGGGTCTCCGGCATCATGCAGGGCCTGATGTGGCGGGAATATGGTGCGGACGGTTACCTCGTCTACGCCTTCTCGGACACGGTCCGCGCGATGTTCCCGATGTATGTGCTGCGTGCCTTTGGTGGGCTGCTCTACCTCGCCGGCGCGGTTTGCATGGTCATCAACGTCTGGCGGACGATCCTCGGGCATCTGCGCGAAGAAGCGCCGATGAGCGATGCCGCCTTCGATCCGGCGAAGGACCGGCCGATCACCCAGAAACCTGCTGCGGTCCCCGCGGAATAAGGACGGAAAATCATGTCGAGCTTTGCACAGAAGCACAAGAAGCTGGAGCGCAACGTCACGCTCCTTGCCGTCGCAGCCTTTGCCGTCGTTGCCGTGGGCGGCATCGTCGAGATCGCACCGCTCTTCTGGATCGACAACACGATCGAGAAGGTGGAGGGGATGCGCCCCTACACGCCGCTGGAGCTGGCGGGCCGGAACATCTACATGCGCGAGGGCTGCTACAACTGCCACTCGCAGATGGTCCGTCCGTTCCGCGACGAGGTGGAGCGCTACGGGCACTACAGTCTCGCTGCCGAGAGCATGTACGATCACCCCTTCCAATGGGGCTCCAAGCGCACTGGTCCGGACCTTGCCCGCGTCGGCAAGCGCTATTCGGACGAGTGGCACGTCCAGCACCTCATCGATCCGCGCAGCGTGGTGCCGGAATCGATCATGCCAGGCTATGCCTTCCTCGCGAAGCGCGAGCTCAAGGCCGGCGACATGACCGCGCACCTCAAGGCACAGCGGACCGTCGGCGTGCCCTATTCGGACGACGACATCGCCAAGGCCAATGACGATCTGTTCGCCCAGGCCGATCCCGAGGCGGACACCGCCGATCTGCTTGCCCGCTATCCCAAGGCCCAGGCCCGCGATTTCGACGGCAATCCCGCCAAGCTGACGGAGATGGACGCGCTTGTCGCCTATCTCCAGATGCTCGGCACGCTGGTCGATTTCGAGAGCGCTGCTCCGCAGGAGATCGAGCGATGAACTACAATGATCTGCGCCACTTTGCGGACAGCTACGGGCTGGCGGCCATGGTGCTGCTCTATTTCTGCCTGTGCGCCTGGGCCTTTCGCCCCGGCTCCCGCCGCAGCAACCAGGACGCTGCGCATCTGATCTTCGCCGAAGACGGCGAGCCAGCCACCCATGACAGGAAGAACGACCATGGCTGAGAAGAAACGCATCGACGCGCCGACCGGCACCCAGACCGTCGGCCATGAATGGGACGGGATCGAGGAACTCGACACGCCCATGCCGCGCTGGTGGGTCTGGACCTTCTACGCCACTATTGTCTTTTCGCTTGGCTATGTTGTGGTTTACCCGGCCATCCCGTTCCTGAATGACGCGAGCAAGGGCTTGTGGGGCTGGTCCAGCCGGGGCGACCTCCACCAGACGATGGATGCGGAGATCAGCCGTCGCGCGCCCATTCTGTCGGCAATCGCGACGACGCCGATTGAGAAGCTGGCCGCCCAGCCGGAGCTGATGCAGGCAGCGATGCAGGGCGGGGCTGCGGCCTTCAAGGTGCATTGCGTGCAATGCCATGGCTCCGGCGCTGCCGGATCGAAGGGCTATCCCAATCTCATCGATGATGACTGGCTGTGGGGCGGCGATCTGCAATCGATCGAATATACGATCACGCACGGCATCCGGAATCCCGATGAACCGCAGACCCGCAATAGCCTCATGCCGGCCTTCGGTAAGGACGGTATTCTGAACACCACGCAGGTGCAGGACGTCGTCAGCCACGTCCGTGTGATCAGCGGGCAGGAGAAGCCCAGCGCCTCATCGCGGCGGGGCGATGCGCTGTTCCAGCAGAACTGCGCGGTCTGTCATGGCGGCGACGGCAAGGGGTTGCGCGACTTCGGTGCACCCAATCTGACCGATCCGATCTGGCTCCATGCCGGGGACCGGGAGACGCTCACCCAGACCGTGATGAACAGCCGCAAGGGCGTGATGCCGGCCTGGGGCCATGCGCTCGACAAGGCGACGATCCGTATGCTTGCGGTCTACGTCCATGGCCTCGGCGGGGGTGAGGCAACTCCCGTCCAGGCCCAGGTCGCGGCTGCCCCGGCGACGGCAACCCCGGCCGTCGCAACACCCTGAATACTGGCCGGCCCTTCCTCCGCTTGCGGGGGAGGGGCCACAGCCAATCACTTTGTTGATCCTGCTCAATGTCGGCGCCGCCGGCTCTGCCTAGAGCGATAGTCGATCGGAGGCAGATCCATGCCGATGACCCCAGAAACGGACGCTGCCATGTCCACGATGAACGATACCGCCGCACCTGCGGAAAGCCTGTACGCCAAGCGCAAGTCGGTCTTCCCCAAGCAGATCGATGGGCCCTTCCGGCGCTTCAAGTGGCTCGTGATGGCTGTCACACTCACGATCTACTGGGTGACGCCCTGGATCCGCTGGGATCGTGGACCACATGCCCCCGATCAGGCCGTGCTGGTCGACCTCGCCAATCGCCGCTTCTTCATGTTCGGCATCGAGATCTGGCCGCATGAATTCTATTATGTCGCGGGCCTGCTCATCATGGCCGGCGTTGGGCTCTTCCTCGTCACCTCCGCCGTCGGTCGCGCCTGGTGCGGCTATGCCTGTCCGCAGACCGTGTGGACCGACCTGTTCCAGCATGTCGAGCGCTTCCTCGATGGCGATCGCAATGCCCAGATTCGCCTTGAAAAGGCGCCCTGGACACCGCTGAAGGTCTGGAAGCGCGTGCGAAAATGGGCGGTCTGGCTCGTCATTTCCTTCCTCACCGGTGGCGCATGGATCTTCTACTTTGCCGACGCGCCGACCCTCCAGCACCAGTTCTGGACCGGGCAGGCGCCCTTCGTGGCCTATGGCACGACCTTCGTGCTCACCATGACGACCTTCATCTTCGGTGGTTTCATGCGCGAGCAGGTGTGCATCTACATGTGCCCCTGGCCGCGCATCCAGACCGCGATGACGGACGAGAAATCGCTCATCGTCACCTACAAGCACTGGCGCGGCGAGCCCCGCACAAAGGGGCTCAAGAAGGCCCATGATGAGGGAATGCCAACCGGCGACTGCATCGATTGCCTGCAATGCGTTCAGGTTTGCCCGACCGGCATCGACATTCGCGAAGGGCCGCAGATCGGCTGCATAACCTGCGCCCTTTGCATCGATGCCTGCGACAAGGTGATGGCGCAGGTCGGCCGTCCACGCGGCCTCATCGATTACGCCACGGAGATCGACTGCGAAGCGGAAATGAAGGGCGAGGCGCCCGCGCCGGTCCTCAAGCGCCTGTTCCGTCCGCGCACCATTGCCTATTTCGCCATCTGGACGAGCATTGGCCTCGCCATGCTGTTCGCGCTCGGGGTGCGTCCGCGCATCGATATTGCCGCGAATGCCGAGCGCAATCCCGTCTATGTCCGCCTGTCGGACGGCTCGATCCGCAACAGCTATCTGGTCAAGATCCGCAACATGCAGAGCCGCCCGCGCGCAATGACCATCGGCATTGAAGGGCTGGAGGGCGCAGTCATGTGGCATGAGGGCCAGACCCGCGATCAGGCGAGCCGTGCGCTGCGCATCGACGTGCCGGCCGATCAGGTGCTCAAGGAGCGCGTGCATGTCGTTGCCCCGGCGCAGGGCGAAGCGCGCCAGGATTTCGCCTTTACCCTGCGGACGCTCGATGAGGGCGCGGAGACGGCGCAGGATGACGAGACTTTTGTCCGCCCGGAGACAGGTCAATGACGCGCAAGTTCACTGGTCGGCACATTGCCGCTATTCTCGTCACTTTCTTTGGCGTGGTGATGGCGGTCAATTTCACCATGGCCTATCTCGCAAGTTCCACCTTCGGCGGGCTGGTCGTGAAGAACAGCTACGTCGCCAGCCAGAAGTTCAACGGATGGCTGGAGCAGGCGCGCGCCGAAAAGGCACTCGGCTGGTCGCTGGAGCTGAATCGCGCGGAAGGCGGCCAGCTCCGCGCCGCCCTGCGCAGCGCCGATGCACCCCTCGTTGATGCGACAGTGTTTGCCCTCGTTCGCCATCCACTTGGGCGGGCGCCAGAACAGCGCCTCGAGTTCCGCGCGCTCGGCGAAGGGCGCTATGAGAGCGTCGGCGCCATTCCCGCAGGCCGCTGGATCGTGCACCTGCGCGCGAGCGCCCACGGGCGTGAAATCAACCGCGTGGTCGACCTCTCATGACCTATATCGATCCTGCGGCGGAGTGGACGGAGGGCACCGTCGAGACGCGGCTTGCCGTACCCGACATGCACTGCGCCGGCTGCATTTCCAAGATCGAGCGGCTGTTGCCGATGCAGCCGGGCATCCGCGCCGCGCGGGTGAACTTCTCCGCCAAGACCGTCATCGTCACCCATGCCGCCGATCTGCCCGAGCCGGATCTGCTGCGCGCCTTCGATGCCATCGGGTTCGAAGCGCAGCCGCTGCACAATGCCGCAGCGCACGAGCGCGGGCAGGCACTGCGCAAGCTTATTCGTGCGCTGGCCGTGGCGGCCTTTGCAGCCATGAACGTCATGCTGCTGTCGGTCTCGGTCTGGTCGGGCGCTGATGGCAGCGCGCGCGATCTGTTCCACTGGATTTCCGCGCTGATCGCCATTCCCGCCGTGGCCTATTCAGGCCAGCCCTTCTTCCGCTCGGCGCTGAAGGCGCTCAAGGCGCGCACCACCAACATGGATGTGCCGATCTCTATCGGCGTCATCCTCGCCACGTCGATGAGCCTTTATGAGACCATCGTCGGCGGTCATCACGCCTGGTTCGATGGCGCGTTGATGCTGCTCGCTTTCCTCCTCGCCGGGCGCGTGCTTGACGAGATGATGCGGGCGCGGGCAGCGAGCGGCGCTGAGGCGCTGGTGCGCCGCACGGCACCCGGCGCGATGCGGCTGGATGCGGACGGATCGAGCCAGTGGGTCGCCGCCGATGCGCTTGCCGTGGGCGACCGCCTTCTGGTGGCGGCCGGCGAGCGCCTCGCCGCTGACGGCGTGATCGAGGACGGCACGAGCCGGTTCGATCTGTCGTTGCTCACCGGCGAAAGCGCGCCGGTCATGCTCCGGCCCGGAGACACGGCCACCGCCGGCACGCTCAATCTCGATGGACCCGTCACCTTGCGCGTCACTGCCGTCGGCGAGGCACGCGCCATTGCCGAGATCGCGCGCCTCATGGAGAGCGCCGGGCAGGCCAAGTCGCGCTACGTGCGCCTCGCAGACAAATGCTCGCGCCTTTATGCGCCCGTCGTGCACAGTCTGGCTGCTGTGACCTTCATTGGCTGGATGATCGCAGGCGCGGGCTGGCACCAGTCGCTGCTCGTCGCCATCGCCGTGCTCATCATCACTTGCCCCTGCGCGCTCGGCCTTGCCGTGCCGGTGGCGCAGGTCGTGGTGTGTGGCGCCATGATGCGCGCCGGGCTCCTCGTGAAGGACGGCAGCGCGCTGGAACGCCTTGCCGAAGCCGATCAGGCGCTGTTCGACAAGACCGGCACGCTCACTCTGGGCCGCCCGCGCGCCTTCGGCCTGGAGGCGCTGGACGAGGAGGCGCGCAGCATTGCCCGCGCGCTCGCCATGACCAGCCGCCATCCGCTCGCGGTCGCGTTGCGCCAGGCGCTGGGCGGCGAGCATGTCGGGCCTGCCGCGCTGACCGATATTCAGGACATTCCCGGCGAAGGTGTGCGCGCTCTCTGGCAGGGCCAGCCGGTTTCGATGGGCAAGCCCCGCGAGAGCGAAGTCGATATCGTGACGGCCGGGGCTGAAGATCAAACCATGGCCGTCGCGCTCGATATGGGTCGCGGACGCCGCGCCATCATCCGCTTCGCCGATGCATTGCGCCCCGATGCCGCGCAGGCACTTGCCGATCTGCGCGCCCTCGGGCTGCCGGCGTCGATCATGTCCGGCGACCGCGCCGAGCCAGTCCGCGCCCTGGCGGATCAGCTTGGTGTGGACGGGGAGGGGGGGATGCGCCCCGCCGACAAGCTGGCGCGGCTGCAGTCGCTGGAGCAGGCCGGTCACAAGCCGCTGATGGTCGGTGACGGGCTCAATGATGGCCCCGCACTGGCTGCAGCCCACGTCTCCATGGCGCCGGGTTCGGCCAGCGATGTTGGTCAGCAGGCCGCCGACATCGTGTTCCTGGGGGATAGCCTGTCCGGCATCCCCAAATCCGTGCGCGCCTCGCGTGCGACCATGCGGGTGGTCCGGCAGAATATCGGCCTCGCCATCGGCTATAACGCGCTGGCCGTCCCGCTCGCGATCGCCGGCTATGTGACGCCGCTGATCGCCGCCATTGCCATGTCGGCCAGTTCGCTGATCGTCGTCGCAAACTCCCTGCGGCTGCGCTGGGCCGTCAAATGAACGGGCTGCTCTTCCTCATACCCGTCGCGCTGCTGCTCGGGCTTACCGGGCTGGCGGCATTCCTCTGGTCTATGCGCAACGGCCAGTTCGACGATCCGGACGGTGCCGCCATGCGCATTCTGATCGAGGATCAGGACAAGCCCGCACCATAGCGGTGCGTCGTCGGGCTGTCCTACAGCTGGTGAATTGTGGCAGGAGCGCAGCATCAACTGCGCTCTTTCTCAATGCTGATCTCTGAAGACCCGTGGCCCTGTTGGGAACGATGAGGAAATTTATTTACCCCGTAACCTTCGTAACCTTAGCGGGGTCAACTTTGTCTGTTTCGTGGCTCTAAGCTCATGAAAAAGCGGGCCTGCTCCGGAGAGGGAGGAGCAGACCCGCCTGTTGCGGCCCGAGCCGATCCGGTCAGAAGCGGAAGCTGATTCCGCCGCTGACCACCCACGGATCAAGCTCGTGGCGCGTCGCCAGCACGGTCGCGCCTGCCGCATCGTAGAATTCCGCTGTCGGGCGAACGAAGTAGCGCTTGGCGTCAAAGGAAATGCCAAGGCCCGTGTCATTCACCGGAATGTCGACGCCCGCCTGGAGCGCAAAGCCGACCTTGCTCTTCAGCTTGGCGCTTGCGGCCCCCAGAGCAGCCGTGCCGCCGGCCCCGACCTTGGAATCGAGCACCCAGAAGTAGCTGGGACCCGCGCCGATATAGGGTTTGATGGGGCCAGCATTGAGATGATATTTGAGCGTCACCGTCGCCGGGACGATCAGGATATCGTCGAGCAGATTGTTCACGCCGCTGATCGCGCCCGCGCCGTCGACATGATGCGCGGTCACGCAGCAGATCGTTTCGACCGAGACGGAATCGCTGAGGAAATACTCGATTGCGGCGGTCGGCACCCAATTATCGCTGACTGCGGTGTCCGTGCCGGCCGGCAGCGTCACCGTGGCGGATTTCACTTCGTCGATCTTGCCGTCCGGCAGCACGCCGGTCGCCA
The DNA here is from genome assembly GCA_018823325.1 of Alphaproteobacteria bacterium. GTDB lineage: Bacteria > Pseudomonadota > Alphaproteobacteria > Sphingomonadales > Sphingomonadaceae > Sphingobium. The sequence continues at coordinate 244,336 of JAHJIJ010000002.1, read as the reverse complement.
TCAGCTTGATCTGTACCTTGCCTTGCTGAGCCTGCGCCACCGCAGGGGTGGCGAGCATCGCGAGACCGGCGACACAGCTGAGTAAACGAGCATTCATGGGTTCTTTCCTTTCATTCCCTGAACCTGAACTGCTCCTAGGTTTCGCTGGCGCTGCGGACATTGACCTTGCGCAAGACATCGCTTGATCGAGGTCAAGGGCAGGCGGGGCGGGGGGCTGTAGGGGCATTTCCATGTGGTCCTATTATCCCGATCTTCTGGCCCGCCCGGTGCCGCGCTACACCAGCTATCCCACGGCTGCCGAGTTCACGGATCAGGTCGGCGAGGCCTATCTGGGCAACGCGCTCGACCATGTGCCGCAGGGGCAGCCGGTGTCGCTTTATGTGCACATCCCCTTCTGCGAGGAGATCTGCTGGTATTGCGGGTGCAACACTGGCCGGTCGAACAAGGCTCAGCGCCTCACCAGCTATCTTGAGGCGCTTCATGCAGAGATCCGCACCATTGCGATGCGCCTGGGCGGCAGGGCGCGGGTCCAGCGCATCGCCTTCGGCGGCGGCAGCCCCAATGCCATTCCGCCTGTCGAGTTCGCCCGCCTCGTCGATGAACTGATGGTCGCGTTCGGCTGCGGCGCTCCGGTCCTCTCGGTGGAGATCGATCCCCGCGGTTTCGATGCGCGTTGGGCCATGACGCTGGGTGTCTCCGGAACCAAGCGCGTCAGCCTGGGCGTGCAGACCTTCGATCCCGCCATCCAGGCCGCCATCGGCCGCGTGCAGCCGCGCGAGCTGATCGTCACTGCGGTGGACCGCCTGCGCAGCAACGGGGTGCGCTCGATCAACTTCGATCTGATGTATGGCCTGCCGGGACAGGATTTGACCCTCCTGACCCGGACGCTCGAGGAGGCCATCGCCATGCGGCCGGACAGGATCGCGCTCTTCGGCTACGCCCATGTGCCGCATATTCTTCCGCGCCAGAAACGGATTGACGCCACCAACCTGCCCGATCAGGCCGAGCGTTTCGCCATGGCGGCGCTTGGGCATGACCAACTCGTGGCAGCGGGCTATGTGCCGGTCGGCTTCGATCACTTCGCGCTCCCGCATGACGATCTGGCCAAGGCCCAGCAGCAGGGCACCCTGCGCCGGAACTTCCAAGGCTTTACCGAGGATCAGGCGGACGTGCTGATCGGCATCGGCGCCACCGCCATCGGCCAGTTTCCGCATCTCATCGTGCAGAATGACAAGAACAGCGGTCGTTACCGCATGCGTGCCTGTGCCGGACGGCTGACGGGCGAGCGCGGCATCGTGCGGGACGCCGATGACCGCCAGCGCGGCGTGATCATTGAGGATCTGCTGTGCGGCCGCGCTGCAGATGTTGCACCCTATGTGCACCGGGAGCCAATCCGCGCGGGCCTTCAGCCATTCCTGAGCCGGGACCTGGCCGTATTGGATGGCTCCATGCTCCGGATCACCGACGAAGGCCGTCCTTATGGCCGCGCCGTCGCCGTCCTGTTCGATCGCCACCGTGCCGTTTCGCAGCAGCGCTTCAGCAGCGCGATCTGACGCATGGCCGACCCATGGACATTCGCCGGAGGCACGCTGCTCGGCTTTGCCTCCAGCCTCCATTGCGTCGGCATGTGCGGAGGCATCGCCTTGCTGCTCGGGCAGGGAAACAGCGGCAATGACCATCCGCTGACCGTGGCATTTCGCCTGCATGCCGGCCGCGTCGCTGCCTATATGACCATGGGTGCCGCTGCGGGCGGGCTGGGCGCGCTGACATTGGGGGGGCTGGATGGCGCGACCGGACATCTGCTGCTGCGCTGGGCCGCCGCCATGAGCCTCGCCTGGGTCGGCCTCTCGATGCTCGGTCTGATGCCCAGCCCGGCGGTCCTGGGGCATGCCGTGCGCGCACATGTTCCCGTCCCGGTCCGGTTTTCAGGCGCGGGGCTGCGTCTGCCGCCTGCCGTGCGGGGCGTGGCCACAGGCTTCGGCTGGGGCATGATGCCGTGCGGAATGGTCTACGGCGCGTTGCTTTATGCAGCCTTCGCCGGGTCTCTCACCGGCAGCCTTCTGGTCATGGCCGGCTTCGGCCTGGGCACGCTTCCCGCCCTGCTGGCGGTCCACGGCGGGTCGACAATGCTGTCGGTTCTGGCGCGCAGGCCCTCGGTCCGTACCGCCGCTGCTCTGGCGATCCTGCTTCTCGCCGCGCTCAGCCTCGGTGCGAACGAAGCCGGGCTGGCCGCCTTGTGCGCGCCTAAATAAGCTGTCTGCGCTGCCCGTCGGGGTTGCAAGAATCAGTCTTAGGTCCCAACAAGCGGCAACTGGCGTGGCAGCGCCACCCCTAGCTGGAGAGATGAGGCATGAAGACACGCGCCGCGGTTGCATTTGAGGCAAAGAAGCCGCTGGAGATCGTCGAGCTGGACCTTGAAGGTCCCAAGGCTGGCGAGGTTCTCGTCGAGATCATGGCGACCGGCATCTGCCATACGGATGCCTACACGCTGGACGGCCTCGACAGCGAAGGCATTTTCCCCAGCGTGCTCGGCCATGAAGGCGCGGGCATCGTGCGCGAAGTGGGCGCGGGCGTGACCTCGGTCGTGCCGGGCGATCACGTCATCCCGCTCTACACGCCGGAATGCCGCCAATGTAAGTCATGCCTTTCGGGCAAGACCAACCTGTGCACCGCCATCCGCGCCACCCAGGGCAAGGGCCTGATGCCGGACGGCACCACGCGCTTCTCCTATAAGGGTCAGCCGATCTATCACTACATGGGCTGCTCGACCTTCTCCAACTTCACGGTGCTTCCCGAAATCGCCGTCGCCAAGATCCGTGAGGACGCGCCGTTCAAGACGAGCTGCTATATCGGCTGCGGCGTCACCACGGGTGTCGGCGCCGTCATCAACACTGCCAAGGTGCAGGTTGGCGACAATGTCGTCGTCTTCGGTCTGGGCGGCATTGGCCTCAACGTCATTCAGGGCGCGCGCCTTGCCGGTGCCAACAAGATCGTGGGCGTCGACATCAATCCCGATCGTGAGGAATGGGGCCGCAAGTTCGGCATGACCGATTTCCTCAACAGCAAGGGCATGAGCCGCGAGGAAGTGGTTGCAGCGATCGTCGCGATGACGGACGGCGGCGCGGACTACACCTTCGATGCCACCGGCAATACCGACGTGATGCGCACGGCGCTGGAAGCCTGCCACCGTGGCTGGGGCACCAGCATCATCATCGGCGTGGCCGAAGCTGGCAAGGAGATCAGCACCCGGCCGTTCCAGCTCGTAACGGGACGCAACTGGCGCGGCACGGCGTTCGGCGGCGCCAAGGGGCGGACTGATGTGCCCAAGATCGTCGACATGTACATGCAGGGCAAGATCGAGATTGATCCCATGATCACGCATGTGATGGGGCTCGAGGAGATCAACACCGCCTTCGACCTGATGCATGCCGGCAAGAGCATCCGCAGCGTCGTCGTTTACTAACCGGGGAGCGGTCCCTCCGGCCGCGCCCTTCTGCTAGCTCGTTTCAAGTCCAAGGAGAGTCTCGAATGTATACGCATATCATGGTCGGTTCGAACGATCTGGAGAAGAGCAAGGCGTTCTATGATGCCACGCTCGGAGCGCTGGGTGCCGCCCCCGGCCACAATGTCGGCGATCGCACCTTCTATTCGCACAATGGCGCGGCCTTTGGCTTCGTGACACCGATCAATGGCGAAGCCGCAACGCACGCCAATGGCGGTACCATCGGCTTTGCGGCGCCAAACAAGGAAGCCGTGGATGCGTTCCATGCCGCTGGCCTCGCCAATGGCGGCAAGTCCGAAGGCGAGCCGGGCAAGCGCCCGAATGCGCCGGGCAATGCCTATGGCGCCTATTTGCGCGATCCGTTCGGCAACAAGATTTGCGCCTTCTGTCAGCTGCCTGAAGGGGCCTGATCGATGACGCTGGAGACGCTTTCGACGAACAAAGCCTATGGCGGCGTCCAGGGCGTCTACCGGCACCAATCACGGGAGACGGGAACGGCGATGACCTTCGCCGTTTTCGTCCCCGAGCATGAGCCCGGCGAAAGGCTGCCGGTCCTTTTTTATCTCTCTGGCCTCACCTGCACCCATGCCAATGTGATGGAGAAGGGTGAGTATCGCGCGGCCTGCGCCGCCGAGAAAATCGTCTTTGTGGCGCCGGACACCAGTCCGCGCGGCGAGGAGGTGCCCGACGATGCCGAGGGGAAATATGATTTCGGATTGGGTGCCGGCTTCTATGTCGATGCCACGCAGCCTCCATTCGATCGGCATTACCGGATGCGGAGCTATGTTGAACAGGAGTTGCCCGAACTGATTGCGGCCAAGTTCCCTGTCGATATGGCGCGGCAGGGCATCACCGGCCACAGCATGGGTGGCCACGGTGCGCTGACCATTGCACTGCGGAACCCCTCGCGCTTCCGCTCCGTTTCAGCCTTTGCGCCGATCGTCGCACCGAGTCAGGTCCCGTGGGGACAGAAGGCGCTGGCCGGCTATCTGGGCGACGACAAATCGGCTTGGGCGGAGTACGACGCGGTGGCGCTGATCGAGAGCGGGGCCAGTCTGCCGAACCTCCTCGTCGACCAGGGGGCTGCCGACAATTTCCTTGAACAGGAACTGAAGACCCATTTACTTGAGGACGCCTGCGCCAAGGCGGGCCTCGATGCGACCATCCGCATGCAGCCGGGCTATGATCACAGCTATTATTTCATCTCGACCTTCATGGGCGAGCATGTTCGCTGGCATGCCCAGCGGCTGAGGAACTGACTCAGCCGCCCGCACTCTCAGCCTGTCAGGTTACCTGCGTTTGCCGCGCTGCCAGAGCTGCTTCCCGCCGGCGCAGATAAGGATCGTTCAGAAAAGTTCCGAACGGAAAAAACGAAGCGAGCGCCGTCCTGAGCCAACCTAGAGCGCCCAACCCCTTGCCCGGCAGCATGAACAACATGGCGCCGATGTAGATGAGGAAGGCGATGCCGTGGATCATCCCGACTGGGCGGATGAGCACGGGATTGTCGAACGCATATTTGAGCGGCATCGCGACGAGGAACAGGGCTAGCGTGGTAACGCCTTCGAACAAGGCGATATAACGAAAAGTTCTGAGCACATGATCTCCTGAGCAAGCATTGGTCTGTCGCGTTCCGATCACAGCTGTAGCGCAAGAATGACATGCGCTTTGCCTGCATGTTGCCTGATCGCGTCGGATCGGCTTTATCAACTGTCTACGAACGCGTCAGCGGGGGAGGGAGTGAAAATAACTGTGGTCGACGAGGCGACGAACGCTCCCATGCAGGACGAAGGGCTTCTCGGCATGCGCCTTATGCTGCTCATGCGCGTGATCCGGGAAGGCGGGCTCCCGATTTTCGAACGGGAGATTGGATACAAGGAAATCCACCGCCATCTATTGCTGTTGCTTGGATTTTCGGGCGGGCTGGCATCGCAGGACATCGTGGCGATCGCAGGTTATGAAAAGGCGCAGGTCAGCCGGGCGATCAAGCCGCTGGAGCGGGACGGATTGGTGGAACGGGAGAAGCTGCGGTCGCGGCTGACCTTGCTCCCCCCCGGAAAACTTTTGTTCGAGCGCATCCGGGCGATTGCGCGCGCCCGCGACGGCCTGCTCACCGCCGGGATCGATCCTCACGAGCTTCAACGCTTTGGCGTCTTGACGGATGAACTCGCCCAGCAGGCAGCGCGCATCTACGGCCAGGAACGCTGTCTGAGCGCGGAGGCAGGAATCATAAGTGCGGTTGGGGGGGCGTCCGGTCCACCGGTCTGGCCCAGCGGGCCCGACGGAAAACCGGTTGAACCCCCGGCTGATCTCATCACGCCAAAGCTGGTTGGCCTTGTGGCCTATCTCAAGCGCAGCGCTATGCTGGCTTGCCAGCGAACTCACGGCCTGTCCAATTTTCAGGGTCAGGTCCTGTCGCTCATCGGTTTGTATTCACCTTTGCCAATGGCACGGCTGATCACCGCGATGGGGCGCGACAAGAGTCAGATCGGCCGCACGGTCTCGGCGCTGGAAGAGGCGGGCCTTATCCACCGTTTGCGGCCCACCAGGCGTCGCGATATCGTCCTGCAGCTTACTGATCCCGGCGCGGCCGTGTTCCGGGCCATGTATGATGAGACGGTGCGACGTGAGGCCGATCTTTGGATCGCCGAAAATGAGACTGACCGCATGTTCTATCAAGACATGGTGGACCGTCTCATCGCGAGAGCGCGTGCGCTGATCGAAGAGGGTAAAAGCGCCGCCTGACTGGCGAGGGTCGGGGCCACCTGCAGCGATGATCAACCTGCCGAAGGGTTGATAGCGGCTTCCAGCGCGTCCAGTGAATCCTGCTCCTGATCAAGATACAGACCGAAAGGATCGATGCAGGCCATGCCTAAGGCCGCTTCGAAATCATCCTGCGAGGCGCTTGCACCCAGAGACGTGGCATTGCCCTCGGCGAGGTTGGACCGGAAGATGCCGGCGGCACTGACGGGCAGGAAATCCTCGTAGGTGATCGGCGTCGCCACGAGCCAGCCATCCTTGATGAGGTCATCTGGCGATCCGGCCGGAAAGTGCCCGGCCAGCAGCTGCGTCTTGCCTTTATCCGTCGGTGCGTAGGTGAAATAGCCGAGGCCCTCTCTGCGAATGTCATCCAGATCATCCGGAAAGCGCGCAAAAATCTCGGAGAGCTTTGCTTCATATGTTGAATCGCCGAGGCTGCGTGCATTCTCAGCCTCGGTCAGCAAATCATCATAGAGCGCGCGTCCGCGGGGGGTGAGGGCAACACCGCGTTGTTCGATCTCGCCGAAGCGTGCCGTGTGCACGCCTGCGACAGTACCCGCGCTTCCACGAAAAAGGATCTGCTCCTCCAATGCCTGGAAACTCGTCTGCCTCAGCAGGATTGGCACCGAGCGCCGGGGTGGTCCTTCGATAAGGGCCTTTGCCTTGATCCCGCGCCTGAGCATCTCGGCTTGGACCGCATCGATGTCGAGTGCGCGGGGTGTGAGATGGTTGATATGCGGCCCGCGGAAGCAAACGATATCAGCAATGAGCCGATGTGCCCGACTGAATGCATCGTAGGTTGCGTGGTCAACGAGCGCCTCGCCGTGCCAGCGGAACGTCTCCAGCGCCTGCAATACAAATGCCTCGGCATCTTCGGTGGTCAGTCCGCCCTCCCGCTCGAACCGCTCAATCAGGTTGAGCGCCTCATCCGTAACGATGTGGCGGCGTGCGAGGATGTCCGCGGCTTTTGCGCGCAAGCCGGCGTCCTGGATGAGGTCGAGCCGCAAGAGAGAGCAGAAGACACGAAAGGCGCATCGGCCCAGGGAGTCATTGTCGACGGGGCGAAACGCCGTGGAATGCACGGGCAAGCCCGCAACGGCGAGGTCATAGTAGCCAACCGGAACCATGCCCATCACCGCAAAGAGCCGCCGCATCAGCTGCAACTCCGCTGCTGTCCCGACGCGGATGGCGCCGTGTCGCTCAGCGTTCAGGCGATCGAGTTCCCCGCCGGCTGCGAGACGTGCCGTCAATGCGGGATCGTCTTCAAGCACCCGTGCATTCGTGGCAGCAACGATGTCCAGAAGGTCACCATAGAGAGGAACCTCTGCGCGATACATGGCCGACATGGCTTCGGAAAAGGCGAGGCGGATGTCGTCGGGGTGGACGAAGTCGGTCATTCAAATGGTTGCTCCAGGACGGCGAGCAGTTCGCCTCGCGCATTGTTGAAATGCTGCCAGCTGTCAGACAGCCCCAGACAGGTCGGGGAGAGCTGCTCAGGCCAATGGGAACTCACAACGGCTTCCAGCCGCTCGATCGTCCGGGCGTCGAGCAGATAGGCGGGGTTTACCGCACGCTCCGCCTCGGGTGAGAGCAATACGCGCAAACGCAGGCAGGCCGGGCCTCCGCCATTGTGCATGGATTCCCGCACATCGATGAAATGGGCAGCGTGGATGGGGCCGTTCGCGCCGACATTGGCCTCGATCCAGCGCCTGACGGATGGCGTCTCCTTGCACTCCATCGGCAGAATGAGAGCCCGCTGGCCATCCGGCAAGGTCACCAGTTGCGAGTTGAAGAGGTAGGATGCGATTGCCGCTTCGAGCGAGACTTCGCTGGCCGGCACTTCCACGATGACCAGATCATTGCAGCGTGTTTGCAGCGCCTCGTAGAAGGCGTCTTTGTCTGCAAAGGCCTCTTCGTGCGCGAAGAGGATGTTCTCGTGCGCCACGGCGACCACATCATTGTGGAAGGCTCCGGCGGCGATCGCTTCGGGCGATTGCTGCACGGTGAGGCTACTCTCGATGCCGTGCCTGCGGAAGATCGCGCGGCAGCCCTCGGCCGACTGCCGCGCCGGAAAGGCCCCTCCCGCCTCACCGTAGACCATGATCTCGACGCCGCGCTCGTCCACCGGCGCCGCCAGACGCATGAAGTTGGCAGCACCTTCGTCACCGAACCGCGCCGGGACCGGCTCATGAACGGCAAAGTAGCGCTGGTCGGCGAAGATATGCCGCAATTGCCTCAATGTTTCGGGCCATTCATGGCTCCGGTGCGCCATCGTCGAAAGGTTCGCGACGGTGAAGTGCGTGCGCCCGTCTGCCGTATCCGGGGCCGGCGAAACGGTTGCCGCATTGGCTGCCCACATGGCGGAGGCGCTGCACGCCTGTGCGAATAGCAGTGGCTCCTCGCGCCATGCCTGCGCGCACACCTGCGCGTCCGAGCCGCCGAAGCCGAATTGCCGCAGCCACGCGACATTGGGTCGCTCATGGGGCAGGAAGAAGCCCTGGCCAAGCCCCAATGAAAGCATCAGCCGCATCTTGGCCAGGCCCTGCAACGCTGCCTCGCGGGGGCGGGAAATCTTGCCGGCGTGCATTGTAGCGGCAAGGTTGCCGAGGCTCAGCCCTGCATAATTATGACTGGGCCCGATCAGCCCATCGAAATTGATCTCGCGAAAACCGGAGGCGGTCGTCATGCGCGCAGCCCCGTTCCCAATGCGCCCTCGAGCGCGGGCGCTTCCATGCCGGCGACGGGAAATGCGCAATAATCGGCGGCATAATAGGCGCTTGGGCGCAGATTGCCGCTATCGCCGATCCCGCCGAACGGCATCGCCGAACTGGCGCCATTTGTTGGCCGGTTCCAGTTGACGACGCCGGCCCGGGTGGCGCTCCGAAAGTTATCGAACTGCGCCCGGCTTCCGCCCAGCATCGCGGCCGACAAGCCAAAGCGTGTGTCGTTCGCGCGGGCAACGGCAGCGCTGAAATCCGCTTCCCGCCAGAGCTGCACCACCGGACCGAAAATTTCTTCGTCGGGCGCCGTGTCGATGCCCGTCATGTCGATCAGAGCAGGTGAGAGAAATGGCAGGGCGGCGTCACGGCGGTCGAGAGGGCGGATCGGATTGCCGCCTATCGCGAGCAGTTCGGTTACGCGCTGTTGCACCATGTTGGCCGCGCGATTGTCCACCACCGGACCCATGAACGGCTGTGGCTCGTCGAACGGCGCACCGACGATCAGGCGATCGAGTGTGCCGGTAATCCGGTCGATCAGCGCATCAGCAAGGCTATCCTGCATGATCAGCCGCCGGGCACAGGTGCAGCGCTGGCCTGCCGAGAGCCAGCCGGACTGGACGATCAGGGCCACGGCGGCATCCAGATCGCCTTCTGCGATATCCCAGGCGAGCAAAGGGTTATTGCCGCCCATCTCCAACGCCAGAATGCGCCCGGGCGTCTCGGCGAACTGTCGCGCCAGCAGCCGGCCGGTCGTCGAGCTGCCGGTGAACAGCAATCCGTCCGTTCCCTGATGCCCCGCCAAGGCTTTGCCGGTCTCGCCGCCACCTTGCACGATTTCCAGCACGCCATCGGGCAAGCCGGCATCCCGCCAGAGCTTGCCCATCAGTTCTGCTGTCGCTGGCGCCAGTTCGCTCGGCTTGAAGACGACGGTATTCCCGGCGAGCAAAGCCGGGACGATGTGGCCATTGGGCAGATGCGCCGGGAAGTTGTAGGGGCCAAGCACAGCGAGCACACCATGAGGACGGTGACGCAGAGCCAGAGAGAAGCTGCCTGCTTCCCGTTGCGTCTCGCCGGCTCGCTCTGCCTGCGCAGCGATGGAAATCTCGACCTTGGCCGCGACGCTCGCCGCTTCCGTCCTGGTCTCCCAGAAGGGCTTGCCCGTTTCGCGCGAGATCAGCCGTGCCACGTCCTCGGCGCGTTCGTTTACCCGGTCGGCATAAGCGCGCAGGATTGCGATCCTTTTCTCGAGCGGGGTCCGCTCCCACATCGGCTGCGCCGCGCGGGCGCGTCCCACAGCTGCATCGACGCTGGCGGCGTCGGCTGTGGCGCCGCGCCAGACGGTCTCGCCTGTACATGGGTCGGTGGAGATAAGTTCGCTCATAGAAATCCCAGTCAGTTCGTGCCCTGGGGCGTCGTGACAAAAAACGCTGTGTCGCCATCGTCGAGTCGACCCAGCGCCATGTCCGAAGCCGGCAGCCGGATCGTCCGGGCCTCGTCTTCGATCTGCCCTGTGCTGCGCCAGGCACGGAAATCGAGCAGGCGACCGGCGGCAAGCAACATGCGCTGGCCTGTGTCTTTCCCTTCGACCGACCGAGCCGGGTCGGCAAAAGCCATGGCGCTCCGGCCGTCCTTCACGGCGCGCAGCTCATCCACATTGGCCTGCATCGTCGGTCCGGCGTCGAACAGGTCGACATAGCCATCATAGCGGAAGCCCTCTGCCGCCAGCAGCTTCATCGCAGCCGCGCCACTGGCGTGTGGCTTGCCGATGGCTTGTTGCGCTTCCGGAGGCAGCAGGATCGTATAGATCGGATGCTTGGGCATCAGGTCGGCAATGAACTGATTGCCGTTCAGCGCATGGAACCGGTCGGCCTCGGCGAACTCAAGGTCGAAAAAGCGCCTGGTCAATCCTTCCCAGAAGGGTGAAACGCCTTCCGGTTCCTGCCAGCCCCGTAGTTCCGTCAGCACTTCCTTGCCGAACCGCTCACGGTGCATGGCCATGAACAGATAGCGGCTGCGCGCGAGCAAGACGCCAAGACCGCTGCGGCGCAGCTCGGGTATGAGGAACAGGCCGCCGACTTCGCTCGCCCCGGCGAAGTCGTTGACCAGATTGAGCACGCTCGTCGTCACGATCCGGTCGAGCTGGCGGGAATGCTGCGAGAGGCGTGTGAGCTTGTAGGAATAGAAGGGCTTCTTGGTCCCCACGCTCGAAAAGATGAGCGCCGTGCCGCCGATCCGGCCGCTGCCTGCCTCCTGCAGCACGAACATGTAGAGCTCGTCATCGGGATGGCTCAGCTGCGCTTCGAAACTGCGTTGCGAGCGGTCGAGCCGCGCGTGCAGGGCATCACGGTCGTGCGGCAGATTGGTGAAACCGGGACCGGTCTGCCCGGCAAGATCGTAGACGGCGTCGAGATCGGCGGTTGTCGCCGGGCGAACGAACCAGCTCTCAGGCATGAATGGCTCCTGCGCTGTCGGGCTGCCTGGCCAATGCGTCGTCCAGCCTCCCTTGCGCGATCCGCAGGATGGTGATGGCCGCCAGTGCGGCGCGCTCGCTCATTGAACTCAGGATCATGAACTCCTGCTCCGTGTGAATGGCGCCGCCGCGCACGCCCATGGTGTCCACCACCACAACATTTTCAGCCGCGATATTGTTGCCGTCGCAAACACCGCCGCTCGGTTGCCAGTCGATGGTCTGGCCGAGATCCGCGCCTGTCTCTCGCACGAGGCCGAACAGGGCCTGATGCCGCGCATCGAAGGGCTTGGGCGGTCGCGCGAAACTCCCTGAAAGGGCGACATCCACCTCATGCCGGCTTTGGATGTCGGCAATGATGGCGGGAATCGCTTCTTCTGCGCTGTGCTGGCCCTCATGATCGACGGGCCGCATGTTCCAGCTCAGTCGTGCCCGATCCGGAACGACATTGTTCGCTCCGCCGCCGGTCATGCGTGCCACGTTCACGGAAAGACCCTTGATCGTCTGCTTCAGCCCATCCAGTCGGAGTGCGAGGTCCGCAGCAGCGATCACTGCGTTTCTGCCGTCTTCCGGGTTGCGCCCGGCATGGGCTGTTCGTCCGGTCAGGACGGCCAGAAAGTTGCCGCTGCCGCGCCGTGCACTGGCCAGCGTGCCGTTCACTGTCACCGAGGGCTCGAACGTCATGCCGATCTGGCAACGCCGCGCCGTTTCCCGCAGCAGACGGGCAGAGCCAAGCGAGGAGACCTCTTCGTCTGCGTTCACAACGACATCCCAGCCCAGGTCCGGGATAACCCCCGCAGCTTCCAGCGCTGAGAGCGCCTCGATCATGACGATGAGGCCTCCCTTCATGTCAGCGGTCCCCGGCCCGTTGAGCCGGTCCGGTTCGGTCAACTGGCAGCTTTGAAAAGCGTGGTCGGCCGGGAATACGGTGTCCATATGCCCAGTAAGGATGATCCGCCGAGTGGCAGCGATGCGCTTGCGGGCAAGCAGATTGCTGCCATGAAGCAGGGGAGTCGGGTTTCCGGCCTCGTCGAGTGTCGTGACATCCTCAGGAGGGACGGTTTCCACTGTGTCGGCGACAGGGTGAAGTCTTGCCGCGATCAGCGATCGCATTCGCTCCAGACCGTCGAGATTGCGACTGCCCGAATTCACCTGCGCCCAATCGACAACCTGCGCAGCCATATCGGCCTGGCGTTGCTTGATACGCTCCAGAATCCCGGTTTCCGTGGCTGATAGTCCGGTCATCGCCAGATCTTAGACCATGCGGGCGGGAGGGGCTAGGGGGAGGACTGGCTCACCTCACAGCACGTCGCCGAACATCAGCCATAGCATGATGAACCAGGCGACCAGCCCGGCAATGCCGATCAGGATGTGCAGCCGGCCATGGACCCATCTCACCAGTCCGCGAGACTCCTCATCGTCTTCGTTCACGCGCGCTCACTCGTCGGATTGATCGGGAAGTCAAATGCGCGCGATGCGCTCGGGAAGAACCGCACGCCGCTTAAATCTTTTCTGAGTGGCCGCCGGCGAACGTCGCCCATTCGGTGCCGTCGCCTGGCGGGGGAAGTCCATCGCGAATGCCGTCCATCGGCTTTGAATCGATGTTCGTCTGCTGCCGGTGCAGATGAGCCTTGGCAAGCATGTTGGCGGAGACGGGCGCGGTGATGAAGAGGAACAGCGTGATCAGAAGTTCATGCGCCGACCATGTCCCTCCGTGCAGGGGGAAGTAGATCATCGAGGCGACGAGGCAGCTCCCGACGCCAAGCGTCGTGGCCTTCGTCGGCCCGTGCAGGCGAGCCATCAAGGTCGACAGCCGGGCGAGGCCCCAGCTCCCGATCAACGCGAAGGCTCCGCCCAGCACAATCAGGAAAGCGATCAGGAATTCAGCGATCAGTGTCATCATTCACTCCACGATATCGCCGCGCAGGAGGAATTTGCAGTAGGCCACCGTACCGACGAAGCCCACCATTGCCAGCAGCAGCGCTGCTTCGAAGTAGGTCGTGCTGGTCTCGTAGATGCCGAACAGGATGATGAGCGCGATCGCGTTGATCACCATTGTGTCGAGGGCGAGAATTCTGTCGCCCCGCGTGGGGCCACGCAGCAGCCGGTAAAGGTTGAGCAGCACCGCGAGCGCGACGCAGACAAAGGCGAAGATGAGGGCTGCTTCAATCACAGGAAGATCCTCTTCAACCGGGCCTCATAGCGAGATTTGATCCGTGCCACCTCTTCTGCGACGTCGCCCGTATCCAGAGCATGGACGAGGAGATGGCGCCCGTCGGCCGAAACGTCGGCCGAGACCGTCCCTGGCGTGAGGCTGATCGTGCCGGCCAACGCTGTGATGGCCTCAGCGGAATGGAGGTCGAGCGGGATCGTCATCCAGCGCGAGCGCAGGTCCCGGTTGCGGACGAAAAGGATGAGCCTGGCTACATGGAAGTTGGCGACAATGATGTCGAACATCACGATCGCCATATAGTCGATCATTGCCCATCCGAAGCGAAGCCTGGGACGGTCCGGCCAGAATGGCGCGGTGAACACGGGGACGATGGTCGCGAAAACGAGGCCCACAACAAGCCCGCCAGCCGAAAAGCTGTTGAGCATCAGCATCCAGACAACAAGCAACAGCGCCGTCAGGCCGGGGTGAGGAAAGAGCTTCGTCAGCATCGCGTCATCCTCCGGTGGCCGGGCGGAGCACGGCTTCGATGTACCCGGCCGGCGCGAACAGCTGTTGGGCCGTTGCTTCGGTGTAACGTGTGACGGGGCCGGCCCAGATGGTCAGAGCGGCGAGCAACGCCAGAAGGCCCGCCGCGGGGAGCGCTTCGGTCAGCTGTCCATCGCTTTCTGTCCCGCGCGCGCCTTCCACAGGATTATCGGGGTGTGCGGCGCTTTTCCAGAAAATCGCGCTGCCAGCGCGCGCGAGCCCCAGGATACCGAGCAGCGTCGTGCCGAGGATGATCGCCCAGATCCATGTGGCCCAGACGTGGCTCATGGTCGCCTGCAGGATCAGCAACTTCCCGATAAAGCCGGAAAGCGGCGGCAGACCGGCCATGGCGACGGCGGCGAGCAGATAGAGAAGCGATAGCGCTTCGATCCCTGCAAAACGGGGTGACGGCGCAATTGTGTCGCCGTAGCGACCGCGGCGGCGCTTGATCAGGTCCACGACAAGGAAAAGCAGCGCCGCGGCCAGCGTCGTGTGAAGCAGATAGTAAAGTCCCGCCGCAAGCGCTGTCGGCTCGAATGCAGCGATGGCGACGAGCAGCGTCGCGGTCGAACCCAGCAGCCCAAAAGCAGCGAGATCGCGGAGCGTGCGGGCGGCGAGCAGGCCGGCAAAGCCGATCACCATCGTTCCCAGCGCTGCGGGCATCATCCAGACCTCCGGTGCCCAGCTCGCCGCTCCGGCATTTTCTCCAAAGATCAGCGTGACCGTCCGGATGATGGCATAAGCGCCCACCTTGGTCATGATTGCAAACAGGGCGGCGGCCGGGGGCGCGGTTCCGGCATAGGTGCGCGGCAACCAGAGCTGGAGGGGCAGCAGCGCTGCTTTCAGCGCGAAAACGATGATCAGAAGGTGCGTGCCCGCGCGCAGCAGACCCTGATCGCTGGCGGGCAGCGCGGGAATGCGGGCGGCCATGTCTGCCATGTTGAGCGTGCCGGTGATGCCGTAGAGAATGCCGACCGCAAAAAGGAACAGGGTCGAGCCGATCAGATTCACGATCACATATTGCACGCCTGCCTTCAGCCGCTCGGCACCCTGGCCGTGCAGCATCAGGCCGTAGGATGCGATCAGCAGAACCTCGAAGAAGACAAACAGGTTGAAAAGGTCGCCTGTGAGGAATGCGCCGTTGATGCCGAGAAGCTGAAACTGGAACAGCGGGTGGAAATGCCAGCCTTTGCGGTCCAGACCAGTCAATACCGCGTGGCAGACCACAGCGAGTGCAAGCAGGGCCGTGAGAAGAAGCATGAGGGCCGATAGTCGGTCCAGCACGAGCACAATGCCGAACGGGGCTGTCCAGTTGCCGAGAGCGTAAACCGAGATTTCGCCGCTGCTGGCGGTGACGAGCAGATAGAGTGCGAGCGCGGTCAGCCCGATTACGCCGATGATCGAAATACCGGCGCCGACCCAGCGGTGCCGCCGCATGAACAGGAGTGACGCTGCCGCCATGATGGCGGGGAGCAGCAAGGGGGCGACGATCAGCGCGTTCACGGAAGCCTCTCGTCAGTTTCTGAATCGGACTTTCCGTCGACCTGATCGCTGCCGGTCTCCAGAAAGCTGCGAAGGGAAAGGACGACGACCAGCGCGGTCATACCGAATGCGATGACGATCGCTGTGAGTACCAGTGCCTGGGGCAGGGGGTCGGTGTAGTCGGTGACGCCCTTTTCATAGATGGGTGGCTGGTCGACCACGAGCCTTCCCATGGCAAACAGGAAGACGTTGATGGCGTAGGACAGCATTGCGAGGCCCAGGACCACCGGAAAGGTGCGTCCGCGCAGACACAGATAAATGCCGGCGGCAGTCAGCACGCTTATGGCGCTGGCGACAAGCATTTCGATGCTGATCATGGCATCACCTTTCGCTTGCGGGCCGGGTCAACGTCCATCGGTTCGTGATCGACCTGATCTTCCTTATCCGCTCGTTGAGCAATGTGGCTGAGTTCAGCCAGAGCGAGCATCACCGCGCCGATCACCGTCATCGCCACGCCAATGTCGAAGAACATGGCCGTCGCCAGTTCGAAGGTGCCGACCACCGGCAGCGTGAAATAGCCAAAGGCGCTGGTGAACAAGGGCGCGCCGAAGAGGAGCGAGCCGATGCCGGTCAGTGCCGCGATGATGACACCGAGGCCGATCATCAGATGCTCGTCGAACTTGCGGCGCTGCTCGGCCCATTCGAACCCTGAGGCCATATACTGCATCAGCACTGCGATGGAGATGATAAGACCCGCGATGAAGCCGCCGCCGGGGAGGTTGTGCCCGCGCAGGAAGATGTAGATGCCGACCATCACGGCAAGCGGGAAGAGTAGCCGTGTCGCAACCACGAACATCATCGGGTGCCGCTCGGGCGAACGCACGAAGTCGGGCACCCAGGCGCGCAGCCTTGCGCCCGAGGCGCCGCGCGTGGCCGGCTGGAGCAATGCGAAGATGGCGAGCGCCGCAATGCCCAATACGATGATTTCGCCGAACGTGTCGAAGGCGCGGAAGTCCACCAGGGTAACGTTGACCACATTGGTGCCGCCGCCGCCCGAATAGCTGTTTTCCCAGTGGAAAGTCGAAATCGGATCATTGGGGACGCGGGTCATCACTGCCCATGCGGCCAGCCCGGCCACGGCTCCCCCGGCGATCCCCAGCAATCCATCCCGCAGGCGCAGGCTGTTGCTGGAGAGACGCGCCGGTTTCTTGGGCAGCATGTTGAGGGCAAGCAGAAGGAGAAGGATGGTCACCGTCTCGACCGAAATCTGCGTCAGGGCGAGATCGGGTGCGGAGAGATAGACAAAGCCGAGCGAAACGATCAGCCCGATGACGCTGATGAAGACGAGCGTGAGATAGCGCTCACGCTGCGACATCACGACAGCGACCGTGGCGCCGATCAGCAGAAGCCAGCCGATAATGGCGATAGGCGTTGCAGGAATGGTTTCGCGGCTACCGGTTTCCATTCCGCCGCCGACCATGACACCTTCCACGGCAAGCAGGATCGCGAGGCTGAAGATCAGGGTGAGCTGTCGTTGCAGCGAGCCATTATGAATGGTCTCGGCGAAGACGCGGCTCGCCTTGACGAGCCGGTCTATGAAGAAATCGAACAGGCGCTTGGCTTCGGGGAGAGGGAGGACATCCCATATCCGTTCGATGAGGCCGTGCCGCCAGAGCATCAGCGCGCCGACCGCGACCGCAAACATGCTCATGAAGAGCGCCGCGTTCAGCCCATGCCACAGCGCCGGCGCGAAGACGCCCGCCGTGTTTCCGGTCACCACATCGGCGACGGGCTGCACCAGCGGACGCGTGATCGTGCCGGGAAACAGGCCGATGAGAATAACGAGCACGACCAGCAAGCCCGAGGGTGCCCAGAGGCCGAAGGGCGGGTCGTGCGGCTTGTGCGGATAATCGTCGCGCGTGCGCCCCAGATAGACGTGAACCGCGTAGCGTAGGGAATAGGCGACGGAGAGCGTGGCGGCGATGACGGCGACGATCGGCACGAACAGTGTCATGCCGTTCCAGACCGTGTGCGAGGCCTCGTAAAGCATCATCTCCTTGGAGAGGAAGCCGTTGAGCGGTGGCAATCCCGCCATGGATGCTGCCGCGACGATGGCGAGCGTTGCGCTGATCGGCATCAGCGTGGCCAGCCCGCCCAGCCGCCTTATGTCGCGCGTGCCGGCCTCATGATCCACAATTCCGGCGTTCATGAACAGCGCGGCCTTGAACACGGCGTGATTGAGGATGTGGAACACCCCGGCCATGGCCGCCGCGCTGGTGCCGAAGCCGAACAGCATCGTGAGCAGCCCAAGGTGGCTGACCGTTGAGTAAGCCAGGATGGCCTTGAGATCGGTTTTGAACAGCGCGATTGCCGCGCCCAGCGTCATGGTGACGAGGCCTGTCGTGCCCACCAGATAGAACCACAGATCCGTGCCGGCCAGCGCAGGCCAAAGCCGCGCGAGGAGGAAGATACCGGCTTTCACCATCGTGGCCGAATGGAGATAAGCGCTCACCGGCGTCGGAGCGGCCATGGCGTGCGGGAGCCAGAAGTGGAATGGGAATTGCGCCGATTTGGTGAAGCAACCCAGCAGGATCAGAATGAGGGCGACCGGATACAGCGGTGAGGCCTGAATGAGAGCGCCGCTGGCGAGGATAACCCGCAGATCAAAAGACCCGGCGATGTTGCCCAGCAGAAGCATGCCCGCGATCAACGCAAGTCCGCCGCCACCCGTGACGACGAGGGCCATCCGTGCGCCTTGCCGCGCTTCGGCGGTGTGACGCCAAAAGCCGATCAGCAAGAATGACGACAGGCTCGTCATTTCCCAGAAAACGAGCAGCAACAGCACATTGTCGGAAATCACGATGCCGAGCATCGCGCCCTGAAACAGCAGGAGAAAGGCCAGGAACCGACCCATCGGATCTTCGGATGCGAGATAGAAGCGGGCGTAGATGATGATGAGGAGGCCGATGCCGAGGATCAGCCCGGCAAACATCGCCCCCAAAGGATCGAGAAAGAAGCCGAAGGACAGGCCGAGCGCCGGAATCCAGTCGAACTGGACAGCGGGTGTCTGCCCGGTCAGTGCCGCTGGAGTATAAGCGAGCAGAAGGGCCAGCGCGGCGCCGGTCGTGGCAGCGGCGACGCTTGCCTGAAGGTTGCGGCTGGCGCCGCTGAGTATCGCCACCAGCAATGCGCCGAAAAAGGGCAGCAGGGCGAGTATCAGCAACAACAATCCGTGCCTCCAATGATGCGCCGGTTGGCGATTGATGATCCGCGATGGAGATCGAGATCGGCTGATCCCCGAAGGGCTATAGACACCTTATCCCCAGAATGGCCAGCGAGGACAAGCAGATAGCGCCGACTTTTCCGACTGAGAGGCGCTGAATCCATGGATTCTTCACGCGGGACGCCTGAAAGTTGTGACGGGAGCAAAAGGCTTCGCGCTCAGCCTGTCCAAACGGAAGCGTGAAAGCTGAAGAGCCAACGTATCCGGCCCAAGTCAAAGCAGAAGGGCAGGGCTTCCACAGGCTCGGCCCGAACGGGAGGTGGCGCATAACCTGAGGTCTGCTTCGCGTGGCTGCGGCCTTTGTCCATGCTGAAGGGACCGGCGTGAATCGGCTGTTGCGTCGCAAGCACAAACGAAAACGCCAGCCTTTGCGGGGCTGGCGCATTCTTTCAGATTGTCTGTGCGCTTAACGCTCGACGCACATGGCAATGCCCATGCCGCCGCCGATGCACAGTGTCGCGAGGCCCTTCTTGCCGTCGCGGCGTGCCAGCTCATAAAGCAGTGTCGTCAGCACGCGCGCGCCTGAAGCACCGATGGGATGGCCGAGGGCAATGGCGCCGCCATTGACGTTTACGATGTCCGGATTCCAGCCCAGTTCCTTGCCGACCGAAAGAGCCTGAGCCGCAAACGCCTCATTGGCTTCGATCAGGTCCAGATCGGCGAGCGACCAGCCTGCCTTTTCCAGCGCGATGCGGCTGGCCGGAGCGGGGCCGATGCCCATGATGGACGGATCGACGCCACAGGTCGCCCAGCTCGCGATGCGCGCCAGAACGGTCGCGCCGCGCTTTGCCGCTTCGTCCGCGCTCATCAGCACCAGCGCCGCAGCGCCATCGTTCACGCCGCTGGCGTTGCCGGCGGTGACTGTGCCGTCCTTCTTGAAGGCGGGACGCAGGCCGGCCATTCCCTCGACGGTTGCACCCGCACGGATATATTCATCCGCATCGACAATCGTATCGCCCTTGCGGCCCTTGACCGTGACGGGGACGATCTCGTCTGCGAAGCGACCGGCGGCGCGCGCGGCTTCCGCCTTGTTCTGGCTGGCTGCCGCAAAAGCGTCCTGCTCCTCGCGCGTGATCTGATATTTCTCCGCGAGATTTTCGGCAGTGATGCCCATGTGATAATTGTTGAAGGCGTCGGTCAGGCCGTCATGAACCATGGTATCGATCAACGTGAGCGGCCCCATCTTGGTGCCGGCGCGCATCAACTGGGCATGCGGGGAGAGCGACATGTTCTCCTGTCCGCCCGCGACCATGATGCTGGCGTCGCCGCAGCGGATTGCCTGGGCGGCGAGGGCAACGGCACGCAGGCCCGAGCCACAGACCTGATTGATCGTGAGGGCGGTACGGTCGGCGGGGATGCCGGCATGGACGGCCGCCTGGCGAGCCGGGTTCTGGCCCTGAGTCGCGGTGAGCACCTGGCCGAAGATCAGCTCGTTGACCTCATCGGGTGCAACGCCGGCCTGCTCCAGCGCGGCCACGATGGCAACGCGGCCGAGCTCATGCGCGGGCGTGCTGGCGAAACTGCCCAGAAAGCTGCCCACAGGCGTGCGTTTGGCGGCGGTAATGACGATGTCGGTCATGTCTTGGCAGGTCCCTCGATTGCGGCGCCATGGGCGCGGGTTGCTCTCTCGTGCCGGGCCTCTAGCATCAGCCGCCACAGCGCGAAAGCCAGTCGCTCAATCCTCTCCAGAGCTGTTCTTCCGCCCGGCTGCCGATCATCATGCCGACATGGCCGAGCGCAAGGTCGATCCGCTCCGCAGCGGGCGGAGCGGCTGCGGCCGGCACGATCCGATCCGTGGTCGAGGCGATGGCGAGCGTCGGGCAATCGAGCGCTTGCGGATCGGCGATCGTACCATGGATGGACCATTGGCCACCGGCCGTCATATTGGCGCCATAGCAGCGCTCCGCAAGATCGCGTCCGCTTGCGAGGGTGAGCGGCGCCCCCTGATTCGCCCAGTCCTCCAGCGCGATGAAGCCGTGGTAGGCGGGCGTGTTCTCGTCCATCTCGCCGAACGCCGCATATTTTTGGATGGTCCGCTCCGGATCGAGCGACCAGAAGCCGGTCTGGAAAACCTCCATTGGCACGAGGCCCAGTGCTTCGCAGCCGGCCTTCGCTTTTGACCATGTCTCGGCAAGCTGGGCCAGGAAGCCTTCGTCATAGGCGGAAAAATCCCACGGCGCGGCAATGGTGGCCACGCCGGCTGCGGGTCTGCCGCGTGCCCGCAACCGGGCAGCGGCGCCAATCGCCAGCGTGCCGCCAAGGCAGTACCCGGCCAGAAGGGGAGGGCGCGCGAGCCGGTCGAGCAGCGGCAGGAGCAGCGCCTCGACATGATCGGCAAGGTCGATCGATCGTTCGTCTGCGCCCGGCGTGCCCCAGTCGAGCAGGAGGACTTCATGCCCCTGCTGCAGCAAAAAGCGCATCAGGGAGCGGCGCTCGGTCAAGTCGAGAACATTGGGGGGATTGATGAGCGAAGGGATCAAAACGACGGGCGCTTTTCCGCTTTCGTCCACCGCAAATGCGCGTTGTGCGCCGCCGTTTCGCGCCAGCAAAGTCGCGCGTCCATTCCGCGCAGCAATTTCCGGAAGATCGGATGCGGGTGGGCGGGGCGCTGTCTGAAACCGGCGCAATCCGGCGAAGGCACGCCGCCGCAATTGCGGATTCTGTGCCGTTACGTGCCACAATATCGAAAGAAACAACGGCAACGGGCGCGGGCCATGTTGCGGTGCGGAAAGAAAGGATGCTATGCTGCGCACACCGGAGGGCGGAGCATCAGATATGGCACGATCGAAATCGGGTGGCGAATCAGGAACCATTGTCATCAAGAAGTACGCCAACCGGCGTCTCTATGACACGGAAACCTCAAGTTACATCACGCTAGAACTCCTTTCGCAGATGACTCGCGAGGGCCGCGATTTCGTGGTCGTCGATGCGAAGTCCGGCGAGGACATTACGCACAACGTCCTCACGCAGATCATCATGGAAGAAGAACAGCGGGGCGAGAACATGCTCCCGGTGAGCTTCCTGCGCCAGCTGATCTCGCTCTACGGCGACTCCATGCAATCCATGGTGCCGCAATATCTTGAAGCGAGCATGGAAGCCTTCCGCAAGAACCAGCAGCAATTTCAGGAAGCGATGCAGGGCGCCTTTGCCGGCGGTCCATTCGCCGAGATTGCCAAGCGCAACATGGAAATGCTGAATGCTGCGGCCAGCGCGTTCAAGCCTGCCATGCCGGCGGCGCCTGCGAAGGCCGGCGAGTCCGCCGATGAGGTGGCCGAGCTGAAGGCGCAGCTTGCCGCGCTCAACGCAAAGATCGACAAGCTGGGCGGCTGATTCCGCCGACGCTCAGTCCCCCAAAGTTCGAGCGATCAACGAGGCGCAGTCGGCGTCTGCCGCTGTTTCCGCGCGTCCGCCGATCGCTCGGCCGACGGCCTTGAGAATATTGCCGACAGACCGTGTGCCTTCCGGCACGACGAGCTCCGGGTTGCGGATCGTGCCGCGCAGCTTGGCGTCCCCCGGTAACTGAAGCGCATGCTCGCTCTTGGCGAGGCCATTGAGTGTGAGATCCAGCCGTTCGGCCGGGAAGCTCACCGTGCCGGTCCCGCGCGTCTGGCTTACGGCCGTATCGACGACGAGCGTGCGCACCGCGCCACGGCCTCCGCGCAGGTCCATCCGGATGACGCCGCAGCGCAGCGCTTCGCGCGCATCCTCGTCGCCAAACAGGCCCTTACCAATGTCGAAGCCGAGCAGGCCGGCGAGGCGGGCCGGCATCGAGCCGCCGCGCGTGACGGCGCCCACCGTGCCGTTCGACTGGCCAACGGCCTCGCGGATGGTGTCGCCAACGCCCGTCAGCTGCGCGCGCGCATCGACGCGGCCTTCCACATCGCCTTCGCTGTTCCCGCCGCCACCTGCAAGCGCGGCTATGCTGCTGTTGCGCATATCGAGCGCCAGCGTGACGGTGGGCTTGGGCTGGCCGTCCCGCTGATCGACCACGGCGCGTCCACTGAGCACGCCCTGGGTGAGGCCGATGCGCAGCGGATCGACGGTCAGGATGCGATTGTCGAGGTTGAGCACGGCGCTGGCATTGGCGAGGGATGAGGGGCGGCGGCCATCGAGAATGCGGTCCACCTGCACGGCGATGCGCCCGTCGGTGGTATCGATCTTGCGAATGTTGATGCGCGTGTTGGGCACGAGGCGCTGGCCCTGCGCGCGCTCGAGCGCGACGGCGGCAGCCAGGCCCTTATCATCGGCAAGGTCCTCGAAATCGAGCTGGCTGAACCGCGCTTCACCGTCGAGCTTCGTGCGGCCATCGACCTTGCGGACGGTCAGCGCGCCGGTAAATCGGCTGCGACCCACCCTGCCGCCCAGATCGGCCACACGCCACACCCCGTCGCGTCGTTGCACATTTGCGGACATATCGACAGGCTGGGTGCCGAACAGCCCGGCCTCGATGATCCGATCGACAAGCTTGAGGTTGCTGGCCCGGGCCGAGATCTTGAACGTCATGTCGCTCGTGCGCAGTGGTCCTGCCATTGTCCCGCGCGCGTGCATGTTCAGCGCTTCGCCCATGATGTGCGCGTCGAACGGCCATGTCCTACCTGAACGCATCGGGGCGCCGATCAGCCGCAGCGTCACAGGCTCGCCTTCGACGGTGCCCTTGCCCGAGCCGCGCAGGCCCTGCTGCGGGTCAACGGTGAGGCTGATGGTGAAACGCCGCTGCTGGAAGGCGTCGCGATAGTCGATCACTGCATCGTCGACGCGCACGAGCGGCATTTCCTCGCCGCCGCCATCTCCACCCTCGTCGCGATCGAGGGCGTCCCAGCTCTTGCGCCGGTTCTCGTCCCGAACGAGCGTCAGGCGCACGCCTTGGGCGGAGAGAAGCTGCGGGGCGCCGCTTCCCAGCAGCATGCCGACGAGCGGCAGTTTAAGCCTCAGAGCCTCGATCCGCGCCAGATCACCGTTGCCTGCCCAGGCGGGCTGGGGGACGCGAACGTCGCGCACCTGGATGACAGGGCTCAGCGAAAAGGCGCTCTCTCGCTTCATTGTGCCGATGGTCGCGGTTGTACCGATGCGTTCAGACAGACGCCGCTCAGTTGCGGCCTTCAACCACGAGGCGGGGAAGCTGGCAGCGAACACAAGTAGCGCGAGCAACGCAACGAGAAGACCCAGCGTCACCACGACGATGATGCGCGTGCGGCGGGGCAGGGTGCGGATCATCGACGGAATGTTGGACATTGGAGACGGGACGAGCGACGGCGCGGAAAGTTCCCGCGCGCCGGCAGTCGGTGCGAGGCGGGAACGCCTTGGTATTTTCCCGCGCCGCCACTAAAGAGCGCTGCGATCCTTCATTCCAAAGCCCGGAAACCAGACATTGTCGAACATCAAGCACGCGCTGCCCGTCACTCGAGCCAAGGACTTTGCCGCCTGGTATCAGGCCGTGATCAGCGAGGCCGATCTTGCCGAGGAAAGCGGCGTGCGCGGCTGCATGGTCATCCGCCCCTGGGGCTATGGCATATGGGAACGCATCCAGAAGCTGATGGACGCGCGCATCAAGGCGGCGGGCGTCGAGAACTGCTATTTCCCGCTGTTCATTCCGCTCTCCTTCTTCGCTGAGGAAGCCGACCATGTGGAGGGCTTCGCCAAGGAAATGGCGGTCGTTACGCACCACCGGCTGAAGAGCATCGACGGCAAGCTGCAGACTGATCCGGACAGCAAGCTGGAGGAGCCGCTGGTCGTGCGCCCGACATCCGAGACGGTGATCGGCAAGGCGATGGCGCGCTGGGTGCAGAGCTGGCGCGATCTGCCGCTGCTCACCAACCAATGGGCCAACGTCGTGCGCTGGGAAATGCGCACCCGCATGTTCCTGCGCACCAGCGAATTCCTCTGGCAGGAAGGGCACACCGCTCATGCCGACGAGGCGGACGCCCGCACCGAGACCATGCGTGCGCTCGAAATGTATCGCGATTTCGCCGAGACCGAGCTGGCCATGCCAGTGGTTGCGGGCGAGAAGCCGGAGAATGAGCGTTTCCCCGGCGCGGTCGCGACCTATTCCATCGAGGCGATGATGCAGGACGGCAAGGCGCTGCAGGCCGGCACGTCGCACTATCTCGGCACCGGCTTCGCCAAGGCGGCCGGCATCCAGTACCAGAATCAGGAGGGACAGCAGGCGCTCTGCCACACGACGAGCTGGGGCGTCTCGACCCGCATGATCGGCGGCGTCATCATGGTCCATGGCGACGATGACGGGCTGCGCTGCCCGCCGATGATCGCGCCCCATCAGGTCGTGATCGTGCCGATGCTGCGCGACAATGACGAAGACGCGGCGGTGATCGATTACTGCGCGGAACTGGCCAAGGAACTGGGCAATGTGGACGCCTTCCGCGAGCCGCTGCGCGTGCTGTTCGACAAGAAGCCGATCAAGGCCGCGCCCAAGCGCTGGAGCTGGGTGAAGAAGGGCGCGCCGGTGATCGTCGAGGTCGGCGGCCGTGACGTGGCGGGCGGCAATGTCTCCGTCCTGCGCCGCGACCGGCTCTACAATGAGGCGGGCAAGCTGGCGAGCGAGATCATGACGCGTGAGGCATTCATCGCTGGTGTTGCGGACATGCTGCGCGATTTCCAGACGGTGCTGCACGGCGAAGCCAAGGCGCGGCTGGACGCAAACATCCGCCGCGATGTGAGCGAACTGACGGCGCTTGCCGGTTCGTTTGAGGGCGACAAGCCCGGTTGGGTCGAGGTGGAGTGGAGCAAGCCCACGGGCGCGGCGCTCGACAAGGTCGTCGAATGGCTCAAGGGCGAGAAGCTGACTCTGCGCAACGTGCCGCTCGATGCGGTGCCGGCGAGTGGGACGTGTATCTTCACCGGCGAGAAGGCGGTGGAGCGGGTACTGGTCGGGCGGGCGTACTGATCATCGCTCTGCAGAAACAAATTATCAGCCGAGGTCGATCTTAAGCGGCTTGGGTCGTCTGAAAAAAATCGATCCTGAAATGCAAGGCTGGAAACTTGATTTCTGCGGTCGGGAGCGGGATGCCCGATTCAAATTGGGACACGCACCCCCATAGCATTAATGATCAATTAACTGTACGGGTCGTGTCACGGCGTTGGGAAGCGTCGTCATAGTGGGAGTTTATCATGAACAAGTTTTTGACCAGTGCAGTTCTTGCTGGATCGCTCGCTTTTGCTTTTCCGGCTTCGGCCGCCGTGGTTCAGGGTGACTTCGGCTATGCTGCGGACTTGCCTGATAGCGGCTCGTCCGGACCGCTGATTTATGCGCGCCTGGGTTCGGTGCTGGGTGCAGGTTATGAGCTCGACAGCAGCGATTTCATCGTAAATCCCTCGGATTGGAGCGGCGGTGTGGTCCATGTCGATTGGGACAAGGTGACCAACATCATCACGCTGGATTCGCAGGACACTTGGGATTTCCAGACCTTTGATCTGCTCATTTCCGATATCCTGTTCGACAGCGCACAGAGCATTACCGGCATCAGCATGCTGACGAACGGACTGACCGATCCCACCCTGGTTCCGACCCTGGGTTTCACCGGGAATGCCATTTCCATCAGCTATGCTACGGATGATTTCCTGGAGACATTCAACTTCACGGGCGGTTCGGCCACGTTCCAGGTTACGCTTTCCGACACTCAGGGCGCTATCCCGGAGCCGGCAACCTGGGCGCTGATGATGATCGGCTTTGGCGCCATCGGTGCTTCCATGCGTCGCCGCTCGGTGACCACCAAAATCAGCTTCGCCTGAGCGCAAGCAGACAAAAATCAGGCGGCGCTTCCCCTTGGGGAGTGCCGCCTGTTTTTTTTCGATGACATGACGTCCATCCTCGAGAGACGTGGCCGTCTTCTCGCAAAGAGACCGCTTATTTCTCCAGCAGTCGCGGCATCAGTTCCACGAAATTGCAGGGCCGGAAGCGGCTGTCGAGCTGGTGGACGAGGATCTGATCCCAACCATCCTTCACGGCGCCGGTCGAGCCGGGCAGGGCGAAGATATAGGTGCCCCGCGCCACGCAGGCGCAGGCGCGGGACTGGATAGTCGATGTGCCGATCGACTGAAAACTGAGCCAGCGGAACAGCTCGCCAAAGCCGGGAATGGGCTTGTCCTGTACCTTCTCCAGTGCTTCGGGTGTCACATCCCGTCCGGTCACGCCTGTGCCGCCGGTGGTCAGGATGACATCGATCTGCGGATCGTCGATCCAGCGGTGGAGGTGGCCAAGGATCGCCTCGACCGAATCCGTGCTGATCTCCCGCGCGCTGAGCGAGTGGCCTGCCGTCGCGATCCGTTCCGCGAGTGTATCGCCCGAGCGATCGTCGGCCAGCGTCCGCGTGTCCGAAATGGTCAGCAGCGCGATTTGAACGGGAACGAAAGCCCGGCTCTCGTCAATTGGCACTGACGGTCGCTCCACCGGGCACCACGCGCACCGCGACGTCCTTGCTGCCGTCGGGAAAGCGCACCCACAAGCCCTGCGCCATGGCAGAGAGCGCCGGCGAGCGGCCGTCATGCTCATCCATCTGGTAGATCCAGTAATTGCGCAGCACAGCGTTCAGATAGGCCCGGGTCTCGTAATAAGGCACGGATTCGATGAACAGCAGCGGGTCACCCTCGTCGCGCACCTGCACATTCCAACGTTCGATGGGCGTGGGACCGGCATTGTAGGCGGCCACGACCTTGGGCAGCAGGCCGCCGGTCGCCGGCATCTGCGCGAGACGACGCAGATAGGCCTGTCCAAGCGCGAGGCTGACAGCAGGATCGTACAGTTGATCCGCAGTGGCGCTGATGCCGGTGGTGCGGGCAAGCAAGGCTCCCGTTCCTGGCAGAACCTGCATCAACCCGCGTGCATCGGCGGGGCTGCGCGCATCGGCCTGGAAGCGGGACTCCTGCAGCGCATGGGCGAACACCAGCGCGCGCTCGACCTGCCAGCCATTGCTCGGCGTCCAGTTGGGGCGGGGATAGCGGGCATAGGCAGCCGACTTGCGCCCACTGGGCGAACGCTGCGCGAGCCAGAGCTGTGTTGTTGGCAAGGAGAGGTCACTGGCGAGATGAACAAGCGCGCTGTAACGCGAATCGTCGCTGCGTTTCGCTTCATGGCGCAGCACTTCGTCCGCTTGCGCGCTGCGGCCGAGGGTTGCGAGGATGACGGCATTGCGGACGTTGCCGCTGCCGGAAAGCAAGGCCCAATCCTGCGCCGAGACATGCTCCCGCTTGAGCGCCGCGCTGTGGCCAAGCCCCAGCGTCTCGCGCGCGAGCAGGCCATAGAAGCTCTCCTCATCCCGCGCGGCGCTGCGCAGCAAGGCATTGACCCGCTCAGGCTTGCGATCCGCCATCATGGCGCGGGCGGCCCAGAAGTAGCTGCGGCTGCGCAGATCCGCGTCGGCTGTGCTCATCGCAGCATGGTAGAAGGCGTCGGCCGCTGCGGCCCATTGCTTCTCGCGCCAGGCGGAGAGACCCATCACCCAGTAGGAGGGCGCGACGAAATCGCCCGTGCCGTTCTGCACGGCGAGCGCAGCCATGCGGCGGGCATTGGCGGTGTCGCCGCAAATATAATAGGACCATGCGAGCCGCTGGCGCAGTTCCGTGCGGCCATCCATGCCGAGTCCCGCTTCAGCGGAGGCGAGCAGTGCTTCACCCTGCGCAGGCTGATCGTCGCGGATATACTGGAGCAGCGTTCCGCGAAGCTGGTCTGCGGCCGCATCGCCCTTCACCGAGCGCAGTGTCTGCCGCTGTGGTGACGTGCCGGTCCACATGAGCTGGCGCGTGGCGGGACGATTGGGCAGCGCCTGCGCACCGCGCGCGCGCGCCAGCGCGGCAAGGCGCTCCCCATGGGGCAGATCTGGCGCCTTGTGGAGCAGATCAAGCAGGTCGAACAGCTCTACGCGCGGGCTGTCCTTGGCGAGATAGAGCTCTGCCAGCAGGTGCGGCCGCATGCTGTCGCTTTCGGGCAGAGCAAGAATCGCGCCTTTGGCTTCAGCCCAGCTTTTGCCGTCCAGCAGCGAGAGGATTGCGCCATAGCGACTGCGCTCGTCCTGGCTCGGCGATGGAATTGCTGAGGCGGCGATGGCGGGCTGTGCAATTGCGAGCGGCGCGACCGCTGCGGCGAGCGACAGGGCCACGGGCATCAGGCGGCGCGCGAGCGATCGGGAGGACTTGTTCATTGCGTCAGCGTTCCATGGAGCAGGCGCAGCGTCTGCCAGCTTTTCGCCTTGGCGAGCGGCCTGTTCATGAGCAGGTCCGGTCCGGCGAGCGAGATGATATCCAGGCTCCTGCCCGGCAGGTCAACCTTTTCCATATTGCTCGAGCCGGGACGCCAGCTCTCGCCCAGCATGGCGCGGCCGATCCGGTCGCCCAGCAGGATCGTCAGGCCCGGCCTGACGAGGTCCAGATAATGGCTCATGCGCGTGGCGAGTTGTGGCATCACGCCGGCGTCGAGCAGGCTGCCGGGTGGGCGACGCAGAGCGAGGGGGAGGCAAGGCGCGTCTTCCGGCTTCACGCCGATCGCAGCGAGCATGGCCGTGACGAAGCGCCGTTGCTGCGGCTCCAGAACCTGATCAAGCGTTTCCGCACCTGCGGCGGGCATTTCCACGATGAGGACGATGTGCGGCGTCGCCAGCGCGGGCAGCGTGAGGTTGGCGCCGTCCCAATGACGTTCCGGTTGCATCTCGTCCTGTGCCAGCCAGTCGAGAAAGGCGGGCAGGCTTGCCGGCATTTGCGAAAGTGCTCTGGCAGGGGAGCGAGCTTCTACCTTCCGGCTGCCCTCAGCCGCCACGGTCGCCGGTTGCACATCTGCCGGCGTGATCGGCGCTTCGGTCGCCGGTGCGGTTTCAGCGCGCGCTACGCCCGGCTCGCGCCGCCAGAAGGGCACGGGTTCGCCGTCGCGCCAGCGCCGCGGCACCTCTTCGGTGGCGCAGTCCAGCCCTGCTTCGCGCCACCAGTGCGCATAGGCATAGGCCGCCTGCTCCGGCGTGATTGTTTCCTGCTCACCCATATGTTCACACAGAGACAGAGGTTGACGGCGCGGTCAACTCTGCCGCATCGCTTCCGACCGCAAAGCGTTAGAGAATTGCGGCGACCGGACCTGCTGTTGCACGAGGGAGATGAAGATGTCCGAACGGGAGTCCATGCCCTATGATGTGGTGATCGTCGGTGGCGGTCCTGCGGGCCTGAGCGCGGCCATCCGTCTCAAGCAGCGTGCCCAGGAGACCGGCAGGGAGATCAGCGTCTGCGTTCTAGAAAAAGGATCGGAGATCGGCGCCCATATCCTCTCCGGCGCGGTCATTGATCCGCGCGCGCTGGACGAGCTGCTGCCCGAGTGGCGGACAAGCGACTGCCCGCTGGCGCAGGTGCCCGTCACCGAGAACCACCACTGGCTGCTGAGCCAGACGGGCAAGATCGCGCTGCCTCACCTTCTCACGCCGCCCTTCATGCACAACAAGGGCACCTACACCGGTTCCCTTGGCTCGCTCTGCCGCTGGCTGGCGGAACAGGCCGAGGGGCTGGGCGTGGAAATCTTCCCCGGCTTCCCGGCTGCCGAGATCCTCTATCACCCCGACGGCTCGGTCAAAGGCGTGGCTACCGGTGACATGGGCGTGGCGCGCGACGGCAGCCACAAGGCGGACTACCAGCCCGGGCTGGAGCTCCATGCGCGCTACACGCTGTTCGCCGAGGGCGCGCGCGGCCATCTCACCAAGCAGCTCAAGGCGCGCTTCGACCTGGAAGCGCACAGCGATCCGCAGACCTATGGCCTGGGCTGCAAGGAATTGTGGGACATCGATCCGGCCAGGCATGTACCCGGCCGTGTCATCCATACCCAGGGCTGGCCGCTCACCGATGCCTATGGCGGCGGCTTCCTCTATCATCAGGCAAACGGGCAGGTCGCGCTCGGCTTCGTCGTCGGCCTCGGCTACAAGAACCCCTATCTCAGCCCGTTCGAGGAGTTCCAGCGCTGGAAGCAGCACCCGGCGATCCGTGCCGTGCTGGAAGGCGGCAAGCGCGTTTCCTATGGCGCGCGGGTCATCAATGAGGGCGGCTGGCAGTCCATTCCCACGCTGGTGATGCCGGGTGCGGCGCTGATCGGCTGCTCGGCCGGTTTCGTGAACGTGCCCCGCATCAAGGGCACGCATACCGCTATGAAGTCGGCGATGCTCGCGGCCGATGCGATTGTCGACGCCATGGCTGCCGACCGGTCCGGCGATGTGCTGGAGGCCTATCCGGCGGCGCTCAACGGGAGCTGGATCGCCGATGAGCTGAAGCTCGTCCGCAATGCCGGCCCGGCGCTCGCGAAATTCGGCAATCTGCTCGGCACGCTGGTCGCCGGCATCGACATGTGGATGCGCACGCTGAAGATCGGCCTGCCGTTCACGCTGCGCAACAAGGCCGATCACACCAAACTCTGGCGCAAGGATGCGGTCCACAAGATCGTGTATCCCAAGCCAGACGGCGTCATCAGCTTCGACCGACTCTCGTCAGTCTTTCTCTCGGGCACGAATCATGAGGAGGACCAGCCGGTCCATCTGCAGCTCAAGGACCCGGAGATCCCGATCCACTACAATCTGCCGCTCTATGACGAGCCCGCCCGGCTCTATTGTCCGGCGGCCGTGTATGAGGTGGTGGAGGATGAAGCGGGGCAACCGCGCTTCCAGATCAATGCGCAGAACTGCGTCCACTGCAAAACCTGCGACATCAAGGATCCCACCCAGAACATCAACTGGGTCGCGCCCGAGGGTGGCGGGGGGCCGACATATCCGAATATGTGAGGCAGGCTGGAAGGCTCAAGAGGCTATGGGAGCGCTGCTTGTAAACTCTTCCAGCCCGCGGGCTTTCAAAGCGATCGACGGCCGGTGATGAGCTGGAAGACAAAAACCACGCCTGCAATGAGAAGCAGGATGTGGATGAGGCCACCGCCGATCTGCAGGACGAAGCCGAGCAGCCAGAGGACGAACAGAATTCCGATGATGGTCCAGAGCATGTAAGTCCCTTTCAAATCCATTTTCCAACAGGATGGAGACGGTCGCTGGCAAGAAAGGTTCCCGCCGGGGGAATCGCAGCTCCTCAGCGGAACCCCGGGAGTTGGCTTTTTCTCGGCGCCGAGCCTGCAACCGTCGGCCTCTTCGTCGGTTGGTTCGAGTGACCCTAGAGGAGGCCGCCATGAGCTATGCGCGCTTTGCCGCCATGATCGCGACATCCACGATCGTGATGTTCGGCCTGATGTATCTGAACACCTATTCCCTCGATCACGTCAGCTTCAGCCAGACCCGCGGCTGGATGGCGCTGCTGATGGGCGCCACCATGGCCGGCATCATGATCGCCTTCATGTGGGGCATGTACCCGCGCCAGGGTACGAACATCGGCATCGTCGTGGCAGCCGTTCTCGTCTTCGCTCTCTCGCTCTGGCTGGTGCGCAGCCAGGAGACCGTCGATGATGTGAGCTATATGAAGGCCATGATCCCGCATCACTCCATCGCCATCATGACCAGCGAGCGCGCCCACATCCGCGACCCGGAAGTGCGTGACTTCGCTGACCGGATCATCGAGGCGCAGGTGCGCGAGATCGCCGAAATGAAGGCGCTGATCGGCAAGCTGGAAGCGAGGCCGGTGCCGCCGGACGCGCCGGATCTTCCCGACTATCGCGAGCGAGGGGAAGCTGCGCCGCCCGATTGACCCGTGACGGTTCGGCGAGCAGTCGATTGCGGAGGGGCAAGACAAGCGCGCCTTGCCCCGCTATGGAGCCGGTCGTGCTCACCGAAACTGCTCACGCCAAGCTCAATCTCGCCCTTCATGTCCGCGCGCGCCGTGCGGATGGCTATCATGAGCTGGAGAGCCTGTTCGCCTTCTGCGTGGATGGCGACGGGCTGAGCGGCACGCTGCGCGAGGACGGCGGGATTGTCCTTCGCATCGAGGGGCCATTCGCCGACGATCTGCGCGCCGACGAGACCAATCTCGTCGTCCGTGCCGCGCAGGCCCTGCAGGCGGCGACCGGCAGTCATCTCGGCGCCGATCTGGTGCTGGACAAGCGCCTGCCCATCGCCTCGGGCATCGGCGGCGGATCGGCCGATGCGGCGGCCGCGCTGCGCATGCTGGTGCGCCTGTGGAACATTCGTCCGATGGACATCGACTTTCCCGGCATCGCCGCCACGCTCGGTGCCGATGTGCCGGCCTGTCTCGGATCGCAGACAGTGTTCGGCGCCGGCGTGGGCGACCGGCTGGAAGCGATCGATCTCGATCTTGCCGACACGCCGGTTCTGCTCGTCAATCCGCTGATTGCTTGCCCCACGGGGCCTGTGTTCGCCGGCTGGGACGGCATCGATCGCGGCGCGCTCGACCCGCTAACGTGGCCGCGCGGCCGCAACGATCTGGCAGCCAGCGCAATGGCGCTTGTGCCGCAGATCGAGGAGGTGCTGGCTGTCCTGCGCGCGCAGCTTCCCGCCGTTGCGCGCATGTCCGGTTCCGGCGCCACCTGCTTTGCGATCTTCGCAACCGAGGCCGAGCGCGATGCCGCGGCCGACCGGATCATTGCCGACCATCCCGACTGGTGGGTGATGACCAGCGCCCTGCGCTGAACCGCCTGGGTCTTTTGACCGCCGGGAAACTGCGCTAGGCCTGTTCCATGACTGCGCCTTTCCACATTCTCGGCGATCCCGCCGCGCCCGTCCTCATCATTGCCGACCATGCCTCCAATCATGTGCCGGAGGGCATCGATCTCGGCCTGCCGCCCGCGGCCATGACCGAGCATGTCGCGCTGGACATTGGCGTGGCGGAGGTCGCGCGTCTGCTGGTCGCGCAGGGCGGATCCTGCGCCATCCTCGGCGGCGTCTCGCGCCTCGTCATCGATTACAATCGGGAGCCGGATGCCGCCGGGCTGGTGCCGGTGCAGAGCGATGGCCACCATATCGAGGGCAACAGCATCGCCGAAGTGGCCGACCGCCTGGCCCGCTTCTACGATCCCTATCATGCGCAGGTCGCGGCGCTGGTGGGGCAGGGGCACCGGCCCTTCCTGCTCTCGCTGCACAGCTTCACGCCCCGGCTGCGCACAAAGCCCGAGGAAGCACGGCCCTGGGAGATCGGCGTCCTCTATAATGAGGATGACCGGGGCGCGCGCGTGGCTATCCCCCTGCTTGAGGCGGCAGGCCTCATCGTCGGCGATCAGCAGCCATATTCCGGCAAGCTCCTCAACGCGACGATGAACCGCCATGCCGAAGCGCATGGCCGTCCCTATCTTGGCGTCGAGATGCGGCAGGATCTTGTGAGCGACGCCGCCGGGCAGGCGCGCCTCGCGGCCATTCTCGGCCCGGTGCTGCGGGCCTGCCGGGCGGCCTTTTCCTGAAAGCGGCTCGCAACAGCTGCCTCCACGCTTGCAAGCCGCCCCGCAACGGGCCTAGAGCGCTGCCCGCAGGAAGGTGAATGAGATGACCCACAGCTTCGACAAATCCAAACTCCCCAGCCGCTACGTCTCCGTTGGCGTCGAGAGCGCCCCCCACCGCAGCTATTATTATGCGATGGGCTGGAAGGAAGAGGATATTGCCAAGCCCTTCGTAGGCCTCGTTTCGGCGGGCAATGACAGCGCGCCCTGCAACACCACGCTCGATGCGCAGGCCAATTGGGCGCGCGAGGGGGTGCAGGCGGGCGGCGGCACGCCGTTCCGCTTCAACACCATCACCGTGACCGACGGCATCGCCATGGGCCACCAGGGCATGAAGAGCAGCCTTGTGAGTCGCGAGGTCATCGCGGACTCGGTCGAGCTGTCCGTGCGCGGCCATTGCTATGATGCGCTCGTCACCTTCGCCGGCTGCGACAAGTCGCTCCCCGGCATGATGATGGCGATGCTGCGCCTCAATATCCCGAGCATCTTCGTTTATGGCGGCTCGATCCTCCCCGGCCATTACAAAGAGCGCGACGACCTGACCGTCATTGACGTGTTCGAGGCGGTCGGGCGCTTTGCCGCGGGCAATTGCCCGCTTTCCGAGGTCACCGCCATCGAGAAGGCGGCCTGCCCCGGTCACGGTGCTTGCGGCGGACAATATACCGCCAACACCATGGCTTGCGTCGGCGAGGCCATCGGCCTGTCGCTGCCGAACAGCAACATGGTGCCGGCGCCCTACAAGAGCCGCCACGAAATCGCCGTCGCGGCGGGCAAGCAGGTGATGGAGCTGCTCGCGCTCAACCTGCGCCCGCGCGACATCTGCAC
The DNA here is from genome assembly GCA_018823325.1 of Alphaproteobacteria bacterium. Lineage (GTDB taxonomy): Bacteria > Pseudomonadota > Alphaproteobacteria > Sphingomonadales > Sphingomonadaceae > Sphingobium. The sequence continues at coordinate 209,250 of JAHJIJ010000002.1, read as the reverse complement.
GCGCGAGGCTTTCGAGAACGCGGCCCGCATCGTGGCGGCGACGGGCGGCTCGACCAATGGCGCGCTGCATCTGCCCGCCATGGCCAATGAGTGCGGCATCGATTTCACCCTCTTTGACGTGGCCGAGATCTTCAAGACCACGCCGTACATGGCCGACCTCAAGCCCGGCGGCAAATATGTCGCCAAGGACATGCACGAGGCTGGCGGCATCTACATGCTGATGAAGAGCCTTGCGCAGACCGGCTTGCTGCACCTCGACTGCATGACCGTCACCGGCAAGACGCTGGGCGAGAACATCGACGAGGTGACGTGGAACCCTGACCAGAAGGTCATTTACGACGCGAAGGCACCGATCACCCCGACCGGCGGCGTCGTCGGCCTAAAGGGCAGCCTCGCGCCCGAAGGCGCGATCGTGAAGGTCGCGGGCATGAAGCGCCTGCAGTTCACCGGCACGGCCAAGGTGTTCGAGCGCGAGGAGGATGCCTTCGCCGCCGTCGAGGCGCAGCAGATCGTGGACGGCGATGTCGTCGTGATCCGCTATGAAGGCCCCAAGGGCGGTCCCGGCATGCGCGAGATGCTCTCGACCACCGCGGCGCTGTACGGGCAGGGCCTGGGCGAAAAGGTCGCGCTCATCACGGACGGTCGCTTCTCCGGCGGCACGCGCGGCTTCTGCATCGGCCATGTCGGTCCCGAAGCGGCGGACGGCGGCCCGATTGCGCTGGTCGAGAATGGCGATCAGATCAGCATCGATGCCGAGGCCGGCACCATCGACCTGCTGGTCGACGAGGCGGTGCTCGCGGAGCGTCGCGCAAAGTGGCAGCCGCGCCAGAACGACTATCAGGCGGGTGCCCTGTGGCGCTATGCGCAGAATGTCGGCCCGGCCTGGCAGGGCGCGGTGACGCACCCCGGCGCCCGTGCCGAGACCCATGTCTTTGCCGACATCTGAGCAACGCTCTCCCCTCCTCATCAGAGGAGGGGCCGAGGGTGGTGTTGCACCGCCTCTCTCGACGCGCCAGTTGGACGCATCAGCGCAACCGGCTGCGCCTAGAAAGGCGGGAGCCCAGGGCGGCAAGAGCGATGCCGTCCTGCCAGGGCTCATGCCTTCGCAAGATCACCGAGTTGGAATTGCCAGCCTTCTGGCTGCCTCAGGGAGCACCCATTGACCGCGGCTCCCATCCTCAGCGTTGCTCAGATGCGCGCGGCCGAGCAGGCGCTGTTCGATGCTGGCACGGACCCCTATGCCCTCATGTGCCGGGCCGGGGAGAGCGCAGCCGAGATCATCTTCCGCGCCGGCGCCATGCGCGATGTGCTGGTGCTGTGCGGTCCCGGCAATAATGGCGGCGATGGGTTCGTGATCGCTCGCACCTTGCGCGACCTCGGCGTGCCGGTCCGCGTGGCGGCCATGGGTGAAAGCGGCACAGACAGCAGCCGCAAGGCGCGCGCCGACTGGGGTGGCCCGGTCGAGGACCTCATGACCGCTGCGCCTGCCAGCCAGCTTGTCGATGCGCTGTTCGGCATCGGTCTGACGCGCGGCCTCTCGCCCGAATTGGCCGAGCGGCTTGGTGTGCTCGTTCATGCTGCGCACCATAGCTATGCCATCGACGTGCCGAGCGGTGTCGAGAGCGATGCTGCCCTCGCGCTCTCGCCGGTGCCCACCTTCACGCATTGCCTGTCGCTCGGCGCCTGGAAACCCGCTCATGTGCTGATGCCTTCGCGGGGATTCGCACACCAGCAGGTGCTCGTCGACATCGGAATCGCTCCGCCCGCCGGATGCGCCCGTGCGCTTGACCGGCCCCTGATTGCTGCGCCTGCCGCAGATGCGCACAAATATCGGCGCGGGCTTGTCGCGGTCCTCGCCGGGGCCATGCCTGGCGCATCGCTGCTCGCGGTCGAGGCGGCGGCGCGGTCCGGCGCCGGCTATGTCCGCCTGATCGCGCAAGCGGACGCGCCGGGCGCGCACAGCCGTGCGATTGTGCGCAGCAATGCGTTCGATGCCGACCGGGCAAGAGCCTTGCTCGTTGGCCCCGGCCTTGGGCGCGACGATGCCGCCTGGGCGCGGCTGGAGACGGCGCTTCAGGCCGGTGTACCGGTTGTGGCGGATGCCGATGCGCTCTGGTTGCTTGCCACGCGCGGCGCAGGGGGGCTGCCGCCGCCCGCCATCGCCACGCCGCACGAAGGCGAGTTTACGCTGCTGTTCGGGGAAGGGCAGGGCAACAAGATCGAGCGCACCCGCGCCGCCGCCGCGCAGATCGGCGCCGTCGTCGTCCACAAGGGGCCGGACAGCGTGATCGCGGCGCCCGATGGTCGCTGCGTCGTCGCGCAACCTGCCTCCTCCTGGCTTTCCACCGCCGGCACTGGCGATGTGCTTGCCGGCCTGTGCGCCGGGCGCCTCGCCGTGACGGGTGATCCGTTCAAGGCCGCCTGCGCGGCCGTCTGGTTGCATGGCGAAGCGGCTCGCCGCGCCGGCGCCGCTTTCATTGCCGACGATCTCATTGCCTGCCTTCCGGCGGCCTTAGCGAGTGCCTCATGACCAGCCCCGATCCAGATATGATTATCCGCATTGCCGCGCGGGGCGATGGCGTCACGGCGGACGGCCGCCATGTCCCCCTGAGCGCGCCGGGCGATCGGCTGCGTGCCGATGGCAGCATCGAGCCCGGTCCGCAGCACGCTGAGCCGCCTTGTCGCCACTTTCCCGAATGCGGCGGTTGCCAGCTTCAGCATCTCTCGGATCAGGCCTTCACCGACTATGTGCGGGATCGGGTGGCCGGCGCGCTGGCCGGGCAGGGGCTCAGCGCGGGCGAGATTGCACCGCCCCATGTCTCTCCGCCGCACAGCCGCCGCCGCGCCAGCCTGCGTGCCCTGCGGCTCGGCAAGCGTATCCAGCTCGGTTTTTCCGAGCAGGGCAGCCATCGGCTCATCGATTTGCGCGAATGCCCGGTGCTGGAGCCGCGTCTGTTCGCCCTCGTCGCGCCCTTGCGCGCCCTGTTCGCGACGATGCTGCCGGATCGCCAGCCCGGCGAGATCGATCTCGCGCTGGTCGATCAGGGCGTCGACGTCACCCTCTCGGGCCTGCGCGTCGATGGCCTTGCCCATACCGAGGCGCTGCTCGATTTCGCCCGCACGAACGCGCTCGCACGCCTGACCCTCATTGAGGACGACGCGCCGATGACTGTCTGGGAGCCAGACCCCGTCACAGTGCGCTTCGGCGATGTCGCGACCGGCTATCCGACGCGCGCTTTCCTCCAGGCGACCCGGGATGGCGAGGCTACGCTGGTGGCCGAGGTGCGGCAGGCGCTGGGCAGCGCCGCGATGGTCGCGGACCTGTTCGCTGGCCTTGGCACCTTCGCGCTCTCGGTCGCCAATGACGGGCCGGGCCGCAAGGTCTATGCCGCCGAGGCCGCGCGCGATCTGGTGATGGGCCTGCGCGCCGGCGGCAACCGGCTGCCCGGCCGGATATTCCCCGAGCATCGCGACTTGTTCCGTCGCCCGCTGACGCCGGCCGAGCTCAACCGCTTCGATGCCGTGGTGCTCGATCCGCCGCGGGCCGGCGCGCGCGAGCAGGTGACCCATCTCGCCGCGTCACAGACGCCGCTGATCGTGTACGTCTCCTGCAATCCCGCGAGTTTCGCGCGCGATGCTCTGACGCTGGTCGAGGGTGGCTATCGCATCGAGCGGGTCAAGCCGGTGGGCCAGTTCCGCTGGTCAACCCATGTGGAACTGGTGGCCACCTTCAGGCGCTGAGGCGCAGCGCGGCGAGCAGGCCGTTGACCGCCAGGACGGCGAGCAGGATCGTCGAGAGGAAGAACAGGCTGACACGCACCGGAATGGTGTTCACCTTGGCCTGCCAGATGCTGTGCACGATGCGGATCGCGACATAGCCCCAGGCCAGCGCAACATTCAGCATAGTGCCTTGACCCAGCAGCGCCAGCCCGACGACCGCCGCATAGAAGATCGTCGGCTGCTCCATCAAATGCACATAATTGTGTGCCGGCCAGTTGATCTCGCGCGGAAGGAGCCGGTCGAGATCCTGTCCCCGGCCGCCGCGCGCCTGCTCGGGCGGAATCTTGAGCTTGGCCAGCGCTGGTAGTCGAAGCGCGACCATCCAGAACAGCATGACCAGTGACCAGAGAACCAGCGCAAAGACCGGCACCAGCAGATTGACCGACATGAAAAGCCTCCCCGAATATAATCCGGGGAGGCTGTCTCATTCCGTCGAACTTGGCAATCGGCCTTGATGAGCTTTCCGCTCAGCGGCGCAGCTGCACCACATTGGACCGGCGCGGCGCTGGCTCTTCCTCGCGGTAGAGGCTCGCCATCGGCTCGTCGGCCACCTGCGCGATGCTCTCGACACCGAAGCCGTTGAACTCGGTGCGCATGGCATTGCCATAAGCGCCGAGCATCCCGATCTCGATATAGTCGCCCGCGCGCACGTCGGCGGGAAGCATGAACGGGCCGGCCATATGGTCCATGTCGTCGCAGGTCGGGCCATAGAAGCTGAAGGCGTCCTGATCCGCTTCATTGGCTTCCGCGCGCAGCAGCTGCACGGGGAAGCGCCAGCCGAGATGCGCGGCATCGAACAGCGCGCCATAGGCGCCGTCGTTGATGAAGAGCTCATTGCCCCGGCGCTTTTCCACACGCACGAGCAGCGAGCTATATTCCGCGCACAGTGCCCGGCCCGGCTCGCACCACAGTTCCGCCGAGTAGGAAATCGGCAGGCTCTCGAAGGCGCGGTGGATCGCCGAGAAATAATGCTCGAGCGGCGGCGGCTCCATGCCGGGATAGGTGGAGGGGAAACCGCCACCTACATCCACGATGTCCACGGTTACCGATGCATCGACAATCGCGGCGCGCACGCGCTCGATCGCCTGCACATAGGCATGAGGCGACATCGCCTGGCTGCCGACATGGAAGCAGATACCGAGGGCATCAGCGGCCTGGCGTGCAGCTTGCAGCAATTCGCGCGCATCGCCCAGCTCGCAGCCGAACTTGGATGCGAGGCTCAGCTTGCTGTGCTCGGACGAGACACGCAGGCGAACGCACAGCTCAAGATCCGGCGCGGCCTGTGTGGCCCGCACGATCTTGTCCAGCTCTTCCATGGAGTCGAGCGAGAAGGTCCGTACGCCATGCTTGAAATAGGCTTCGCGGATCGCTTCCTCGGCCTTCACCGGGTGCATGAAGCACAGCTTGGCGCGCGGCAGTGTCCGCGCGACCAGCCGCACCTCGGCAATGGAGGCGACGTCGAAATGCGTGGTGCCCGCCGCCCACAGCGTTTCCAGCAACGCAGGCGAGGGATTGGCCTTGACGGCATAGAGCGAGCGCCCCGGGAACTTCGTCGAGAAGTATCGGGCGGCGCGGGCGGCTGCCTGCGGGCGAATAAGCGTTACCGGTGCTGCCGGTTTGAGGGAGAGAGCTACCCCCAGCGCGCTATGATGCTTGTACAATTCAAGGGACCTCCAGTGGATTGCAGTCGAAAAGAGCTGCCTTGCGGTGGAAGTCCCATGGGGCAGCAGGGGTGCGCATATATGGCCTGCGGTCCCCCCTGTAAAGATCGGGGGTCAAATTTGAGTCACAGTGTGGATTTGGGTCATACGGCAGGAAATCGGGCACTTTGCGCCTTTCCTGCCTCGCGATGGCACATTTCGGCCACAGGGCGAGCCGTGTTTCGAATCCGTTCGGGCGGGGCAATCCGGCTTTGGCGGTTCCTGCGATTCGCCCGCATGTTCGCGCTGGTCACCAGCTCGCTCGCCGCCTAAGGGGCGATCTTGGATTCCCTCAGGGCCGGGAGACAGTGTGGCAATTCAGGCGCAATGGCATCCGGTCTTGGGCACGTCGCTGGAAATGGCGCTGACCGACCGCGCAGGCAATGCTGTGTTCGATGCATTCTTCGCAGGCTATGATCGCGCCTTCGTTCTCCCCAACGAGAAGGAAGACGCAGCCGGTTTCGCCGCATGCCTTGCCCTCAATCATGATGAGACCGGCGCCCGTCTCGCGCGGGAACATGGTCCCTTCGCCGAGGTTTGCCTGATCGCGCGGGAAAGCGGGACAACGCAATTCGTCGGCGGCGCGAACTTCATCGCCATGTCCGTGCGCGACGAGGATGGCATGTGCCTCTCCGCCAACCTCAATTACATCTACATTGATGAAGGCGCGCGGGGGCGGGGTCGCTTAAGTGCCATGCTGGCCGCTGTCCGTCAGGCGATATTGGAGGTCATGAACGGGGAGGGCGAGCCGCTCGTCTTCATCGAACTGAACGATCCCTTCGCCATGTCGCCGCAGGATTATGTGCGCGATACTGCGTTCACGGGCATCGATCAGCTCGACCGGCTGAGGATATGGGCCAAACGCGGCGCGCGGGTGATCGATTTCCCTTACATCCAGCCACCGCTGACGCCCGATGCGGAACCCGACGAATCGCTCATCTACGGCGTGTTGAGTGCGGAGGCCGACTTGCCCGCTTGCACGTTGCTCGATCATCTGCGCAAATTCTTCGCCATCTCCGTGCTCAAGGGCGCGCCGCTCGCCAGCGTCCCCTCCGCCTCGGCACAGATCGATGCGCTGGAAATGCTCTGCGCGGGTCGGAAACGCATTGCGCTTCTCGATCCTGCCGCTCTACTCTCCCTTGCAGGGCAGCGGGACGAGGTCGCGCGGGCGGCGGGCCGGTCCTTCGGCTCGGTTCGTGAGGCGTTGCACCTGCTGGGGGACTGACGGCGCGGCCGGGGCGTGGCCGACAAGGTGGGGACGTTGAGCGTGGCGGGCCGACATTTCAACGAATGCGCGATCTTCCCGAATCTGGGCGCCGTCTCGGTAAGCCTTGCCTTTGATGTCTCGCCCGCGCGCGGCCATGCCAGCCCGGACAACTGGACCGCTTTCCGTCTCGTGGCCCTGTCGCGCCATCTCGATCCGGACGAAGCCGCGCAAGCGCCAGGCGATGACGGGCGCCGCGCCCGTTTGCACAATGCGCTCATCGAGCCGGTGCGTTCTTTCCTTGATGATGTCACCAATGGCGATCCCGGCGTCAATGGGCGCCCTTTGCTGGTGCTTGCCTCCGGGGCGCCGGAGGATGCGCAGAGCCGCGAGGTCGCGCTCGTGCGCCCGCCTTGCTGGGAATATGAGGCAGAAGGGGAGGTCACGCGCCTCGACGTGCCTGAGGCCCTGCGCGAAATCCCCCTGATGCTGCGTGACAGCTTCTGCGTGTTCGAGAGCGGGCAGGTTTATTATGTCGTCACGCTGGTCCAGTGCCCGGACTGCACGGGGCTGGACGAATATGCCCTGCTGCAGATCGAGCAGCTCCTGCTCCAGCCGAAATGTGCGGAAAACCCCCGCTATCTCGGCTTTCGCATGGGTGGAGAAGCGCTCTCACTCGCCGACTTCGCCAACGCCCGTCTGCGTCAGTTGCGGACCCGAGCGGTGCCGGGCACCACGCCCGGCGGCGACGATGCTCTCAATGCCGTTGCCGATCTGCTCATTCCCTTCGACCTGGTGCGGGAAAGCGAGCTGCCCGAGACTTTGACCGCCGATCACCTCGTCAGCCTGTGCATGGGCGTGGAGGATGAGCCGATGCAGCAGGCCGCTGCCTATGTACGCGAGAGGCTCGATCCGCAGGCCACGACAACGCCTGAGCGCCCCGCGTCGCTGGACAGGCTGGAGAGTGACTGGACACAGGCTGCGGCGGCCTGCGGCCTTGCGGACGATCGCTGCCATCGCCAGTCCGGCAACGACATCGATCGCGCGCTTCTTGCACTCGCCGGCCTGGCCACGGGCGTGTGCGACTTTCCCTATCAGGATGAGTCGGAAGTCCATGATTCCACGCGCCCTGCCACCCATTCAGTCGAATCCGCCCTGTTCACCCATCCGCGCTTCATGCTCGAGGTCGGCGCAAGCTGGCGGTCCTTCCGCGAGGGGCAGAGCGCGCTCGGCACCTGCCCTTATCTGTTCCTCACCTGGATGGTGGCCGTGCATGACCAGCAGGTCGTCTCGGACATGGAGCAGATGCTGGAAAATCTGATCTACGATCCGACCGGCAAACTGGCGGGGGAGAGCGAACGCACCAGCTTCCGCGCCGAGCCGCTGGCGGACGTGATGGACCTGCTCGATAGCGCCTCACGCGCGTTCGGGCAGAAGACCGGCGTTCACGAGCGGAACCTGCGCGAGCGACTGGAGATCTTCCGCTGGAAGTCCATTCATCGCTGCGGAAACATGTTCCGCTACCCCAAGGAGAAGGCCGCGCTGGATGCGGTCCGGGACAAGATGGGCATCAACGACCGTTTCGATGAGGTCCATGAAGCGCTCGATCGGCTGGAAAATCTGGTCGAGGATGTCTCCACGCTGGCCAGCGCCTATTCGGAGCGGCGCACCAATCGCCTGCTCGGTGCTCTCGCGCTGCTCGCCCTGATCGCCATTCCCAAGGATCTCTTCGAGGGCAGCCAGATCTGGCAGAGCATTTATGCGTGGGACCTGCTGCCCGGCCCCTGGCTGTTCCCGACATCGGGGCTGATTGTCATTGCCTTGCTGGCGCTTTATTTCGTCAAGCGCGGCGGCGAGACAAGCGGACGGCGCAATAGAGGGAAGTCCGCTTTCCGGATTCGGCGGCGCGAGCGGCCCTGATCAGCCTCAGGCTGCCGCGCTGTCCCGCACGGCAATCTCGTCCAGAAACAGCCCGACGCGGCGGGACAGCAATGTCGAGGAATCGCCCAGATCATGGGCCGTACGCGCCAGCTCCTGTGCGCCGGCGGTGGCCGCGCGCGCGTTGCCGGAAATCTGCACGATCCGCGCTTCGATCTCCTTGCTAGCCGTCACTGCCTGGTCGGCACCGGCAGCAAGCTGCAGCGAGAGGGCGCGTTGCGCACTCACCGATTCGGTCACGCCCTCCGCAATCTGCTTCACGCTGGCGATCACCTGCTCGAGCCCTGCTTGCGCGCCGATTACGGAGTCGACGGTCTTGCGTACCGTCATGGCGTGCGCTCTGATGCCGTTCGCCGCCTCGCCGGTCTGCAGCGCCAGCGCACGCACTTCATTGGCCACCACGGCAAAGCCCCGCCCGGCATCGCCAGCCCGCGCGGCTTCGATGGAGGCATTAAGCGAGAGCAGATTGACCGATCGCGCCAGCATCTCGATGGAGGCCGTGATCGTCTCGATCGATTCCGTTGCCTGGTCGAGCGCCTGCGCCTGCGTGGCGCTGGCATCGACGCGTGCAACGGCTTCCACGGCAACCGTGCGTGCTTGCTCGGTTTCCCGGTCCAGGCGGCCCAGCGACTGGACCAGCGCCGCGCTCGCCCGGGCGACATCGTCCATCATCGCGCCCGTTTGAGCGGCTGCCGTGAGCACTTGCAGGGCATGGTCATTATTGTCCTCGCTGCGCTCGGCGGTGCCGGTTGCGCTGCGCTGGAGCATGGCGGCCATGTCGCCAAGCGTCCCTGAAAGTCGTTGGATATCCTGCTCGAACCCGGCACTGATTCGCCGTAGCTCTTCCAGTTCGGCCTCCCGCGCGCGCAGCCGCTCCAGCTCCTGCGTATTTGCGGCGGCGATCAGCGCGCTGTTGGGAACAAATCCCGCATAGCGCCCGCCGCGCGTAACGATGATCGCTTCCTTGCCGCCTCCCCGCGCGTGAACGGCGAGCAGGCCGCTTATGCCGCGATTCATTTCGGCGACGGGGCAAGTTTGCGCTCGTTGACCAAAGGCCAGATCGACTCCTGGATTGCTGAGCAGGGCATGGCCGAAGGGATTGAACAGGATGTTGCGCACGTCCTCCTCGTAGATCGCGCCAACGGGCCGATCCGCCTCGTCGACCAGTGGCAGCAGGCGCAGGCCCATATGGCGTCGGAACAGATCGATGATTTCCATGGAGGAGGCGCCAAGGCGCGCCCACATATGCTCACTGCCTGCCATCCGAAGCCGCGCGACGGCGGCTTCTTCATCCTGTGTTTCCGGTTGTGCAGGCCCGCCGATTGTCATGTGCGGGTCTGTAAGTTCCCGCTGGTAAAAGATTCGTTATCCACCGGCAACGATCCACCCAAAATCAACGGGTTATTGTGACAGTTTTATGTCAATTCTGTGTCAGCTAAGACGTCCTTTGAAGTCCTCGTAGCCGAACTGGCGAACTTCCTGCAGGTCATCCGTCTCGCTGTCCCACAGCCAGATGGAGGGCAGGGGCACGCCGTTGAACGTATTGGTCTTCACCATCGAATAATGCGCCTGATCGAGGAAGGCGATGCGCCGGCCCGGTTCGGCAGGGACGGGCAGGGCATAGTCGCCGATGATGTCGCCCGCGAGGCAGGATGGGCCGCCCAGCCGCACCAGATCGCCGCCCGGCTGCTCGCCGAGCATGGCGGGGCGATAGGGCGCCTCGATCACGTCCGGCATGTGGCAGGTCGCGGAAATGTCCACGACCGCCACCGGCATGCCATTGTCGATGACGTCGAGGATCTCGCCCACGAGGATCCCCGCGTCCAGTGCCACCGCCTCGCCGGGCTCCAGATAGACCTCGAGCCCCGTTTCGCGCCGCACCTGCTGGAGGAAGGCAATCAGCTCCTCGCGCTGATAGTCAGCGCGGGTGATATGGTGGCCGCCGCCGAAGTTCAGCCATTTGAGCTGGCCGAAGAAGCGCTTGAGGCTCGGCTCCACTGCTGCCCAGGTGCGGCCCAGCGGCACGAAATCCTGCTCGCACAGCGTGTGGAAGTGAATGCCGTCCACGCCGTCGAGATGGTCAGGGAGAAGCTGGTCGATGGGGAAGCCGAGCCGGCTGCTGGGCTGGCAGGGATCGTATTTTGCCACTTCGCCCTCGGCATGGAGCGGATTGATCCGCAGCCCCACGTCGAAGCTCATGCCTTGCGCCCGCTGCGCATCGAGAATGTGCCGGAAGCGCGCGTGCTGGCCGGGCGAGTTGAAGATGATGTGGTCGGACAGCATGCAGATTTCCGGCAGGTCGGCCGCCTTGTAGCCCGCGCAGTAGGTCGCGACCTCGCCCTTCTCGTCGAGCCCGGTATATTCCTCGCGTCCCAGCCGCGCTTCATACAGGCCGGAGGCGCAGACGCCGTCGAGATAGGCCGAGACCGTGGGGCCGAGCGACCACATGGAGAAGGCCTTGAGCGCGGCGAGCATCTTGATCCCGCCCCGGTCCCGCACGTCCTTGAGGATCGCGAGGTTGCGGCGGATCGCCGCGGCATCGACCACGAAGGCGGGCGAGGGCACGCGGTTGAGATCGAAGCGCGCGAAGGCGCCGGGATCGCCGGCTCGGGTTTCCATGGGGTCAGCTCCGGTCAAATGGTGTCGCGGCGCAGGTGGGTCTGCCGCACGCCCTAGTCAATGCACGCACTAATCAATGCACATCGATCGAACGACCTTGCCGCCTTCCAGTTCGGCAAAGCATCCGAATAATTTGTCGTCGGCCTGGCAACGGCCCGGCGCCTTCTGCTCGTCGAGCGGCAGATTGCCGTCCTTGCCCGGCTGGGCAAGGCAGCGGCCCTGGCAATCCTTGTTCGAGGAGCAGCTCTTGCCGGCATCCGCATAGGGCACGACGCACATCACCGTCTGCGCCCGTCCGCGTGCCTGCAGCGAGCCACCCTGACGCGCGCAGCGGTTCAACTCGGCAGACGGCACGCCATCGACCAGACCGATCTGCGGCACGCAGCCGCTCACCACAAGCGCCAGCGCTGCGCCCATCAGCCCGATGCTGATGCGGATGCGGCCCATCAGAAGGGCAGCGGCCCGTCGAGTTCCTTCACTTGCCACGGGAGCCCATGCTTGTTCAGCATGTCCATGAACGGATCGGGATCGAGCTGCTCGATGTTGAACACGCCGGCGCCGGACCACAGGCCCTGCAGCATCAGCGCCGCGCCGATCATCGCCGGCACGCCGGTGGTGTAGCTCACGGCCTGATTGCCGGTCTCGGCATAGGCGTCCTCATGGTCACAGATGTTGTAGACGTAGAGCGTCTTGTCCTTGCCGTCCTTGCCCAGGCCCGTGGCGATGTCGCCGATGTTGGTCTTGCCCTTGGTCGTGGAGCCAAGGCTGGCAGGCTCGGGCAGCACGGCCTTGAGGAACTGCAGCGGGATGATCTCCACGCCATTGTAGATCACCGGATCGATCCGCGTCATGCCGACATTCTGCAGCACTTCCAGATGCTTGAGATAAGCATCGCCGAAGGTCATCCAGAAGCGGATGCGCTTGATCTCGGGCAGGTGCTTGGCCAGGCTCTCCAGTTCCTCATGATACATGAGGTACATGTTCTTGGGGCCGACCGCCTCGAAGTCGAAGCTCTGCTTGTGGGAGAGGGCAGGCGTCGTCACCCACTCGCCATTCTCCCAGTGCCGCGCAGGCGCAGTCACTTCGCGGATATTGATCTCGGGATTGAAGTTGGTGGCGAAGTGCTGGCCATGGTCGCCGCCATTGCAGTCGAGAATGTCGAGCGTGTCGATCCGCTCGAAATGGTGCTTCTTGAGCCAGCTGGCGAACACGCTGGTCACGCCCGGATCGAAACCGGAGCCGAGCAGCGCCATGAGGCCAGCGTCCTTGAAGCGGTCCTGATAGGCCCATTGCCAGCTATATTCGAAATGCGCCTCGTCGCGCGGCTCGTAATTGGCGGTGTCCATGTAGTTGACGCCGGCAGCGAGGCAGGCATCCATGATGGCGAGGTCCTGATAAGGCAAAGCAAGGTTTACGACCAGCTTGGGGCCGATCTGCTTGATGAGCGCGGTCGTCGCCGCCACGTCATCGGCGTCCAGCGCATAAGTGCTAATGGCAACGCCGGTGCGTTCCTTCACGGAGGCGGCGATGGCATCGCATTTGGAGACCGTGCGGCTCGCAAGATGGATGTCGCTAAAGATGTCGCTATTCATCGCCATCTTGTGGACCGCGACCGATCCGACGCCACCTGCGCCGATGACCAACACCCTGCTCATCTGTAAGTCTCCATAAGTCGAATCGACAAGCGCCTGCATATAGGGGGGCTCTGTGACAGAACAAGAATTGCTGGACCCGGCCCGCGCGCCGAGCCGCGAGGGCGTGCTGCGTGCGGCGGAGAAGGTCGCCGCGCTCCTGCCGCCCACGCCGCTGCTCCCGCTCGAGGTGGATGGGCGCACAATCTGGTGCAAGGCGGAAATGCTCCAGCCAATTGGTGCCTTCAAGATCCGCGGCGCCTGGCATCGCCTCAGCGATCTGACGCCCGAGCAGCGGGCGCGCGGCGTCGTTGGCGTGTCCAGCGGCAATCATGCGCAGGGCGTTGCCTGGGCCGCCCGGCGGCTGGGCATCGCGGCGACCATCGTCATGCCGAGCAATGCCCCGCAGGCCAAGCTGGCGGCGACCCGCGCGCTCGGCGCGCAGGTGCATCTCTACGACCGGGCCAGCGAGGATCGCGACGAGATCGCCGCCGGCCTCGTCGCGCAGTCCGGCGCCACGCTTGTCCATGCCTATGGCGATCCGTGGATCATCGAAGGGCAGGGGACGGTCGGCATCGAGGCGGCGGCGCAACTCGAGGCGCGGACCGGGCAGCGGCCGGACCGGATCGTCGCCTGCTGCGGCGGCGGGGGGCTGGCCGCGGGGCTCGCGCTCGCCTGTCCGGATGCCGACCTCTATCTCGCCGAGCCGGAGGGCTATGACGATCTGCTCCGCTCGCTGGCTTGCGGGGAAATTCAGTCCGTCGCGGACCTAAGTTACCCCACGGACTGCGATGCACTGCAGACGCCCCGAACATTCCAAATTAATTTCAATATCTTGAATGGGAGAGTTGCCGGTGGAGCAGCGGTGACGCCGGCCGAAGTCACATGCGCGATATGCGCGACCTTCGAGAAGTTACACCTCGTCGTCGAGCCCGGCGGCGCTGCCGCACTGGCCGCCGTTCTCGCCGGTAAGGTGCCGGTTACGGATGCAACGATCGTCACCCTCTCGGGCGGCAATGTCGATGCCGAGACCTTCGCTCGCCTGCTCGCCGCAGCGGCCTGAACCTTCCGTCACCAATCTGCAATCCGGCAGTCACATGCCCGACATGCAGAGCGCCTAGCGGGGCGGCATAACGACTCTCGGGAGCCGCACATGCAGCATGTCATCGATCGCGCCGTCATCAACCATGAGGCGACGACCCGAGAGGGCCTGCTGGAGCGCGCTTTCGCTTTCGCGTTCCGTGGCCTCGTCTACGCGCAGATCTGGGAAGACCCGGTTGTCGATATGGAGGCGCTGGCGATCACGCCGGAGAGCCACGTCGTCACCATCGCCAGCGGCGGCTGCAATGTGCTCTCCTACCTCACCGCCAATCCCGCTCGCATCACGGCGGTCGATCTCAATACCGCGCATATCGCTCTCAATCGCCTCAAGCAGGTCGCGGCGCTGCACCTGCCCGATTATGCGGCCTTCCGCCGCTTCTTCGCCGAAGCCGACAGCGCCGAGAATGTCCGGGCCTACAACACGCATATCCGCCCGCATCTGGAGGAGACGGCACGTCGCTATTGGGAAGGGCGCGATCTGGTGGGGCGCCGCCGCATCGGCATGTTCCGTTCCGGGGCTTACAAGCGAGGCTTGCTCGGCGGCTTCATCGGCGCCGCGCATCTTGTGGCCCGGCTCTACCGCATCGATCCGCGCGAATTGCTTGCCGCGCGCGACATGGATGAGCAGCGCCGCATCTTCGAGGAACGCCTCGCGCCGATCTTCGATCGCAAATTCATTCGCTGGCTGACCGATCAGCCGGCCTCGCTCTTCGGTCTCGGTATCCCGCCAGCGCAATATGATGCGCTTGCGGGCAATGAGAAGATGGCTGCCGTGCTGCGCAAGCGTCTTGAGCGGCTGGCCTGCGATTATGACCTGAAGGCCAATTACTTCGCCTGGCAGGCCTTCGGGCGTAGCTATGGCCGTCATGAGGATGCGCCACTACCGCCCTATCTCCAGCGGGAGCATTATGAAGCGGTGAAGGCCCGGGCCGATCGGGTCGATGTGCTTCATGCCAACATGACCGACTGGCTGGCGCGTCAGGCTGATGCCAGTGTCGATCGCTATGTGCTGCTCGATGCGCAAGACTGGATGAGCGACGCGCAGCTCACCGCGCTCTGGTATGAAATCAGCCGTACGGCCCGGCCGGACGCGCGCGTGCTCTTCCGCACCGCTGCCGAGCCAAGCTTGCTGCCGGGGCGCTTGCCGGACCCGCTGCTCGGGCGCTGGCACTATCATGCGCAGGAGTCGCTGGCCTTCACTCGGGCTGATCGCTCCTCGATTTACGGCGGTGTCCACCTCTACAGCCTCAAGGGCTGAGCTGTGGCGAAGATGGATCGCATCGGCCAGGCAAGTGAGCAGCACGCTCGCGCCATGGATGCGCAATACGCGCTCCAGCGTCACATCTACGATATCACGCGCAAATATTATCTGCTGGGCCGGGATCGGTTGATCCGCGATCTGGCTGTGCCGCCGGGCGGTTCGGTGCTGGAGATCGGCGTTGGCACCGGCCGCAATCTCGCGCTCGTGGCCCGGCGCTATCCGCAGGCACGCCTGTTCGGCCTCGATATCTCGGCGGAAATGCTCAAGTCGGCGCAACTCAACATCGCCCGTGCCGGTGCGCAGGATCGCACGCTGCTGGGACGCGCGGATGCCACCCGTTTCGACCCGCAGGCCCTGTTCGGCGAGCCGGGCTTCGACCGGGTGTTCATCAGCTACAGCCTCTCGATGATCCCGCAATGGCAAGCGGCGCTGGCTCAGGCGCTGTCCGTTGTGGAGCCGGGGGGATCGCTGCATGTCGTGGATTTCGGCCAGCAGGAGCGGTTGCCCGGTTGGTTCCGCGCTGCTCTGCGCGGCTGGCTCGAGCGCTTTCACGTCACGCCGCGCGCCGATCTGCTGCAAGAGGCTGAACGCACTGCTGCACGGCATGGCGCAAAACTTGGATCGACCAGTCTCTTCCGGGACTATGCCTGGTCGCTGATCATCGAATGCTGAGATGCCAAGGGCGGGACTGCCTTAGCTAACCTGTCCGCCAGACCACGAGGATCGCCTCCCGTCTGGACGAGGGCAATGATGTCGGGATGGGTCGGCAAGCCCCATCTCGCCCCATCGGCCAGTCGCATAGCTAGATCGAAACGCATGCTCTCGCCCAGTTCGACGTCCACAGGCGAGACGAAGTCACGTCGCCGCATGTCGAAAAAGGCCCGTGCGTGAAGGCGCGGATGACGCCTTGAGATAGGCAGGATCAGCCCCAGTCTCTGGGACCGCAATTCGACGATCGTGCCGGGGGCGAACATCATGATCGAACGCTGGAACTGAAAGAACAGTTCGGGGTCGAAATGGCCGGTCCCCTCGCTCATCGTGGCAATGGCCTCCTGCGGACGATAGCCGGACTTGTAGCTCCGCTCAGACGTCAAGGCGTCATAGACGTCGCAGATGGCGCCCATGCGGCTGTTGAGGCTCAGTGCCTCGCCCGCGAGGCCGAACGGATATCCTCGTCCATTCATCTTTTCATGATGATGGGTGCAGACGTCGATCGCGGCCTCTGGGATATCTGTGCAATCGGCGATGAGATCTCGCCCGGCGAGGGTGTGGCCCTTGATTTCCTCGAATTCGGCTTCGGTAAGGCGACCTGTCTTGTTCAGGATATCGTCCGAGATCGCCAGTTTTCCGAGATCGTGCAGAAGGCCGGCGAGGCCGATCGACCGGAAGCTGCTTTCCGGCAGGCCGATTGATCGCGTGAAATTGATCATCAAGGTGGAAACCGCCACCGAATGCATACAGGTATAGTCGCTCTTGGACTTTAGGCGCGTGATGTTGATCATGACCTCTGGATTGCGGATCACCGATTCCGTGAGATCATCAACCAGCCGGCTCACGTCCGCAGGCTTCACGGATCCTCGCGAGCGGACCTGCTCGAACACGCGGTGCATGGTCTTCCGCGCGTCTTTCAACACCGCTTTTGCACGGTCATAATCGTCGTTACGCACTGGCGGCGTGGCGATAGCCTGTCGGACATTCTCGCGCATGTCGGCGCTGATCCCGCTCTTGCGCACTTTCAGAACGTGGGAAGGAAGCGGCGGTGATGAAAGCGGGGCTGCTATTGGCGATGGCGTAGGCACGGTAGGAGCGTCCGGCTCGACGCGAATGATCACGCCTGAAATCTGGCTCTGGCGGACCTTCTCCAGCGTAGCGCTGTCATTGATGGTGAAATTGCGTTTCCAGAAGGGATGCTGAAGCCACGATCCCTCAAAGCCAAGCACGTGCATGCCCAGCGCCACTTGGTCCGGCCTGATGACCTTCTGCATTCCAGCTCCCCCGCTGTCCCCCGTGGCGAGCTGTAGACTGTGTCAACTAAGCATCGGTTAATTGGATCGACTTAGAATTGACTCAACGCTCGCAGAAAAGCGTCGCCATAAGCCTCCAGCTTGCGCTCGCCCACACCGCTGACCAGCGCCAGGTCGCGCAACGATTTCGGGCGGATCGCGGCCATGTCGCGCAGCGTGCTGTCGTGGAAGATGACATAGGGCGGCACACCGGCTTCCTTCGCCAGTTCGCGACGGCACTCGCGCAGTGCCTCAAAAATTGGATCGTTGACCGGATTGGCGCTCTTGTCGCGGGCGCGGCGACGTTCTTTCTTCGGCTGGACGACAAGTTCGACCCGGTCCTCGCCCTTCAGATAACTCCGCGCGGCTGGGCCGAGCGCCAGCCCGCCATGGTCGGTCGTGGTCAGCGCATCATGCACCTGCAGCGCGCGCGCTACCGGCTTGATCAGCGCCGCTTCGTCACCATCGACGATCCCGAACACGGAAAGCCTGTCATGCCCGCGCTGCGTAATCCGGTCATTGCCGCGTCCGGTCAGCACGGCTTCGAGATGGCCAAGGCCGAAGCTCTGACCCGTCCGGTGCACGGCAGAGAGCAGCTTTTGCGCCGTCATCGTCGCATCGATAATGGCGGGCGGGGACAGGCAATTGTCGCAATTGCCGCAGGTTGGCGGCGGGTTTTCGCCGAAATGACGCAACAGCACTGCGCGGCGGCAACGCGCCGTCTCGACCAGCGCGCCAAGAGCCGTGATCCGCACGCGCTCGCCAGCTTGTCGCTCCGGCTCGACCTCGGCGATCCGCTGGCGCGCACGCATGAAATCCTCTGCGCCCCAGAGCAGGGTCGCTGTTGCGGGATCGCCATCCCGCCCGGCGCGGCCGCTTTCCTGATAATAGCTCTCGATCGATTTCGGCAGCCCCGCATGGACGACAAAGCGCACGTCCGGCTTGTCGATGCCCATGCCGAAGGCGACCGTGGCGACCATCACCATCTCTTCGCTGGCGAGGAATGCCGCCTGATTGGCGGCGCGTACCTCCGGCGGCAGTCCGGCATGATAGGGCAGAACGGGCCGGCCCTTTGCCGACAGAGCTTCTGCGAGTTGTTCGGTTGCCGCGCGGGTTGGCGCGTAAATGATGCCGGGGCCGGCCTCTGCCGCAAGCACATCCGCAAGCTGTCGGCGCAGGCCATCGCGGGGCTGGACGAGATAGCGGATATTGGGCCGGTCGAACCCCGAGATGATGAGCCCGTCGCCCGGTATGCCAAGCTGGGTCAGGATATCATCGCGCGTGTGCGCGTCCGCCGTTGCCGTCAGCGCCAGTCGCGGGACGTCCGGGAAGGCGTCGAGCAAGGGCCGCAGCAGGCGATAATCCGGACGAAAATCATGGCCCCATTCGGACACGCAGTGCGCTTCGTCGATGGCAAAGAGGTTCAGGCGAGATCGCTCCAGAAGGCTGCGGAAGCCTTCACCGGATGCACGCTCAGGCGCCACATAAAGCAGGTCCAGCTCGCCGGCGACCAGCCGGTCCTGCGTTTCGCGCCAGTCTGCATCGACGGACGTGAGGCTCGCCGCGCGAATGCCCAGTGCCCGTGCCGCGCGAAGCTGGTCATGCATCAGCGCAATGAGCGGCGAGACGACAACGCAGCAGCCGGGCAAGGCAACTGCGGGGAGCTGATAACAAAGCGATTTACCTGCGCCCGTCGGCATCACTGCAAGCGTCGGCCTGCCCGCCAGCACCCGGTCGATCACCTGGTTCTGCACGCCCCGGAAGGCCTCGAAGCCAAAGACGCTTCGGAGCAGGGCGGCAGGATCAGCAAGCATGAGGGCGGCTATAGGGCGGGTGAGGGGGAGGGGGAAGGGCAGAGTGGCGGCGCCCTGCAACTTGCACCGATTAGCTCTCTGCCATGTCCCGGCGCAGCGCATATTCGGTGTGGCCCTCAGCCTCGCACAGATCGAGCACCCAGCCGTTTGCCTCCGCCAGCGCCGGCACGTCCACCTGCGCCACCGGGTCGTCGGCGAGCAGCAGCACGGCCTGGTGCTCGCGCATCGCACGGGCCGCACGCAACACCGGCCATGGGCATTTCAGGCCGCGCGCGTCGATCCGCGCAGCATCACTTTTTGTCAAAGGGGTTGCGCGTGCTGCGCAGATTCATGCGGATGGGCACGCCCGAGAAATCCAGCGCCTTGCGGATGCCATTCACCAGATAGCGGCTGTAACTTTCCGGAACCTCATCGAGCCGGGTGCCAAACACGACAAACGTCGGTGGACGACTCCGTGCCTGGGTGATGTAGCGCATCTTGATACGCTTGCCGCCTGGCGCCGGCGGCGGATTGGCCTCCAGTGCCTCGTCGAACCAGCGGTTGAGCAGGCTCGTCGGAACGCGCTGCGACCAGCGGCGGCGGGTTTCGAAGGCGGCAGCGATCAGATCGTCCAGGCCTTTGCCGGTCGCGCCGGAGACCGTCAGCAGCGGAACGCCGCGTAGCTGGGCGAGCCCTTCTTCCAGCGCAGCCCGGACGCCCTGATAAAGCGACGAGCCATTTTCGGCCACATCCCATTTGTTGAGCGCGATGATGAGGGCGCGCCCTTCGCTCAGTACCTTGTCGGCAATGCGCAGGTCTTGCGCTTCAAGGCCGAGCGTCGAGTCGAGCAGCAGAACGACCACCTCGGCAAAGTCGACCGCATGGAGCGCATCGGCGACGGAGAGCTTTTCCAGCTTGTCCTGCACCTTGGCGCGCTTGCGCATGCCGGCAGTGTCGATCAGCCGCACCGCGCGCGCTTGCCCATCCGGCGAGTGCCAGGTCCAGTCTATGGCAATACTGTCACGCGTGATGCCCGCTTCCGGCCCGGTGATCAGTCGTTCTTCACCCAGCAGGCGATTGATGAGTGTGGATTTGCCGGCATTAGGCCGTCCGACAATGGCGAGTTTGAGCGGCGCGTTGTCGTCCGGCTCTTCCTCGTCGTCGGCTTCCTCCTGTTCTTCCGGCTCCTCGCTCTCGACATAAGGCAGGATGGCCTGAAACAGATCGGCAAGGCCCTGGCCATGCTCGGCCGAGAAAGCCACCGGTTCATCGAAGCCCAGCGAGAAAGCTTCCATAATGCCGGGATCGGCAGCGCGGCCCTCGGCCTTGTTTGCGAGTAACACCACCGGTGTGTTCCCGGCGCGCAACCAGCGTGCGATATGCTCATCGAGCGGCGTGACGCCGACCCGTGCATCGATCATGAAAAGGGCAACGGACGCGCCTTGCACCGCCATTTCGGTTTGCGCGCGCATTCGTCCCGGCAGGGTCTGCGGATTGTCTTCCTCAAATCCTGCCGTGTCCACGATGCGGAACTTCAAACCCAGCAATTCGGCGTCGCCCTCGCGGCGATCGCGCGTTACGCCGGGTTGGTCATCGACAAGCGCCAGCTTCTTGCCCACGAGCCGGTTGAACAGCGTGGACTTGCCCACATTCGGGCGGCCGACAATGGCGATGACCGGGAGTGAGCCGGGCGACCTTTCGGTATCTGGGCGGCTTCTTCTGGTCATCAGCGGTAAGCGAGGATGCGTCCCTCGTCCGTCAGCACATAGAGCATGTTGTCGGCCACGATTGGCGGGAGGGAGATGCTCTGGTCGAGGTCACGCTCCTGCTGCACATTGCCTGTTGCGGGGTCGACGAACGCCATGGCGCCTTCAGTCGAGACGAGAATCAGCTCGCCGCCAGCGAGCACCGGCCCGCGCCAGCGGATCGGCCCCGTCTTCTTCTTCGGCTTGCGCCAGGCCGGCAGGTCGCTGATCCAGCGGATCTTGCCGGTCGTGCGGGTGATGGCGAGCAGTTGCGACTTGTCGGTGACGACGAAGACCCAGTCGCCGACCACGAGCGGCGTCGCGATGCCGCCGATGTTGAGTTCCCAGAGGCGCTGGCCGCTGACCAGCTCATAGGCGGCCATGCGACCGCCTTCGCCGATGGCAAACACCCGGCCGCGGTCGATCACGGGGTCGGCGTCGATGTCGGTCAGCATGGCGACCGAGGTCGAGATGCTGGTGCGGCTGAGCGCATCGCCCCACAAGGCGCGGCCATTTTCATAGCGATAGGCGGTCAGCTCACCGGAACTGTAGCCGGCAATCACCGATCCCTGCGCAGCCGCCGGAGCGCCCACGCCGAAGACGCCCGTTGTCTCAAGCGTGCCGCTGTCGGTCCACACCACGGCGCCGTCGGCTTGCGCCAGCGCAAAGAGCTGATTGTCCTGGCTCATCACATAGGCATTGCCATTGGAGAGCGTCGGCGCACCGCGCAGCGGACCGCCCGGCTGAACTTTCCAGAGCTCTGACCCATCAGCGACATTCAGTGCCGCCACCGATCCGGCGCCCGACGTGGCGAACACCCGGTCACCCTCGACGCTGACGCCGCCGCCGAACTGCACCTGCGATGGCTGGTTGGCCGAGCGAATGCTCGTCGACCAGATCCGTGCGCCTGTCTTGGCGTCGAAAGCGTAGACGGTCGCGTCCGTATCGATCACGAACAGCTTGCCACCGGCGACCACGGGCGCCGCTGCCAGCCGCGCGCGCGAGCTGCCGCCTGTGACGGATGTAGACCAGGCCTGTTGAACGTTGTCGCCGAGCGCGACATGGCCGATTGCCTTGGAGGCATTGCCGCCTGACTGCGCCCATGCGGCATTGACGACCGGCGGAGGCAAAGTGACCGCCTGCGATGCGACGGAATCATCGACAGCGAGCACATTGTTGGTGCCGAGAATCGAAGTGCGGTCGCCGCGCACTGGTGTCTTCGGTCCACTTTTGCCGCCGCATCCGGTGAGAAGCAGGAGCGCGGCAGGAACGATGGCCCATGCGGCGCGATATGATTTCGGATTACGCATCCTCTTTGTCTTCTCTTTCACTGAATCAGGAGGCTGGTGTCTGGGCCGTCTGCCCGGATTCCGGGGCAGGGGTGGCCGAGCCAAGCATGCTGGCCATCTGCCCGGCTCTCAGCTTGATGGACTCAGGCACGAGCGGGTCGTTGGTCATGTCATTGAAGATTTTGCCCGCCTGTTCGCGTTGCCCGGCCTTGAGATGGGCGATCGCGGTCAGTTCCCCGGCGCTGCCGAACCAGGGATTGCCCGGCACGGCGAGCGGCTTGAGCGCGGCAATGACGTCTTGCGGCTTCATGTCGTCGAAGGCGAGCGCCGTCCGGCGCAGGAGAGCCGCGTCCTTTGCAGGTTGTGGCGCCTCTGCATCCGCCAAAATGGCGTCAAAGGTCGCAATGGCAGTTTTCTTGTCATCGCGGCCCGATGCCATAGCCGCTTTCACCAACTCCGCTTGCGCGCGATAGCCGGGGCCGCCTTCCGCCATGATCTGCTTGTAGATATCTTCGTCGAGCGTGGCGCGCTGGGCCGCGCTCATCAGCCGCGCGAATTGCTCGCCATTGGCCTCGGCGACCTGCGTCTGATGATGCTGCCAGTAGAGCCATCCGCCAAAGGCCGCGAGGCCAAGCACGACGGCTGCGATGATCACGCGGCCGTAGGTTTGCCAGAAGGACAACAGATCGTCCTGCCGCACGGCATCGTCGATCTCGCGGAGCAGGGCCTCGTTCTGATGTGGCGTCAGGGCCAAGTCTCTATCTCCAGTAGGCTGAAAAAGCGCAGTGGCGCATGAAGGATTTTGTGGCCGCGGACCTTAGCGGCGGATGAACTTCGAGCAAATTACTTTTTGGCGCCATAAAGCTGCGCCTCTCCGGGGAAGCTGCGCGCGCGCACATCCGCAGCATATTGGGCTGCCGCCTCGCTGATCGTGCCGGCCAGATCGGCATAGCGTTTCACGAAGCGCGGCGTGCGTTCAAACATGCCGAGCAGATCGTCGGTGACCAGCACTTGCCCGTCACAGGCCGCCGATGCGCCGATGCCGATGGTGGGGCAAGGCACGTCGCTTGTGATCTCCACGGCAAGGCTTTCAACAACCCCTTCGATGACCATGGCAAAACAACCCGCAGCCGCCACGGCGCGTGCGTCGTCGCGGATCTTTGCGGCCTCGGCGGTATCGCGCCCGCGCGGACCATAGCCACCCAGCGCATTCACGGCCTGAGGCGTCAGGCCGACATGCGCGCAGACCGGGATGCCTCGCTCGCAAAGGAAGGCGATGGTCGGCGCCATGGCCGCGCCACCTTCCAGCTTCACGCCAGCGGCACCGGTATCCTTCATCAGCCGCGCGGCGCTCTCAAAAGCCTGTTCCGGCGAGCCTTCATAACTGCCGAAAGGCATGTCGATGATTACGGCGCTGTGATAGCTGCCGCGCACCACCGCAGCGCCATGAGCTGCCATCATGTCGAGCGTCACCGGGACGGAAGAGGGCAGACCATAGATCACCTGACCCAGCGAATCGCCGACGAGCAGCAGGTCGCAATGCGGATCCAGCAATTGCGCCTGCCGCGCCGTATAGGCCGTCAGCATCACGATGGGCGACTCGGTTACGCCGTCCACCTTACGGCCGCGGATCGCCGGAATTGTCAGCCGCCGCATTGGCGCGGGGGTTGGATTCGCGCGGCTGGTGGCAGTATCGAGTGTGTAGGTCGCGGACATGGTCGCGCCTTAGCGCATGCGCGCCCATCCGCCTAGGGTAAGCACCTGCTCGATCAGGCTTGGTTGATTATTCGGCGCCGGTCGCGCTCTGGGCCGCATCCCCTACATCCTGCGCGGCATCGCCCACCTGCGAAGCCGCCGTCGAGACGGCATCATTCTTGTTGTCCTGACTTTGCAGCAGGAAGTAACCGCCGACCGCGAGGATCAGCAGTGCGATGATCGCAATGATCGGTGTTGCGTTGCTGCCTCTGGAGCGCTCCACGATTACGGTCTTGGGTTCGTCAGCCATATCAATCTCCACCTGAATGTCGGGAAAGCAACGTTCAGGAAGCAGCGCGGTTCCGGCTCAGAGGAAGTCGGCTAGCCGTCCGCGGAGCTTGTCGAGAGCGGCCTTCTTGATCTGGCACACCCGGGCCGCGCCGATGTCGAGTGTCAGGCCGATTTCTTCGAGGTTCATTTCCTCGACGAAATAGAGCTGCAGCACCATCGCCTCACGCTCGGGCAGTTCCTTGATGCAGGCAGAGACAGCTTGCTTGAGGGATTCGCGTTCAAGCAGGTCGTCTGCGCCCTCGGTTGCATCGGCAAACCACATGGACTGGTCGGAATAAACCTCGTCCATGCTCTGATGCTGAGCCATCTCCGTGCCGTCGGAGAGTTCGCGCCAGCCGGCGGCATCCAGCTCGAGATGAGCTGCGACTTCGCTGTCAGCAGGCGGACGCCCGAGCCGCTGCTCCAGCACGCGGCGGGCCTGCTGAATGGTTTTGCGTCGGGCCATGGCGGATCGGCACAGCGTCGCATGACGGCGCAGATGGTCGATCATCGCGCCGCGAATGCGCATCTGGGCGTAGGTGGCAAAGCCAAAGCCGCGATCCTCGAAGCTGTTGGCGGCGTCGACCAGTGCGACCATGCCGATCTGCAGCAGATCCTCGATCTCGATGGCGCTGGAGACGCGCCCGTGCACATGCCAGGCGATCTTGCGGACCAGCGGCATATATTGCTGCGCCAGCTGGTCCGGTGAAACACCGGGGCGGCGTCCGTATGTCAGAGCGGCGACCTCGAGCTTTGCGCTTTGCATGGGGCTGATCTACGTCAAAAGGTTTAACTGGGAATTTCCGGCGTCTTTGGAGGCTGTTAAGTCTCTAAGTCGGGGCGCATCGTCGATCATGCCTCATGCTGCCTGTAACCGCTCGACCTGATGGATACGGGTTTCGTTGCCAACGACCGCGACGACCTCCACGGCCTTGCCGTCCGGTATCTCCAGGAAGGAGAGGACGGGCACGTCGGGAAGGTGCGGGCGGAACAGGCGGGAAAGCGCGCGCCGTGCGACTGGCGATGTCACGACCGCAAAGTTGCGGGCCTGTGCCATCAGCGGGCGTGCCGCTTCGCTGACCTGTTCGATCAGACGTTGAGCCAGCGCAGGCTCGATCGGGTGATGCGCGTCAGCGCCCACCCGCATGGCCTGAGCCAGCAGGCTCTCCAACTCGCCGTCGAGTGTCAGCACCGGCAGCGGTGCCTTCACGGGCACGATGTTCTGAATGATCAGCGAGCCGATCCGCCGGCGAACGGCCTCGATGAGCGCGTCGCCGGACATGTCCGGCCGTGCGACGATCACCATGGCCTCGGCAATGCGGCGGAAATCCTTGAGCGGAATGCCCTCGATGAGCAGTCCACGGCACAACGCCGCAATCTGCGCAAGGCTCAGCGGATTGGGGGTCAGCCCGTCGACGAGCTGTGGCGTCACGTCCCGCAATGTGTCGAGCAGCTTCTTGGCTTCATCCATGCCAAACAGCTCGGCGGCATTCTGCAGGATCAGATGATTGATGTGCGTGGCAATCACCGTCGAGGGATCGACAACCGTATAGCCGGACACCACCGCTTCGCTGCGCCGGTCGGCGCCGATCCAAACCGCATCGAGACCGAAGGTCGGGTCCTGCGCCGCGCGGCCTTCAATCCGCTGGGTGATGTCGCCGCTATCGAGCGCCAACAGGTCATCGGGGAAAATCTCGTCCTCGCCCACGACGACACCAGCGATGGTAATGCGATATTGATTGGGGCCGAGCGCCAGATTGTCCTTCACACGGATCATCGGCACGACGAACCCGAGTTCGCGCGAGAGCTGGCGGCGGATACCGGTGATCCGGCCGATGAGCGGCGCGTCCTTGCGTTCGTCGACCAGCGAGATCAGCCCATAGCCGATTTCCAGACCCAGCGCCGCGCCGTCAGAAACATCGCTCCATTCGATATGCGCGGGATTCTCCACCACGGCAGGTTCCGCCTGCGCTTCTTTTTCCGCTTTCGCCGTCTTGCGCAGTCGCCAGGCAATGAACCAGGCGAGACCGGCTGCGGGCAGGATGATGAGGTGCGGCATGCCGGGGACGACACCGAGTGCGGTCAGAATACCCGCGACCGGCACCCAGGCGCGGCTGTGGCCGAACTGGCTGGAGATCTGGCCCGAGAGGTCATGGTCGGAGGTGACACGGGTAACGATCGCCGCCGCCGCAATGGAGAGCAGCAGCGCCGGCACCTGCGCAACGAGCGCGTCGCCGATTGCAAGCAGGACGTAGGTTTCCGCGGCTTGCGAGAAGGAGAGATCGTGGCTGACGAGGCCGAGCGTGATACCGCCCAATATGTTGATGACGAGAATGAGTACGCCGGCGACGGCGTCACCCTTCACGAACTTGGAGGCACCGTCCATCGAGCCGTAGAAATCGGCTTCGGTGGCGACTTCCTGACGGCGGGCCTTCGCCTGCTCGGCAGTCAGGAGGCCGGCATTGAGGTCGGCGTCGATAGCCATCTGCTTGCCGGGCAGGGCGTCCAGCGTGAAGCGTGCGGAGACTTCCGAGACGCGCCCGGCACCCTTGGTGATGACCACCAGATTGATGATCATCAAAATGGCGAACACGAAGATGCCGACGACATAGTCGCCCGCGATCATGAAATTGCCGAACGCCTCGATCACATGCCCTGCGGAATCCGGGCCGTTGTGGCCGTTCACCAGCACGATCCGCGTTGAGGCGACGTTGAGCGCGAGGCGCAGTAGCGTCGCCAGCAGCAGCACCGTCGGGAAGCTGGAGAAATCGAGCGGCTTGGCCGCGTTCAGCGCAATCATGAGCACCGCAAGGCTGATCATGATGTTGCCGATGAAGCCGATGTCGAGCAGCAACACCGGAACCGGCATCACCATGAACATGACAAGCAGCAGGATGGCGATGGGCAGGGCAGCGCCCCGCGCCGTGTTTTTCCAGATGCTGCCGTTGATGTCGTTGCGCGTCATGTCTGGCGATTACCTTCCGAGGGTGGCGAGCATGAGGTAGGCGAGCCGCGCGGTCTCTGCGCGCGGCGCGAATTCGGGATAAGGCTGCTGCTCGCTCAGCGTCTGGTTCAGGGCGAGCCGCTCCTGTGCGATGCGGACATAGTCAGCGGGCATGACGGTTTGCGTGGTGTCAGGCAGCATGTCCGGCTGGCTGGCCGAGCTGCCGGCGGCCTGCGTTCCGGCATTCAGCTTGCGTTCGAATGTCGCGCGAATGTCGGCCAGGCTGCGGGCATTGCCCTGCTTGTCGTAGAAGACCGAGGCATTGGCGCGCGCGGCTGCGGGGAAGAGGCTTGCGGCCGGGGCATTGGGCGCCTGCTGCATCGAGGTCAGGAATTTCGCTGCGCCACCGGCGCCAAGGAAATGCGCGAGATAAAGATCGACCGGCTCGGCCTTGCGCCCGATACGGCTCTCAAGATGCGCGCGATTGTCGGTCGCCAGCTCGGCTGCCATGATCGACGCCGTCTCGGGATGGTTGCGCAGATCGAGGATTTGCTGCCGCAGCATGGGGTCGGAAACGACATAACGCCCGCTCGATGTCTGCTCGATAGCGTTGGAGGCCCAGTCCATGCCGTATTTGGAGCCATGGTCATGGACGATGGCGAGCCAGCTCTGGTCGATGAACTGATAGAGCCCTGTCGCGCTGGAGGTGCGCGCGCGGGCCGTCGGGTTCATTGCGCTTTCGACTTGCGCCTGACCCATGAGATAATTGAAGTCGACGCCCGTGCGGTTGCTGGCCTTGGCGATGGCCTGCGTCACTCGTCCGACATTGCTGCCGTAAAGTGCATTGCTGGTCAGTCCATTCACGGACATGGTGATTTGTAATCTCCCGTTGGTACCGGAGATCAATCAGCAAGATACGTGCCAAAACTGGTTAATCGGTGAGGCCCGAGTTCAAGCCCTCATCGCCATAGAAAAGAAAGGCGCCGGATCAGGTCCGGCGCGACAATAACTAATTGGGTGTGAGCCCGGCTCTCAGCGAGCGCGTTGATAAAGCGGCTGCGGCGCGTCAAGATCGCGGCTGGCGACGGCGCTGTGCATTTGCGCGGTCATGTCGCCGAGCAGGCAGGCGAGCATGCGTGAGGAGTCCAACTCCTCGATCAGATCGCCGAAACGGGCCTTCACGGCCGGGTCGCGTTCCCAGCTTTCCACAGCCTTGATGGCATCGAGCGAGGTACGGAAAAGTCCCATTGCCGTCTCGATTGCCTGCGGATCGGCGCTTTGCATGGCGACGCGCAGCGATCCGGTAGCAGCGGCAAAATTCTCGATGAGGGAAAGCGACATGATGGATGGGCTCAGGCGCGCAGCTGCGGCAGGTCGAGGTCGATCATGCGCTCGGCAATCTTGTCGGGGTCGACCGGATACTGGCCCGAAGAAATCGCCTGTTTGACGCGGCTGATCCGTTCCAGATCCACCGGGGCGCCCTGCGCGGCCATGCGCGCGGCAGGCGTGGCGGCCTTTTCCGCGGCTTTCGCCGGCGCCGGGTCCGCGCTGACCGGTGCGGATGAGCGGGATTGCGCAGCTTCGCGCAGCTTCGCTGCCTCAACTGCGGCGCTCGTCGCCTGGCCAACCGACTTGATCATTCCAACATCCCTTTCTGTCCAATCCGCTCTATATACGGATCAGTTCAGGAAAGTTTAAATCCCCGGAATACGAACGACGCCCATGCGCTCGACGCGCGCCATCACGGGGGTCGCACGCGGTTCCTCGCGAACGCGGATCAGAGCGCCCACGGCGCCGTCTTCATCCGCGATCATGATGCGGGAAATGGTGAAGCTTTCATTGCCCGCGACGAGTTGGACAGGATCGCCCTTCTTCACCACGGGAGCACTGCGGGCCTCGGAATAGCGACCCGATTGCGCGGAATTCTGCGTCTGTCCGTTGGCGAGCAGCGGCACGCGAATGCGCCAGCCCACGCTGGGGCAGGAGACGGTCGCAGCGTTCATCTGCGGAGCATCCACGGTCGGCGTCTGCGGGCAGGGCGCCAGATGCAGGCGGCGATCGATCGGCGCGACCGGACCACCGGGCTGACCGAGATTGGCGCCCACGCTCGCCGCGACGAGGCTATCCAGCCGGTCCAGATTTTCAAAGCTCTGGGCCTTGGCCGGAACATGAAAACTGGCCAGAATCAGCGCTGAAAGCAGCAATGCGCCGGCCAGAAGGCTGCGCTTGGTGGAGGACATGCGTTCAATCATCACGGTTGCGGACTCCGATGCATACACATGGGAGATACAGCAAGGTTCGTGCCAGTCGCGGTCACTCGGCGCCGGTTGGCAGTTCGGTGATGCGGATGGTCTGCCGGCCCGGGGCGCTGGCATCAGGCTGTTCGGCAAGGCCGGCGATCCGCAATTTCGCTTGTGGAATGCCGGCCGCGACCAGCGTTCGCGCCACTGCCCCCAGCCGAGCCGCAGCCAGATCCCATGCGTCGAAGCGATGTTCGCCCGAATCTATGCCAATCGACTGAATTCGAACGATCTTTCCGGTCCGCACAAGGGGCGCTGCAGCCTCCAGCAGCGCAGCATGACCGCGCGCGCTGAGTAGTGCCTCACCCGGCTCGAAGAGATCGACTGCTGCCAGGTCGACCTGAAGCGGTGTTTCGAACGCCCCGAAATAGCTCCCGATCCCGGCCAATGCCTTGTCGCGCGTGGCCTGATTGGCGTGGAGCAGCGCAAAGAAGGCGAGCAGCAGCAGGCACAGGTCCGCGAAGCTGAGCGCCCAGCGCGTGCGCGTCTGGCGAGGCTGTGCGCGGATCATGCGACCTCGCGCATGCTCGTCCGCTGGAACAGGCTGCCCTCGCGCCGCGCGATGGCGATCATGCGATCGGCCATATCCTGCTGCCAGGCGATTTCCCGCTCGGATAGCGCCGCAAGCCGGTTCGCAATGGGGCCGGCAATGGCATTGGCGAGGATGAGCCCGTGCAGCGTCGTCATCAGCGCCAGCGCCATATACGGGCCGATGGTGTCAGGGTCGCTCATCTGAGCGAACATGCCGATCAGGCCGATGATCGTGCCGCCCATGCCCACGGCCGGAGCGGCATCCGCCAGCGAATTCCAGAAGCCGATCACGCGGGCATGCCTGGCGCGCCGATCATGGATTGCCTGATGGACCCAGAGCGCGAAATGCTCGGCATCGGCGGCATTGGCCAGCGTCGTGAGGGTCTGGCTGATGAAGGGATGGGGGTTTTCCAGCCGGTCGGTGCGCGCCAGCCCCTTGAGCTGCGCGACGGCTTCCACCTTGAAAAGCAGCGCCCGAGCGCTGTCGCGCTCATCGTCCGGCCGTGCCCGCAGCAGCGGTTTGAGCGAGGCGAGGGCGCTGAACGCCGTGCTCGTCCCGGCCTGGGCGACCGCGATCAAACCCGCGCCACCGATCACCATGAACATGGGCAGCGGCGCGAAGAGATGGCCGAGAATATCCAGCATGGTCCGCGCTTTGCCCCCGTTCGCTGCCGGGCGCTGGAGCGCACCCGGCAATAGTCTGCCGCTGACCGGCAAAAATTTGCCGCCCTTGCCGCCCGCCCGCCGCAAAGGCGCGGAAATCCTCATGTCCGCGTCCCGCCCGCCGGCGGCAACGCAGTTTGGCACGGCTATTGCAGATCATACCCGTGGGCATGGGTCTTGCCTGAACCGGACCAGTTTCAACCGGTCAGAACGGACCCGCGCTGAGGACTTTTAGGGAAGGCACGAAAAAAATGTCGTTCGAGGACACATTGTTCGGCATCCATGGCAAGGCACTCGCGCTGCGCTCGCAGCGGCTGGAGTTGCTTGCCTCCAACATCGCGAACGCCTCCACGCCTGGCTACAAGGCGCGCGACATCGATTTCGAGAAGGCGCTTGCCAGTGCGACCAGCCAGCAGGGTTCGGTCGCCAGCGCGCTGGAAACTGCGATGGGCTACCGCGTGCCGCTGCAGGCGAGCAGCGATGGCAACACGGTCGAGATGTCGACCGAGCAGACGCTCTTCGCCGAAAATGCGGTGAAGTATCGCACGACGCTCTCCTTCCTCGAGGGCCGCCTCAACACCATCACGCGCGCGCTGCGGGGAGAATGAGCATGGACAAGCCCATGAACGTCTTTGATATCGCCGGTCGCGCCATGTCTGCGCAGCTCGTGCGTCTCAATGCCACGGCGTCCAATCTCGCCAATGCCGGATCGGTCACGGGCAGTGAGGATAAGGCCTATCGCGCGATCCGTCCGGTCTTCTCCACCGTGGTCGACAAGCCCGGCGTCGCGACCGTGAAGGTCGATCGCGTCGTCACCTCCGATACGCCCGCCACCAAGCGCCACGAGCCCGGCCATCCGCTGGCCGATGCCAATGGCGACGTTTGGGAAGCCGGCGTCGATACCAGCGCCGAGCTTGTCGAAATGGTCGAGAGCGCGCGCATGTATCAGAACAATGTGCAGGTCCTCCAGACCGCCAAGACCCTCCTCCTCGAAACAATCAGGCTCGGCAAATGACAGCAGTAACGACCACCAGTAGTCCCTGGGCGGTGGATGCGAGCACATCCTTCACCAACCAGAACCTTGCCGAGACGACCGCAAAGTCGAACGCCTCGATCGACATGAACGGCTTTCTGACGCTGCTGACGACACAGATGCAGCATCAGGATCCGTTCCAGCCGATGGACAACAACCAGATGGTTGCCCAGATGGCACAGATGTCGTCGCTTGCCTCTCAGGCGGAATCGACCTCGCTGCTTACGAAGATCGCCGACTCCGTATCGGGCTCGCGCCTCTCGGATGCGGCGGGCTGGATCGGCAAGTCCATGCTGGTCGAAAGCAACATCGCGACGCCCGATCGCACCGGCGCCTATGCCGGCGAGATCGCGCTCGGAGAAGCGGCGTCCAGCGTATCGATCGATCTGGTCAACGCCAATGGCGACGTGGTCCAGACCTTCGACCTCGGTGCCCAGCCAGCCGGCAACATTCCCTTCTTCTGGGATGGGCGCGACGAAGCAGGCAATGTCATCGGTGGCGAAGCGCTTCAGGTTAAAGTGCGCGGGGCATCCTCGTCCGCAGTCGCCACCTGGGCGAGCATCGCTGCGGTTCAGTCACCGGCCAGCGGCGGCAACGCCCAGCTTATCACTCCCCTTGGCAATTTCTCGCCCGAAGACGCGCTGCGTCTCGGCTGATCCCAGAATCTGAAAAGGAGCATCGTTCATGTCCTTCTATATCTCGCTTTCCGGCCTCAAGGGCGCTCAGACCGACCTCGGCGTCGTCGCCAACAACGTGGCCAACGTGTCCTCGCTCGCGTTCAAGAAGAGCAAGGCGACCTTCGGCGACATTTATGCCAGCGGCGGCGTTGGCGCCGGCGGCAATGGCGTCCGCCTGGTCGATGTGAAGCAGCAGTTCACGCAAGGCACGCTGGAAACGACCGACAAGACGCTCGATCTTGCCGTGACGGGCGAGGGCTTCTTCACCGTGAAGAGCGCGTCGCCGGATCAGACGATCAGCTACACCCGCGCTGGCGCCTTCACCATGGACAAGAACCGTTTCATCACGGACACGACGGGCGCGCGCCTGCAGGTGTTGCCGACCGACCCTGTCGGGGACGGCACGCCCACGAGCACAGCTGCAGCCGATCTCTCCGATCTCGTGATCCCCTCGGTTCACCCGGACGATGCGACCATTCCGCTGACGGCGGTCTCCATTTCAGCAACGGGCGTTGTCAGCGCGACGTTCGGCGATGGCTCGGTGCGCAATCTGGGCGTGGTGGCCATGGCCACCTTCCCCGCGCAGGAAGAGCTGCGCCAGATGGGCGACTCTCACTGGATTTCGTCGGGTGACAGCGGCGAGGCAGCCTACAGCGCGGCCAACAGCGGCATGGTCGGCGCGGTGCGCTCGGGCACGCTGGAGCGCTCGAACGTGGACATCACCGAGGAGCTGGTCGCGCTGATTTCTGCCCAGCGCAATTTCCAGGCGAACTCCAAGGCGATCGAGACCGCGACCGCAATGACCCAGACCATCATCAACATGCGGACCTGATCGCTGCGTTGATTGACAGGAACCGGAGCTGAACCATGGATCGTCTCACCACTATTGCCCGCACCGCGATGCGCGGCACGATGGCCCGCCAGGCGGCGGTCGCGAACAATCTCGCGAACGTCAACACGACGGGTTTTCGGGCCGAGATCGCCAATGCCTCGACCCGCTGGGTCGGTGGCGGCGCGCTGCAGAGCCGCGCGGAGCAGGTGGGGCAGGTCATCGCCGCGGACATGAAGTCCGGCACGGCTGTCCAGACCGGCAATCCGCTCGACATCGCCGTCGATGGCGACGCGCTGATCGCAGTGCAGGCCAATGACGGCTCGGAAGCCTATACGCGCCGTGGAGATCTGCGCCTGAGCGAGAGCGGCCTGCTGACCACGGGCGATGGCTATCCGGTGCTGGGGGAGGGCGGGCCGATCACGCTGCCGCCCGCCGACAGCATCAACATCGCCAAGGATGGCGGCATCTGGATCGTGCCACAGGGCGGCCAGGTCGATCAGCCGCAGCAGGTCGACACAATCAAGCTAGTGAATGCCAAGGGTTCGGTCATCGCGAAGTCGACCGATACGCTGTTCCGTGAAGTGAATGGCGGCGCATTACCGCAGGACCCGATTGCCTCCGTGACCAGCGGTGCGCTTGAAGGCTCCAATGTGAACGCCACCATGGCGCTCGTCCAGATGATCGAGGCGAGCCGCGCCTGGGAGCATCAGATCAAGATGATCGACACCGCCAAGGACATCGATTCCAGCGGCGCGAGCCTCATGCGGCTCGACTGACGAATTTTTAGGGGACCAGACCAATGACCAGCAGCGCACTCCATGTCGCCCGTACCGGGCTCGACGCACAGGACGTCAAGATGCGCGTCATCGCCAACAATCTGGCGAACGTGAACACGGTCGGCTTCAAGCGCGACCGGGCGAATTTCGAGACGCTGGCCTATCAGCAGGTCATCGCCGCCGGCACGCAGGCCGACGCACAGAATCGATTGGCCATCGGCCTCAACCTCGGCACCGGCGTGCAACTCACCGGCACGGAGCGGATCGACACGCAGGGCACGAT
Source organism: Alphaproteobacteria bacterium (assembly GCA_018823325.1). Taxonomy (GTDB): domain Bacteria; phylum Pseudomonadota; class Alphaproteobacteria; order Sphingomonadales; family Sphingomonadaceae; genus Sphingobium. Next base: position 175,122 of record JAHJIJ010000002.1, on the reverse strand, counting down.
GAACACCACCGGCAATACCTTCGATCTCGCGATCGAGGGGCAGGGGTTTTTCCAGCTCGAGCGGCCGGACGGCACGATTGCCTACACCCGCGCGGGCAATTTCAAGACAAATGCGGACGGGCTTCTGGTTTCGCCGGATGGTTTGCCGCTCACGCCGCAGATCCAGCTTCCCGAGGGCGTCAGCTCGGTCACCATCGGCAATGACGGCACCGTCTCCGCCACTGTGGACGGGCAGAGCGAGCCGGTGGAGATCGGCGCGATCGAGACAGCGCGGTTCGTGAACCCCGCCGGCCTTCAGGCCATCGGCGGCAACCTGCTGCTGGAGACGGCAGCGTCCGGCGCGCCGCAGGTCGGTGCGGCTGGCCTCGAAGGGCGCGGCACCATTCGTCAGGGCGCGCTCGAGCAATCGAACGTGAATACCGTCGAGGAGCTGGTCACGATGATCGAGACCCAGCGCGCCTACGAGATCGCCTCGAAGATGATCAAGGCGACCGACGAGATGCTCCAGTACGTCAATCAGCAGCTCTGATCATGACCATGCACCTCACACGCGCTGCTGCGCTTCTCTCCGCCTTCGCCGTGCTCGGCCTTGCCGCGCCGGCCTCTGCCGGTCTGTTCGGCAAAAAGAAGGACCCGCTGGAAGATCCTGCATATCAGGTGACCTATTCCGGCGACGAACAGGCCATGCCGGAGCCGCGGCCCAATGGCGGTATCTTCCAGGTATCGGCGGGCTATTCGGCGCTCACCAATGGTGCACGGGCGGCAAGCGTCGGCGATATCATCACGATCCTTCTTGTCGAGCGTACGCAAGCAACGAAGAGCAACAGCGCCAACACCAATCGCTCGGGCAGCATCGGCCTTGCACCGCCAAGCACCGGGCCGTTCAGCAAGCTGTTCAGCGCCAGCGACATTGCGTCGGGCGGCACGCAGGGCTTCACCGGCAAGGGCGATGCCGCGCAGTCCAATGCGCTCTCGGGCGAGATCACCGTCACCATCGCGCGTGTCTATCCCAACGGCACCATGCTGGTGCGCGGGCAGAAGGCGCTCACGCTCAATCGCGGTGACGAATATGTCCAGGTTTCCGGCCTCGTTCGGCAGGCGGACATTGGCCCGGACAATCGCGTGCTTTCCACGCGGGTCGCCGATGCGCGGATCACCTACACCGGCAAGGGTGAGATCGCCCGCGCCAGCCGTCAGGGCTGGCTGCAGCGCTTCTTCTCCATCATCAGCCCCTTCTGACGGAGCCCCCAGTCATGATCAGGCCTTATCCCTCGCTGCTTCGCCGGTTGGTCGTCTCCCTTGCGCTGCTGGCGTTCGGGCTTTGCCTCATGGTCGCCACCTCGGCGCAAGCCCAGCGCATCAAGGATATCGGAGCCTTTGAAGGGCTGCGGTCCAACCAGCTCGTCGGCTACGGCATCGTGGTCGGCCTCGCCGGCACCGGCGATGACAGCCTCGATTATGCCACGCAAGGCGTGAAGGGCGTGATCTCGCGTTTCGGCCTCACGCTGCCGCCGGGCGTCAATCCCTCGCTCAAGAATGCCGCTGCCGTGCTGGTGACGGCGGAACTTCCTGCTTTTGCCAAGCCCGGTCAGCGGCTGGACGTCACTGTTTCTGCGCTTGGCAAGGCCAAGTCGCTGCGCGGCGGCACGCTCGTCCTCACTCCGTTGCGGGGCGCTGATGGCGAGATCTATGCCATGGCGCAGGGCAATATGGCCGTTGGTGGCTTCGGCGTCTCGGGCGCGGACGGCTCGCAACTCTCCGTCAACGTGCCTTCCGCTGGCCGCATTCCCTCGGGCGCCTCGGTCGAGCGTGCAGTCGCGACGGGGTTTGAAACAAGCCCGACCATCAACTTCAATCTCGCAGATGCGGACGTTACCACTGCGCTGCGCGTTGCCGATGCCATCAACCTCGCGTTCGGCGAACAGCGCGCTCGCGCCATCGATGGCGTATCCATCGCCATTGACGCGCCGCCGGGTGCCGAGAGCCGCGTGATGATGATGGGGCTGATCGAGAACATCGCAGTCAAGCCGGCCGATCCGCCGGCCAAGGTCATCGTCAATGCACGCAGCGGCACGGTGGTCATCAATGGCAATGTGCAGATCAGCCCGGCCGCCGTCAGCCACGGCAAGCTGACGGTCACGGTCGCGGAAGCACCCCGCATCGTGCAGCCGGCGCCGCTCTCGCGCGGGGTCACCGCGGTCGAGGAATCCAGCCAGATTACCGCCGAGGAAGAGAAGAATCCGATGTTCCTGTTTAAAGGTGGCGCGTCTCTGGCCGATATAGTGAAGGCGGTGAATGCCGTGGGTGCCTCGCCGTCGGACCTTCTCGAGATCCTGAGCGCGCTCAAGCAGGCCGGTGCAATGCGGGCGGAGCTGGAGGTGATATGACGCAGGTCTCAGGGATCGGTTCCGGCCAGGCAGCCTTCGCAGCAGCCATGCAGGGCGCGCGGGCGGAGACGCCGGCCGCGCCAAATGCCAGCGACGATCGCGCCGCGCTGGAGAAGGCTGCCAAGGCCTTCGAGGCCGTGTTCACGCGCCAGCTATTGTCCTCCATGCGTCAGGCGAGCCTGGGTGAGGAAATCAGCGGCAGCAGCGGCCTTGATCAGTTTCGCGAGATGCAGGACGCGCACATGGCCGAGGGCCTGGCCAGCAAGGGTGGTCTTGGCATTGCCGAACTGATCCTGCAGCAGCTTGATCGCAAGCCATGAGCAGCGATCTCCTCCAGATCGGTGCGTCCGGCACACGCGCTTATCAGGCGGCGATGGGCGCCATTGCGGACAATATCGCGAATGCCGAGACACCCGGCTACAGCCGCCGCACCATTGCGCTCACCGAATCCGCGGCGGGCAATTCGCCGATGCTGCTCTACAAATCGAGCGCGTCCTTTTATGGCGTGCAGATCGGCGGCGTGGTCCGTGCGTCCGACGAATATCTCGAAGCGGCGGCGCGCCAGACCGCCAATGCCCTTGGCAGTGTCGATCAGCGCGCGCGCTGGATGACCGATATCCAGACTGCCCTCAACGATGGCGAACTGGGCGTCGGCCAGCGTTTCTCGGGCATGTTTGCCGCGGTCGAGCGGCTCGCCTCCAATCCCACCGACACCACGCTGCAGGCGGATGTTCTGTTCTCGTTCGAGCAGATCAACACTGCGTTCCAGCAGAGCCACGGCGATCTGGTGTCGATCCGCACATCCATTGGCGCATCGGCATCGAATGAGGTCGACTCTCTCAACGACGCCCTGCGCCAGCTCGGCAATGCCAATGAAGGCCTGCGCCGTGTGCCGGAAGGAACGGCGAGTCATGCCAGTCTGCTGGATTCGCGCGATCAGGCCCTCACGGAAATCGCCAAGCGTCTCAACGTCACGATCACGCCCGGCGCCAATGGCGTCGCGAACATCAACTATGACGGCCAGGTGCTGGTCGAGAACAATACTGTCCAGACTGTCACCGTCGGCCAGGCTGCCGATGGCATTCTGAGCTTCGAACTCGGTGATGGCACAGCTATTGCGGCGCCTACTGGTGGCTCGCTGGGTGGCATTGCCACGAGCGCCGGCGTGGTTCGTGACCGGATCGATGCCCTCGACGATCTTGCCACGCGCTATGTGAGCGAAATGAACGGCTGGCACACCGGTGGATTTTCCTCCCCCGGGGTTCCGGGGGCAACCCTGCTCAGTATGGGAGCCGATGCGAGCGAGATCTCGCTGCTGGTCAGTGCACCCGCGCTTGTCGCGCGCTATTCGGCGGACGATACGTCTAACGGCAACCTCCTTGCCATGACGCCTCTGCGCGGCACCGGCTCGATCGAGGATGAGTGGACCGGCATCGTTGCCAGTCACGGCAGCTTGACGAACAGTACGGTCAATGAACAGAAGGCGGCCTCCAGCCGGGATACCATGGCGCAGCAGGCGCGCGCCGAAGTGGTCGGCATCAATCTGGATCGGGAAGCCGCCGATCTTATTCGTCTCCAGCAGGCCTATCAGGCGTCTTCGCGTGTGATTCAGGTCGCCCGCGAGCTTTTCCAGACAATCTTCTCGGTCTTTTGATCGCAGCGAGGGATATCCATCATGGTCTTTATCACCACCCAGTCGCTCAATGCCGAGATCGCCCGCCAGCAACGCATGGCGACCGAGATCGCTGGCGAGCAGGCCAAGATCTCGACCGGCAAGAAGATCAATCAGGCCTCGGACAATCCGCACGACTGGGTGCAGATCTCCCAGATCGGCCGCCGCCAGTCGATCAACGCGGCATGGGAAGGCAATCTCACCTTCGCCGAATCGCGGGCGACGCAGGCAAGCACCAATCTTAATGAGATCAACAATCTCATGACGCGCGTGACGGAACTCATCGTCACCTCCACCTCCACGGCGGACGGGTCCAGCGGACGCGAGGCCGTCGCCAAGGAGCTGGAGGGCATTCGCGCCACGGTGAGCGATCTGCTCAACCAGACCGATTATCAGGGTACGCCTGTGTTCGATCATCCCTCGGCCGTGTTGATCCCGCTGGGTGCAGGGCTGGTCGTGGAGGCCGTCCCCACGCGCGCCAGCATTTCGGAAAACGCGGTGGGCACCCGTTCGATCGATCAGGTGCTGGAAGATACCATCAATGCCGTACGCACCGGAACCGAAGCGGATCGGTCGGTCGCGCTGCAGGATGCCCGCACTGCGCTGGATCATGTGATCGTCGCGCAATCGGTCCAGGGCGTGCGTTCGCAACGTCTGGAGGATATCGGCAACCGTCTCACCAGTAGCAGCCTTGCGCTGACTGAGCGCCGCTCGGTTCTGGAAGATACGGACATCACCGAAACCATCACCAAGCTGCAGAGCAAATTGCTTACGCTGGAAGCCTCGCAACTCGCGTTTGCGCGAATCAATCAGAAGTCCTTGTTCGATCTGTTCTGACAGCGCGGCAGAAAAGACGTGCGGCGGCTCGCAGGCAAATGCCTTGCGGGCCGTTTTTCTTTCCCCCTTCGCCGATATCATCGAAATATCGCGATTTTAGTCTCTTGCTAACCGTGCCCCTAAACCCTGTTTCAGCAGAGCCGTTCTAGGAAGGGAGTGACGGGACCGGCGGCACATTCGCTTGGGTCCCATTCAGAACATGCGGGGATCAGAATGTTCGCTGGTATCGGTCTAGTCGTCCTTTTAGTCATGGTGTTCGGCGGCTTCATTGTCGCCGGGGGCAATATCATGCCGGTGCTCAAGGCACTGCCGATCGAAATGACGATCATCGGGGGCGCGGCCGTGGGCGCGCTCATCATCGGCAACTCCGGTTCGGACCTCAAGGCGTTGGGCGGCGCCATGGGCAAGGTGTTCAAGGGGCCGAAGTACAAGAAGCAGGATTATCTCGATTGCATCTTCCTCGTCAGCAAGCTGATGAAGACGCTGCGGGTCGAGGGACCGGTGGCGCTGGAACCGCATATCGAGGATCCCAAGTCATCCGCGATCTTCGCGGAATATCCGCGCCTGCTGAGCGACAGCGCGCTCATCCACCTGATTTGCGACACGCTGCGCCTGGTCGTCGTGTCCTCCGGCACGCTCGATCCGCACGCGGTCGAAGATGTGATGGATAATTCGCTCAAGACTCATCATCATGAAGCGATCCGGCCTGCGGACAATCTCCAGGGCCTGGCAGACGCACTGCCGGCACTCGGCATCGTCGCGGCCGTGCTTGGCGTTATCAAGACGATGGGCTCCATCGACAAGCCACCGGAAATTCTTGGCGCCATGATCGGTTCGGCGCTGGTCGGTACCTTCCTCGGCGTGTTGCTGGCTTATGGTATGGTCGGCCCGTTCGCCAATCGGTGTAAGCAGGTGATCGAGGCCGATGCATCCATCTATCAGGTGGTCAAGCAGATCATCATTGCCTCGCTCCATGGCCATCCGCAGCCGCTGGTCATCGAGGCCGCGCGCTCGAACCTCAACCATGCGAACCAGCCGGCCTTTGCCGAAGTGTTCGACGGCATGCGCGGGCGCTGAGGGCTGAGCCATGGCATCGGCGGCTAAGAAACCTGCGAACGAGCCTGAACCAAGGCCGATCATCGTCAAGAAGATCATCGACGGCGGCCATGGCGGCCACCACGGTGGCGCCTGGAAAGTCGCTTATGCCGACTTCGTGACCGCGATGATGGCCTTCTTCCTGCTGATGTGGCTGCTTGGTGCGACCACGGAGAAGCAGCGCAAGGGCCTCGCCGACTATTTCACACCCACGCTCGTCCAGATGAAGATGGATAGTGCCGGCTCGAGCGGCATGTTTGGCGGCGACAGTCTCGTCAGCAAGGAAAATTATCCGACCACCGGTGGCCAGGGCAATCTGGCGATCACCATTCCGCGCGATGCTTCCGGCACCAAGGATGTCGGCGGCGAGGACATGAAGAATCGCGACCGCCAGAAGTTCGAGCAGCTCAAGCGCGAGCTGGAGCAGAAGCTGGAGCGCACCGAGGCGCTGCGCAAGCTGCGCAAGCATGTGCGCTTCACCGAAACGCTCGAAGGCCTGCGCATCGATCTGGTCGACCAGGCAGATTTCGCGATGTTCGCGATCGGTACCGATCAACTGGTGCCGGAGGCCCGCGCACTGCTCTCGCAGGTCGCCGAGGCGGTGTCGGATGTGCCCAATGACGTCATTGTGCGCGGTCATACCGACGCTCTGCCTTATGCCGCCGGACGGAACATGAACAACTGGCGCCTGTCCTCCTCCCGTGCCGAGGCAACACGGGCCGTACTCGCGCAGGGCGGCATTACGGCGGATCGCTTCATGCGCATCGAGGGCGTGGCCGACCGCGAGCCTTTTGTTGCGGACAATCGCTATGATCCGCGCAACCGGCGCATGTCGGTCATTCTCGCCTGGAGCAAGGAAGGGGCAGGCGCGAGCCAGGTTGCCAGTGCAGCCGATGCCCAGCCGACGGCTCCCGCGCCGAAGGACCCCGAGCAGGCGAAGATCGACCGCCGCATTCTTGTGCGCGATCAGCGCATCGCCATGGCTCAGGCAGAAGTGCGCAAGAGCGATCTGGGCGGCACTGCACTGCCGAGCGGCGCCACGATCATCAATGCCGACTCTATCCCCAAGCGCAGCTCCAACACCCCACCGGGCAAGACGGACCTAACGGCCCGCACCACCGGGCTGATGGATCAAACGCAGTGAGGTGCGGTGGGCCTAGTGCTGCGGTGCCTCCCTCAACTGTAGTTGGGCTCCTGCCGGGCGACCACGGCGTCAAGGTTTGACATCACGCCATGCTCCGGTCATTATTTGCCCATGGGGACCGGGAAACAGAAGGCGCCGTATCTGAAAACGGTATTCGCCGGGCCAATCGGTAGCATATCCGGCGGCATCTGGAAGGATGGCTGGACGAGGCGCAGTTATATTGACCTCGGCCCCTATCGTCTGCGAACGGTCATTATCCGCGAGGAAGTCTCAAGTGCTCTGAGTGAAGCGACAGACGACCCGAATGTGGTCGTGCGCGTAGGGCATTATCTCTTCTGGCGTTGGGCGCTTTCCGTCACCAGTGATGGCCATACCGAGCGTCACGGCATCTTCAGCTTCCTTTTTCACAGCCTGATCATCACCATCCTGGTCTCCATGGTGAACAGCATAATATTCTGGGTTTTCGGGGCTTTGGGATGGGTGCTGGTCGCGATTTGGGCGCTCCACATGTATCTCAATTTCTCCGCCCGCTTCGGCTCCGCGATGCCGGACCGGGATGCGATGCCCGGCGCCGGCTGAGCAGCGGGATATACAGCGCTCCCATCTGACAACCGACGCCGCGAGCGCCAGCTGTTTATGAGATGATGGCCTGTCAAAGCGATGTCCGCGCAAACCGCACGGCATTTTCTACTCAAGCCAGCGGAAAACTCAGCTCCGCGACCAACCCGCCCTCGGGCCGGTTGCGCAACTCCAGCCGCCCCGATTCTGCCGAGGCCACCGCACGCACAATGGCGAGACCGAGGCCGGTGCCGCCGGTATCGCGGCTGCGCGAGACTTCCATGCGCGTGAAGGGCTGCAGCATGTCATCGATGCGGTCCTCCGGAATGCCCGGTCCTTCATCGGCCACGCTCAGCACGGCGCGGCGGCCTTCGATGCGCAGTGAGACGTGCGCGCGGGCGCCGTATTTCACGGCGTTCTCGATCAGATTGGAGAGCGCCCGCCGCACCGCGCGGGGATGAACGTTCACGATTGCGCGGGGCATTTCGCTGCGCTCGACGGGCACGCCCATATCCTCGAAGTCGTCGATGGCGGCATCGGCCAATGCGGCCAGGTCCATGCGCTGAGGCGGCTCGCGGTCCCGTCCGACCCGTGCTAGCGAGAGGATGTCGTCCAGCATCTTCTGCATGTCTTCGATGGTGGCGATCATGCGCTCGCGGTCGGCACCCTCGGCCACCGATTCCACCCGCACCCGCAGCGCCGTGAGCGGCGTGCGCAGGTCATGGCCGATGGCGCCGAGCATATGGTCCTTCTCCTCCAGCATGGAGCGGATGCGGTCCTGCATGGTGTTGAAGGAGGCGGCGAGACGGCGCAGGTCCTCTGGTCCGGTCTCGACGACAGGAGCGGCGCCTTCCGGCGTGCCAACGCGCGCTGTCGCTTGTGTGAGTGCATGGAGCGGCCGCGCCAAACGCCGGGTAAACCAGACCAGCGGCATCAGCACGATGCCATAGAGGAACAGCGATTGCATGACCAACTGCCGCAGGATCGGCTGGGCGACTGGCGCCGCGCGCGTGTAAACGGTGATCCAGCGGTCAGCCCGAAGCTGCACGCTCATCTGCACCTGCAGCCGCGGCGCCCGGCGATTAGGGGAGGGCAGAAGGTCGCGCGCGCGCTCGCGACGGTCGCGCCCTGGCCGAGCCTCCGCAATTGCCACGCGTACGGCCATCGGCGTGAGGCCGGCTGAACGGAACAGCTCGTTGGCACGTTCCGCGACGCGCGGTGTATCGGTGCCCTCCTGCGGCGGCGCTGCTGTACTCAGCACCAGGCCGCGTGCCGCGCGAGCGCGCTGAAAGGGCGTGGGGTCATCGCGCTGATCGAGCGCTTCGAGAATGCGGATCACGCCCGGCGCAGCCGCAATCGTCACCCACTGATTGCGCTGCATCACATAATAGAAACCGAAGCCGATGAGCTGAACGGCAAACAGCGAGGCCGCGACCACCAATATGGTCTGCCCCGCCAGCGTCCTCGGTCGCAACCAGCCCGTGAAGGTGCGCTTCGTCACGGTCATTCGCGTGCCACGTCAGCCGCGAACATGTAGCCGCCGCCCCAGACGGTCTTGATGAGCGTGGGCGAGCGGGCGTCGTCCTCCAGCTTGCGGCGCAGGCGGCTGATCTGGTTGTCGATCGAGCGATCGAAGGCGTGCGCCTCGCGTCCCTGCGTCAGGTCGAGCAACTGATCGCGGCTCAGTACCTGCCGTGGATGCGTCACAAAGGCGTGGAGCAGCCGGTAGTCGGCTGTACTCAGCGGTATCGCCACTTCGTCCGGGCCGCTCAGCGTCCAGTCGTCTGCGCTCAACGTCCAGCCCTCGAAGCGATAGAGCGATGCGCTGGCTTGCGTCTCGCGCGCGGTGCCATTGCCGGCGCGGCGCAGGATCGTCTTGATCCGCGCCACCAGCTCGCGCGGTGAGAAGGGCTTGAGGACATAATCGTCGGCGCCCATTTCAAGCCCGACGATCCGGTCGGTTTCCTCGGTGCGCGCGGTGAGCAGGATCACGGGCAGTTCGCCCTGTTCGCGGATCGAGCGGCACAGACTCAGGCCGTCCTCGCCCGGCATCATGATGTCCAATACCACCAGCTCGATCGCGCTTCCCGCGAGAATCTTGCGGGCGTCGGCGGCATTGCCGGCTTCGGACACGCGAAAGCCCGCGCGCTGGAGATATTGCCCCAGCGGCTCGCGGATGGCGGCTTCGTCATCGACGAGGAGGAGATGGGGCCGAGCGGACATCAATGCGCTTTCAGAAATGGGAACCGTAAAAGTCTCTGCCTTGCTTGTGTCTTGAGGTCCATCCCTCAGCCGCATCAGGGGGCGTTCGGCGCGGCTGAGGGATGAAGAGGAAATGACCGGCCCGGCGGGGCGGGGAGTGCGCCTGCCGGACCGGCCAGTCGGCCTCAGCGCGCCGGGGTCGTTTGCGCGGGCCGTTGTTCTGCGTTGCGGCGCTCCATCATCGTCTTGCGGGCGGCCTGACGTTCCTCACCGGAAATCTTGCCGTCACGATTGGCATCCACGCGGTCGAAGCCGGCAAGACCCGCCTGCACGAAGGTGGCGCGGGGGATCGGCTTGTCGCGATACTGGGCAAGTTCGCCCCGCATCATCATGCCGCCGCCCATGCCATGCATGCCGCCGTGGCCACCATGACCGCGACGCTTGCCTTCATGGCCGCGCTCGCGCTTTCCGTCGGCCATCATGCCGCCGCGTTCGGGGCGCGCAGCAAATTCTTCCTTGGAAATCGAGCCGTCGTTGTTCGCGTCGAGGCGCGAGAAGATCTGCTCACGCATCTTGCCACGCATCTGCGCCTGATGCGCCTTGCGCTCTTCGACAGTAAGGGTGCCGTCGCGATTGGCGTCAGCGGCGTCGAACATGGTGCCGAGGCGCTTCTCCAGCGTCGCGCGGTCCATCGGCGCGCGAGCTTCACTGCGCTGGGGCGCTGCGGGCGCGGTCTGGGCGACGGCAATAGTCCCGAGGGACAACAGGCCGATGCCGGCAAGGGCAATTGAGGTGGTGCGTTTCATCGTCGAATTCCTGACCTATCGGCGCCGGGGGGTAGCGCCATGAACAGGGGTATAGCGCGTACTTGTCGTCAGATTTTGTCGCAGCAGGCAAAAATTGTCACAAAATGTCGCCGGTTTCGCGCGCCAGTATCGGCGTTTTCAGGCAGCAACCACCTGATTGCGCCCGCCGCGTTTGGCTCGGTAAAGCGCGGTATCGGCTTCGTGGATGAACGCTTCGGCGCTCTGCCCATGGCTGTAGCGCGCCACACCACAGCTAATCGCGGCGCGCAGGCTGTTGCCCGATGGCAGGATGATTGGCTCGCTGTTCACGGTCGTGACGATCCGGCCGCAGATTTCCTGCACGCGCTCCCAATTGGATGTCGCGAGCAGCACGACAAATTCGTCGCCGCCCATGCGCCCTACGGCATCGCTGGCGCGCACCTGGCTCGATATGCGCCGGGCGATCTCCTTGAGCACCGTGTCGCCAACCTGGTGCCCGCTATTGTCGTTGATCAGCTTGAAGCGGTCGATGTCGATCACTGCGAGGCTGAGCGTGCCCGGCTCGGCCTTGAGCAGCGCATGGTCGAGCCGCTGATGGAAGCCGGCGCGGTTGAGCAGCCCGGTCAGGCTGTCCGTCGTCGCGGTGCGGGAGAGCCAGAGCTCCTGCTTCTTCCGCATGGTCACATCATGCACGGTCGCAATGGTGCCGATGCAGCGCCCGCTTTCGTCGAAATGCGCACGGAACACTGCTTCCATCCACGCATCGCGCAGCTTCACGGTGCGGAATTCGGCGGTGTGGCTGGCGCTCACATCCTCCAGCGCCGCATTGTGGGCGCGGATCAGCTCATATTGGCCTTCCTCGGAAATGTCGGGAAAGCTGGCGCCGACCAGCGCATCGAATGGGCGGTCGAGCAGTAACTCCGTCGTCCCGACCACGCGCGTGCAGATGCCGCCGAGATTGAAGGCCAGCAGCAGCACCGGCGAGCGGGAGGCCAACAGATGCAGGGATTGCTCGCTCTCGCGCATCCGCTCGATCGTTGCTTGCCGCGTCGCCAGCATGGCGGAGATCGGCACTTGCACCACGATCAGCATGGCGATGAAGATCTGGATTCCATAGAGATGCAGGACCGAATGGCTGCCCTGCAGCACCGATGAACCATAGCCGCCCATCATCGCTGCGCCGCCGATGAACGTGACGATGGCCAGTGCGATCTTGGTGCTCATCCAGCCGCCACGCAGCACCACCAGCAGCATTGGGACGATGACCAGCAGCAAAAGCATCGGCTCGGACGAGAAGAAGGCCAGCGTGGCGGCCCCGGCGGTCAGCGCAAGCAGTGTGGCGATTTCCAGCTTGCGCCGCAGTCCCTGGCCGGCAAGGCTGCGCCGCAGGTCGCCATTGATGAGGGCAAGGAAGATCGGCGTGAAGATCAGCAGCCCCAGCGCATCGGCCAGGAACCAGCGGGCATAGGCCTCGCTCAGCGTATGGGCATGGTGCAGCCACGCTGCCAAGCCGCCCAGAAAAGCACTGCTTGCCGGCGCGACAAGCCCGGCCCAGATGAGCACATCGGGGACGGTTTCCGGGTCGGAAAAGGCGCGTGATCCGTCCTTGCGCCACATCAGGCCTGCCGCCGCGACAGCCACCTCCAGCCCATTGCCAAGCGCGTAGAGCAGCGCTGTGGAGAAGGTGTTGCCAGCGGGCAGGCCGGAGAGCGCATTCGCGATGATGCCCGCCAGAAGAATGGCCGGCGCCTGCGCGCGCGGACGCGTCAGGATGACGGCGAGCAGCAGGGCATTGGCGGCCCAGACCGGCGCGACCGTGCCGCCACGCGTCGTGAAGGTGATGGTGGCATAGGAGACGATGAAATAGGCAAGACCGGCCAGCAGCGGCAGGGCCGCTTGGCTCGCAATGTTCTGAATTACCCGGCTATGAGTCTGCCCCATGGCCCTTCATCGTCCAGAGCAGGTTTTCAGCCGGTTAATGATAGCGAAAAAATGACAGTTTTCCGCCGGGCGCAACTATTCTGAGCAGAATAAGGCCTTGTGCGCTATCGGCTTTTTCTGCGTCAACGCACTGCTGTGCTTCAGTCTTCCGTGTTGCTCTGCTCGGCCGCCTGCATCTGTTCATGGTGGCGGATCACTTCATCGATGATGAAGCGCAGGAACTTTTCGGTGAAGTCCGGGTCGAGATTGGCGTCCACCGCCAGCCTGCGCAATCGCTCGATCTGCCGCGACTCCCGGTCCGGATCGGCAGGGGGGAGAGCGGATTGCGCCTTGTGCTCACCGACAGCCTTGGTGATCTTGAATCGCTCGGCCAGCATGAAGACGAGCGCCGCGTCGATATTGTCGATGCTTTCGCGATAGCGCCTGAGCGTTTCGTCCATTCCCGGCCTTCTCCCTGGGCTTGCCGCGCGGGTGCCAGCTCGGCGAACTCCGCAAATGAGGCGCTGGGGCGGCGCCCGCAGCGCCGCATCACTTGCCGCTCTTGGCGCACAAGGCAAGCCAATTTGCTTGCCAAAGCGCTTGCCAAAGCGTCGGCATCTGGTCAGAGCACCGGCCATGAGCGCCACCATTCACCACTTGCCCCGCCAGGGCGCGCCGTCCCTCCAGCCGATGATGAGCCTCGTCGCGGAGGACATGAACCGCGTCAACGAAGTCATCCTTGCGCGCATGCAGTCGCGCATCCCACTGATCCCGGAATTGGCGGGTCATCTCATTGCTGGCGGTGGCAAGCGCATGCGGCCCATGCTCACGCTCGCCTGCGCGCGGCTGCTCGATTATGCCGGTACGCGCCATCACAAGCTCGCAGCCACGGTCGAGTTCATCCATACCGCCACCCTGCTGCATGACGATGTGGTGGACGGCAGTGCGATGCGGCGCGGCAAGCAGACCGCCAACATGATCTGGGGCAACAATGCCTCTGTGCTGGTCGGCGATTTCCTGTTCAGTCGATCCTTCGAACTGATGGTCGAGGATGGCAGCCTGAAGGTGCTGAAGATCCTGTCCCATGCCTCTGCCGTGATTGCGGAAGGTGAGGTCAATCAGCTCATCGCCCAGCGCCGCGTCGAGACGGATGAGGACCAGTATCTGGATATCATCGGCGCCAAGACCGCCGCACTCTTTGCCGCTGCCTGCCGCATCGCCGCCGTCGTCGCAGAACGACCGGAGGCCGAGGAACTGGCGCTCGACGCTTATGGCCGCAATCTCGGCATCGCCTTCCAGCTCGTCGATGATGCCATCGACTATGTCTCGGACGGTGCCACGATGGGCAAGGACACCGGCGACGATTTCCGCGACGGCAAGATCACGCTGCCCGTCATCCTCGCTTATGCGCGCGGTGATGAAGCGGATCGCAAATTCTGGAAGGAGGCCATGTCCGGCCTTCACGGCGAGGATGCCAATCTCGCCCACGCGCAGCAGCTTCTGCGCACCACCGGAGCCATCGACGATACCATGGCCCGTGCCCGCCACTACGGCCAGCGCGCCATCGATGCCATCGGCATGTATGGAAACAGCGCGGCGAAGTCGGCATTGGTCGAGGCGGTCGAGTTCGCGATTGCACGGGCTTACTGAATCGCGGCTGTTCTCAGCTAGCCCTTGCGCAAAGACTGGCGCGGCAGAAGCCCCTGCATAGGGTGACCGGGCGATCATGCGCTCATATGGGCGACTGTTCCAATCGACACTCAGCTCACGCTTGCCGTGCTTACATGGGCCGGTGCGCTACCGTCTGTGCCGGCATGGGCCGCCAGTCTTGCCCTGAGGCGTCTTCGGCTCCCGCTAATCAGCATCTGAATGTCGACCGGCTCTGGAGCAATTGCGCTTCAATCCTATGCCGCATGGCAAGCCGCTTTGCTGTGCTCTGGATCGGCATCGCTCATAGGCTCCGGTAGGGGGCGGAATCTGTGTGGATTATAATGCAACAATTACCTGTTATAATCCTCCATAGAATATTATATGCAACAATGATATGAGCGACCCGCATACGACTTTTCGATGCTGGATCTGGCTGGCGGAGATAAGTCATGACGACGGTGCATGGCACCACTGAGCGGGTGATCATTGTCACAGGTGTGCTTGCAGCGCTTGCGGCGATGATCTCAACGACGGTCGGAGCATCCTTTGCGAAGACGTTGTTTCCGCTTGTCGGTGCTTTCGGTATCGCTGCCCTGCGCCTTAATTTCGCCGCCGCATTGCTTCTCGGGTATCGGCGGCCATGGCGCCGGCCAGTGCCACGCGAGCTGCGGTTGGGGTTGCTGTGCTACGGCATCATGCTCGGGCTCATGAATCTGCTGATTTACGAAGCGTTCCTGCGGATACCGATTGGCATCGCGATCGCAATTGAGGTGACCGGGCCGCTCGCTGTGGCATTGCTCGGTTCGCGTCGTCTGCGGGATTTTGTCTGGCTGGCGGTCACTGTGGTGGGATTGCTGCTTCTCGTGCCGCAAAAGGGTGCGGACGCGCTCGATCCGGTCGGCGTTGCCTTTGCGCTTGCGTCCGGGCTGTGCTGGGCGATCTACATTCTGGCTGGCAAGCACGTGTCCCTGGTATTGGGCGGTGATGCCGTTGCCTGGGGCATGCTTGTTGCTGCCGTGATCGCCATGCCGCTTGGCATCATGCATGCCGGTGCCGCGTTGCTGGAGCCATGGATTCTGGGTGTCGGGCTTGTGATCGCGCTTCTGTCAAGCGCGTTGCCCGGCTTGCTGGAGATGGCGGCAATGCGTCGATTGCCGGCGTCTGTCTTCGGACTTCTGGCCAGCGCGACCCCGGCGGTCGCAGCTTTCTCTGCTTATGTCATCCTCGGGGAACTGCTCGCGCCAGTGCAGTGGATCGCAATTCTGTGCATCGTGCTTGCCTCGGCGGGCAGTACCCTGTCCGCTCGTCGCTAGCAGAGGGTCAGCGGGCATTTTCCGTTAGCGCGTTACGCCAGGTCCATTCTGCCTCGCCGCCGCCAGACATTCGATCGCAGGCTCATCTATCGAATCATCACCCGAATTTCCGACGGGGCGGACTCGGTCGGCCGCAGTTTCACGTCCAGTTTCGAGACAGGTTGCTGCGTTGCAACGTGCGAATTTTTTTGTCTTTCGCTGGAACAATTTTTCGTTGCGATGAACGGACCGCTTTCCCGGTCCGAGCGTGCGAAATAAGCGGCGAGCCGCCGGGAACTTTGGGAACCCGGCAGATCTATACCTTTCGATAAGCTACTGAAAAACATGGATAATTATTGAAAGATTCGTTGATGTTCCGTTAACCAGAGCGTATTCCTCTACTCGAGCGGTCGCCTCATTATCTACTCAGATTGCGAGCCTTTCAGGCGATGTGGGAGCAGCATGATGAGCCAGCTCAAAACATGAACGGAATGAAGGAGCTTCGAATGAGGAAACTACTTTCGCTTGTTGCAGTGGCAACAGCAGCAGCAGCCATGCCGGGCGCTGCATCGGCGGCAACCTGTGTCGCGATGAACTGCGAATTCACCCCCGGTGACGTGGAATTCACCACCGCTGGCGATACCACGCCGCCGATCACGGGCGCAGTTTCGGCAACGATCGGTCGCACGGACATCGGTGAAGGCATCTTCACGGACATCTATCGCTTCATCGTCGATGCCGACGGCTTCGGCAGTGGCTCGATCTCGACCAGCCTTTCGGGCCTCACGACGGACGTTGATTTCCTGTCCGTGACCATCAACGGTCAGACGGTTCCGATCTTCGGTCAGAACACGGATGTCGAGTTTGCCGGAATTTCCGGCGTCGCCATCATGGCTGGTGAGCTCAACGAGCTGATCATCAGCGGTTCGTCCGCAGGCCTGGGTTCCTACGGCGGCAACCTGACCTTCACCCCCAGCGCACCGATCCCCGAGCCGGCCACCTGGGCGATGATGCTGCTGGGCTTTGGCGGTCTGGGCTACACGATGCGTCGTTCGCGTCGCGCCAATGCGCAGGTTCAGTTCGCCTGATCCAAGCGCGTCGTCGCTAATGGTGGCGATGAATGAGGGAGCGACCGGTGCAGCCGTCGCTCCCTTTTTCGTGTCTTGTTCGTGAAAGACGGCTCAGGCGGCGCTGCGCCAGAATGTGCCGCTCATGCCGCTACGGCTGCGCGGTTCGCTATGGCTGCTCTCCCCATTCCAAAGCCGGGCGACCCGCATCGCCACGTCCTGTTCTTCATCCTGCGAGAAGAAATAGGGGTAGAGCGATCGCCCCATCTTGTCCGTGCGTCCGGCGAAGCGGATGATCTGCTCGCCGATGTCTGACACCTTGAGGCGCATGAGCTGCACGGGCGTGTCACTTGGCCACCAGGAGACGGACTCGTCCACCTTTGCCGGGCCGAGGCAATCGAAGCCCAGCATCGCCTCGTAATAGCGCACATGTCGGGGGTGCACCTCGATCAATAGATCGGTGCAGTCGAACCGCTGCATGCCATAGATGAAGATCACATGGAAAAGCCCGGCCAGGACCGAGGGGGATTTCGTCGTCGGGTCGACGGCGAATTTGGTCAGCTCGCAAAGGCTGGTTCCTGGAGCCTGCCGCAACGTATCCAGTTCCTCGCGGAAGGTCTGGTCGGTCGAGAGGCCGGTAGGTGAGTCCACGGTGAGCGTAAGCGTCGCGATCACCTTGTCTTCCATCGATGCAGTAAAGACTGCCTGATGGTCGTTATTGGCCGGGAGGACATGGTTGGCGCCATAGCCGCGCCAGGCATACATGCGGTTGATCAGCGCGTTGGCCTCACGGCGAAGGCCGTCACAATCGGCGAGACGGACATCGATGGTCCGCTGAGTCTGCCCGCACACGGACGGGATACGGCGCATTGAGAGCAGCGCGCCGTGCGTCTCCGCCGGGCAGGCGGAAGCGACATGTTCTAGCACTTGGACGACCCCCAAAAAGGCGCAAAAGGCCCTTAGAGATTTGTTTTTCTGAAGCCCCGCGCTTCAGTGAGACCATGCATGGTTTCAATTGGTTAACAGAGCAATACCTCTATGTTGCAAAGAGGCGGGGCGTTCAGACGGCGCGATGAAGGGCTTTAAATTCTGATAGTTAAGTACAAAAGTGGACGGAACTTTACGACCAGTTGAGTGCCATCCGGTTTTCCGGAGTCACGGCGCATAGGCCAGCTGATTTGCCATGTTGGTCCCGCAGGATGATCGAGCGCGCTAACTCGCCAGTTTCATCATCACCAGTCCGCTCACGATCAGCCCGGCTGCCACCAGTCGCGCCGGGGTCACCGCCTCGCCGAGCAGGATGATCCCCACCGCAAAGGCGCCGACCGCGCCGATGCCCGTCCACACCATATATGCCGTGCCGAGCGGCAGTGTTCGCATGGCCGAGGCGAGCAGCCCGAAGCTGAGTATCATCG
Organism: Alphaproteobacteria bacterium; assembly: GCA_018823325.1. GTDB lineage: Bacteria > Pseudomonadota > Alphaproteobacteria > Sphingomonadales > Sphingomonadaceae > Sphingobium. Next base: position 157,098 of record JAHJIJ010000002.1, on the reverse strand, counting down.
CCGCAAGCGTCCCCACGCTCGGCCAGAGGCGAGTGAACCCCACCGATTGTTTCATCGAGAACGCCCAGACCACTTCAAGCAATCCGGCAACGAACAGGAAAATCCAGGCCATGATGTTCTCCGACGTATCGCTACGCCGGGCCGTCCCGGACCTGAAACCCTCGGCCAGAGGGGGAGGACGTGGCCTCGCGAGTACGGAGATAGGGCAGGGGGAAGCCCGGTCAAGACCCTAGGGGCTGTCCTACATTGCGATTCCCTGTCACGCTCCGGTCGGCTCTTTCTCATCGTCATCGCCCGATACCGCGCAACGGAGGCAAAGATATATCTTACTACTGCTCACACGTGTGAAGTTAGAGAAGTTCCGATTGGACGGCGCCGCAGAACAGCATCATGCCGTGCATCCTTTTGCACCCCCTGTTGGCATCTGCCGCGTCCCGGCATAAGCGGTAGGCCGTGAGCACGCTCCCCATCCACGCCGTCCTGCCCGATCTGCTGGCCGCCTTGCGCGCGCACTCCAGCGCCGTGCTCGTCGCGCCGCCGGGGGCGGGCAAGACGACCAGCGTCGCGCCGGCATTGCTGGCCGAGCCATGGGTGGCCGGCGGCCAGATCTGGCTGCTCTCGCCCCGCCGCCTTGCCGCCCGTGCCGCGGCCGAGCGCATGGCGGAGCTGGCGGGCGAAAAGCCGGGCGAGACGATTGGCTATGCGACCCGGCTGGAGAGCCGCCAGTCCGCTCGCACGCGCATCCTTGTCGTGACCGAGGGGATTTTCCGCCGCCGCATCCAGGCCGATCCCGAACTGGCCGGCGTCGCCGCCGTGCTGTTCGATGAAGTGCATGAGCGCAGCCTGGAAGGCGATTTCGGCCTCGCTCTTGCGCTCGATGCGCAATCCGGGCTGCGGGAGGATCTGCGGCTGCTCGCCATGTCCGCCACGCTCGACGGCGCCCGCTTCGCTGCGCTGATGGGCAGCGACGGCGCCCCGGCCCCAGTCATCGAGAGCGCCGGCCGCAGCCATCCCATCGATCTGCGCCACATCGGCCGCGCCGCCGAGCTGCGCATCGAGGATGCCATGGCGGCCGCCATCCGCCGCGCTCTGGCCGAGGAAAGCGAGGGCGATCTGCTCGCGTTTCTGCCCGGTGTCGGGGAGATCGAACGCACCGCCGAGCGCCTCGCCGGGCTACCGGAGCACATCGCGCTGCATCGCCTGCACGGCTCGCTCGACCCCGCCGCCCAGCGCGCCGCCCTGCGTCCCGCCGCGCCCGGCACCCGCAAGGTCATTCTCGCCACCAGCATTGCCGAGACCAGCCTGACCATCGATGGCGTGCGCATCGTCGTCGACTCCGGCCTTGCCCGCCGCCCGCGCCACGATCTCGCCGCCGGCGTCACGCGCCTCGTCACCGAGCGGGCGAGCCAGGCCGCTGTGACCCAGCGCGCCGGCCGCGCCGGCCGTCAGGCACCGGGCGTCGCCTATCGCCTGTGGGGAGCCGCTGCCACCGCCGGCCTGCCGCCCTTCGATCCGCCGGAGATTCTGGAGAGCGATCTGACCGGCCTCCTGCTCGATTGCGCCGTCTGGGGCGTGACCGATCCCGCCAGCCTGCGCTGGCTCGATCCGCCGCCAGCCGCGTCGGTCAGCGAAGCCCGCCGCCGCCTCGTGGCGTTGGGCGCGCTCGACGGAGAGGGCCGCGCCACGCCGCATGGCCGCGCCGTCTCCGATCTGCCGCTGGAACCGCTCCTCGCCCATATGCTCATTGCCTCGGCGCAGGCGGGGGAGGGCGCCGCCGCTGCCGATCTCGCCGTGCTGCTCACCGAGCGGGGCCTTGGCGGGCCGTCTGCCGATCTTGCCCGCCGCCACGCGCTCTGGCAGCGCGAGCGCGGCCAGCGTGCCGAAGCCGCCCGCGGTCTTGCCCGGCGCTGGCTTTCGCTGGTCGAGCCCGGCCCGGCGCGCGGACCCGTGGACGATGCCGCGCTGGGCCGCTGCCTCATGCGCGCCTTTCCGGACCGGATCGCCCGCCGCCGCGATGCCGGCGGCGAGCAATGGATCAGCGCCGGCGGTCGCGGTTTCCGGCTCGATCCCGCCGATCCGCTCGCCCGCGCCGACTGGCTGGCGGTCGGCGAGATTCAGGGCAGCGCCGCCGGCGCGCGCATCCTCTCCGCACTGGCGGTGAGCCAGGATGACGTCATGACCGCTGCCGCCCATCGCATCGCCGACCGTCGCAATGTGCGCTGGCGCAAGGATTTGGGCGGGGTCGAGGCCCTGCGCGAGCGGCGTCTGGGCGCCATCCGCCTCGCCAGCGGCCCGGACGATGCGCCTGATCGCACCGCCATCGTCGCCGCCCTTGCCCAGGCGTTGCGCAGCGAGGGACTAGGTCTGCTCCCTTGGGGCAAGGCCGCGCAGGCGCTGCGCACGCGCGCCGCCTTTGCCGGCGTGGGCGACGAAATCGGCGATGCGGCACTGCTTGCCGATGTCGAGGACTGGCTGGAAATGCTGCTACCGGCTAATGCCCGCCGCTTCTCGGCCATCGATGGTGGCGCGCTCCACAATCTGCTCACCCAGCGCTTCGGCTGGGACGCGACCCAGCGTATCGAGGCGCTGGCCCCCGCCGAGTTCCGCAGCCCCGCCGGCAGCACCCACGCCATCGATTATGAAGCGCCCGCCGGCCCGACGGTGGAGCTGCGCGTGCAGGCGCTGTTCGGCCTCTCCGAGCATCCGGTGATCGGCCGCGAGCGCATCCCACTCGTCCTCTCGCTCACCTCGCCGGCCGGCCGCCCGATCCAGACTACGCGGGATCTCCCCGCCTTCTGGAAAGGCAGCTGGGCCGATGTCGCCAAGGAAATGCGCGGCCGCTATCCCAAACACCCCTGGCCCGACGATCCCGCCGCTGCCAGCGCCACCCTGCGCACGAAGAGGGCCGATGCACGCCGATGAGCGCGATCTCCCGACTTGCGCCATCGCCGGTTTGCTCCCTCCCGTTCGTGTCGAGCGAAGTCGAGACACGGCAGAGCGGTGCTTGGGTGTCTCGACTTCGCTCGACACGAACGGTCAGGTGTGGGCAGCCTCAGCTGCCCAATCATCTTGACAGCCCCACCCCCTTTGCGCGACGGCAAATCCGCTCACATGTTGGGCTCAGCACGATGGGGAAAGCACCGATGTCCGCCCGGATCTACCAGATACCCAAGAACGCCATGCAGTCCGGCCGGGCCCGCACCGGCACCTGGATGCTGGAGTTCGCCCCGGCAGAAGCCAAGAAGCCCGATCCGCTGATGGGCTGGGCCGGCTCGGGCGACACGCTGGAGCAGGTCAAGCTCAGTTTCCCCGACGAAGCCGCCGCGCGCGCCTATGCGGACCGCTACGGCATCGCCTATCACATTGTCAGAACGCCGCCCAAGACGCTGAAAATCCAGGCGTACGCCGACAATTTCCGCTGAGCGGGCGGGCTGGATAACGCTTGGCTCAACGCACTGGTCGCAAGCCGGACTAACGTTCCTTCACCGTCGCCCCTGGCTCGACGCGGGGTCCCGCTTCCTTCCAGGGGAGCATTGCGCAGGGTGAAGTCCGCTGGGCATGGCTACCGCACCTCGACCGTCAGATGTGCCAGCCGGCACTCCCCTGTGATTCGCACGCGCAGGCTCTCGCCAGTCACGCCCGGTTGCGCGACGGCGCTCACGATCGCGGCATGTGCCTGCGGTCCCACGCGCCAGACGTGCAGATCAGCCACCCGCGCATCGCCCCCGGCTTCCACCAGCGCCCGCACCTTGTCCGCGAGCGCTTCGTCGCTGCGGTCGAGCAGCATGGCGGAGGTGTCGCGCATCAGGCCCCAGGCCCAGCGCGCAATGACCAGCGCGCCGACAATGCCCATCAGCGGGTCCATCCAGACCCAGCCGAGATAGCGCCCGGTCAGCAGCGCGCCGATCGCAAGAACGGAGGTCAGTGCATCGGCGAGCACATGGAAATAGGCCGAGCGCAGATTGTTGTCGTGGCCGTGCGGGTGATCATGGCGATGATGGTCGTCATGATGCCCGTGATCATGCCCATGCCCATGCGCGCCACCCATCAGCAGCAAGGCGCTGGCGATGTTCACCAGCAGGCCGATCACCGCCACGACGGTCGCCTCGCTGAACGCCACCTGCGTCGGCTGGAACAGCCGCACCGCCGATTCGCTCGCAATCGCCAATGCCACCAAGCCTAGAGCCATGGCCGAGGCAAAGCCCGCCAGATCGCCCACCTTGCCCGTCCCGAAGCTGTAGGCCGGGTTGTGCGCATGTTTGCGCGCATAGGCATAAGCGAAAGCCGCGATGGAGAGGGCGCCGGCATGGGTGGCCATGTGGAAGCCGTCGGCCAGCAGCGCCATCGATCCCGTCCAGTAGCCGGCAATGATCTCGCCGATCATCGCCACGACCGTGAGCAGGATCACCCAGCGCGTGCGCCGGGCATTGTCGTCATGGGAGGCGCCGAGGAAATCGTGGCTCGGCGTCAGGCCGTCAATATCGAGCGTGCGCATCGGCGGGCCTATTTCGCATAGCGGCGGATCACCGCCAGCAGTTCGTCCGCGCCTTGCTGGCGCTCCTCATCGCTGAGCCCCGGCCGCGCGACATGCGCTTCGAGATGCTCGGCGATGATTTCGTCGAGCAGCCCGTTCACGGCCCCGCGCACCGCCGCAACGAGATGCAGAATCTCGGTGCAGCTCTTATCCGACTCCAGTGCCCGCTCCACCGCGCCGACCTGACCGCCGATCCGGCGAACACGCGCGAGAAGCTGCGGATTGATTTCCAATAAGTGTGACATAGGGATACCCCCTATGGCTATATGCCTGCTTGGTCAAGATGCGGGGTGCGGGTGAGCACGCATGCGCGCTTTGAAGGTCAGGCCGCTCTTCAGGTCGGGGCAGGCGTCTCTCCGTCCACTGGACAGGAGCACCAAGCGAGCCCAACCAAACGACGTCACCCCGGACTTTGATCCGGGGTCCAGCTTTTTCCTTCTGCGGGCGCGCCTCAGCTAATGCACCGGACAAAGGCAGTTGAACCCCGGAGCAAGTCCGGGGTGACGAAGTGCCTTTAATCGAGCTGCGGAGGCCAAACCTCAGAACTGATCCGCAATTTCCAGCAGCTTCGTCAGCCGCTTGGGCGCCACCGCGCGCCAGCTCTTCTCCAGCCAGTCGCGCACATGGCCCCAGTCCACGCCGGGCCGGTCGAGCCGGATGGCGATCCAGCCGCTCGCGCCATAATAGGCCGGGCGATAATAGATGACCGGGTCGGCCTCGATCAGCGCGGCCATCTCGTCCGCGCCGGATGTCTTGACCAACAGCGCCACGGCGTCCTCGCCATGATGGCGCACCGAGACATAGGCGAAGAACTTGCCGGACTTCTCGCCGCCCACGCGCCAGCCCGGCGCTCCGTGCGAACTGCGCGCATCGGTTTCGGGCAGTGCCAGCGCCAGCTCACCGACGCGCGCGACGATCCAGTCCGGGTCCATCTCACGCCCCACATAATCGGCAAGCATGCGCGGATAGAGTTGGTACTCCGCATAGAGTACCCGCTGCGCCAGCGTCTCGGGACTGTCTTTGGGCAGGATGGCGACCGGGATCTGCCCGAGCACCGGCCCGTCATCCAGTTCGGACGTCACCAGATGCACCGTGCAGCCGCCATGGCTGTCGCCAGCGTCGATCGCGCGCTGGTGCGTATCGAGGCCCTTGTATTTGGGCAGCAGGGAGGGGTGCGTATTGAGCATCCGCCCGGCCCACTGCGCCACGAACTCTGCCGTCAGGATGCGCATATAGCCGCACAGGGCGACATAATCCGCGCCGGAGGCCAGCAGCGCGTCCTGCATGATCGCCTCATGCGCCTCGCGGCTCATCCCCTTGTGGCTGTGCGCGAAGGTCGGCACGCCCTCGGCCGCCGCAACGGTCAGCCCGCGCGCCTCAGGCTTGTTGGAGGCGACGAGCACGATCTCATAGGGGCAATCGGGCAGCCGCGAGGCATAGAGAAGCGACGTCATCGTCGTCCCCGTGCCGGAGAGCATCACTGCGACTTTGGCCTTGGCCATAGGTTCCTCCGACAAATAACATGCCGTTCGCCCTGAGCTTGTCGAAGGGCTGTCCTTCTCCTTTGAAGAAGGAAGGTTTCGGCAAGCTCAGCCCGAACAGTTCTCAGGCGTTGTGCGTAGCGTCCCAGTCCGCCTTCGCGCACCAGGTCTCCTGCGATCCGCGCACCGTGCAGCCCTTTTCGCCCGAGCGAATCTCGCCGATGCGATGCACCGTCTCTCCCGCGTCCGTAAGCGCCGCACTCACCGCCTCGACATCGCCCGGCGCAACCACCACAGCCATGCCGATCCCGCAATTGAAGGTCCGCGCCATTTCGCCCGGCTCGATATTGCCCTGCGCCTGCAGGAAGGCCATCAGCCGCGGCTGCGCCCAGAGGTCGGCATCGATGTGCGCATGCAGCCCGGTGGGCAGGATTCGCGGGATGTTCTCCAGCAGTCCGCCGCCGGTGATATGCGCCATGGCATGGACTAGCCCCTGGCGGACCAGCGGCAGCAGCGGCTTCACATAAATCCGCGTCGGTGCCATCAGCGCGTCGATCAGCAGCACGTCCTGATCGAACAGGGCTGGGCGGTCGAGCTTCCAGCCCTTGTCCGCCGCCAGTCGGCGCACCAGCGAATAGCCATTTGAGTGCACGCCCGATGAGGCAAGCCCGAGAATCACGTCGCCATCCGCTACCTTGTCCGCAGTGAGCACTTCATCGCGCTCCACCGCGCCCACGCAGAAGCCGGCGAGATCATAATCGCCATCGGCATACATGCCCGGCATTTCCGCCGTCTCGCCGCCGATCAGCGCGCAACCCGCCTGCTTGCACCCCTCGGCAATGCCCGCGATCACGCGCTCGGCCACGCCATTGTCGAGACGCCCCGTGGCGAAATAATCGAGGAAGAACAATGGCTCGGCGCCCTGCACGATGAGGTCGTTGGCGCACATGGCGACCAGATCGATCCCAACCGTGTCATGCTTGCCGCTGTCGATGGCCAGCTTGAGCTTGGTGCCCACGCCGTCATTGGCGGCCACCAGCAGCGGATCGTTGAACCCCGCCGCCTTCAGATCGAAGAAGCCCCCGAATCCACCGAGGTCCGCATCCGCGCCCGGTCGCCGTGTGGCGCGCGCGAGGGGAGCAATGGCGCGAACGAGCGCATTTCCGGCGGCAATGTCCACGCCAGCCTGCGCATAGGTGTAGCCCTTGGGCTGATCATGCTTGGAATCCATCACTGGCCCTTACCAAATCGCGCTTGGTTTTCCAGAGCAATGCCGCCAAAAGGGCGCCGTGACGCTCTCTTTGCCATCTTTGCGGCCCATTCATCTCATCTTTGCGCTGGTTCTGGCGGCATTTGCGGCCGTGCTCATTGCGCAGATCGAGGGGGAACGCGGCATTGCCCCGCTCGCCTCGCAAGGCGATTTCGAGGTGAAGGATATTCGCGTCGATGTCGCCGGCCCCAATCCCGATGCGGCCCGCGCGACCGGCTGGCGCCTCGCTCAGCGCCTTGCCTGGCAATCGCTGTGGAAGCGCACCAATGGCGGAAACGGCCCCGGCCTGTCGGACAGCGTGCTCGATGGCCTCGTCTCGGGCATCGAAGTGCAGCAGGAGCAGATCGGCCCCAATCGCTATATCGCAACGCTGGCGGTGATGTTCGATCGCGCCCGCGCCGGCCAGGCGCTCGGCGTCTCCGGCCAGATTCGCCGTTCGCCGCCCTTGCTGGTGATTCCGGTGCTGTGGGATGGTGGCGTGCCGATGACGTTTGAGCGGCCCACGCCTTGGCAGAAGGCTTGGGCCGAGTTCCGCACGGCGGACAGCCCCATCGATTATGTCCGGACTGCCGGGGATGGTCCCGATCCGCTGCTGCTCAATGCCGGCCAGCTCGGGCGGCGCGGGCGCAACTGGTGGCGCGTGCTGCTCGATCTCTATGGCGCGGCGGATGTGATCATGCCGATTGCCCGGATCGAGCGGAGCTGGCCCGGCGGGCCGATCACGGGCCATTTCACCGCCCGCTATGGCCCGGACAACAGCTATATCGCAGATTTCACGCTGCGCGCCGCCAATCCCGCCCAATTGCCCAAGATGATGAGTGATGCTGTCGCTCGGATGGATCAGCTTTATGCTGGTGCGCTGGCGGACGGCACGCTGCGGCCCGATCCCTCGCTGGTGATCGAGGAGCCGGTCAATGCCGTCGAAATCGAGAATGCCGTCGGTCTTGAGGCGATTCTCGGCGTCCTGCCTGCCGATGATGCCGGGGCGGCGACGTTCAGTATTCAGGTTGAGACGCCCACGGTCGCCTCGGTCACCGAAACGCAGAGCCTGCTCCGTGGCATCCCCGGCGTCAGTGCCGCGGCGACGTCGAGCCTTGCGCTGGGCGGCACCTCTGTGATGCAGGTCGGCTTCGGCGGCACGGTCGAGCAGCTCCGCGCTCAGCTGGAGGCGCGTGGCTTCACGGTGAACGTCTCAGGCACCACCTTGCGGATTGCCCGTCGCGCTGGCCCGGCGCCGTCATCTCCGCCACCGGGCGGAGGAGGCGGCGGGCAATGAGCCAGCTGCCGCTGCCCATCGGCTGGTCGCGGCATGGCGGAGCGGAAAGTCTGCTGGTCCACTCCGCCAATGCCGATGCGCTCGCTCTGGTGCGGGACTGGCAGCTTTGGCCTTCGCCCTGCACCCTGCTGATCGGTGCGCGTCGCTCCGGCCGGTCGCTCATTGGAGAAGTGTTCCTGCGGGAAAGTGGCGGACTGCTGGTTGATGATGCGGATCAGGCTGCCGAGGAGCAGCTGTTCCACTTGTGGAACGACGCCCGCGACACAGGCCGTCCGCTGCTCCTCATCGCCGAGCAAGCGCCGCCGGTCTGGTCCATTGCACTGCCTGATCTGCGCACCCGCCTTGCCACGGCTGCCATAGCGCGCATTCTCCCGCCAGATGAAGCTGTCAGCGCGGCGCTCCTCACTCACGGGTTGGAGCGTGCAGGCTCCGCTTTCGCACCGGATCTCCCGGATTTTCTCGCCCGTCGCACAGAGCGATGCTATGCCGCCATCGATGCCGTTCTGGCCGAACTCAATGCCCTGTCACTTGCGCGTGGACAGAAGCTTTCGGTCGCGCTGGCGCGGCAAGCGCTCCGTAACAATGCTATGCTAGACGGGGTCGACGAGCCTGCACCGCATGAGGGAAACAACTGACCGTGTCTGAAGCCGATCCCATCCAGTCGATCTCAGGCGCGGGCGCCGGAAGCGAGGCGCGCTATTTCAACCGGGAACTATCCTGGCTCAATTTCAACCAGCGCGTGCTGGAGGAAGCTTGCAATCCCGCACACCCGTTGCTTGAGCGACTGCGCTTCCTCTCCATCTCGGGCAGCAATCTCGATGAATTCTTCATGGTCCGCGTCGCGGGCCTCAAGGGTCAGCAGCTTCAGGGCGTGGAGATGCGCTCTGTCGATGGTCTGACGCCTGCTCAGCAGCTAGAGGCCATCGGGGATCGCGCCGAAGCGTTGATGTCCGCCCAGCAGGCGGTCTGGCACGATCTCCATGCCGCTCTGCGCGGCGCGCAGATCAGCGTCATCGGCCCCGAGCCGGTGGAAGCGCGCGCGGAAAGCTGGATGCGCCAGCATTTCATGGAGCAGATTTTCCCGATTCTGACGCCTCAGGCGCTGGACCCGGCGCACCCGTTCCCGTTCATCCCGAATAAGGGCCTCAGCCTGTTCTTCGATCTGCTGCGGGAGTCGGACAAGGAAGTGCTGCAGGAGCTGGTCATTCTGCCTGCCACCCTCCCGCGCTTCATTCGCGTGCCTGGCAAGACCGCGCGCTATATTGCCATCGAGGCGCTGGTACGGCGTTATTCGGCGCTGCTCTTCCCGGGCTTCACCGTGCGCGACAGCGGCCTTTTCCGTATCCTGCGCGATAGTGACATCGAGATCGAGGAAGAGGCCGAAGATCTCGTCCGCTATTATCGCAGCGCCATCAAGCAGCGCCGCCGCGGCCGCATCATTCGCGTGGAGATCGAGAGTGGCGTGGCTGAACCAGTGGAAGCCAAGCTGCAGACGATGATGCAGGGCCACGAGGCGATGACCGTCGATATCGATGGTTTCATGGGCATTGGCGATCTGGCCGAGGTGGTCGAGGAAGACCGGCCGGACCTCAAATTCCCGGCCTATGCGCCGCGCTTCCCTGAGCGGGTTCGCGAATATGGCGGCGATTGCTTTGCCGCGATTCGCGCCAAGGATATCGTTGTCCATCACCCCTATGAGAGCTTCGATGTCGTCATCGCCTTCCTCAAGCAGGCCGCCGACGATCCCGATGTGGTGGCGATCAAGCAGACGCTCTACCGCGCCGGCAAGCAGAGCGCGATCATCCGCGCCCTCATCGATGCTGCGGAGGCAGGCAAGTCCGTTACCGCCGTGGTCGAGCTGAAAGCGCGCTTCGATGAGGAGCAGAACCTGCTCTGGGCAGCCCAGCTGGAGCGCGCGGGCGTGCAGGTCGTCTATGGTTTCATCGAGTGGAAGACGCACGCCAAGATTTCCATGGTCGTCCGGCGGGAAGGCAATGGCTTCCGCACCTACTGCCATTTCGGCACGGGCAATTATCATCCGGTCACGGCACGGATTTACACGGATATCTCATTCTTCACGGCCGATCCGCGTGCCGGGCGCGATGCCGCTGCCGTGTTCAACTACATCACCGGCTATGTCGAGCCGCAGCATATGGAGCTGATCACGCTCTCGCCGCTGTACATGCGAGACAAGCTCGCCGCGTTGATTGAGGCGGAGATCGAGCATGCCCGCGCTGGTCGTCCCGGCAGCATCTGGGCAAAGATGAACAGTCTCGTCGATCCTGCGATCATCGAGCAGCTTTATGCCGCCAGCAATGCCGGGGTGAAGGTGGTTCTGATCATTCGTGGCATTTGCTGCCTGCGCCCCGGCGTACCCGGCATGTCGGACAACATCACGGTCAAGTCCGTGATCGGGCGGTTTTTGGAGCACAGCCGCATCTGGGCCTTCGGCAATGGCAAGGCGCTGCCAAACAATGGCGCCAGAGTGTTCATCAGCTCGGCTGACTGGATGCCGCGGAACTTCGATCGGCGCGTTGAATATATGCTGCCGGTCGAGAACCCGACCGTTCACGACCAGATTCTCGATCAGGTGCTGGTGGCCAATCTGCTGGATGACGAGCAGAGTTGGGAACTGCGCAGTGATGGCAGCTATACGCGCCTCAAACCGGGGAAGAAACCGTTCAACTTGCATCACTATTTCATGACCAATCCGTCCCTCTCCGGTCGCGGCGCGGCGCGGCGCTCGGCGCGGGCAGTGCCCAAGCTGTCACTGCCCGAACGCGATTGAGGGGGAGCCCGTGGCATGACATTGCTTGATCGCATGGCTCGCCGCCCGATGAAGGCGACGCTCAATGGGCCGCATTTCCGCCGCACGGCCATTATCGACATCGGCTCGAACAGTGTGCGTCTGGTCGTCTATGATGGCCCTCGGCGCATCCCTTTCGTGCTGTTCAACGAGAAGGTGCTGGCCGGTCTCGGCAAGGATATGGGCAGCACCGGGCGGATCGGCGCGGAGGCCATGGAGCGCGGCCTCGCGACGCTGGAGCGTTTCGCGCGCCTGTGCGTGGAGATGGAAGTCGATCAGGTGACCTGTGTCGCCACGGCCGCCGTGCGGGATGCTGCGAATCGTGATGAGTTCATTGAGCGCGCCGCCGAGATCGGCTTGGAAGTGCGTGTGCTGAGCGGGGAGGAGGAGGGGCTGGCGTCAGGCCGTGGCCTCCTCTCCGGCATGCCGCGGGCCGATGGCATCATGGGCGATCTGGGCGGCGGCAGCCTTGAGCTGGTGCGCGTGCGACCCGAGGGCGTGGAGAAGCCCATTTCCCTGCCGCTCGGCATTTTCCGCATCGCGGACGTGCGCGCGCGCGGACGCAAGGCATTGTTCCAGCATCTGGATCGCCTGCTGCGCGCGCAGGGGTTGAGCGATATCGAGCAGGGCCTGCCTTTCTATCTCATCGGCGGGAGTTGGCGCGCGCTGGCGCGGCTGGACATGCATCTCACCAGCTATTCGCTGCCCATCCTCCATCATTATGAGATGACGCCGGATCGCCCGGCCGAGCTGCTCAAATGGCTGGAGACGGCCCAGAAGGCGGATTTCAAGAGCATTGGCGTCAGCAGCGCGCGTTTCCCGACGCTCCCTGATGCCGCGCATCTGCTCTGTGCCGTCGTCGAGCGACTCAAGTCCTCGCATCTCACCGTCTCCGCCTTCGGGCTGCGTGAAGGTCTGCTGTATGAGAGCCTGCCCCCCGAAATGGCGCGGCAGGATCCGCTGCTCGTCGCCGCACGTGTCGAGGGGGAAGCGCAGGGGCGTTTCGTCGGTCATGGTGACAAGATCAGTGGCTGGATCGCGCCGCTGTTCCGCGATGATCCGCCGGAATGGGCGCGCATCCGTTTTGCCGCCTGCCTGCTTGCGGATGTCGGCTGGCGTGCCAATCCCGAGTTTCGCGCCGAGCGGGGCATGGAGTTTGCCTTGCAGGGCAATTGGGTTGGCGTGGATGCCGCAGAGCGCGCCGCGCTCGGACAAGCTCTGCATGCCAATTTCGGCGGGGGCACCAACATTCCGCAGCTACTTGCCGGCCTCGCGCCCGAGCCGCTGCTGCGTCGTGCGATTCAGTGGGGCCTTGCCATTCGCCTTTGTCAGCGTCTCTCCGGCGGCGCCGAGGGGCCGCTGGAAGGTTCCTCGCTGGACGTGAAGGACGGCACCGTCATTCTGCGCCTCGAGCCCGAACACGCCGCTCTCGCCGGCGAATCCATCGACCGCCGCCTGCGTCAGCTCGGCCAGGCCTTGAACATGGGCTATCTGCTGGACGCTTGAGGGGTAAAGCCCACGACTTGTGGTCCTTCGCAGGCGGGAGTCCTTGGCGCCTGCGGGCCAGGCTCGTTTAACCGGCGCCGATTACCCGCAGTTCACCCGCTCGATGACCATGTCGTCATCATAGCTGACGTTCAGCCGGTCCTCGCGATAGTCCATCGTCATCGCCGAGCGGGGCGGTCCCCAGCGCAACGTCCGAGCACCTGACTGCGCCAACAATTCCGCCCCTAGCGCCGCCGTCGCCCTTTTCCCGACCGCGCTTTGCAAACCCTCGGCCGAGCAGGTTCCGCCACCTGCCAGAGGTGGTTCACCCATGCTGGTCGTCGCGCAGGCCGGCAGCAGGGTGAGGGCGAGAAGGGGAGCGATGATGCGCATGGGGAAGGGGCCTTTCATCCGAAAAGCCCAGCCTAGCACATTGGCCCGAGGCGGTCATCGGGCAGGCAAATCAGTCCGCCGCGTCGTCCAGCTTTTCCGTCCGGGTCATCAGCAGCTTGCCGTCCCGCACCGCAAAGGCCATCCGCCCTTCCACGAGGTCCAGCGCATCCTGCCCGAACTGCTCGAAGCGCCAGCCTTCCAGGATCGGCAGGCCCTTGCGCACGCCTGCAGCGAGCATCTCCAGATCGTCTGCCCGGGCGAGCAGTCGCGAAGCGACGTTGATCTCGCGCGATCGGATCTTGAGCAGCAGCTTGAGCAGATCGGCGACCAGCGCGCCTTCCTTGCCGAGGCCGGGCCGGGCGGGATCGCGCTCGGGCATTTCCTCGCGGGAAAGGGGAGCGGCGCCCTCCAGCGCGCTCATCAGCCGCGCGCCGATGTCATTGCCTTTCCAGCTCGCCGAAAGCCCGCGCACCTTGCCCAGATCCTCCTGCTTGCGCGGCGGGTGGGAAGCAATGTCGGCCAGTGTCTCATCCTTGACGATGCGCCCGCGCGGCAGGTTCTTGTCCTTTGCCTCGGTCTCGCGCCAGCCGGCCAGCGCCTTGAGGCGGCCGAGCACATCGGCCTTGCGGCTGGAGATGCGCACGCGCTTCCATGCGTCGCCAGGTTCAACCTCGTAGTTGGAGGGGTCGGCCAGCCGCTCCATCTCCTGATTCAGCCATACACCGCGACCGGTCTTGCGCAGCTCCTCCAGCATCATCGGAAAGATGGCCGCGAGATGCGTCACGTCGCCGATCGCATAGTCGATCTGGCGCTTGTCCAGCGGGCGCCGTGCCCAGTCCGTGAACCGCGCGCCCTTGTCGAGGTGGATGCCGAGCCAGCTGTCGACCAAGTTGCTGTAGCCGATCTGCTCGCCCTGACTCAGTGCCATGCTCGCGATCTGGGTGTCGAAGAGCGGATGCGGCGTCTTGCCGGTCAGGTTGAAGACGATTTCGATGTCCTGCCCGCCGGCATGGAAGACCTTGAGCACGTCCTCATTGTCGACCAGCAGGTCGAGCAGTGGCGTCATGTCGAGTCCCGGCGCCTTGGGGTCGATCGCCGCAGCTTCCTTCCCGTCGGAGATCTGGAAAAGGCACAGCTCCGGCCAATAGGTGTTCTCGCGCATGAACTCGGTGTCCACGGCGACGAAGTCGGCCTTGGCCAGTCGCGCGCACAGGGCGGCGAGAGAACTGCTGTCAGTGATTAAGGGATGGATTTGCATATGGCAGGTGATCTTATTATTGGCCGGTCCTCGGATCGGGGGCCGGCGATACGCGCAAGCGCATCACCACGTCCCCCCATAAGTCGTCTTTGTCATCCAATTGGCGCCCTCGCAATGAGGCGCGTGAAAATAAAAGGCCGTAAGACCATGCACGCCTATCGCACGCACACCTGCGGGGAGCTCCGCGCCGCCCATGCCGGCGAGACTGTCCGGCTGTCCGGCTGGGTCCACCGCAAGCGCGATCATGGCGATCTGGTGTTCATCGATCTGCGCGATCACTACGGGATGGTGCAGATCGTCACGGAAGTCAGCGGCCCTGTGTTCGACGTGATCGAAAGCCTGAAGGCCGAGAGCGTCGTCACCATCACGGGCAAGGTCGTGGCGCGCGCCAAGGAAGCCGTGAACCCGAACCTGCCGACCGGCGAGATCGAAGTGCGCGCTGCCGATGCGGTCGTCCTCTCCGCAGCGCAGGAACTGCCGCTGCCCGTCGCCGGCGAGCAGGAGTATCCCGAGGATATCCGCCTGCGCTATCGCTTCCTCGATCTGCGCCGCGAGACGTTGCACGCCAATATCGTCAAGCGCACCAAGATCATCTCCGACATGCGCCGCCGCATGGAAGGCGCGGGATTCACCGAATATTCGACGCCCATCCTCACCGCTTCGTCGCCGGAGGGCGCGCGCGACTTCCTCGTTCCCAGCCGCATACATGCGGGCAAGTTCTACGCGCTGCCGCAGGCGCCGCAGCAGTACAAGCAGCTCCTGATGGTCGCGGGGTTCGATCGCTATTTCCAGATCGCGCCCTGCTTCCGCGACGAAGATCCCCGTGCTGACCGCCTGCCGGGCGAGTTCTACCAGCTCGATCTGGAAATGAGCTTCGTCACGCAGGAAGATGTCTGGAACACGATGGAGCCGGTCATCGCACAGGTGTTCGAGGCATTTGCGGACGGCAAGCCGGTCACCCCGGCCGGCAGCTTCCCGCGTATTCCCTATGCCGAAGCGATGCTGAAATATGGCTCGGACAAGCCGGACCTGCGCAACCCGATCATCATCACCGATGTGACCGATCATTTCGTCGGCTCGGGCTTTGGCATCTTCGCGAGCATTGTCGAGAGCGGCGGCGTCATCCGCGCGATCCCCGCGCCGGGCGCTGGCGCCGGCAGCCGCAAGTTCTTCGATGAGATGAACAACTGGGCGCGCTCGGAAGGTTTCTCGGGCCTTGGCTATATCAACATCAAGGATGGCGAGCCGGGCGGCCCCATCGCCAAGAACCACGGGCCGGAGGCGACCGCGAAACTGATTGAGGCGCTCGGCCTTGGCCCCAATGACGGTGTGTTCTTCGCCGCCGGCAAGGAAGCGCAGGCGGCCAAGCTCGCCGGCCTCGCCCGTATCCGCGTTGGCGAACAGCTTGACCTCATCGACAAGGACCGGTTCGACCTCTGCTGGATCGTGGACTTCCCGTTCTACGAATATGACGAGGATGCGAAGAGCCTCGACTTTGCCCACAACCCGTTCTCGATGCCGCAAGGCGGGATGGAGGCGCTGGACGGCCCTGATCCGCTGTCGATCAAGGCGTTCCAGTACGACATGGTCTGCAATGGCTTCGAGATTGCGTCCGGCTCCATCCGTAACCAGTCGCCCGAGCTGATGGTCAAGGCCTTCGAGAAGGTGGGCCTGAGCAAGCAGGACGTTGAGGATCGCTTCGGCGGCCTCTACCGCGCTTTCCAATATGGCGCACCGCCGCATGGTGGCATGGCCGCCGGCGTGGACCGCATCGTGATGCTGCTCTGCGGGGCAGTGAACCTGCGCGAGATCACGCTGTTCCCGATGAACCAGCGCGCCGAGGACCTGCTGATGGGCGCGCCTTCACCGGCGGAACTCAAGCAGTTGCGCGAGCTGCACATCCGCGTCGTCGAGCCGCAAAAGGGCTGAGGCCTCGACATTGGCTGGCCGCGCGATAGGGTGCGGCCATGACCATCAAACTCTCCGACTATGAAAAAGGCCCCGATTTCGAGGGCGATTTCGATGAGGCGCTGCGCAAGCTCCAGAAGCGGCTGGAGAAGATCCAGGTCGCGCACATCGTCCACAAACGCCGCAGCGTGGTGATGCTGGAGGGCTGGGATGCCGCCGGCAAAGGCGGCATCATCAAGCGCATGACGTCACTGCTCGATCCGCGCTACTTTCAGGTCTGGCCCATCGCCGCCCCGACGCCCGAGGAACTCGGCCGCCATTTCCTGTGGCGATTCTGGACCAAGCTGCCAGCAGATAAGCACATCTCGATTTATGATCGCAGCTGGTATGGTCGCGTGCTGGTCGAGCGGGTCGAGGGCTTCTGCTCAAAGAAGGAGTGGAAGCGGGGCTATGACGAGATCAACGAGTTCGAGGCGCAGCAGGTGGAGAGCGGCACCGCCATCGTGAAGCTGTTCGTCCACATCACGCAGAAGGAACAGGACAAGCAGCTCGCCCAGCGGCTCGACGATCCGTTCAAGCGCTGGAAGACCGGCACCGAGGATTATCGCAACCGCGCCAGGCGCGAGGCTTATATCGAGGCAATCGAGGACATGTTTGCCAAGACCGACACGAAGCTCGCGCCCTGGCGGGTCGTCGATGGCAATGATCGCAAGTCAGCGCGAATCGATGCGCTCACCTACATCGCCGACAGGCTGGAAAAGCATGTCCCCATGGACATGCCGGATGCCGATCCGGCAGTTGTCGAACTCGCGCATCAGGCATTTGGTTATCAACCGGAGGAATGAGGCAGCCGGAGGAATGAAGCGGTTCAGCCCTGATCCTCAAGACTGCGATACATGACGAGGGCATCGACATAGCCGTGCTTGGGATGGTGGAACGCGCCGGGAAGCGGCCCGACGACGTGAAATCCCATATGCTGCCAGAGCCGCACCGCCCGCTCGTTGGTGGCGATCACCAGATTGAACTGCATGGCCCGAAAGCCCTGCCTATGCGCGGTGCGCAGCGAGTGACGGCATAGCGCTTGTGCAATGCCCCGGCCGCGCTGGTCTGGCCGTACGATATAGCCGGCATTGGCGACATGCGCCGCCGGGCCGGTAGAGTTCGGTCGCAAGGTGTAGCTGCCGATGATGCCCGCATCGTCATCGACGGCAACGAACACCTGCTTGTCAGCGGCGTGCCAGTAGTCGCGCGCGCGGGCTTCATCGAGGTCGCGGGGGAGGGGGTAGGTTACGCCCTCGCGGATGATCGGTTCAATAACCCGCCAAATGCCGGGCCAGTCCGCTGTGGTGGCAGGCCTGATAATGGGTTCAGTCATCGCGTGAGGCTGCGTAGGGAATGGCCCGGTCGCGCCAATGGAGGATCAGCCGGCCATCTTCGTTTGTCACGCGCGTCTCCTGAAAATCGGCAACGCCCATGTCGTTTGGCGTCAGGACGATGTTCACGCGGATATGATCGCGGTCGGGGAGCGGAATCACCGGCGATATGGTGCCGAAGAATGGCTCGAACACCTGCACGGACCGTGGTCTTCTCCCGCCCAGATCGTACGACCAGCCGTCGCTCTGGGTATAATCGGAGATCGTTTCGCCATCGTCGAAACTGAGTTTGAAATCGACGGCTGGAATGCCTTGTCCATCCGGCCAGGTCACCAGCAATGAGAAAGGTGCTTCAGCGCTGTCGGTGATGTCGGCGAGATGGAACTCGGGAGGCTTCGGCCTTGGCTGCGTGGAGAGAAGCAGAGCGCCCTCGACACACTGCCAGCGGCCCTCTGCCGCTTCATCCACCGCACCTTCGCTGAACATGTAGCGGAACTGCCCGCTCGGGTCGATTTCCAGCGCGGACGCTGTATCCGGGCCAGCCGTGGCGATGAAGACGCCGGTCGGGCAGTCAGCCGCCAGAGCAGGCGCTGCTCCAGCCAGCAGGGACAGGAGCAGAACGGCAGGACGGATCGTCACTCCGGATAGCTGATTGTCACGATTTCCCATTCCTTGCTTCCCCCAGGCAATTCCACGCGCCGCAGATCGCCGACCGTTGCGCCACGCAGCGCACGCGCCAGCGGCGTATCCCAGCCAATGCGTGATTCGCTTGCATCTGCCTCGTCATTGCCAACGATGGTGACGCTGCGCTGATGATCCTCCTCGTCGGCGATCGTCACCGTCGCACCGAAGAACACGCGGCTCTTGTCCGGTTGCTGCGCCGGCTCCACGATCTTCGCCAGCTTCATGCGCTGCGCCAGCCATTTGAGCCGTCGGTCGATCTCGCGCATGCGCTTGCGACCATAGAGGTAGTCGCCATTCTCGCTGCGGTCGCCATTGCCGGCGGCCCAGCTGACGATCTCGACGATCCTCGGCCGTTCCTCGCCGAGAAGCTGATCATATTCAGAGCGAAGCGCGGCGAACCCGGCAGGCGTAATGTAATTGGGGCGGAGCGATGCGCTCATCTGCCCCGGCGTTTCGGCCGCTTGCTGGCATACATCAGCGCGGCCACAAGGGCTGCCGATCCGATTCCGACACCGGCCCAGAATGTCTTGGTTCCGCGCTTTTCGTCGCCATCCCCGGCTTCCTCTCCCGTTGAAACCGGAGGCGCGCTCGTTTCTCTTTCAGTCATGGTCTCTATTCTGTTTTGTGTTGATGAAGGTGCAGGTGCCGCGGCTTATCCCGGCGGTGATTTGCCGAGATAGCGGCTGAGCGGCGCCGTCGATGCAGTGCGCTGGACCGGGCTCATCAGATCATAGACCACAGCATTTTCCAGCACGCGCTGCACATAGTTCCGTGTTTCGAAAATGGGAATATCCTCGATCCACTGGACCATATCGACACCCGGTTCGCGCGGGTCGCCATTGGTTTGCAGCCAGCGGTTCACCCGGCCCATGCCGCCATTATAGGCGGCGATAGCGAGCGGATAGCTGCCACGATAATAGCGCAGCAGCTGCTGGAAATAGGCGCTGCCGAGCTGAACATTGTAGTTCGGGTCGTAAAGAGAGCTCTGGTTGAAGCTCATCCCGATCTTCCCGGCGACTTCCCGTGCAGTGGAGGGGAGAAGCTGCATCAGGCCATGGGCATTGGCGTGGGACACGACGGCGCGGTCAAACTGGCTTTCCTGCCGCGTGATCGCATGGATCATCGTCCAGTTGGAGCGCTCGCTGAGCGGCACGTTCATGCGGGGGAAGCTGTAGTCGGTCGCCGAGCTCAGGCCATTGCGACCGGCGCTGCGGGCCGCCATCACACCCAGATCGGGCCGGCCAAGCGTGTGCGCCAATTCGCCGGCAAGGGCAAATTCCATATCGGTCTTGGCATTGTCGGCGATCGCGCGGATGAACAGCGATTGGTCGCGCCACTGGCCATTGCGCCCGAGCAGGCTTGCGGCGCGAACCACAGGGCGCGCCATGAAGGCGGCCCGCTCGGTCGCGCTGGGTTGCACGGTCGCGCTCGCGAGCGCCTCAGGTGTTACGGGGCGTTTCAAGCGTTCGAGCGCGAGCTGCCCATAATATTGTTCGGGATAGCTGCCGGCCTTTTCGAAATGCGCGTTCGCCGCCTCTTGGCGATTGGCGGCCAGAGCCGCACGACCGGCCCAATAATGCCCCTTGGAGCTGGTCTGCCCCGAGCGCGCCCCTTTGGCATAGCGGTCGAACATCCCTTCGGCATCAGCCGGCCGGTTCAGCTTGTTGAGCGCGACAGTTCCGGCCAGCCATGTGAGGCTGGTATAGTCATCGCGCACGCCAAGCGATTGCGCACTAATGTCCGTGCCTGCCGGAAAAGCGTCATCGACCTTGGAGGCGATGGCGTAGGCGGTGGTGAGCTGATTGTCGTTCTCGGCGGCGCGGGCGTGCGCCAGCAGCACTTCGTACCATTCTTCGGCGTCGCTTGGCTGCTGCATCAGTGCCGGTCGGTTGGCGAGCAGCGTGCGGGCAGCCATGCTGTTGCCACTGTCGGTGAGCCAGCGCGCCTTGTCGGCCAGATAGCCTGCGTCCATCGCGCCGACAGGATCGGCTGGCCCCATGAGAGTCGCGGCATCGGGTGACTTGCGCTGGAATGCGATGCGCGCGGAAACCACTGCCTGACGCGTGACCGGCACCAATGCCAGCACCCGCTCCGCGACCTCAGGCCGACGCTGCCAAAGCGCTGCATCCGCCCGGCGCAGATGATCATCGGGCGTGAAGGCGGAGGCGAACTGCGCCCGCAGCCGGTCTTCCCACTTGCTGTCCATCGCGCCCGACGCCCAGGCCTCGCGGGCCATGGCGCGAGCCGCATCCTGCCTGCCCATGCGCGCAAGAGTCAGTGCGTGGATCGCCTTGCCCTGAGCGGTGCGGGCGGGGAACTTCTCAAAAAAAGCGAGGATGACGGCAGGCTCGTTCACATCCGCATCGACCCGCCGCTCGGCATAGGTACGTAGCTTGGACTCTTCCGGCCAGCCCGGGTTCGCAGTCAGGAAGCCAGCGTAGACCGAAAAATCATGGCTATCGCTTGATGCAATCCTGCGCCAGTTTTCAATGGCATCGCGGGTGCGTGTCTCATCATTGGCGCTGGCGGCAAGGCGCTCCTGCACCGCTTGCCAGGTGACGTTGGGCGCGGTCTGCGGTGCGGACGCGGTGGTCGCTGCCGAGGCCATGGTGGCCACGAGAACGAGGGCGGATAAGCGAAGGTCTTTTCCCATGGGAAGCATTATGGCAGAGCCTCGATGATCGAACGGTGAACGGGCGCGTGCATTTGCCCCAATATGCCTGTCCGAGCGCGCGCTTTGAAGGAGTTTTTTCATATGTTTTCCGGCTCGATTCCGGCACTGATCACCCCGTTTCGCAATGACCGGCTGGATGAAGAGGCATTTCGCCGGTTCGTGGACTGGCAGATTGAGCAGGGATCAAGCGCGCTCGTGCCGTGCGGAACGACCGGCGAGAGCGCGACGATGACCATCGAGGAGCATAACCGCGTCGTGCGGATCTGCGTCGAGCAGGCAGCGGGCCGCGTCCCCGTGATCGCCGGCGCCGGCTCGAACGATACGCGCATTGCCCTCGAGCATATGTTCGCAGCGCAGGCCGCGGGCGCCGATGCCGCGCTGGTCGTCGCGCCTTATTACAACCGGCCGAGCCAGGAAGGTCTCTATCAGCACTTCGCCTATCTGGCGTCGCGCTGCGATCTTCCGATGGTGATTTACAACATTCCCGGGCGCTCGGTTGTTGATATCGGCGTGCCCGTGCTGCACCGTCTGGTCGAGGAATTCCCCAGCATTGTCGGGCTCAAGGATGCAACCGGCAATCTTGGCCGCGTCACTGCCCAGCGCCTTGCCTGCGGAGCGGACTGGTGCCAGCTTTCCGGCAATGACGAAACGGCGCTGGCCTTCAATGCCATGGGCGGTCGGGGCTGCATTTCGGTGAGCGCGAATGTCGCGCCCCGCCTGTGCGCCGATTTCCAGAATGCCTGCCTTGAGGGGCGCTGGAAGGATGCGCTGGCCCTGCAGGACCGGCTCTATCCACTCCATGACGCGCTTTTCACCGATTCTTCACCCGGTCCGGTCAAATATGCGCTTTCACGGGTCCGGCCGGACATGCCGTGCGAGTTGCGCCTGCCAATAACCTGGCCCTCAGGTGCCTCACGTGCGACGGTGGACCGTGCTCTTGAGATTGCAGGGCTGGTTTAGGCCCCGCACAGTCCCTAAATGAGCGCTGAATTACCAGAAAGATACCAATGGCCCGCCCGCGCCCCGAGACGTTCAACAAGGTCAAGACCGTGGCCGAAAACCGGCGCGCCCGCTTCGATTATTCGATCGAGGACGTGTATGAGGCCGGCATTGTCCTGCGCGGAACCGAGGTAAAGTCGCTTCGCTTTGGCGACGGCTCGATCACCGAAAGCTATGCCGAGGTGAAGGACGAGGAAATCTGGCTGATCAACAGCAATATTCCCGAGTTCAGCCACGGCAACCGCTTCAATCATGAGCCCAAGCGCCCCCGTAAGCTGCTTTTGCGGGAGCGTGAGATTTCCAAGCTGCATGGCGCCGTCGCGCGGCAGGGCATGACTCTCGTGCCGCTCAGCGTTTATTTCAACGAGCGCGGCAAGGCGAAGGTCGAGTTGGCGCTGGCAAAGGGCAAGAACGTCCGTGACAAGCGCGACACCGAGAAGGAGCGCGACTGGAAGCGGGAGCAGGGCCGCATCATGAGAGAGCGCGGCTGATGCCCAAAAGCCGCCTTGTCAGAGCGTTCCGGGCGTCCATGCCCAGCCGGGACAGTCTGGCGGAAAATCGCTTCGTCAAACCTGTTGCTCATCGCGTGCTGGCGCCCGAGTTGTGGCGGTTCACGCGCAGATCGGTTCCGCGCGGCGTTGCGCTCGGGTTGCTGGTGGGGATCTTCCTGTTGATTCCCGGTTTGCAGATTGCAGGCGCCGCGCTGCTTGCGTTGCCATTCCGGGCGAATGTACCGCTCGCCGCTGCCATGACGTTTCTTTCAAATCCCGCGACGACGCCCTTCATCCTGGCAGCCTCTTATTATGTGGGCGCCAGCATGCTTGGCCGTTCTGGGGACATGACTCAGGTCATGGCGCTGATTCACGAAGGTGCCGGATTGACCGAATGGGCTGCCTGGCTGTTTTCCTCCACCGCGCCGACCTTGTTGTTCGGCCTGACGATCGTGTCGGTCGTTGCGGCGGCAATCGGCTATCTGATTTCTTCGTGGCTCTGGCGGAGCCGGATGGCGCGGAAATGGCGGTCTCGCAAATCGGGACGGCTTGCTGAGGAAAACCGCACGAACGCTGCCGATCTGAGTGCGATCGGGGGACAAGCCTCGTGAACGGCGCGGGTTCGAGCGCGCGCCATGGCGATTTGCTCAACCTGGCGTCGGATCAACAGCGTTTCCCCGTCTTCCTGCTCGTCGCTTTGGTCGCTTTGCTGGCCGGTACGCCAATTTTGTGGCTGCTTGGCGATGTGACCATTGCTGGCGTTTTTGGCGTGACCGTGCTGGCGGTTGCGGCGCTGGCCTGGTTTACGCATCGCGCCGTCGCGCCAGTCGCTGTTCATTCGCCGGTCGATCCGGACTGGACGTTGACCCGCGCAGCGGCAAACTCGGCCGGGTTGGCAATCGCGATCACAGACCGTACCGGCCGGATGGTCTGTGCGAATGACCAATATGGCGAGTGGTTTCCCGGTTATCCCCCGCCCTCGGAAATCAAGATTTCCGCCAGTGATCAGGAACGGCTTGCCGAGGGCGGCAAGTCCGCCTGGCGGGACGGGGAGACACATGTTCGCGGCATCATGCGCGGCAGTCTGCAGCTTGATGTCGATGTGATCCGCACCGGCCGGGTCGATGATTATCTGCTCTGGCGCTTCGCGAGCGTCCAGCAGGCCAGCATTGTCGATGATTATGTGCGCATCATGGCGGGAGAGGCCGGGCAGCGCCTGTCCGATGCCGGAATCATGTGCGTGATGATTGGCAGCGAAGGGCGGATTCGCGCCGCCAATCCCGCCTTTATCCTGCGCGCGACGGGGCGCGCTGACAGCAACATTCATGGGCGCGATTTCACCGGCTATATGCGTGTCGATGAAGAAGGACGCATCTTCTTCGCGCAGGAAGAAAAGCAGTCTGTCCCTATCCGCATGATCCAGGTGCCGCTGCGCCCCGACGATCCTGCGGGCCAGCTTGTGCTCGTCATGATGGACGATGCCGTCGCGTCCGTGGAAGGCATTTCCAGCCTTGCTTATGTGGAGGCGCTGCTTTCGCTCTTGCCGTTCGGCCTTGGCATGGCGGATCGCGATGGGCGATTGCTGTTTTTCAACAAGGCGTTCGGCCGGGCAGCCGGCATCCCGCCGGGTGAGAAGCCGAGCTATCCGGGCGATCTCGTTGTTGTCGAGGATCGGGCAGCGGTGGCCGATACGATCCGGCGTTTCGCCAACGGTCCGCAGATGTCGGGCGACATGCAGATCCGTCTGTGCGGCACCCCGGACGAACCGGTCTCGCTCAGCGTCGCTGGTGTGCGCGGATTGGGCGAGGCCGCCGTTCTCCTCAGCCTCAAGGACAATAGCGAGGAATCGCGCCTCAAGCGGCAAGTCGCGCAGCAGACCAAGATGCAGGCCGTGGGTCAGCTCGCCGGCGGCGTCGCCCACGACTTCAACAACATTCTCACCGCAATCATCGGCCATTGCGATCTCATGTTGATGCGGCACACGCCTGGCGACAGCGATTATGACGATATTCAGCAAATCAAGGCCAATTCCAATCGCGCGGCTTCGCTGACCCGCCAGCTGCTCGCCTTTTCCCGCCAGCAGACCCTGCGCCCACAAGTGTTGCAGCTGCCCGATGTGGTGTCGGAAGTGTCCAGCCTGCTCAAGCGCCTGCTCGGCGAGAATATCAAGCTGGAGGTCTTCCATGGCCGCAATCTCGGCCATGTTCGCGCCGACCCCGGTCAGCTCGAACAGGTGATCGTCAATCTGGTCGTGAATGCCCGCGATGCCATGCCCGATGGCGGCACGGTAACGATTCGCACCTTCCCCGTCTCCGCAGCCGACGTGCGCGAGATGAAGAACGAGATCATGCCGATTGGCGACTATACCGGCCTCAGCATCGGCGATACCGGCACCGGCATTCCGCTGGAGCTGCTTGGCAAGATCTTCGAGCCCTTTTTCACCACCAAGTCGGTGGGCAAGGGCACTGGGCTGGGGCTTTCCACGGTCTACGGAATCGTCAAGCAGTCGAATGGGTTCATCTTCCCGGAATCAAGTCCGGGCGAGGGGACCACGTTCAACATCTATCTGCCGGTCCACGCCGTCACGGCCGAGGATCAGCCCTCGCTGGCCGCGCCCCGCAAGGCTCAGCCGAGCGAGACATGGGGCACCGGCACGATCCTGCTCGTCGAGGACGAGGATATGGTGCGCAACGTGGCAGAGCGCGCGCTCACACGGCAGGGCTATACCGTCATCACCGCATCGGATGGAGAGCAGGGGCTTGCTCGTCTGGCGGAGGTCGGGAAAGTCGATCTGCTGATCTCGGATGTGGTCATGCCCGGTATGGACGGGCCAACGATGGTTCGCACGGTCCGCGAAGCCCATCCGGACATACCGGTGCTGTTCATGTCCGGCTATGCGGAGGAGCAGCTTCGTAAGTCGATCGACATTGCCAATGTCGCGTTTCTGCCCAAGCCATTTTCGGTGTCGCAGCTCGCCGAGGCCGCGCGCGATGTGTTGGCGACCGCGCAGCGGGATGCACCCTCAACCGACGGGGCAGCCTGAACTTACCTGAGCCTCAGCGGGGGAGCGGCTAACCATATCGTAACCACGTCGCTGCTAACGCCTTGATCGATGGGCGCAGGCAGACGCCCGTATTCCAGGGTGGTGGACCAAAATGAGCCGAGTAGAAACAATCCTGCGCGCACGCAGTACCCGCATCGCCTTGGCGGTCGCCTTGCTGAGCACCGGCGCTATCGGTTTTGCACCTTATGTCTTCAATGACGTGTCGACGCAGGCAGCCGTCAACGCCCCCATCATTCGCCTTACTGCGGCTGCGGACGGCACGGTTGCCGCGCTTCCTGCCGACGGCGAATATTTTGCCAAGCCGACGTCGATCCACCTGCTTGATCTGTCCCAGGACACTGGCGAAGTCGCCGAACTGAGGGCGCGGGCGGAGATCGCACTGGCTCAGATCGATCTGGCCAAGCGGCAACTCGATGAATTGACCGCGCAGGAGGTCCGGCTTGGACGCCGCGCTGCCGTATTCTCCAATGCCACCACGGCGCGCCTTGCCGAGGACCAGTCAGCTGCAAGCGCGGCACTCGCCGGGTGTCGGGCCGAGCGCGCCGAAATGCAGGCCAGCCTGGCGCGCGCGCGTCAACTCTCCGAACAGGGCTTCATGTCGGCGGCGGGCGTGGAAAAGGCCACTGCCGTGCTGGCCGCCAAGGATAGTGAGTGCAGCGGGCTGGGCGCAAAGATTCAGTCCATCGGCATCGCCCGTGGCGCTGCGCAATCAGGGGTCTTCCTTGGCGACAGCTATAACGATGCACCCTATGCCGTTCAGCAGGCAGACCGCGTCGTGTTGCAGCGGCAGGCTATCGAGAAGATGCTTACGGACGCCAACGCCGAATATACCCAGACCCAGCTCCGGCTGAAGGATGCGCAGGCGCGCGCCAATTATGTCGCGCCCGCCGGCACACTGGTCTGGGCCGCAACGGCCAGTTCCGGCACGTCCATCCGGGCTGGGGAGCCGGTCGTCGACCTGGTGGATTGCCGCCGCCGCTTCGTTCAGGTGGCGTTGCCCGAGCGCAAGGCGGAAGTCATTCACGCCGGAGCGCCCGCGAAAATTCGCATGATCGGTGCCGATCAGTGGATGGAAGGCAAAGTACTTGCCATCACGGGTGCCGCTGGCCGACGGCAGGAAGGTCTGCTGGCTGCATCGACATACTCCTTGCCGGAAGCGCGCGAGATCATCGTCGATGTCGCACTGCCTGAGCAATTGCCGGGGAAGGTCGATGCAGCGCGCAAATGCGATGTCGGTCGCCTGGCAGAGGTGCGGTTCAGCCGCAGTCTTTAAGTCGCATGCTCGACGTCGCTTTCACAGCGCCCTGGACTTCGCTGGCGCTCGTGCTGGGCGCTTTCGTCGTGTTCGGCGGCATCTGGCGCTCGCGTCTCGGCATCGTCACGACGATCGCTATTGCCATCGCGAATTATCTGTACTG
Source organism: Alphaproteobacteria bacterium (assembly GCA_018823325.1). Classification (GTDB taxonomy): domain Bacteria; phylum Pseudomonadota; class Alphaproteobacteria; order Sphingomonadales; family Sphingomonadaceae; genus Sphingobium. Next base: position 129,984 of record JAHJIJ010000002.1, on the reverse strand, counting down.
GCGCGTCGTCCACACCATTCCGTGGGACGGCACGTTCGGCGAGCTGTGGTGGCCGGTCACCTGTCTGGTTGTGGAAGTGCTTGCGCTCTTCGACGCGAGCATTCTCCTCGCGATTCTCTCGCGCCCCACCAACCGTTCGGCCGAAGCTGACGCCGGGGAAGCGCGGCTGCGGGCGCAATGGGCTGAAAATGCCGAACTGCTCCCACCTGTCGATGTCTTCATCGCCACCTACAACGAGCCGCGCGAGGTGCTGGAGAAGACCATTCTCGGTTGCCTCGCCATGGACTGGCCCGATGCGCGCGTCTGGGTTCTCGATGACGGTCGCCGTCCCTGGGTGCGCGATATGTGCATCGCCAAGGGCGCGGGCTACATCAATCGCCCGGATAACAAGGGCGCCAAGGCCGGTAACATCAATCATGGCCTGACGCAGACGAGCGCGCCGTTCGTCGCGGTTTTCGACGCCGATTTCGTGCCGCAGAAGGACTTCCTGGTCCGCACCATGGGCTTCTTCGAGAATGAGAAGATCGGGATCGTGCAGATCCCGCACAGCTTCTACAATCACGATCCCATGCAGACCAATCTTGGCCTGCAGCAGGCCATGCCGGATGATCAGCGCTTCTTCTTCGAGGCGATCATGCCGGGCCGTGACGGCTGGGATGCCTCCTTCTGCTGCGGCTCCAATTCGGTAACGCGGCGGTCTATCTTCGATGAGATCGGGGGCGGATTGCCGGAGGGCTCGATCACCGAGGACATGCTGCTCACTCTGGCCAGCCTGCGCAAGGGCTACATCACCCGCTACCTCAACGAGCCGCTGGCTTACGGCCTCGCGCCGGAGAGCACGGCGGCCTTCTTCGTCCAGCGTCAGCGCTGGGCACAGGGCGCTATCCAGATCCTCTATCTCAGCCATGGCCCGCTGGGCCGGGGCCTCAAGCTGCGCTACCGCTTCCTGTTCCTGCCCTCCGCCTGGGTGACGCAGGGCCTGCAATCGGTTTTCACCATCCTCGCGCCAATCCTCTTTGCCCTGTTCAACTTGGCGCCCATGGTCGGCGTTAATCTGGATGGCATCATCTTCTTCCTGCTGCCGATGATCGTCGCCTTACTGGGCGGCATCAGCATGCTCGCGCCGGGCCGCTATTATCCGCTCGCCGCGCAGATCCTGTCGGTCTTCCAGACGTTCCGCATCCTGCCCGCCGCCCTCAAGACGCTGATCGCGCCCAAGGGCCTGACCTTCAAGGTGACGCCCAAGGGCTCCGGTTCCAAGGGCGGCAAGCGCGGGCCGGGCGATTATGTGCTGTTTGCCTCGCTCGTCCTCATGGCGGCAAGCCTCGCGAGCCTCGGCATCAACATGCTGCCCGATTACCGCATCATCACGCAGGATGGGTTGCTGCCAGTCGTCGCCTTCTGGCTCGCCTTCAACATGCTCATGCTGCTGCTCGTGGCAATGATGTGCCTCGAGAAGCCGCGCGTGCGCGGGGAGGAACGTTTCGATCTGCGCCAGACGGTCACGCTGATTGGCGAAGATGGCCAGATGCTCTCTTGCTCGCGCGGCGACATCTCCATTTCCGGCATCGGCCTCCAGCTCGATGCGCCGAGCAGCTTTGCGGTGGGTGATCGCGTGCAGATCGTATTGCCTGATGTCGGCATCCTGCGCGGCTTCGTGCGCTATTCCGCGCGCCGGATCGGCATCGTGTTCGATTTCCATTCCGAGGAGATCCGCGATCGGCTCATCGTCTCGCTCTTCACCAACGGCATGAACGTGAATGCGCAGCGTCCCTCCGCGCTCGCCGTGGCTGGCGCCATCGTGCGGCGGCTCTGGTCGGCGGATCTCAGCATCCGCGCGCAGGCTGCCGACGCGCCTGCAGAGGAAGCCGAGGCGCCCGTGGAGAAGCTCAGCGCCGCGACCCGCTGTATCCCGCCCGGTCAGCGAATCGACCTGCGCCGTCCCCTTGTCGCCTCGGGCGAAGACGGTGCGCCCCTGGTCGCGCCGGCTGATGCTCCGGTGCCAGCCGATCCCGTGGATGATTCTCGCCAGGTTGCATAAAGCGCCATCGACGAACCAGCCGAACTCTCTGGACAAACCTTGTTGTTCTCCTCTTGTTCCATAAGAACAAATAGGATACATGGTCCTTTGTGACTTTCACATCACGAGGATTTGACTTCCATGGGGAGCAGGCACATGACGGCGAGCTTGAAGCTAATTGACGGCGAGAAGAACGTGGGAACCATGGAACGGCAAAAGGCACTCGAAGCAGCACTGGCGCAGATCGACCGCGCATTCGGCAAGGGCTCGGCCATGAAGCTGGGCTCCAAGGAGGCGATGCAGGTCGAGGCGATTTCGACCGGCAGCCTTGGCCTTGATATCGCGCTCGGCGTCGGTGGCCTGCCGCGTGGCCGCGTTATCGAGATTTACGGTCCGGAAAGCTCGGGCAAGACCACATTGGCGCTCCATGTCATTGCCGAGGCGCAGAAGACCGGCGGTACAGCCGCCTTCATCGATGCCGAGCACGCGCTCGATCCGGTCTATGCCCGCAAGCTGGGCGTGAACATCGATGAGCTGATCGTCTCCCAGCCGGATACCGGCGAGCAGGCGCTCGAAATTACCGACACGCTGGTCCGTTCCAACGCCATCGATGTGCTGGTGGTCGATTCGGTCGCAGCGCTGGTGCCGCGTGCGGAAATCGAGGGCGAGATGGGCGACAGCCATGTCGGACTGCAGGCCCGCCTCATGTCCCAGTCGCTGCGCAAGCTCACCGGCTCGATCAGCCGCTCGCGCTGCATGGTCATCTTCATCAACCAGCTGCGCATGAAGATCGGCGTCATGTACGGCAACCCCGAGACGACCACGGGCGGCAATGCCCTTAAATTCTACGCGTCCGTCCGCCTCGACATTCGTCGCACCGGGCAGATCAAGGATCGCGACGATATCGTCGGCAACGCCACGCGCGTGAAGGTGGTGAAGAACAAGGTCGCGCCGCCCTTCAAGCAGGTCGAGTTCGACATCATGTATGGCGAGGGCATTTCCAAGGTCGGCGAGATTCTCGATCTTGGCGTCAAGGCCGGTGTGGTCGAGAAGTCGGGCGCCTGGTTCTCCTATGATTCGGTGCGGATCGGGCAGGGGCGTGAGAACTCCAAGACCTTCCTCAAGGAAAATCCGGAGATGATGGACAAGCTCGAGCGCGTTATTCGCGCCCGGACCGAAGTCGTCGCCGAGGGCATGATGACCGGCCCTGACAAGGATGAGGCTGACGAGGGTTGAGCATGGCGGGTGGCTTGATCGTTCTTCGGTGCGGTCAGGCCACCGCCGCCTGTTTCCTCCCGACTGCGATGTGGAGCGCTGTGACGTCGCCTGTGCGAGATGATCCGGCCGTCGGCCGTCGCATTTTGGTCGCGATTTTCCGTGCACTCACCGCTTGTCGACGGCACCGGCTTCCCCTAATCGCTCGTTCATGACGTCGACCAACGATATCCGCCGCGCGTTCCTCGATTATTTCGGGGCCAATGGTCATCAGATCGTGCCTTCCGCGCCGCTGGTGCCGAACAACGATCCCACGCTCATGTTCGTGAACGCCGGCATGGTGCCGTTCAAGAACGTGTTCACCGGGCTTGAGAGCCGGCCTTACAAGACCGCGACCTCCTCGCAGAAATGCGTCCGTGCTGGCGGCAAGCATAATGATCTCGACAATGTCGGCTATACCGCCCGGCATCTCACCTTTTTCGAGATGCTCGGCAATTTCTCGTTCGGCGATTATTTCAAGGAACGCGCCATCGAGCTGGCCTGGACCTTCGTCACGCGCGAACTCGGCCTCGCCAAGGATCGGCTGCTCGTCACCGTCTACCACACCGATGACGAGGCATTCGGCTACTGGAAGAAGATCGCCGGCCTGCCCGACGATCGCATTGTCCGCATCGCCACCAAGGACAATTTCTGGTCGATGGGCGATGATGGCCCGTGCGGCCCCTGTTCGGAAATCTTCTACGATCACGGTCCTTCCGTTCCCGGTGGCCCTCCCGGCTCGCCGGATGAGGATGGCGATCGCTTCGTCGAAATCTGGAACCTCGTCTTCATGCAGTTCGAGCAGTTGGGCGGCGAAATCGTCGGCGATCTGCCGCGACCGTCCATCGACACGGGCATGGGTCTCGAGCGTGCCGCCACGGTCATTCAGGGCGTCCACAGCGTCTTCGATACCGATCAGTTCCGCGCCCTCATCGATCTCTCCGCCGCGCTGACCAAGACGTCCGCTACAGGCGAGCAGGCGGCCAGCCATCGCGTCATTGCCGATCACTTGCGTTCGGCGGGCTTCCTCATTGCCGACGGCGTTCTGCCCGCCAATGAAGGGCGCGGCTATGTGCTGCGCCGGATCATGCGCCGCGCCATGCGCCATGCCCATCTGCTCGGTGCTGCCGAGCCTCTGATGCACCGTCTCGTCGGCGGCCTGAGCGGCGAGATGGGCGCGGCCTTCCCGGAACTCATCCGTGCCCAGCCCCTCATTGAGGAAACGCTGCTGCGCGAGGAAACCCGCTTCCGCCAGACGCTCGACAAGGGCCTCAAGCTGCTCGACGAAGCCGTCGTCGGTCTCACGCCCGGCGCCACGCTCCCCGGCGAGACGGCCTTCAAGCTCTACGACACTTATGGCTTCCCTTATGATCTGACCGAGGACGCCCTGCGCGCGCAGGGCCTCAGCGTCGATCGCGGCGGTTTCGATGCTGCCATGGCCGCCCAGAAGGCCGCCGCGCGCGCGGCCTGGAAGGGCTCGGGCCAGAAGGCATCGGAAGATGTCTGGTTCGATATTGCCGAAACGGAAGGCTCTACCGAATTCACAGGCTATCTGAGCGAGGCCGGGGAGGGGCGCGTTGTCGCGCTGGTCAGGGATGGCGCCCGCGTCGAACAGGCCAAGGCCGGCGAGAGCGTGACCGTCATCACCAATCAGACGCCATTCTATGGCGAGAGCGGCGGTCAGGCCGGCGATACCGGTCGGATCAGCAAGGCCGATGGTCTTGCTGCTACGGTTTCGGACACTGCCAAGCCGCTCGGCCGGCTCCATGCCCATCAAGCCACGATCGAGGCCGGCACGATCTCGGTTGGCGATATCGTCCATATGGAGGTCGATGCCGATCGGCGCGCCCGTATCCGCTCGAACCACAGCGCAACCCATCTCCTGCACGCCGCCCTGCGCAAGACGCTCGGTCCGCATGTCACGCAGAAGGGCAGCCTTGTTGCCGAGGACCGGCTGCGCTTCGATTTCTCGCATCCCGAGGCGCTCACACCTGCGCAAATCGCGCAGGTCGAGGCTGATGTGAACGCGCAGATCCGCGGCAATGCCGAGGTCAGCACGCGCCTCATGTCGCCCGAGGATGCCATTGCCGCGGGCGCCATGGCGCTGTTCGGCGAGAAATATGGCGACGAAGTTCGCGTCCTCTCCATGGGCCTTGGCGATGAAGGCAATTATTCCGTCGAATTGTGCGGCGGCACGCATGTGCGCGCACTCGGCGACATCGCACTGTTCAAGATCGTCAGCGAAAGCGCCGTCGCAAGCGGCGTCCGCCGGATCGAAGCCCTGACCGGCGAAGCGGCACGCCTCTGGCTTACCCAGCGGGATGACCAGCTACGTGCCATCGCCGCGACCTTGCGCACAACGCCAGAGGAAGCCACCGCACGCGTTGCCGCGCTGGCCGAGCAGAGCCGCAAGCTGGAGCGCGAGCTTGCCGAGGCGAAGAAAGCCCTGGCGCTGGCCGGCGCATCCGGCGGTGGTGCCTCGGCCGAAGCCGCGCCGGAAATCGTCAATGGCTACAAGCTTCTTGCCCAACAGTTCGAAGGACTCGATCCCAAGGGCCTGCGCGGCATCGTCGATGATGCGAAGGGCCGGCTTGCCAGCGGCATTGCCGTCGTTGTGGCCGTCAATGATGGCCGGGCTAGCATTTCCGTAGGTGTTACGGATGATCTGACGGGCACGTTCAGCGCTGTCGATCTGGTCCGTGCCGGCGTTGCCGCGCTGGGCGGGCAGGGTGGCGGTGGCCGTCCGGACATGGCGCAGGGCGGCGGGCCGGATGGCGCTGCGGCACCAGCCGCGATCGACGCAATAAAGGCCCTCATCGCCGGAAGCTGATCTGCGGCGCCGCCGCCCGGTCAGGCAATGGCTTGGTTGTGGAGGTGGACGCATGACGACGAAACATCTGGCCGATCATCCTGTTCATCTCGGGCGGGCAGGGCGCGCCGTCGCTCAGCCGCTGATGACGTCCGATCCGGCGTGGTTCGCGGCTTATAATGCGCGTCATGGCGATGATGGCGTCGACGGTCGTCTGGTCACCGAGTATCTCTTCACACAGAACTGGCCGATGTGGGAACGGCATCCTCTTGGCGATGAGATCGTCTACTGCATCTCGGGGCAGGCAAGGCTCCGGCAAAGGCGCGATGATGGCAGCGAGGTCGAGATTTTCCTGTCAGGCGGGCAATATGCGATCAATCCTGCCAATGTCTGGCACACGGCGGACATCACGGGGGAAGCACGATTGCTCTTCATCACCGCCGGAACAGGCACCGAGCACGAGCCACGCTGAGGGCCTCAGGCGCTCTTGCCAGCCTCATCGAGGCGCCGGCTGCGCAGTCGCGGCGCAACATCCATCTCCGCCGCGGCCTTGATCTCGTTCTGCAAATCCTCGCGCTTCTGGTGAACCGAGGCGATCACCGGTCCCATCGGCAGGCCCAGATCGACCAGCGCCGTCTCTGCAAGATGCAGCGAGCTTTCCAGCGTCTCGGGCACCGCATCGCTGGCACCTGCGCGATAGAGCTGGGCGGCATGGTCGGTGTCTCGGGCGCGGACGATGATCGGCAGTTCGTCCAGCCAGCCCCGCACCCGCTGGGTGATGCGCATGGCCAGCACCGGGTCGTCCATCGTGATGATGAGGGCCTGTGCGTGGCCCAGCCTCAGCCGGTCCAGCGTCTCGGGGCGTGACACGTCGCCAAAGTGCACCACATATCCATCGGCTCGTCCCTTTGCGACAATATCGATGTCATTCTCCACGGCGATGTAGGAAATATTGTGGACACGCAGCAGGTCCGCCACGGTCCGCCCCACGCGACCGAACCCGAGAATGATGGCATCGCGGGATGCTGCGCCCGCATCGTCGATGTCCGAATCCATCGTGTTCAGTTCGACACGCAACGCCATATTGTGGCCGAACTTGGCAAAAATGGGGGTGAGCGTCAGGCCGATTGCGGTCGCCATCTGCCAGAAGGCGGCCGTGTCCGGGCTGATCAGATTGGCGGTCATGGCGGTCGCCAGCACGATGAGCGTCGTTTCCGAGGGGCTTCCCATCAATATGGCGGTTTCCAGCGCAACGCCGCGTCGTGCCCCGGCGAGGCGCAGCAGCAGGCTGGTGACGGCCACCTTGGTCAGCACCACGCCGGTGATCGCGAGCAGCAGCGTATCCCACTGGGCGAGCAACGCCACAGGATCGATTGCCATGCCCACGGTGATCAGGAACACGCCGAGCGCCAGCCCCTTGAACGGTTCGGTCATGCCTTCGACCTGGCCGTGATAGTCCGTCTCCGCGATCAGCAGCCCCGCCACGAGCGCGCCGACAATGGGCGAGAGGCCGGCAGCGGTCGTGATCAGGCTCGAAACCATCACCACGAGCAGGCTTGCAGCCAGAAAGACTTCCGGCCGCTTCGCGCGGGCCGCCTGGGCAAAGAGTCGCGGGAGCAGGAGCCGGCCACCGATGAGCAGCGCGACCACCGCGGCGCCACCGGTGAGGAGTACGGATGCAAGGTCTGTCCATCCCTCATCAGCCACGTTGGGCGCCATCGCGCCGAGCGCGAACACGATGGGGACGATCGCCAGGTCCTCGAACAGCAGCATGCCGAATGCGGATTTCCCGACTGCCGAATGCGTCCCGGCAATCGGCATGACGAGCGCCGTCGATGAAAGCGAGAGGGCAAGGCCGAGGCCGATCGAGGCATAAAGGCTGTTGCCGAGCAGGTATAAGCCAGTCCCGATCAGCGCGGCGCTGCCCAGCAATTCCGCCGCACCGGTCCCGAAGACGAAGCGGCGCATCGACCACAGGCGCTTGAAGGAGAGTTCAAGGCCGATCGAGAAGAGCAGCATCACAATGCCGAGCTCGGCAAAGGATGTGATCGCCGATTCACGGGAGATTGTAACGTGGTTCAGCGCCGGATACTGGGCCACGAACCGCCCGAGGCCGAACGGGCCGACGAGCAATCCCACCAGAATGAAGCCGATAATGGGGCTGATGCGGAAACGGGCGAAAGCCGGGATCACGAGCCCGGCAGCGCCGAGGATAACCAGCGCCTCGTTGAATGCCTGGCTGCCGTACGGCCCGTGGATCATGAGATCAGTCCGTTCCGGTCGGTTCGGGTTCGACTAGCGCCGGGCTGGAGGATCCAGCTGCAAGCCGCCGATGGGCCGCGGCCCGCTATTGGGCCGGAGGCTGATGATCGACCGGATGCCGCGAATTGGCCGGATAGCACAGAGGGAGTGGATGCTGCAGATGAGTGGCATTCCACCGAAGGGCTGCGCTCCTCAGATGCTGCGCATGCCGCCGACGCGTGGTCGTTAGCGCTCCTCCGGCTTGAGTCGGTCGCTTGCAGGTAGGGGGCACTTCGAGCGAGGATCGATCTCATCGAAGTTGCCCCCTTGTCGCGTATCAGGACCAGTTGCTCATTTCGTTCTCGAGGTTCCGGCGGATCGCCTCGAAGAACTGCTCCGTCGTCATCCAGGCCTGATCCGGCCCGATGAGGATCGCGAGATCCTTCGTCATCTCGCCATTTTCCACGGTCTGAACGCACACGCGCTCCAGTGTCTCGGCAAAGCGCACCACGTCCGGCGTCTCATCAAACTTGCCACGGAACTTGAGCCCGCCCGTCCAAGCAAAAATAGATGCAATCGGATTCGTCGAGGTAGCCTTGCCCTGCTGGTGTTGGCGATAATGGCGCGTGACCGTGCCGTGTGCTGCCTCGGCTTCCACGGTCTTGCCATCGGGCGTCATCAGCACGGAGGTCATCAGGCCGAGCGAGCCGAAGCCCTGCGCTACCGTGTCGGACTGCACGTCGCCGTCATAGTTCTTGCAAGCCCAGACGAACTTACCGCTCCACTTCAGGGCGGAGGCGACCATGTCGTCGATCAGACGATGCTGATACTCGATGCCAGCAGCAGAGAACTTGTCCTTGAATTCGCTGTCGAATATCTCCTGGAACAGGTCCTTGAACCGGCCATCATATGCCTTGATGATCGTGTTCTTGGTGGAGAGATAAAGCGGCCATTTGCGGTCGAGCGCATAATTCATGGACGCCCGTGCGAAGTCGATGATCGACTGGTCGAGATTGTACATCGACATCGCCACGCCCGAGCCCGGGAACTGGAAGACCTCCCGGTCAATCACCTTCCCGTCGTCACCCTCGAAGACCAGACGCAATTTGCCGGGGCCCGGAACGAGGAAGTCGGTCGCACGATACTGGTCGCCAAAGGCATGACGACCAATGACAATCGGGTCCGTCCAGCCTGGAACGAGCCGGGGGACGTTCTTGATCACGATTGGCTCGCGGAACACAACGCCGCCCAGAATATTGCGGATCGTGCCGTTGGGCGACTTCCACATCTGCTTGAGCTTGAACTCTTCGACGCGCTGTTCGTCGGGGGTGATGGTGGCGCACTTCACGCCCACGCCATACTTCTTGATGGCTTCGGCTGAATCGATGGTGATCTGATCGTTCGTGCGGTCGCGCTCTTCGACGCTCAGGTCGTAATAGTGAAGGTCGATGTCGACATAGGGCTTGATCAGTCGCTCGCGAATCCACTCCCAGATGATCCGGGTCATTTCGTCGCCGTCGATCTCGACGACCGGGTTCTTAACCTTGATCTTGCTCATGCGTGCCTTTTCCCTGTTCGATATCGCGGACACAGCCCCGGACGTGCAAGGCCCGTTGCCCTTTCTCAAGCCTCTAGGGAAGGTCGTTGCGATGATCAACTCTCGTGGGTGCCCGGGAATGCAAGTCCAGGGCTATCAAGATGCCGGAATGAACCGTCAGGGATTGTGCCAATCCTCCGCTCATCCTAAACAGGGTCAATGACAACAGAATTTTCGGGCACGCAGCCGGTCGCCCCTTCACGGACAAGCGTCAAGTGGAGCTTTCCATCGGTTCACCCGGAGGGGCGTCGCTTTGGTGCGATTGCCGCAGCGATCACTCTCATTTTTGCTTTGGTTGGCTGGTCAATTCCGGCCTGGTTGATGGTGGGCGTTACCATCTGGGTTTTCGCCTTCTTTCGGGATCCGATCCGTGCCGTTCCGCAGGATGAGCGCGCGATCATCGCGCCCGCTGACGGATTGGTCACGCTCATCCAGGTTGTTCCGCCGCCTCCGGAAATGGCGGGGCCAGACAAGCTGGGCGACGCACCCATGACGCGCGTGTCCATCTTCATGAGTGTGTTTGATGTCCACATCAACCGGACGCCGATCAGCGGCACCATCAAGGATGTCGTCTATATCAGCGGCAAATTCGTGAATGCGGATCTGGACAAGGCGAGCGAGGATAATGAGCGCCAGCATATTCTTGTCGAGCGCAGCGATGGTGTGCGGATTGGCTTCACGCAGATAGCGGGACTGGTCGCGCGGCGGATTGTTCCGTTCGTCAAGCGTGGAGATATCGTCGCGGCGGGCCAGCGCGTCGGCCTCATTCGCTTTGGCAGTCGGGTGGATGTCTATCTACCCGCCGGCACCGCCCCCAAGGTTGCGCTGGGCACTCATACCGTGGCCGGCGAAACAATTTTGGCACATCTTGGCGACGAACAGGCGATCTCGGGTGTTCTGCAATGAGTGAACAACGGCGGAAACATCCCATGTGCAGAGCGCGTCTAAAAGCGGGGCCAAAGTGACGAGGCGCCCGCGCCCCATGTCCCTGCGGATGAGCAGGGGCATTACGCTGCGTCAGGTCGCGCCTAATGCCATCACTGCGATGGCGCTTTGCTTCGGTCTTACCGCCATTCGGTATGGGATCTCCGGCGAATGGCAGCTTGCCGTCGCTGCGATCATCTTTGCTGGCGTTCTGGACGGTATCGATGGTCGGGTTGCCCGATTGCTCCGGGCCGATAGCCGCTTCGGTGCTGAGCTTGATTCCCTCTCGGATGCAATTGCGTTTGGCGTCTCGCCCGCTCTTCTCGTCTATCTCTGGTCGCTCCAGTCAATGCCGCGTTTCGGCTGGATTGTTGCCCTGGTGCTGGCGCTGAGTTGTGCGCTTCGACTGGCCCGCTTCAATGCAAGCCTCGATATTGTCGACCAGCCTCGCAAGGCCGCTGGCTTCCTTACAGGCGTACCGGCGCCGGCGGGAGCGGGTATCGCGCTCCTGCCACTTTATGCCTGGTTCATCACTGGTCTGGACGTCTTTCGGGATTGGCGGCTTGTCGCGCCATGGATCGTCGTTTCAGCGTTCCTGATGATCTCCAGCCTGCCCACATTGGGCTGGAAGGGGCTGCGCGTGCCGCCGGCCTGGCGCCTCTTTGCCATTCTCCTGGCTGGCGTCTTTGCGGCGAGCCTGATGGTGGCGCCTTGGCACGCTCTGCTTATACTGTCGGTGGCTTATATCGCATTGCTGCCTGTCGGCATCATCAGTTACGCGCGAGTGCAACGGCGGCTCTCGGGCGCATCGTCAACACAGCAGGATTAAGTTCCAGCGCAGACAGCTCCTGCCTTTCGGCCACCGCCGGATTCCAGCCATCCAAACTGAGCGTCTTCAGCGAGCGCATCATGATGCCATGATAGTGGTGGACGTCTTTTGCCATGATCATGAGGGCGCTGAGGCCTGCCATTGCGAAAAGCGCACATCCCAAAAGATAGAACATCGTTGTTCCTTTCTTATCCGCCTGAAGCTGCATATTGGCGATATGTTCTCTATTTGTTCTATATCAGGGGCGGAGTCAAGCCTTGTGTCGTGGCCGCCTTTGTTCTAAGGGCGCACCCCTAACCCACATGGGATTCGCACATACCGGTGCCGCTTCGCGGTCACAGAATCCCAGAGGCTTAACCGGAAGGAGATTATCTTATGGCGGCACCTGTCGTCACCCTGCACCAATTGATCGAGGCCGGCGCACATTTCGGCCACCAGACGCACCGCTGGAATCCCCGCATGAAGCCGTACATTTTCGGCGAGCGGAATGGCATTCACATCATCGATCTCTCGCAGACCGTTCCGCTCTTTGCGCGCGCGCTCGACTTCGTGTCGTCGACTGTTGCCGCCGGCGGCAAGGTGCTGTTCGTGGGCACGAAGCGTCAGGCGCAGGAGTCCATTGCCGAGGCAGCCCGTCGTTCGGGCCAGCATTTCGTCAATCATCGCTGGCTGGGCGGCATGCTCACCAACTGGAAGACGATTTCCGGTTCGATCAAGCGCCTGAAGTCGCTTGAGGAGAAGCTCTCGGGCGACACCCACGGTCTGACCAAGAAGGAAGTCCTTCAGATGACTCGCGAGCGCGACAAGCTCGAGCTGTCGCTGGGCGGCATCCGCGACATGGGCGGCATTCCGGACGTGATGTTCGTGATCGACGTGAACAAGGAAGAGCTGGCGATCAAGGAAGCCAACACGCTCGGTATTCCGGTGGTCGCGGTCCTCGACTCGAACGTCGATCCGTCGGGCATCGCTTTCCCGGTCCCCGCCAATGACGATGCGAGCCGCGCGATCCGCCTTTACTGCGAAGCGCTGGCCCAGGCTGCCACCCGTGGCAACCAGAACGCTGCTGTCGTTTCGGGTGCCGATTTCGGCGCGATGGACGAGCCGCCGGCTGAGGAAGCGCTCGCGCAAGCCTGAGGCGCCGTCAAACGCACGCAACAATGTGCGGGCAGGGCGCCGGATCGGGAACGGTTCAGGCGCCCGCCTGACATTGAGCAACATGAAATCCCAGAGATTTGAGGAACAGAGACATGGCAGAGATTACCGCAGCCGCCGTCAAGGAACTGCGCGAGCGCTCGGGCGCTGGCATGATGGATTGCAAGAAGGCGCTTGCCGAAACCAATGGTGACGTTGAGGCGGCCGTGGATTGGCTGCGCGCCAAAGGCTTGGCTGCTGCCCAGAAGAAGTCGAGCCGGACCGCTGCTGAAGGTCTGGTCGTCGTCGCAGTTGATGGCACGCGTGGTGTTGCCGTCGAGGTGAACAGCGAGACCGACTTCGTTGCCAAGAACGATCAGTTCCAGAGCTTCGTGCGCACCGCAGGCGATGTCGCGCTCAGCAACGCGATCGGCGATGCCGAAGCCCTGCTCGCCGCGCCGCATCCGGCCGGTGGCACTATCAACGATGCGCTGGTGACGAACGTTGCCACCATCGGTGAGAACCAGCAGCTGCGTCGCGTGAAGGCGGTTTCCGTCGATCAGGGTCTCGTCGTGGATTACATGCACAACGCCGTCGCGCCGTCGCTCGGCAAGATCGGCGTGCTTGTCGCGCTTGAAAGCCCGGCGGGTGCTGACGTTCTGGCGCCACTCGGCAAGCAGATCGCGATGCACATTGCAGCAGCTTTCCCCGTCGCGCTCAAGGCTGACGACATTCCGGCCGAGATTCTCGAGCGCGAGCGCAAGATCGCAACCGAGAAGGCGGCTGAGTCGGGCAAGCCTGCTGACATCGTCGCCAAGATGGTCGATGGCGCGGTGGCTAAGTTTGCCAAGGAGCAGGCGCTGCTCTCGCAGATCTTCGTGATGGACAACAAGACCCCCATCGCGGATGTCGTGGCCAAGGCTGCCAAGGATGCCGGGACGACGATCGTTCTCAAGGACTATGTCCGCTTCCAGCTCGGCGAAGGCATCGAGAAAGAAGAGAAGGATTTCGCGGCGGAAGTAGCAGCCGCCGTCGGCGCCTGATCTTCATCTTCAAATATTGTGCGCCGGGCTCGCTCGGCGCTTGGCATGGCGGCGCGGGCTTACTAAGGTCCGCGCCGCTCCCGTCTCTGGAACTTGTTAGGCATTCATGACGACAACCGCCCCCAAGCGCATTCTCATCAAGCTGTCGGGCGAAGCCGCGATGGGCGACCAGAGCTTTGGCATTGACCCTGCAACTGTGGCACGCGTCGCTGGCGAGGTGAAGGAAGCCAAGGAATCAGGTTTCGAGCTTTGCCTCGTGATCGGCGGGGGGAACATCTTCCGTGGCATGGCTGGCGCGGCACAGGGCATGGATCGCGCCAATGCCGATTATATGGGCATGCTGGCCACTGTGATGAACGCCCTGGCCATGCAGGATGCTCTCGAGCATCTCGGCGTGGCTACGCGCGTTCAGTCAGCCATTCCGATGGCGAGCGTCTGCGAGCCCTATATCCGCCGCCGTGCGCAGCGGCATCTAGAAAAGGGCCGCGTCGTGATTTTCGCCGCCGGCACCGGAAATCCGTATTTCACGACGGATAGCGGCGCCGCGCTTCGCGCCGCCGAGATGGGCTGCGATGCACTTTACAAAGGCACTTCGGTAGACGGCGTCTACGATGCCGACCCCAAGTTCGTGCCGGCAGCAAAACGTTTTGATCGTGTGAGTTACGATCAGGTGCTTACACAGAATCTCAAGGTGATGGATGCCAGCGCCGTCGCGCTCTGCCGCGACAATGCGATCCCTATCATCGTGTTCAACATTCGCGAGCAAGGCAATCTTGCCCGCGTGCTGCGCGGCGAGGGCGTCTCGACCCTCGTCGACAGCGGACGTTAGGCAAATCGGAGAGGCAATATGGCAAAATATGACAAGGCTGATCTGGAGCGCCGCATGGCCGGTGCGGTGGAAGCACTGCAGCATGATCTGAACGGTCTGCGGACCGGTCGCGCGAATGTCGGATTGCTCGATCCGGTCATGGTGGAGGTTTACGGGGCGAAGATGCCACTTAACCAGGTGGCTACGGTTTCCGCACCAGAGCCGCGCCTGCTCTCGGTTCAGGTCTGGGACAAGTCCAATGTCGGACCGGTTGACAAGGCGATCCGCTCGGCCGGCCTCGGTCTCAATCCGATCGTCGATGGCCAGAATGTCCGGCTGCCGATTCCCGACCTCACCGAAGAGCGCCGCAAGGAGCTTGCCAAGCTTGCCGGCCAATATGCGGAAAAGGCTCGCGTGGCAGTGCGGAATGTTCGTCGTGACGGCATGGACAATCTCAAGACCGACGAGAAAAAGGGCGAGATGAGCGAGGACGAGCGCAAGCGCGCTGAAGCCGAGGTTCAGAAGCTGACCGATTCCACCATCGCCGAAATCGATGCGGCGGCGCAGGCCAAGGAAAAGGAAATCCTTGGCAAATAATCGGTCCTGCGATTGCCGGGGGAGAGGCCGGGGGCGATTATGAGCCTGCTGCGGTCGAGGATTTCGCGCAAGCCTGCGCCGGCGCCTGTCGAGACAGGTGGGCAGGGTGCCGTGCCGCGCCATATCGCAATCATCATGGACGGCAACGGCCGGTGGGCAAAGGCGCGTCGGCTGCCACGGCTGGCCGGGCATCGCTCCGGTGCCGAGGCGGTTCGGCGCACTTTGCGGGCTGCTGGCAAGCTCGGCATCGAGTGTGTCACGCTCTACGCCTTCTCATCGGAGAACTGGAAGCGGCCTGAAGAGGAGATCGCCGACCTCACGGGTCTCATGAAGCAATTTCTCCGCTCCGAGCTGGATGAGATTCACGAGGCCGGCATTCGTCTGAAGATCATCGGCGATCATCATGCGTTCGAGCCGGAGGCCGCTGCGATGGTTGACGCTGCCGTGGCACGCACCGCTGACAACCGCGCTTCGACGCTGGTCGTCGCTCTTAATTACGGGTCACAGGACGAGCTTGCGCGCGCGATGCGACGCCTGGCCGAGCAAGTGAAGGCAGGCACGCTGGCTCCGTCCGAGATCACGCCGGAAGCGATCGCCGCGCAGCTTGATACGGCCGACCTGCCACCGCTTGACCTGCTTATCCGCACGTCCGGGGAAGTGCGCCTGTCCAACTTCCTGCTCTGGCAAGCTGCCTACGCCGAGCTATATTTTACTGACACGCTGTGGCCCGATTTCGATGAGGCAGCGCTGGTGGCCGCGATTGAAAGCTATGCCCGGCGTGAACGGCGCTACGGAGGCAGATGATGGCCAACAGTCCGCCGCGCTCCGATCTGGCGGTTCGCACCGGCTCTGCGATCGTTCTGCTCGTGGCGGCGGGTTTGGCTCTGTGGGCCGAGGGCGCCGTGCTCATGATGCTTGTGCTCCTCGTGAGCGCGCTCGTGTTGTGGGAATGGCGCGGGCTGGTCAGGCGTTTCCCGGATGGTGCCGTGGCGCGGCTGCTCTGGCTGCTTTTCGGCGTAATCTATATCGGCGGCGCGGCTCTGGCACTTTTGTCGCTGGGTAGTGCAGCGCGCTGGATGCTGATCGGCATCGTCATCGCGACCGATGTCGGTGCCTATTTCGCGGGACGAACGATTGGCGGCCCCAAGATCGCGCCGGCGATCAGCCCGTCCAAGACCTGGGCGGGTTTGGGTGGCGGCATGCTGGCGTCGGCGCTCCTCATGGCAGGGGTGGCGAGCATGAGCCTTCAGCCGGGCTTCATACTCCTCAGCGCCTTGCTCGGCGCGGCGATTGCTGTCGTGGCGCAAGTCGGTGATTTTTTTGAGAGTTGGATGAAGCGGCGGGCCGGGGTGAAGGACAGTGGCAACTTGATCCCCGGACATGGCGGCATGTTCGACCGCGTGGATGGCCTGCTTTTGGCCGTGATTGTCGGTGCTCTGGTGAGCGCGGGGGGAATGTTGGGATGATGGCCCCGCGTACGGTTTCGGTGTTTGGCGCGACAGGTTCCGTCGGCACATCGACGCTCGATCTGATCGCGCGCGAGCCGGAGGCCTTCGAGGTGCTAGCCGTCACTGCCGGTGACGACGTCGAGAAGCTTGCCGCCATTGCTATCGCCCACCGCGCGCGCCGTGCGGTGATTGCCAATGAAGCGCGCTATGGCGACCTCAAGGCGGCGCTTGATGGCAGCGGGATCGAGGCGGCCGCCGGGAGCGATGCGCTCATCGAGGCGGCTCAGATGGGCGCGGACTGGACCATGGCGGCCATTGTCGGATGTGCAGGCCTTGCCCCCACGCTCGCAGCCGTGGCCAACGGCAAGACGGTGGCACTCGCCAACAAGGAAGCGCTGGTTTCGGCCGGTGACGTCATGATGGCCGCCGTTGCCTGCAGCGGCGCCGCGCTGCTGCCCGTCGACAGCGAGCATAACGCGATTTTCCAGTGCCTCGCGAGCGGTGGCCTGGAGGCCGTCCGCAAGATCACGCTCACCGCCAGCGGCGGCCCGTTCCGCACGCTCTCCCGCGAGGCGATGCGCGCGGTTACACCGGCGCAGGCGGTCAAACATCCCAACTGGTCAATGGGCCGCAAGATCAGCATCGATAGCGCCACGATGATGAACAAGGGGCTCGAACTGATCGAGGCCTATCACCTGTTCCCGATCGGCCTCGACAAGTTCTCGATCCTCGTCCACCCGCAGTCGGTCATTCACTCGATGGTGGAATATCGCGATCGCTCGACCATTGCACAGCTGGGTTGCCCGGACATGCGCATTCCCATCGCCAGCACGCTGGCATGGCCGCAGCGCATGGAGACCCCGTGCGAGGCGCTCGATCTGGCAACATTGGGTCGTCTCGATTTCGAGGCACCCGATGAGGTGCGCTTTCCGGCGCTCCGGCTTGCGCGCGAGGCCATAGAGGCCGGCGGTGGTGCGCCTGCGGTGCTCAATGCCGCCAATGAAATCGCGGTCGGGGCGTTTCTGGACGGGCGCATCGGCTTTCTTGATATTGGCCGAATTGTCGAAGACGTGCTAGCGCGCGCAGAGGCCGGGCGGATCGAAAGTCTCGAGGACGTTCAGGCCATCGACAGGTCAGCGCGGCATATAGCTGAGAGGCTGACGGCGGAGCTTATCAATTGACCGACAACCCCGGTTTCCTTTTCACGGTTCTTGCCTTTCTGCTCGTGATCGGGCCGCTCGTGTTCGTTCACGAGATGGGGCACTATCTTGTCGGCCGCTGGTTCGGCGTCCATGCCGAGACGTTCTCGATCGGCTTTGGCAAGGAGCTGTTTGCCTGGCACGACAAGCGCGGCACCCGCTGGCGGCTCGCGGCGCTCCCTCTTGGCGGTTACGTCAAGTTTGCCGGCGACATGAACGCGGCGAGCCAGTCCGATTCAAGCTGGCTGGAACTGCCGCCGCACGAGCGCAACCGCACATTCCAGTCCAAGTCGGTCGGGCAGCGGGCGCTGATCGTGCTGGCCGGGCCGCTTATCAACCTGATCTTCGCGGCACTCATTCTGGGCGGCTTTGCCTATGCCTATGGCGAGAATGTCACCCCTGCCGATGTGACGGCGGTGGAAACCGGTTCCGCTGCGGATCGCGCCGGAATCTTGCCGGGTGACAAGATCCGTGCCGTTGATGGTACGCCAGTCGAACTGTTCGGCGAGTTGCGCCAGATCATCGTCACCAAACTGCCGGGTGAGGAAGTCACGCTGAAGGTTGAGCGTGGCGACACATCGCGCGAGATTCCCGTGACCATTGGCGAGATGGTCCAGGTCGATCGATTCGGGAACGAGTATCGCTATGGCGCTCTTGGCGTGCGCAGTCTGGAATCGGTTTCGCGACCGGTGAGCCTGTTGGAAGCGCCGCTTGTGGGCGTGCGCCGAACCGGTGAGCTTATCGGCATGATGGCTAGCGGCCTTGTCGATATCATAACCGGTCGTCGTTCGCTGGAAGAGCTGGGCGGACCGCTCAAGATCGCTCAGATCTCCGGTGAGCAGGCTGCGCTAGGCCCGGAAGCGCTGATCGCCTTCATTGCCCTCATCTCGATTAACTTGGGGTTCATCAACCTCTTGCCAATTCCCATGCTCGACGGGGGTCATTTGTTCTTCTACGGGATAGAAGCTATCCAGCGCAGGCCGGTTAGCCCACGGTTTCAGGAAATGGCGTTTCGCTCCGGTCTTGCGCTGTTGCTGGGCCTCATGATCTTCGTGACCCTGAACGATCTGGCGTCCTTTGGGGTCTGGCGAGGGCTGAGCGGCTTGATTGGCTGAACAGGTTGGGGCAGGGGGAGCAGCGCAAATGCGACTTCTCCAGATGAAGTGCATTCAGGACATGTCGAGGAAGCTGAGTTTGAGAGAAGCAGGACGCATTTCATCGACACAGGGCCGCCTCGCGCCATTGCTCCTGTGTGGAACCATTTTGGCTGGTCTGGGTCATGCGCCTGCCATGGCGCAGGCCACGGGCGGCGAAGCGGCGCAGGCTGCCCCTGCGCTGCCGGTGGCCCCTGCTGCCGAACCTGTGACGGCCGAGGAGCGCACCATCGCCTCCATCACGGTGGAGGGCGCCCAGCGCCTCGAACCCGATACGGTGCTCTCCTACACAAAGCTGCGCGTCGGCAATAAATATACCCGTGAATCGCTCGATGAGGCGTTGCGCGAGCTTTATGCGAGCGAACTGTTTTCCGACGTTCAGATCCGTGACAATCTTGGCGCGCTCACCATTCAGGTGACCGAGAACCCGGTGATCAACCGCATCGTGCTGGAAGGCAATCGCCGCCTGAAGGACGACAAGATCCTTCCGGAAATCCGCATGGCACCCCGGCAGATCTACACGCGCTCAAAGGTGCGTGCTGACGTTGCCCGGATCATCGAGCTATATCGTCGGCAGGGCCGTTTTGCGGCGGTCGTCGATCCCAAGCTGGTGCAGCTCGACCAGAACCGCGTCGATATCGTTTATGAAATCTCGGAAGGCCCCAAATCCAAGGTCCGCCAGATCAACATCATCGGCAACGACAAGTTCTCGGACGGGCGCCTGCGCAGCGAGATGGCGACCAAGCAAGCGCGCTGGTTCCGCATCTTCTCCTCCGGCACCACTTACGATCCCGACCGGCTTGCCTATGACCAGCAGAAGGTCCGCCAATTCTACCTGACCGAAGGTTATGCGGATTTCCGCGTCGTCTCCGCTGTCGCCGAGCTGACGTCCAACAAGCAGGACTTCATCATCACTTATGTGGTGGAGGAAGGCGAGCGCTACAAATTCGGCGACGTGACCGTCGAGAGCGATATTCGTGACCTGAGTTCAGACGGGCTGTCCCGCTCGCTGCGCATGAAGGAAGGCGACTGGTATAACGCCAAGGCCGTCGAGGACACGGTCGAGCAGCTCAACCAGACGGCGGGCCTGTTCGGCTATGCCTTTGCCGACGTGCAGCCCGAGTTCAATCGCAGCCGCGAAGACCTCACTATGGGGATCACCTTCCGCATCGCCAACGCGCCGCGCGTTTATGTCGAGCGGATCGACATCAACGGCAATACGCTGACGCAGGACAAGGTGGTCCGTCGTGAGTTCCGCCTGCACGAGGGTGATGCGTTCAACACCTTCCAGGTGCGTCGTTCGCAGGATCGCATCAATTCGCTCGGCTTCTTCCAGGAGCGGCTGGAAATCGAGCAGAAGCCCGGCTCCGCGCCTGACCGCATCATTCTGGAAACGAATGTCGAGGAGAAGGCAACCGGCGAACTGCAGCTTTCCGCCGGCTTCTCCAGCCTTGAGCGCTTCATTCTGGCGGCGTCCGTCACCCAGCGGAATTTCCGTGGCATGGGTCAGGAACTGCGCACGTCGATCAATTATTCCAGCTATTCCAAGTCCGTGAACATCGGCTTCACCGAGCCTTATTTCATGGACAAGAATATCGCGCTGGGCGGCGACATCTTTCGGCAGGACACCAATTCGTTCAACTACATCTCGGGTAATGATCGCAACACGATCTACAGCCAGATCCGGACCGGCTTCCAGCTTCGCGCCGGTCTGCCGATCACCGAATATCTCTCGATGGCGCTTCGCTACGGTCTCTCGTTCGATAACGTGACGCTGGATGAATCGACTTATTATACGGATCGCCAGCAGGCCGGAAATTTCCAGTGCGACCCGCTGCTCGCCGGCCAGTATCTCTGCGATGCCATCGGCAAGCGGACGACATCGACGCTTGGCTATTCGCTGATCTACGACATGCGCGACAACCGCATCCGGCCAACGCGTGGACACAGCATCACCTTCAGCCAGGATTTCGCGGGACTGGGCGGCAATGTTCGCTATCTGCGCAACAGACTCTCGGCGGACAAATACTGGCCGCTGGGTGGCGGGTTCATCTTCTCCATCAAGGGCGAGGCGGGCTACATCCATTCCTTCGAGGATAGTGCCGGGCCGAATTCCGACCCTGTCCGCCTCGTGGACCGTTTCTTCCTTGGTGAACCCCAGTTGCGCGGTTTTGACATCCGGGGTGTGGGTCCGCGTATTGTGCGCAAACCTTACATCTACGAGACCGTCGATGGGGCAACGGTGGCCACCGGAGTCAATGAAGACCGGGAAAGCTGGTCAGACGACTCCCTGGGCGGACGTGCCTATTATCTCGCGCACTTCGAAATCGAGATTCCGCTCGGCGCGGGCGCTCGGGACATGGGGTTGCGTCCATCAATCTTTGCAGACGTGGGTGCGGTCTTCGGCGTTCGCCGTCCGTCGCTCCTTGACCTTGAAGAATATATCACCCTGCCTCAGCGCGATGCCAACGGTCTCAGGCAGTGCAGCACGCCGGCAACGGACACGACGCCAGGCAGCGTGTCGTCGATTCCCGATGGCGTGGATTGCCCCACCGGAACGACACTCGTCGGGACCTCGGTGGGCGGTTTCAAAGAGTTCTTCTTGGGCGACACGCCCAAACCGCGCGTTTCGGTCGGCTTCGGCGTGAACTGGAACTCGCCATTCGGTCCATTCCGGATCGATATCGCCAAGGCACTGCTGACAGTCGAGGGCGATGATACCAAGCTTGTAACCTTCAACATAGGGACACAATTCTGATGCGTAACTCCATCTTTTCTGCCGTTGCGCTTGCAACGGCCTCGGCCGTTGCGCTGGGCGTTTCCGCTCCGGTTTCCGCACAGGTCAAGCAGGCGATTGCCGTGGTCAACATTGATCAGGCGATTGGCCAATCGAGCGCTGCCACCACGGCAAGCCAGCAGATGCAGGTGACCTACAAGGCGAATATCGATCAGCTGAACACCCGCCGCACCGCGCTGCAGACCGAAATCCAGCAGAAGCAGACGGCGCTGCAGACCGCAGCACAGGCCGCAGGCCAGAACCCGCCGGCCGCCACGCAGACCAATCTGCAGACCCAGTATAATGAGCTTCAGCGCCGCGCTCAGGAGGCTCAGGCCGAGCTTCAGCAGCTCGAGCAGCCGCTCCAGCTGGCACGCGCTTATGTGCTCGAGCAGATTGGTGCAAAGCTGCCCGAGGCCATGCGCAACGTCATGACCAAGAACAAGATCGATCTGCTGGTGAAGGCGGAGGCTGCCGAGGCCTTTCAGCCGTCGGCGGACGTGACCCGTCTGCTCGTGCAGGAAATCAACGCACTCGTGCCGTCCGTCAGCATCACGCCGCCGCAGGGCTGGCAGCCGGGCGGTCAGGGTCAGCAGCAGGGCGCAGCGCCTGCCGCTACGACGCCGCCCGCCGGCGAGGGGCGCTGATCACTGATGAGCGAGGGGGAAAGCGTGGCGGCTGAACAGACCGGCGGACTTGATATCCGCCGCATCATGGCCGCCTTGCCGCATCGTTACCCATTGCTGCTGGTCGACCGCGTGGTCTCGATGGTTCCAAAGACCTCGATCCATGCGGTCAAGGCCGTCTCCATGAACGAGCAGTTCTTCCAGGGGCATTTCCCCGGTCGCCCGATCATGCCGGGCGTGCTCATCGTCGAGGCGATCGCGCAGACGGCGGGCATCCTGGCGGTTGAATCGCTGGGGCTCGCCGGCACTGGCAAGCTGGTCTATTTCATGGCCATCGAAGGCGCCAAGTTCCGCGCGCCGGTCGAGCCGGGTCATTTGCTGGATCTGCATGTGGAGTTCACGCAATTGCGTGGCTCCGTCTGCAAATTCTCCGGCAAGGCCAGCATCGATGGCAAGCTTTGCGCCGAGGCGCATTGCGTGGCCATGATTGCCGATCCGCCGAAGGACTGATCTTACCCAACCGGGCTCGCAGAGCCTTGCCAGCGCGGCTCTTTCCCGCTAAGGGCCGCGCTTCCACACGCCCCGGACCGGTCGGAAACCGGTCATTTTTGGAGCAATGACATGAAGACTGACACGCATCCCGATTACCACTTCATCACCGTGCAGATGACTGACGGCACCAGCTTCCAGACCCGCTCGACCTGGGGCAAGGAAGGCGACACGATGACGCTGGATATCGATCCCACCTCGCACCCGGCATGGACCGGCGGCCAGCGCCAGCTCGATCAGGGCGGCCGCGTTG
The DNA here is from genome assembly GCA_018823325.1 of Alphaproteobacteria bacterium. GTDB lineage: Bacteria > Pseudomonadota > Alphaproteobacteria > Sphingomonadales > Sphingomonadaceae > Sphingobium. The sequence goes on along the minus strand of JAHJIJ010000002.1, from coordinate 106,726 downwards.
CCCAGTTCAACAAGCGCTTCGGCGGGCTCACGCTCAAGAAGAGCTGATCACACGCTCAGCGATGAAACGAGAAGGGCTCCGGTTTCCGGGGCCTTTTTCTTTGTCCGCGGGAGGCGGCCATCGCTGGGGAGGATACTGAGCACTGAGGGAGGTGAGGGAACTCCTTCGAGCGGATCGCGCGCGTTCCCTCGTTCTGGCCGCTTGGCGGTCAATCGGCGACGCAGTGGCCCATGCCGCGTTAGGCGATCGCAGCGTGGCGCGTTCCTTGGCGAACTGTCGACAGTGCCGCTGCACGGACTGGACCGCGCGCCACGGGCTTCTGATTTCCGCACGTCGTTCGGCGGGGTACACAAAAACAAAGGCCCGCCGGATCGCTCCGGCGGGCCTTCTGATTTCGTCCGAAGGGGCTGGAGTCAGCCCATATCTTCGGTGGTGAAGTCCTCACCCTGCACCTTGGCGAGCGGATCGTCGCCAATGGCGGCTTCCGCCGTCTGGCGCAGTTCGGCCTCATGCTCTTCGGCAGCCGTTTTCGGCGCGATCAGATGCGCCTCGTTGGCTGCACGCATCGCGGCCCGAAGAGCGGCATCGCGGCTGTTCGCGGCAATGCGCATGCGGTTCATCGAGGAGCCAGTGCCGGCCGGGATCAGACGCCCGACGATCACATTCTCCTTGAGGCCGATGAGCGTGTCCTTCTTGCCCTGGACGGCCGCCTCGGTGAGGACGCGGGTCGTCTCCTGGAAGGAGGCTGCCGAGATGAAGCTGCGCGTCTGGAGCGAAGCCTTGGTGATGCCGAGCAGCACCGGCTTGCCGAACGCCGGCTGCTGGCCGGGCGCGAGGCGGGCGTTCACTTCGTCCATTTCCTCGCGATCGACCTGTTCGCCCGCCAGCAGCGTGGTATCGCCGCCGTCGGTGATCTCGACCTTCTGCAGCATCTGGCGAACGATCACCTCGATGTGCTTGTCGTTGATCTTCACGCCCTGCAGACGATAGACCTCCTGGATCTCCGCGACCATGTACTCCGAGAGCGGCTCGATGCCGAGCACTTCCAGAATGTCGTGAGGATCAGGCGAACCGCCGATCAGGTTGTCGCCACGCTTCACGTAGTCGCCTTCCTGAACGTCGATCACCTTGCTCTTGGGGATCAGATACTCGACCGGCTCGCCGCCATCCTCGGGGAGGATCGCGATCTTGCGCTTGGCCTTGTAGTCCTTGAGGAACTGCACGCGGCCCGAGACCCGTGCGATGATCGCATTGTCCTTGGGCTTGCGCGCCTCGAACAGCTCCGCCACGCGCGGCAGACCGCCCGTGATGTCGCGGGTCTTGGCGGCCTCGCGAGAGACACGTGCCAGCACGTCACCGGCCTGCACCTGCGCACCATCCTCGACAGACAGCGTGGCGCCGATTGCCAGCAGGTAACGCGCGGCCTCGCCGGACTCATCGTCCAGCAGGGTCAGGCGCGGACGCAGATCGTCCTTGGAACGGGACGGGGCGCGATACTCCGTCACCACGCGCTGCGTGATACCGGTCGCTTCGTCCGCCTGCTCGGTCAGCGTCTTGCCATCGATCAGGTCCTGATACTTCACGATACCCGGCTTCTCGGTGATCACCGGCTGCGTGAACGGATCCCATTCGGCAATCCGGTCACCCTGCTTCACCTTGTCACCGTCCTTGAACAGGATGGCAGCACCGTAAGGCAGGCGATGGACGGCGCGTTCGCGGCCTTCCTCGTCGATGATTGCCAACTCGCCATTGCGGGCAAGGGACAGGTTGCGCCCAAGCTTGTCCGTGATGGTGGGCATGTCGCGCAGCTCGATGGTGCCGTCGGAGACAGCCTCAAGGTTGGACTGCTCGTTGAGCTGAGCGGCACCGCCGATGTGGAAGGTCCGCATCGTCAGCTGCGTGCCCGGCTCACCGATCGACTGAGCAGCGATAACGCCGACAGCCTCACCGATGTTCACCGGCGTACCGCGGGCAAGATCACGCCCGTAGCACTTGGCGCAGACGCCCATCTTGGATTCGCAGATCAGCGGCGAACGGATCTTTACCGACTGAACGCCGATGGCCTCGATCTTCGCGATCATGGCTTCGTCCAGCAGCTCGCCCTCGGGCACGAGAACCGAGCCGTCCTTGCTGTCCACGATGTCCTCGGCCGTGGTGCGGCCCAGAACGCGCTCGCCCAGCGATGCGATCACGCTGCCGCCCTGGATGATGGCTTTCATCTCCAGCGCCTTCTGCGTGCCGCAATCCACCTCGACGATGGTGCAATCCTGGCTCACGTCGACCAGACGGCGGGTCAGGTAACCCGAGTTTGCCGTCTTGAGCGCCGTGTCGGCCAGACCCTTACGGGCGCCGTGCGTCGAGTTGAAGTACTCGAGAACGGTGAGGCCTTCCTTGAAGTTCGAGATGATCGGCGTTTCGATGATCTCGCCCGAAGGCTTGGCCATCAGGCCGCGCATACCGGCAAGCTGCTTCATCTGCGCTGGCGAACCACGCGCACCCGAGTGGCTCATCATGTAGATCGAGTTGATCGGCTTCAGACGGCCGGTGTCCTCGTCCAACGGCATGGCGCGGATCTCGTCCATCATGGCAGCCGCGACCTGGTCGCCGCAGCGGCTCCAGGCGTCGATCACCTTGTTGTACTTCTCCTGCTGCGTGATCAGACCGTCCTGATACTGCTGCTCATAGTCAGCCACGAGCGCCTTGGTCTCATCGACCAGACGAACCTTGCTGTCCGGAATGATCATGTCGTCCTTGCCGAACGAGATGCCCGCCTGGAAGGCGTGACGGAAGCCCAGCGCCATGATGGCGTCGGCGAACAGCACCGTGTCCTTCTGGCCCGTGTGACGATAGACCTCGTCGATCACGTCGCCCACATCCTTCTTGGTGAGAAGACGGTTGACGGCGTCGAACGGCACCTTGTGGCTCTTGGGGAGACACTCGCCGATCAACATGCGGCCAGGCGTGGTTTCCACCCGCCGCATATAGGTCTGCCCGTTCTCGTCGGTCTGCGGAACGCGGCTGATGATCTTGGAGTGCAGCGTCACAGCCTTGGCGAACAGCGCCTGATGGACTTCCTGCATGTCCGAGAGGATCATGCCTTCGCCCGGCTCGCCGGCCAGCTCCATCGACAGATAATAAATACCAAGCACCATGTCCTGTGAGGGCACGATGATCGGCTTGCCGTTGGCGGGCGAGAGGATGTTGTTGGTGGACATCATCAGCACGCGCGCTTCCAGCTGGGCCTCGAGGCTCAGCGGGACGTGAACGGCCATCTGGTCGCCGTCGAAGTCGGCGTTGAATGCGGCGCAGACCAGCGGGTGAAGCTGGATGGCCTTGCCCTCGATCAGCACTGGCTCGAACGCCTGAATGCCGAGGCGGTGAAGCGTCGGTGCGCGGTTCAGCAGCACCGGATGCTCGCGGATCACCTCATCGAGGATGTCCCAAACTTCCTTGCGTTCCTTCTCGACCCACTTCTTCGCCTGCTTGAGGGTCATGGAGAGACCCTTGGCATCGAGGCGAGCGTAGATGAACGGCTTGAACAGTTCGAGCGCCATCTTCTTGGGCAGGCCGCACTGGTGCAGCTTGAGCTCCGGACCGGTCACGATGACCGAGCGGCCGGAATAGTCGACGCGCTTGCCGAGCAGGTTCTGACGGAAGCGGCCCTGCTTGCCCTTGAGCATGTCGGATAGCGACTTGAGCGGACGCTTGTTGGCGCCGGTGATGACGCGGCCACGACGACCATTGTCGAACAGCGCGTCCACGGCTTCCTGAAGCATGCGCTTTTCGTTGCGGACGATGATGTCCGGCGCACGCAGCTCCATCAGGCGCTTCAGGCGGTTGTTGCGGTTGATGACGCGACGATAGAGGTCGTTCAGGTCAGAGGTCGCGAAGCGGCCGCCATCCAGCGGAACCAGCGGGCGCAGTTCCGGCGGAATGACCGGCACGACATCGAGGATCATCCATTCCGGACGGTTACCGGAGTCGATGAAGCTCTCAACGACCTTGAGACGCTTGATGATCTTCTTGGGCTTGAGCTCCGACTTGGTGGTCGCGAGCTCTTCCATCAGCGCGCGCTGCTCGCCCTCGAGATCGAGATCCATGAGCATCTGCTTGACGGCCTCGGCGCCGATGCCGGCAGAGAAGGCGTCTTCGCCATACTCATCCTGGGCTTCGACCAGCTCGTCCTCGTTGAGCAGCTGATACTTCTCGAGCGGGGTCAGGCCCGGCTCGATGACGATGTAGCTCTCGAAGTAGAGGACGCGCTCGAGCTGCTTGAGCTGCATGTCGAGCAGCAGGCCGATGCGCGAAGGCAGCGACTTGAGGAACCAGATGTGGGCAACCGGCGCGGCCAGCTCGATGTGGCCCATGCGCTCGCGGCGGACCTTGGAAACGGTCACTTCCACGCCGCACTTTTCGCAGACGATGCCCTTGTACTTCATGCGCTTGTACTTGCCGCACAGGCACTCATAGTCTTTGATCGGACCAAAGATGCGCGCGCAGAACAGGCCGTCACGCTCGGGCTTGAACGTGCGGTAGTTGATCGTCTCCGGCTTCTTGATTTCGCCGAAGGACCAGCTGCGGATGCGCTCGGGCGACGCAATGCCGATCTGGATCTGGTCGAAGGTTTCCGGCTTGGCCATCGGATTGGCGAAGGTGGTCAGTTCGTTCATGTCTCAATTCCCTGCAGAGGGCTGAAGTTCGTTCAAAGGGGCGAAGGGGGAGGGGCGCCGCGTGGGCAGCGCCCCAACCCTGTTACTCCGCCGCCTCGGGCAGTTGGTCGTCGCCATCGCTGTCGGAGAGGTCTTCCAGCGCCGCCAGCTCCACATTGAGGCCAAGCGAGCGCATTTCCTTCACGAGCACGTTGAAGCTTTCCGGAATGCCGGCCTCGAAGGTGTCGTCACCCTTGACGATCGCCTCATAGACCTTGGTGCGGCCGACCACGTCGTCGGACTTCACCGTGAGCATTTCCTGCAGCGTGTAGGCTGCACCATAAGCCTGCAGTGCCCAGACCTCCATCTCACCGAAGCGCTGACCACCAAACTGCGCCTTGCCGCCCAGCGGCTGCTGGGTAACGAGCGAGTAGGGACCAATCGAACGGGCGTGGATCTTGTCGTCCACAAGGTGATGCAGCTTGAGCATGTAGATGATGCCCACCGTCACCTTGCGGTCGAACGCGTCGCCGGTCCGGCCATCAAACAGCGTGGACTGACCCGAGGGATCGAGCCCTGCCAGCTCCAGCATGGCCGAGACGTCCGCCTCACGCGCACCGTCGAAAACGGGGGTCGCGATCGGCACGCCGGTGACGAGGTTGGACGCAAGCTCGATGACCTGTTCGGCTGAGCGAGACTTGATCTCCTCGGCATAATCCTCGCCATACACGGTCAGCAGGCGCTCCTTCACCGCTTCCGGCATTTCACCGCCGGTCGCGTTCGGATTGGCTTCACGCCAGTCGCGCAGCGCATGCTTGATCTGCTGGCCAAGGCCACGGGCGGCCCAGCCCAGATGCGTCTCGAAGATCTGCCCGACGTTCATGCGCGAAGGCACGCCCAGCGGATTGAGCACGATGTCGACCGGGGTGCCATCCTCAAGGAACGGCATGTCCTCGATCGGCAGGATGCGCGAGATGACGCCCTTGTTGCCGTGACGGCCGGCCATCTTGTCGCCCGGCTGCAGCTTGCGCTTCACCGCGACGAACACCTTGACCATCTTGAGCACGCCCGGGGGTAGCTCGTCGCCGCGCTGCAGCTTCTCGACGCGATCCTCGAACTTTTCGACGATGACCTTCACGGCCTCGTCATACTGGGTCTTGACCGCTTCGAGCTGCGTCTGGCGGGCATCGTCCGCAACCGCGAACTTCCACCATTCGTGACGCTCGACCTCGGAGAGCAGCTCCTCGGTGATCTCGACGCCCTTCTTGACGCCCTTGGGCGCTGCCGTGGCCGTCTGGCCGATCAGCATTTCCCGCAGACGGTTGAAGGTCGCACGGTTGAGAATGGCCCGCTCGTCTTCGCGGTCCTTGGCGAGACGGTCGATTTCCTCCCGCTCGATTGCCATGGCGCGCTCGTCCTTGTCGATGCCGTGGCGGTTGAACACCCGCACCTCAACGATCGTGCCGGCAACGCCCGGCGGCAGACGCAGCGAGGTGTCACGTACGTCGCTTGCCTTTTCACCGAAGATCGCGCGGAGCAGCTTCTCTTCCGGCGTCATCGGCGATTCACCCTTGGGGGTGATCTTGCCAACGAGGATGTCACCTGGCTCCACTTCGGCGCCGATGTAGACGATGCCCGCCTCGTCGAGGTTGCGCAGGGCTTCCTCGCCGACGTTCGGGATGTCGCGGGTGATGTCTTCCGGCCCGAGCTTGGTGTCGCGGGCCATGACCTCGAACTCCTCGATGTGGATCGAGGTGAAGACGTCGTCCTTCACGATCCGCTCGGAGATCAGGATGGAGTCCTCGTAGTTGTAGCCGTTCCACGGCATGAACGCGACGAGGCTGTTGCGGCCCAGGGCGAGCTCGCCCAGTTCGGTCGAGGGACCGTCGGCGATCACGTCGCCGGCCTTCACATGCTCGCCCACCATCACCAGCGGACGCTGGTTGATGCAGGTGTCCTGGTTCGAGCGCTGGAACTTCATCAGCGTGTAGATATCCACGCCGGACTTGCCGGCCTCGATATCCTCGGTCGCGCGGATCACGATGCGGGTGGCATCCACCTGATCGACGATGCCCGAGCGCTTGGCCGCGATGGCGGCGCCGGAGTCACGCGCAACCGTCTCTTCCATGCCGGTGCCGACGAACGGCGCCTCGGCCTGGACGAGCGGCACGGCCTGACGCTGCATGTTCGAGCCCATGAGCGCGCGGTTGGCGTCATCGTTTTCCAGGAACGGAATGAGCGATGCGGCAACCGAAACGAGCTGCTTGGGGCTGACGTCCATCAGGGTGATGTGGTCGCGGGGCGCCATCAGGAACTCGCCGGCCTCACGGGCGGAGATGAGATCCTCGGCGAAGGTGCCGTCTTCGTTCAGCTCGGCGTTCGCCTGCGCGATCGTGTGCTTCGCCTCTTCCATGGCGGAAAGGTACACGACCTCGTCGGTCACCTTGCCGTCGATAACCTTGCGGTAGGGCGTCTCGATGAAGCCGTATTTGTTGACGCGCGAGAAGCTCGCCAGCGAGTTGATCAGACCGATGTTCGGGCCTTCCGGCGTCTCAATCGGGCAGATGCGGCCATAATGGGTCGGGTGAACGTCACGGACTTCGAAGCCGGCGCGCTCGCGGGTGAGACCGCCCGGGCCCAAGGCCGAAACACGACGCTTGTGCGTGATTTCGGAGAGCGGGTTGGTCTGGTCCATGAACTGCGAGAGCTGCGAGGAACCGAAGAACTCGCGCACGGCAGCCACGGCGGGCTTGGCGTTGATGAGGTCGTTCGGCATCACCGTCGAGACGTCGACGCTGGACATGCGCTCCTTCACGGCGCGCTCCATGCGCAGCAGGCCGACGCGATACTGGTTCTCCAGCAGCTCGCCGACCGAGCGCACGCGGCGGTTGCCGAGATTGTCGATGTCGTCGATCTCGCCCTTGCCGTCCTTGAGGTTCACCAGCTCCTTGACCACGGCGAGGATGTCCTCGCGACGCAGCGTCGTGATGGTGTCCTCGGCGTCGAGGCCAAGGCGCATGTTGAGCTTCACGCGGCCCACGGCCGAGAGGTCATAGCGCTCGCCGTCGAAGAACAGACCTTCGAACAGCGCTTCGGCGGTCTCGCGCGTCGGCGGCTCGCCGGGGCGCATGACGCGATAGATGTCGGAAAGCGCGTGGTCGCGGTCCTCGGCCTTGTCGACCTTGAGCGTGTTGCGGATCCACGGACCCGTGTTCACATGGTCGATGTCGAGCAGCTCGAGGCGGTCGATGCCGGCGGCGTCCAGCTTCGCAAGGTTCTCCGGGGAGACCTCGTCGCCGGCTTCGATGTAGATCTCGCCGGTGCTCTCGTTGATGAGGTCATAGGCGCTGTAGCGGCCGTAGACTTCCTCGGTCGGGATGACGAGCATCTCGAGGCCATCCTTGGCAGCCTTGAGCGCCGCGCGGGGGCTGATCTTCTGACCGGCCGCGAACACCACTTCGCCGGTCTTGGCGTCGATGATGTCGAAAGTGGGCTTCAGGCCGCGCCAGGCTTCCGCCGAATAGGGGATCTGCCAGCCATTTTCGCCGCGGACATACGTGACCTTGTTGTAGAACTCGCCGAGGATTTCCTCGCTGTTCAGGCCAAGTGCGAAGAGCAGCGCAGTGACCGGCAGCTTGCGCTTGCGGTCGATACGCACGTTCACGATGTCCTTGGCGTCGAACTCGAAGTCCAGCCAGGAGCCGCGATACGGGATGACGCGGGCGGCAAAGAGATACTTGCCCGACGAGTGGGTCTTGCCACGGTCATGGTCGAACAGGACGCCCGGCGAGCGGTGCATCTGGGACACGATGACGCGCTCTGTACCATTGACGATGAAGGTGCCGTTGCCGGTCATGAGCGGCATGTCGCCCATGTAGACGTCCTGCTCCTTGATATCGAGGACCGAACGGGTCTCGGTATCCTGGTCGACTTCGAAGACGATCAGGCGGAGGGTGACGCGCATCGGCGCGGCATAGGTGATGCCACGCTGGCGGCATTCCTCGGTGTCGTACTTGGGGTCTTCCAGCTCGTAGTGGACGAAGTCCAGCTCGGCGGTGCCGGCAAAGTCGCGGATCGGGAAGACGCTGCGCAGGGTCTTCTCAAGGCCGGACACATAGCCGATCGCGGGATTGGAACGCAGGAACTGCTCGTAGCTTTCGCGCTGAACCTCGATGAGGTTGGGCATTTCCACGACTTCGTGGATGTTGCCGAACACCTTGCGGATGCGCTTCTTGGCGCTTTCGCCGGGCTTGATGGGGGGGAGAGCCTTGGTTGCCATGCCAGAGATACCTGACCTTCCTGCGTAATGTGGTCCCGATAATATTTTTCGCATTGCAGCGAAAATTCAGCCTTTTGCGGTGCAAACACACTCTTGGACGAGTGCTGCAAGCACGCAAAAAAGTGCGGGCCGGGGCTGTCCGATCCGCACTTCAGCGTCATATGAACCTGGCCGTCACCCCATATGTGATGCATGTCGTGCGCAACGCGGCATGCTTGCCCGGGTGATGGCAGGCGACTGGCGAGCAACAAGCCGCGCCAATCCGAATGACCAGCGATATAGAGACGTTGCCGCGCATTGCAAGGGGCTTGCGGCCGCTTGCAATGCTGGAGCTTGATGAGCGGATCGGCTTATGGCAGCTTGCGGTAGAAGACGCCGCACATCACGCGCCCGCCGCTGTTGCCGGTCGGGTCCGTGCGCATGTCGTCGGCATCGGCGTGGATAACCAGAGCCGCACCGTCCTCGTCCAGCAGCGTGGCCAGTGTCGTGTGCGCCATGAACGTCACCTTCGCTTCCCCGCGCGTATCGGCATTGACCATCGGGAGATCGCCGGCATGCGGCCCCTGCGGGTTCTCCGTGCCGTGCTGCTTGCCATCGGGGTTGAGATGTCCGCCTGCTGAGGTGAAATCGGGCAGGGTGCATTTGCCGATCGCATGAATGTGCATGCCATGAGCTCCTGGCGTGAGATTGCGCGTAACCTCGACGCTCCCGCGCAGATGCCCGTTTTCCGGCACCAACGTCGCAATGCCCGTGCGGTTGCCCTGGCCGTCATAGAGAATCGCTTCTGCAAACGGCTCCGGGGTCGGCAGCGGACCGGCCGGCGCCTTGGCGCCGCAGCCCTGCAAGCCCAGGCAGAGGCCCGTCGCGAGGAGGAGAAGGGGGGAAGCAGCAAAATGAGCCATCATGTCTCTCTATGTTGGGCAATGCGATGCACGCAATCTACCGCTTTGGCGAGCAAGGTCAAAGCAGGTCGAGCAGTCTTTCCATGGCAAGGGCAGCGCGGCGCGAGGCTGCGCGCAGATTGGCGTGAAAATCGCCGGCGCTTTCCTGATTGGCCTCGTCGGTCGTTGCCTTGATGCCGCCCCATGCCAGGCCGGACTGCGTGGCATATTGCGCCACCGCGGCAGTCTCCATGTCCACGACATCGGCGTCGAGCGCGGCAATAAGATGGGCGGCATAAGCGCCATCCTCGATGAAGGCGTCGCCGCTGGCGATGCAGGCATGGGGCAGGGCGCTGCCGGGATCGGCCATGGCTTCATAGGGTTCGACATGCGCTGGCCCCATCGGCCAGGCGCCGGCGGGGTAATGGACGAAAGCATCCGGTCGCCGGGCGCCATAATCATGCTGCACGGCACGCGCGAGCCAGAAGCAGTCGCCCGCCAGAGCGCTCAGCTTGCCGGCTGTGCCCAGTGTCAGCAGAAGGTCCGCGCCATGCAGGGCATGCAGCCTTGCCGCTGCGGTCGCGATGTTGACCTTGCCGATGCCTGTCGTGGCGATGTGGACCAGATGCCGCCCGGTTTCGATCCGCCGGACGCTCGGCCAGTCGCCGGGGAGTCTGTCGCCCACCTCGGGCATAAAGGCGTCCGCCTCCTCCGGCAGGGCTGCCAGCACCAGAATGCGCATGGTTGCTCAGTGCCCTTCGAAGGTCATGAGGGACAGAGGCTCGACGCCGGCGTCGCGCAAACGCGCGGCGCCGCCCAGCTCGGGCAAATCGATGATGAACAAAGCTTGCTCGACAATCGCGCCCTGACCGCGCAGCAGGGCAGTGCCTGCGAGCGCCGTTCCACCAGTCGCGAGCAGGTCGTCCACCAGCAGCACGCGCTGACCGGGGGTGATCGCGCCCTGATGCATCTCGATCCGGTCTGAGCCATATTCGAGCGCATAGTCGATGCCCACGGTTTCGCCGGGCAGCTTGCCCTTCTTGCGGAGCATCAGCTTGCCTTTGCCCAGCTTGTAGGAAAGGCCAGCGGCCACGATGAAGCCGCGCGCCTCAACGCCGGCGATCAGACTGATTTGATCGGGATCGATAAGTTCGGCCAGCCGGTCGATCGTCGCGCGAAAGCCCGCGCCGTCGAGCAGCAGAGTCGACACGTCGCGAAATTGGATGCCCGGAATGGGGTGGTCGGGAATCGTGCGGACCAGAGCCTTCAGATCGTCATTGGACAACGCTACGGCAGACGGCGCATCGGCCATGATATATTCCTTTATATCCTTGGATAAATTAACGTGTCGGCGTAGCTGTGGGGCGGGACAGGGCAGCTTGTGACTATCAAGCTTTACATTGGCGCGACGATATGCTGATCGCGCCTTGTCCCAAAATGGGTCGGTGGGGTCATATGAGATTGCCTGTTGTCATTCCGGGATTGGCATCGCTTGCCTGCATTCTCGTCGCTTGCCCGGCGCCAGGGCAAGCTGAAAATGCATTCGCCGAGCGCGGCTTTGGCCTGGGCGATCTCCAGCAATTGAATCTTGAGCGTGTGACCGGCCTGCTGCTGCCACCCGCATTCGGGCAGGATGAGCAGGTGCGGGCGCCCATGCTCATCGCCAATGAAATGAGGCCGGACAGTCGGGACCGGCTGGCAGTCCCTCTGAATCCCTCCGTCGGCCGGCCTGAAACACGCGATCGCCTGGCGCGTCCGGTGGGGGAGGTTGCGGCCTATCGCCAGCGGACGGGCGAGAGGCCGGAAAGCCGCGATCCTTTGGCGCGCCCCTTCGAAGAAGTCAGGGCGGTGCGGCCCGAACTGTTCGAGGCCGATCCACGTCCCAACGCCACTGCACAGCGCAATGTGCCGACGGTAACTGTCGAGAATGAGGGCTTCCCCGTTGCGCCGGTTGCGCTTTCTGCCGTTCCAACCATGGCGCAGAATGCGACGCCTGCCCTGCAGAGGACCACCCGGGGGCAGGCTGAGGGACTTGGGCTGGCGCAATATCTTTCGGCGCCCTGGCAGCAGGCTGCGTTTATCGCTGGCCTGGTGCTGCTTGCCAGCCTGTTATTCTGGCGGTTGGGCATGCGAGCGCGCAATGGTGACGCGCATGCGGCTCACGGTGCCTCGCTGGCTCGGCGCGGCGCGCGCACGGATGGACCGCCAGCCGAAGGCCGGTACGAGACTTTGCAGGAAGCCATCGCAGCCATGAAGGCCTCAGTGGCGGCGCGGGCCTGAGCAGCCGCCTGCGCGCTCATCGCGAAGCGCCCACGTTCGGGCAGCTCCCTCGCAAGCCAGAAATCATAGCGGACAAACAAGAAGCGCGCCCGGATCGCTCCGGACGCGCTTCTGAATAGCCGGGCGGGAACGGTCTGGCCGTCCCCGTCCTGTATGGCTTACTTGATTTCGACGGTCGCGCCGGCTTCCTCGAGCTTCTTCTTCAGCTCTTCGGCTTCCGCCTTGTTGACGCCTTCCTTCACAGCCTTCGGCGCGCCTTCGACGAGCGCCTTGGCTTCGGTCAGGCCGAGCTGCGTGATCGCGCGGACTTCCTTGATGACGTTGATCTTCTTGCCACCGTCGTTGACGAGAATGACGTCGAATTCGGTCTTCTCTTCAGCGGCGGGCGCATCGCCACCGGCACCACCGGCAGCCGGGCCAGCGACGGCGACGGCAGCAGCAGCGGAAACGCCCCACTTCTCTTCGAGAGCCTTGGAAAGCTCAGCAGCTTCGAGAACGGTCAGCGCGGAGAGCTGGTCGACGAGCGAGTTGATATCAGCCATGTTATTCACTCCATTTTCTAGCGGGGCCGGGTCTGGCCCAAGTCAATTGGTTGCAACTGTTTGCCGGGGAACGGCCTGAAAGATCAGGCAGCTTCCTTGGTGGCATAAGCGTTGAAGACGCGCGCGAGCTGCGCGGCCGGTTCCTTGGTGACGACTGCGAGCTTGGTCGCCGGGGCCTGAATGAGGCCGATCAGCGTTGCACGCATCTGGTCAAGCGACGGCATCGAAGCCAGCGCCTTGATCCCGTTGGCGTCCAGGAGCGTAGTGCCCATGGCGCCGCCAATGATCTCCAGCTTGTCGTTCGTCTTGGCGAAATCGATCGCGACCTTTGCAGCCGCAACCGGATCGGAAGACGTCGCCAGGCCCACCGGACCAACCAGCATCTCTTCGATGCTGGCATAATCGGTGTCCTTGATGGCGATCTTGGCAAGGCGGTTCTTCGTTACCTTGTAGGTCGCACCGGCTTCGCGCATCTTCTGACGGAGCTGGGTGGACTGAGCGACGCTCATGCCCAGATTGCGGGTCACGACGACCACGCCCATTTCCTTCAGAGATTCGTGAAGCGCGGAAACGACCTCGGTCTTTTCATTGCGATCCATGCCATTCTCCTCTGCGGCAAGGCCCGAACAGGCCCGGCCGCGTTCACACAGAATGCCGCGCACGACCCGAGGTGGGCCGCATGCGGCGTATTAGTCCGAGGGGAAGGGTTGACTGGTCCAGCGCCGATAGCGGCACGGACAGACCCGGATTGAGCCGCGCAATGGAGCGGGGCGCCTTCCGGCAAGAACTTTTCCCCGTCTCGGCTGGAGATTAAGATGGGCAGACCCCATCACCAGCTGTCTCGGACGGTGCACCGGGACGGATCCCGATGAGCGAGGGTCCGTTAGGCGTGGGGGCGAGGAAAAGCAAGCCTTTTCCTGTTCGCTGCGATGAATGGGCGCAACAGGGGCAGGCTGGCCGAACGGGCGGTGTGAGCGGCGTTGCAGCCCAGACACGTTAACCAACTGAGCTCTGAAAAAATGGTTAAGCTGTGGGAAAAGAAGGTTAAGCCGCTTTAATTGTTTTCGGCGGGGGTATAGCAGATGGCTCATGAACAGCTTGTCGTCAGATTCGCTCCGCTGGGCCCGCCGGGAAAAAGACCGGCATCGTGCCCTGATCGGTCTTGCCGTAGTTGCAAGCGCGCTGATTGCGGCCGCTCCGCACAATGAGCGGCGGATGTTCACGATTCCGGAATTTCCTTCGGCATTCGCCGCCATTCCCGAGCCGGAGCAGACCTCTCTGCGCTCTGCGATCATGGGCTATCTGCACGATGGCTGTTCGCCGACCTTCACCAATGCTTCGGGCGATCTGACGCAGCTCGTCAATCGCGCCGATTGCGGCCCGGCCCGCGAACGCAGCAAGGGCAGCAGCCCGCTCGTTCAAAAGCCCAAGCCGCTGGTTGAGCCGGCCGCGTTCTTCGCTGCGCCGCAGGATGCCCCGTTCACGCCTGGCATGGGTGGACCTCTGGTCATTTCGCAGCCCGGCCTGACGCCGACGCCGGCAGCCTTTACCCCGCCTTCGGTAGGCGGTGGTGGTGGCGGCGGGTTCATCCCCGGCATCCCCATTCCCTTGCCCGATTTCGTGCCGCCGGTTTTCGGCGCGGTGCCTGAGCCGTCCACCTGGGCGCTGATGATCGCGGGTTTCGGCATGGTCGGTGCGTCGCTGCGCCGTCGCCGGGTGCAGGTCAGCGTCACTTACGGCTGATCAGGAAAACAGTTTCCCGCTGAAAGGGCCGGTCCGGGGGGACCGGCCTTTTCTTTTTCGGCCGATGTTGGAGAGGTTCTGACTGTCTCGGGCGCTCACTGGATCGTGAGCGTGTCGCCGCGCAGCGTGACCGTGCCCAGCTGCTCCAGGGCATTCTGGCCCATCAGCGAGACGGGCAGGGCGCCATCGATCACAGCGGCACTGATGCCCTCGATCTGCTTGCCGGCCATTTCCATACGTTCGATTTTCGCCCAGCGCATGTCCGATGATCCGCTCACCGTGCGCATGCTGGCGCGGCCCGGCAGGCTTTCATAGGCCAGGCCGAGCTTGGCGGCATCGGCACGGTTGAGCACGACGACCGTGGCGCCGGTATCCACGATGAAGCGGATCGAATGGCCATTGGCCTGCGCCTCGACGTAGAATAGCCCATCGCTGTGGCGCTGAACGGTGCTGGCAGGCAGCGTGATGCCTGACTGGTCAGCTGAAATGCTTTCGGGAACGGCGATGTGCGCCGCTGCTTCCTTTTGGTGGTTGCGGTCATCGGAAAACGGCGTGCTGAGCGCGACAGCGATGGATGCCGTCGCTGCCATGATGCTGCCGAATTCGAGATGGAGACCGAACATGCCTTATCATCGCTCAACCTCCACCAAGAAGGCGTTGCGAGATTGGGTTAGCGGCGCATTAATCGACGAACTGAAATTCGGTCGCTTGAGCGCGATCAGGCTGCGGGCGCTGGGGTCGCTTCGGCCACGCGCGAGGCTTCCATTTCTTCCTCGAGGCGTTGCTTCACGCGGCGGCGGCGGCGGCCAAAGATAAATGCCGCAATGGCGGAAATCAGCGCGGAAATGCCGAACTCGGCGGCGAGGACATTGTAGCGCCAGGTCAGCTTGTCGAGATCGCTGAACAGCACGAAATTGTCGTCTTCCACCTCATAGCCGGCATGGCGATAGAGGTTGACGATTTCCCCGGGCAGGGCCTCCCGGCGCAGGATGCCGTCGAGATAAGGGGTAAATACCAGATGCGAGAGGCGGAAACGCCAGACGCGCACCAGTTCTTCATCCTTGGGGAACTCGATCGGGTGGAAGCCCTCGGGGACGTCGTTCCGGCGCACTTCGACGAAGTAGCGCAGGGGCGACGTGTCATCCGGGCCGGACCGAACCGGCGCGAAATAGAGCGAGCGCTTGACCAGCAGCAGGTCCTCGTTGAACTGCGCCGTTTCGCGCAGGTCGATGCTGCCGGTGATCACGGCGCGGCCTTCCACCGGCGCAATCGCATCGGGCGAGCCGACGACGATGCTCCGGGGCGTGCCCTCGTCAGACGGAAGCTGCAGGCGCAGGATCAGGATGATGACGGCGGCCAGCAGGCTGCCGACGCAGATGCCCGCAAAGAAACCCTGAAGGCGCGCGAGCCGGCCTTTGACGATGCGCAGATCGTCCTGCCGGGCGGGGCCGAAGGACTCGGTGCGCCGCTGGCGGACGCGCAGCAGCCAGACGGCGGCAATCAGTGGCGCGGAGAAGAGCGCCGTGACCGCGACGAAGGTCAGTGTCGGCCAATAGCGATCGAAATGAAGAAACTGCCATTCCGCCAGACGCGCGATCAGACCGCGATAATCAAGCGCTTGAAAAAGGAAGAAAAGGCTTACAATCGCAATCCAGAAGCCAAGCAGTCGAACCGCCAGGTTGAGCTGCTTCGACGCCCGGTCGTAAGCGTCCTGTTCGGCGGTCGGATGTCGCTTCTTCACCGCACATTCCCTGTTTCTGGCTGAAATATTACCGTCGCGTGCCTCGCCAAGCAATGCCACCGCAGGGTTAACAGCCGATTTACGGGATGAGTTCCCAATACCCCGGAAAGTAAAAGCATAGTTGCCTGATACGAAAAAGCCCCGCCGCGGTCATTACCGGGCGGGGCGTTTTCCTTGTTCGACAAGATCAGGCGCTGGCGACTTCCGCCACGTCGACCTTCACGCCCGGCCCCATCGAGGAGGAGAGGGCGATCTTGCGGACATATTTGCCCTTGGAGCCCGAGGGCTTCGCCTTGACGATCGCGTCCACGAACGCATCGAAGTTCTTGCGCAGATCAGCTTCGGTGAAGCTGGCCTTGCCCAGGCCGGCGTGAATGATACCGGCTTTCTCGACGCGGAACTCGATCTGGCCGCCCTTGGCTGCCTTCACGGCTTCCGCCACGTTCGGGGTCACGGTGCCGAGCTTCGGGTTCGGCATCATGCCCTTGGGGCCGAGCACCTTGCCGAGACGGCCAACGAGGCCCATCATGTCCGGGGTCGCGATCACGCGGTCGAAGTCGAAATTTCCGTTCTGGATGTGCTCCAGAAGATCCTCGGCACCCACGATCTCGGCGCCGGCTGCCTTGGCAGCATCGGCCTTGTCGGCGCGGGCGAAGACGGCAACGCGCACGTCCTTGCCGGTGCCGGCCGGAAGCGTGACGACGCCACGGACCATCTGGTCGGCATGACGGGGGTCAACGCCCAGGTTCATCGCAACTTCAACGGTCTCGTCGAACTTGGCGGTGGCATTCTTCTTGATCAGCGCAATCGCTTCATCGACGCCGTGCAGCTTGTCACGGTCGATCGCGGCGGCCAGAGCCTTGGCCTTCTTTGTCAGCTTTGCCATGTTCTTAGCCCTCCACCACGGTCAGGCCCATCGCGCGGGCGCTGCCTTCGATGATCTTCGTCGCGGCCTCGATGTCGTTGGCATTGAGGTCGGCCATCTTCGCTTCGGCGATCTCGGCGAGCTGGGCACGCGTGATCTTGCCGGCGGAAACCTTGCCGGGCTCCTTGGAGCCGGACTTGAGGTTCACGGCCTGCTTGATGAGATAGGTTGCCGGCGGCTTCTTGGTGATGAAGGAGAAGCTGCGATCGGCGTAAACGGTGATGATCGTGGGCAGGGGCGTACCCTTCTGCTCCTTCTCGGTCGCCGCGTTGAACGCCTTGCAGAATTCCATGATGTTCACGCCGCGCTGACCCAGTGCAGGGCCGATCGGCGGCGAGGGGTTGGCGGCTCCAGCGGGCACCTGGAGCTTGATATAGCCCGTGATTTTCTTGGCCATTTAACTCACTCTGTAGAAGGCGGGGCCAGTCGGCGCCGCCCGGTTCAAGCTTAGCGGTCAAACAGACGACCCGAAGGTGCATCCTCCCGCAATGGGCTTCCATCGGGCCTCAAAGACCTTCCGGAAGGGCGCGCCTATAGCGGCGAGCGGGGCAAAAGGGAAGAGCCGTCTTCCGATTCACCTTTGCGCCGGCGCGCGGCGGGCAAGGGCGTGCAGTTCCGCGCGGGAAAGCAGCAGGTCAAGATCGTCCCGGCTGATATCGAAGCTCTCGCCCATATCCTCCAGCGCCTTGTCGATATCCTCACTGTGCAGGCCGGAGGCTTTGCGCATCCGGTCGATCTGGTTCGCCGGCGCAGCAGGCTCATGCGGGTAGCTGTGTCCGGTCATCCGGTGGAAGAACATGGCGAGCGAAACCAGCGCGATGGAATTGAGGCCCACCGGCGCAAAGGCGAAGGCATAGCCGGCCTCATGGATGCTCTGGCTGCCGATCACGGCGGTCAGCGCAGCCGCGCCACCGGGCGGATGCAGGCAGCGGCAGAGCGACATGACGAGGATCGCGCCGCCCACTGCCACACCGGCGGCCAGCGCCATCTGCGGAATCCATTGCGCTGCCGCCACGCCGACCAGCGCCGACAAGATGTTGCCGCCGACCACCGGCCATGGCTGGGCGAGCGGGCTGGTCGGCACGGCAAAAACCAGCACCGCCGAGGCACCGATCGGCGCGACGATGATGGGGAGGTCGGCAGAAGAAATCGGAAACTGAAGGCACAGGACGATTGTCAGCCCGATCCCCGCCGTCGCACCGATGACCGCCAACAGGCGCGGGAATAGCCGGGCGCCGGCAAGGATAGGACGGAAGAGGAGCTGTCTCGTCATCTGGGGTCGCTGTGCTGGCGTTGCGGTCATCCGGAAGGAAGGGTGTTGAGCGGCTAATCGCCTGCCTTTGCTCCGGAGACCAGCGAAGTTTTCCCCTTGCCGGCCAAGCCCGGCTTTCAGTCCCTCGCGCCGCCGCTCATTCGGCCGGCGCGGGTTGGGCTGCGACGGGCATGGCTGCGGGCGCCTTGCGGCGCTTCACCACGGCCCCGATGCCGAAGGCGCACAGAGCCAGAACGGCCGGGCAGATTGCGAGGATGGCGAAGCTGCGGACGATCGGCAGTCCGCTTGCCAGCACGAAGGCCCCGATGATCGGACCGGCGATACCGCCAACCTTGGCAATGGAGGTGGCCCAACCGGCGCCGTTCGCGCGAATGGAGGAGGGGTAGAAGACGCCGGCGATGGAGAGAATGCCGAAATGAGCGCCGCCTACGAAGCTGGTCGCTGCCACTGACACGACAAGGAAGACCGCCGGGTCCATGGGGACCAGACCGACCAGCAGAAGCATCGGGAAAGCGAGCGCCGGATACACCGCGACGGCATAAGGCCCCCTGCCGTCGGTGAAGCGCATCAGCAGCAGGCCGAGCCCGGCGCCGGCCATCCCGCCGATCGATGACACATAGGCTGCCGTCTCGCGCGAGAAATTGAGGTCCTCATAGACGATGGGCCCCCAATTGGCCTTGAAATAGACGGCCAGCGTGCTCGCAATATAGCCCATCCAAAGCAGCGGCGTCAGCCATTTGAGGTCGCCGGTGAACAGCTTGCCGACGGTGAAGTTGCTGGTGTCCTGCTTCTCGTCGCTGAGCAGGAAGCGGTCCTGCGCCGTGGCGCCGAGCGACGGATCGACCTTGTTGAGCGTATGCGCGATCAGATTGGGCTTGAGATTCTTGCTGGCCAGGAAGCGCACGGACTCCGGCAGCCAGAACAGCAGAGCAAACGCGCAGATGATCGTCCCCAGCCCGCCGAAGACGAACACGCCTTCCCAGCCGTAATCGGGCGCCAACCACACGGTCACCGGGCCGGCAAGCGATGATCCGAGGCTGTAGCCGACCATGATGACGGTCACCACGGTCGAGCGATATTTGCCCGGCACATATTCGATGTTCAGCGCCCAGGCGAGCGGCAGCATGCCACCGATGGCAAAGCCATCGAGAAAGCGCAGGATCAGCAATTGCTCATATGTCTGCGCGAACGCTGTAGCGGCGGTGAGGATGCCGAAAGCGAAGGCGGCCCAGATGATCGTCTGCCGCCGCCCGATCCGGTCACCGATATAGGAAAAAGCGAAACCGCCCACCATCATGCCCAGCAGCCCGGCTGAGAAGACATTGCCCAGCATATGGGTGGACAACCCCAGATCATCGCGCATCCAGGGCGCGGTGAAGCTGATCAGCATCATGTCGAACCCGTCGAACACCGTGATCAGCCAGGACAGGATGATCAGCTTGTAATTGAACGGGCCGAGCTTCCGGCCATTGATGAATGTCGCGATGTCGATCGAACGGGGTGCGCTGGCCATGCTGGCTTTCCTCTCCGGCTTGCCGTGATTCGTTCGCAAGGCAATTATCCGTTAGTTAGCAATCTATGCTCTGGCGGCAAGCACTAACGGTGGTCGGCGGTCCGCCGCGTTCAGTCCAGCGCCTCCGTCGAAAGGACGAAATCCCGCAGCGCGCGTGCATCATGCAGGGCATTGTGCGGCACCTGGCTGTTGCGCGCGCTGCTGAAGCCGGTGGCGTCGATCAACTCGAAGCGAACCCGGCTTACGCTCACCATTTCGCCCGGCCCGGTCATCAGCAACGTGCAGAAATGCGCGATATCTTCCGGCCAGTCCGCCACGATGAGCGGATGCGGGTCACCCGCCAGATAGGTGGCGAGCAGTTCGCTCGCATTGGGGCGCTCGACGGCATAGTCGAGGCCGGTTGGCACATGGCGCAGATAAGGGATCACATTATGCTCGACCCACGGGTGAAGCGGCATGGGGATCGGCAGCAGCGAGAGATACAGCTCCTGATCGCCATCCTCCGGCACAAGTGCCAGGCTGATCAGCGCGCCGCCAAAGCCATTATATTCGGTATCGAGAAAGTAGCGCATGAGGCTCCGGACGTGGATTTGGGCAGCAGAGAAGCGGTCGGCATAGCGCGAAGGGAAGGTTTGCGCGATGCCCGGCAGTCTGCCAGAGCGACCGCCTAGCCGAAAAGGACCGATCATGAAGCCCCGTGAACATCTCGGCACCGCCAAAGTGCCCGGCGGAGAGGATCTGCGCCTGTTCCGCCGTGGCGACGATTTCATGATCGTGCTCGATCGCAATGAGCTGATGAACAGCCGGATGAGTGGATCGGAAAAGGCGCTGGCACTGATGACGCTGGAGCGGCTGCGGGAGCGATCCGGCCGGCACCTGCTCATCGGTGGCTATGGCATGGGGTTCACGCTGCGGGCGGCGCTGGGCGCACTCGATACGCAGGCGAAGGTGACGGTCGCGGAACTGGTGCCGGAGATCATCGCATGGGCGCGCGGCCCGATGGCTGAGCTCGCCGCCGGCTGCCTCGATGATCCCCGCGTCGATCTCGTCGAGCGTGACGTTGCCGATCTGATCGAGGCCGGGCAGGGCTGCTACGATGCCATCCTGCTGGATGTCGACAATGGCCCGGATGGCCTCACCGTGCCGGCAAACGACCGCCTCTATTCCGCGCGGGGCCTCGCTCAGGCGATGCGGGCCCTGAAGCCCGGCGGCATCCTCGCCGTCTGGTCCGCCGGTTCGGACGAAGCGTTCACGCGACGCCTGAAAAGTGCGGGCTTCATCGTCGATGAAGTGGCGGTGAAAGCTCGCGAAAATGGCAAGGGGCCGCGCCATGTGATCTGGTTCGCCCAGCGGCGAGTGTAGGGTCCGGAGCTTCGTCTCTATGCCCGTTCGCCCTGAGCTTGTCGAAGGGCCTCTTTTCACGCTGTACTCAAGAATAGCGGTAGGGCTTCGACAAGCTCAGCCCGACCGGAACAGGGATGGAGAACTGAGTCTGGCGGGCAGGGTGCTGCGCCCCTCCGCTCTCCTCACTCCCGCACCGCATCATCCTGCCAGTCCTCATTCCCCCGCGCGATCAGATACGCATGGATCGCCTCCGCCTGGGCCTTGCTCAGCACGCCCTTGAAGCCGGCCATGCCTAGTTCCGCCTTCGTCCCCTCCAGCACGATGTCGAGGAATTGCGCGCGCACCTCCGGCGTCATGTAGCGCAGGTCCTTGAGGCCGCCGCGCGCATTTTCGCCATGGCAGCGGGCGCAGGCCTCGCCATAGAGCTGTGCGCCCAGCCGCACCTCGGCCTCGCTCGCGCGCAGGAAGGGCGGGCGGGGCAGGGCGGTCGGCGGCGGCAAAGGCGGCAGGGAGACGCCGCGCGCATCCAGCCTGAACACCAGCAGCCGCGCCGGTGACACCCGGAAACCGCCGGGGATCTTGCTCAGCCCCGCCACGATCGAGCCGCCCCAGCCGACGTTCACCGCGACATATTGCACCCCGTCGATGGCGTAGGTCACCGGCCCGCCGATGGCGACATTGTCGACATTCGTTTCCCACAGCTTCTGCCCGTTGTCCGCGCGATAGGCAGCAAAGGTCTTTTCGATGGTGCCCTGAAAGACCAGATTGCCCGCCGTCGCCAGCGTGCCGCCCGAGCCGGGCAGCGAATAGGGCATGCGCCAGGCTTCCTTCTGCGTCACCGGGTTCCAGGCGAGCAGATAGCCCTTTTCCATGGCATCCGCCTCGGCCTGTAAGGCCTTGCGCCGCGCGGCCCATTCCGGCGTCGCGCCGACATAATCATAGCCGGCATTGTTGCGGAACGGCACGAACTTGAAGTCCTCGTCCCGCTGCCGCGCATAGACGATGGATTGCTCCATCGCCGGGAAGTAGACGAGGCCGGTCTGCGGGCTGAACGACATCGGGTGCCAGCTATGCGCCGCGAGCAGGCTTGGCGTGATGCGCTGGGGCGTGGTCGTCAGGTGAACGCCGGGATAGAGCACCGGCCGTCCGGTCTTCATGTCGATATGGCTGGCCCAGTTGCTCGGCACGAATTTCTCGGCGGAGAGAAGTTCACCGGTCTTTCGGTCGAGCACGTAGAAGAAGCCGTTTTTGGGCGCTTGCATGATGACCTGACGGGTCTTGCCCCGGATTTTCAGGTCGGCGAGCATCATCGGCTGCGTGCAGGTGAAATCCCAGTCTTCTTCCGGCACCGCTTGATAGTGCCAGCGATAGGCGCCCGTATCGGCATCCACGGCGACGATGGAGCAGAGGAACAGATTGTCGCCCTTGCCCTCGCTGCGGAAATGCCAGCTGAGCGGGGAGCCGTTGCCCGTCCCGATATAGACGAGGTTGAGGGCGGGATCGTAGACGAAGCTGTCCCACGCCGTTCCGCCGCCGCCATATTTCCACCACGCCCCGTGCCAGGTCGGCCGGGCGATCTTCATGGCTGCGTCGGAGGCCTCGCCGTCGGGGCCGTCAGCCGGATTGCCGGGCACGGTGTAGAATTTCCAGAGCTGCCTGCCTGTTTCCGCGTCCCAGGCGGTGACGAAGCCGCGCACGCCATAGTCCGCGCCGCCATGGCCGATCACGACCTTGCCATCGAACACGCGCGGCGCGCCGGTGATGGAATAGGGATGCGCCCGGTCGAAGGTTTGGACGGTCCAGACTTCCTGGCCGGTCCGCGCGTCCACCGCGATCAGCCTGCCATCGAGCGCGGCAACATAAATCTTGCCGTTCCAGGCGGCGATGCCCCGGGTCGACGGGCCGCAGCATGCGAGTCGTGCCCATTGCCGCTCGACCTGTGGGTCATAGGTCCACAGCTTGCGACCCGTCTGCCCGTCATAAGCGGTGATGATGTTGAAGGCCGAGGCATTGTAGATGACGCCATCGACGACCAGTGGCGTTGCCTGCACACCGCGGTAAGTGTTCAGATCGTCATACCAGGCCAGCCCCAGGCGCTGGACGGTCCTGTCGTTGATCTGCGTGAGGGGCGAGAAGCGCTGCTCGTCATAGCTGCGCCCGTAGGACATCCAGCTTCCGGCGCTGGCGGGCGCGTCCGGTGCGCGCATGCGCTCGCTGGTGACCTTGGCTGGCTGCAGTTCGCCTGGCCGGGCGTCCTGTCCTGCAAGGAGCAGCGGCGCCGTTATCAGCGCAAGGCCTGCGATCCACGTTCTCCTGCTCCCCGCCACGTCCAACCTCTCCTGATGCGGCACCCTTGCGGTGCTTGTCCAATCAAACGGTCATTCTCCACGCCAACGCAATCGCCCTGCGCGATGGTCCGGTTGGATGAGGTGGAAGAACGGCCGGAAGGCAGACGCGGCGCAGTTGTGCCTCTCAGGCGTTTCCTTCCCGTCATTCCCGCGTTCACGGGAATGACGAGCAAGTTGCCGGGGCGGCATACGAAAAGAGCCGCCGATCATGGACCGGCGGCTCTGAAAATCATTGTCGGCAGCTTATTTGGAGAGCTCGACTTCCTCGAAGTCCAGTTCCACCGGCGTCGCGCGGCCGAAGATCGAGACGGAGACCTTCACGCGGCTCTTCTCGAAGTCCAGCTCCTCGACGGTGCCGATGAAGCTCGCGAACGGGCCGCTCATCACCTTCACGCTGTCGCCGATCTCGTAATCGACATTGACCTTGTGACGCGGCTGCGCGGCAGCTTCCTCGCGCGAGCTGAAGAAGCGCGCGGCTTCCGCTTCGCTGATCGGCTGCGGCTTGCCGGACGTGCCGAGGAAGCCGGTCACTTTCGGCGTGTTCTTGATGAGGTGGTAGACGTCATCGTTCATGCTGAGCTTGGCGAGCACATAGCCCGGCATGTTCTTGCGCTCGACCTGAACCTTCTTGCCGCGCTTCACTTCGGTCACGGTTTCGGTCGGCACCTCGACCTGTTCGATGAGCTGGGCAAGACCCATGCGCTCGGCTTCGGACAGGATGGATTCGCGGACCTTGTTCTCGAAGCCCGAATAAGCGTGGATGATGTACCAGCGCGCCATATCTTTATCTTTTCCTCAATTCGTCTTGGTCGGGAAGGGCAGCGATCAGCCCTGGCCCGAAGCGAGGCTCAGCAGCGTGCGCACGACCCAGCCGAACAGCGAGTCGATGCCGAAGAAGAAGAGGCCGAGCACGGTCGTCATGATCACCACCATGATCGTGGTCATGATCGTCTCGCGCGACGTCGGCCAGGTGACCTTGTTCCACTCGGCCTTGACCTGGTTCACGAATTCGATGGGGGAGGTTTTCGCCACGCTCAGCCTGCTCTTTCAGATGAAACCAGAACTCTTCGAAACACAAGAAAGCGGACCGCACCCGGAGCTTTTCTCCGGCCGGCCCGCCGCCTGCATATCGCAACCGTCCCTGCCTCTACGCGCTCGGGCGCCTCGGGGCAAGTTTTGGCAGGGGCGATAGGATTCGAACCTACGACATTCGGTTTTGGAGACCGACGCTCTACCAGCTGAGCTACACCCCTGTGCCGGTGAAGGCGCTGCCCTTAACGCGAGGCGAAGGCGCGCGCAAGCGGGGAGCGGCGCTTTCCTGAACTTGGCGGGATCAGTTCTTCGCGGCGTCTTCCAGCAGGATGCGGGTGATGCCGGGCAGGTCATCGTCCCACATCATGTGGCTGGTGGGGAGATCGTGGACCTGCCACGCCGGGTCCGCCGCGCAGCGGGCGCGGAACGGCGCGAAAGAGCCGAGCGGGCTGGCGCTGGCATAGACATAGGTCCGCCGCGCGATCGCGCCTTCCTCACCGCCGAGCTTCACGGGCTCGAGCAGCGTGAGAAGCGGATGTCCCGAAACACGCCCGGCACGACCGGGCGAAACGGGGAAGATTGGCTGGACCAGCCCCGGCGAGCCCTTCTGATTCTCGATATACATCGCGCGGGTGCCGTCATCGACGATATCCCAGAGCATCTGCCCATCCTGCGGGAGGAACGCATCGAGATAGATGAGGCTGCGGATGCGACTGCCGCGCTGCGCGGAGGCGCCGGTAATCACCATCCCGCCATAGCTGTGGCCCACGAGGATGATGTCCGAAAGGCCTTCGCAGTCGATCAGCCCGACGACGTCGCTGATATGGTCGGAGAGCGTAATGCCGCCATGAGCCAGATGCGCCCGCTCGCCGAGGCCAGTGAGCGAAGGGACATGCACCTCGTGTCCGGCCGCCCGCAAGGCGCGCGCCAGCGGCGCATATCCCCAGCTGCCGCCCCAGGCGCCATGAACCAGCACGAAAGTTGCCATATCTCTTATCCTCTCCTGATCGTCTCGGCGCAGCGCTATATTGCTGTTATCCGTCAATCCAGTCCTGATCCACGCACACCCCATCCGATGCCGCGCCACCGGAAGACAATCTGCCGAGGCACAGGCGCGACAGCGTTCGCTGCTCCTGTTAGACGCCTGCCATGGCCATAGATTTGCCGATTCTGTTGCGCGCTTACGCTGTCGGTCTGTTCCCGATGGCTGATGACCGGGCGGCGGATTCTGTGTTCTGGGTGGAGCCGGAGCGTCGGGCGGTCCTGCCGCTCGATTGCTTCCATCTCTCCAGATCCTTGCGCAAGACGATTCGCGTCGATCGCTTCGAGGTGACGGCGGACACCGCTTTCGAGCGGGTCATCCGCCTGTGCGCGCAAAGTGCCGAGGACCGCCCGACAACCTGGATCAATCAGGACATTGAGGAGGCCTTCATCCGGCTTCACCACCGGGGGCTCGCCCACAGCATCGAGGTGTGGAGCCATGAGGCGGGTGAGCGTCATCTCGTTGGCGGGCTCTATGGCCTCGCGCTCGGGCGGGCGTTTTTCGGCGAAAGCATGTTCAGCCGGCGCCGCGATGCCTCGAAGGTCGCGATGGCCTGGCTGGTCGCGCGGCTGCGCTTTGGCGGGTTCACGCTGCTGGACTGCCAGTTCATGACCCCGCATCTCGCCTCGCTGGGCGCGATCGAGATCAGCGCGGAGACTTATTCGGGGTTGCTGGGGGAAGCGCTGGCCGCCGGCTCCGACGGAGCAGGGGGCGACTCGGTTTCATTCGAGGCGCTTGATTCGCTGGTTGGGGAGTTCGAGGCGCGCGAAGCCCTGTCCGCCACCCGCACAGTATCCGGCCCGGCCTCGGGCCAGCTCATCGTGCAGCTGATCACCCAGACGTCGTAAATCGGATGCAGCACGACATTGCGGTCCGGTCGTTCCTTGAACAGCCAACCGGAGAAGGCCCGGTGCCACTTGTTGTCGCGGCTCTCAAGCACGTCGAGCTGAACGAAGGCGCCGGTTTCCTTGTCCATTTCCCATGGCGCGGAGGTCTCGCAGGCGCGCAGGCGGATGATGGCATTGCCCGCACGGAGCGCCTCGCCCGGCTTCATCGAGAATTTCTGGGTAATGCCGTTGCGCTTGTTGAGCAGGCCAACCTCGGCCACCCGTTCGGCCATCGGCGTGCCGGGCAGGCCGGTTTCCACCTGAACCGGGCGCTCATCCTGTGTGCGCTCCTCGGGCGCTACCGCCACGTTTCGAGCGGCTTCGGGATCACCGCATGCCGCGAGCGATGCAAGACTGCCGAGCGCGAGCAACCACCGGCCCGGCCGCGCGGACCGGATGTGTGTCACGTATCCGGGTTCCAGGCTTCGTAGTCGCCGGTCGCCATCTGGCGGCGTCCACCGGCTGCGATTGCGCCGGAGGGCAGATAAGCCTGTGGCGTGCCGGTCTGGTTAGGCGTGAATTCGGCTTCCCAGATGCGCGGCGGCGGCAGATGGCTCTCGGGCGCGCCCTCGATGCTGTGATGCAGCCAGCCATGCCATTCGGCGGGCACGCGGCTCGCATCATTGGCGCCGTTATAGATCACCCAGCGGCGCGTGAGGCCATTGGGGTCAGTGCCGCCTTCATAATAGACATTGCCCTGATGGTCCTCGCCCACCTTCGTGCCCTTGCGCGACGTGAAGAGTGCGGTGCCAATGGTGGCGCCGTCCCACCAGGTGAAGATCTTGCCAAGCAGTCCCATGGCCAGAGCGCTTAGCCGCACTCACCGATGATTGGCAACGGAGAATCGCGCGAGCTGAGCGCGCATGACTAGCTCGCCGGGCAGAAACGGTCTGCCTGCCAGATGGCCGGGGCTGGAGCAGGCTCCTGGTCGCACGCGCCCCATTCGATCCGGTCGCCCTTGGCGATGCCGAGCGCCTCAGCGCGTCCTTGCCGGATCTCCAGCACCGCCGTCACCGGTTCGTTCGCGGCAATCGGTCGCAGACTGCCCGGCTCGCCCGGAAGAATGTCGACGATGGTGCCGTCATTCCGGATGAACAGGAGATCAAGCGGAACGTTCGTTTCCTTCATCCAGAACGAGGCCATGTTGGGATAGGCGAAGGGGAAGAGCATGCCGGCGTCGTCTGCCAGCGATGTGCGCCCCATCAGTCCTTGTTGCTGGGCTTCCTTGTCCAGCGCCACCTCGGCGATGAAGCGATGGGTCTGCCCATCGGCGGTGCTTATCCGCACTTCCACGCTGTCTGCCGGTATCGCGGTGCTGTTCTCAGCAGCGGCACCCTCTGCGTCGTTGGCTGGGCCGGCGTTGCAGGCCGCGAGCGCAAGCAGCAGGGCCGACGCGATACTCGCCAGCGGCACGGAAATCCGACCGGTCCCACGAGCGGTTCTTCTCATCGTCACTCCCAGTCCTCCGCCGCTATCGTCTCCGGTCGCTCCGGCAACTCACCCGGCGCGCTTTCGGTCCAGCGGCGCGCGGTCTGAAGATCATGCCCGGCCCGCAGGAAGGTGGCGATCTGCTTCTCGCGCAGCGCACGATGGGCCAGCGCGGTGGCAAAAGGGCCGATCCGCTTGCGCCGCGCGAGGCGTTCGGCTGCATCCCAGCGTTCGGCGGCGTTGGGCGCGGCCTTTTCGGAGAGGTCCTCGTCGATCCCGTCATGCCGCAATGTCTGCGCAATCCGCCGCTGCCCCAGGCCGCGCCTCTGCATCGCTCCGGACTTCATTTCCGCATAGGCCCGGTCATCCACATAGCCGAGCCCGACCAGCTTTTCGGTGATCCGCTCGACCGGCGGCTGCCCGGCGCCATCCCAGCCCCGTTCGCGCAGCTTGCGGGCGAGGTAGGCAGCGAGGCGGCCCCGGCTCGTGGCAAATCGCCCCACATAGCTGATGGCAAGCGCTTCAAGCGTCGCTTCAACAAGCGGTTTTGGGGGTGATTTTTGCGGACGTGGCCTCATGCGCCATTTTTGTGCCACACTCCCTGTCTTAAAGTAAACGCGCCTAACCCGCGAAAGAATGGGGGAGGGCCAGGCAAGAGTGCGGCTTCTCGGTTCAGACAAGCGCAAGCCAGCCAGGCGTAGACGCAAGAGAACAGCCGCCAAGCCTTGTATTAAGAGGATGATTTCAGGCGGAAAAAGAAGGGTCACTTCACATGCAGCCAACACCGACGGAAGATCGGCTTGCGCGGCGCTTTGCCGATTTCGAGACTTTGGGCGCCGCGCTGGATTATGCCGCGCAGGGCGTTCGCGGTCTTAACTTTCATGATGCGCGCGGCAATCTTGCGCGCCCTTATCCCTTTTCGGAGATGCGCGATGAGGCACTGGCCTGCGCGCATCGGCTGATCGCGCGTGGCGTTAAGCCTCAGGAGCGGATCGCCCTGATTGCCGAGACCGGCCCGGAATTCGCCCAGCTCTTCTTCGGCATCGTCTATGCCGGCGCGTGGCCGGTGCCGCTGCCGTTGCCGACCAGCTTCGGCGGCAAGGAAAGCTATATCGATCAGCTTTGCGTCCAGCTGCAAAGCTGCGATCCGACCATGCTGTTCTATCCCGCCGAGCTGAGCGAGATGGCCAGTGAGGCCGCGCGCCGCCAGGGTGTCGAGCCGCTCAGCTTCTCCGATTTCCTTGCCGCGCCCGTGGTGCCTTGCGATCTGCCAAAGGCGAGCACGGACGACATCTGCTATCTGCAATATTCCAGCGGCTCGACGCGCTTTCCGCATGGCGTGGCGGTGACGCACAAGGCGCTGCTCAGCAATCTTGCCGCGCACAGCCATGGCATGGAGCTTATCGCGAGCGACCGCTGCATCAGCTGGTTGCCCTGGTATCATGACATGGGTCTGGTCGGCTGCTTCCTGTCGGTCGTCGCCAATCAGGTGTCCACCGATTACCTCAAGACCGAGGATTTTGCGCGGCGCCCGCTCGCATGGCTGGACATGATCTCGCGCCACGATGGCACCGCGATCAGCTATTCACCGACCTTCGGCTATGACATTTGCGCGCGCCGCATGTCCAGCCAGACCCGCGCGTCCGAGCGCTTCGATCTGTCGCGCTGGCGGCTTGCCGGCAATGGCGCGGACATGATCCGGCCCGATGTGATGCAGCAATTTGTCGATGCTTTTGCAGAAGCAGGCTTCTCGCCCAAGGCCTTCCTGCCCAGCTATGGCCTGGCCGAGGCGACGCTTGCCGTCACCATCATGCCGCCGGGTGAAGGCATCATGGTGGAGCTGGTTGAGGAAACCGAGCTTTCCGGCGGCCATGCCGTTGAGGATCGCCCGCAGCGTTTCCGCGCCATCGTCAATTGCGGCAAGCCGGTCATGGGCATGACCGTGGAGATTCGCGATGAATTCGGCGGCCTGCTGCCTGAGCGCACGATCGGCAAGGTCTGGACGACCGGCCCGTCGCTCATGGTCGGCTATTTCCGCGATCAGGAATCGACCGATGCCTGCATGGTCGATGGCTGGCTGGATACCGGTGACATGGGCTATCTCTCGGACGGCTATCTCTACATTGTCGGCCGCGCCAAGGACATGATCATCATCAACGGCAAGAATCACTGGCCGCAGGACATCGAATGGGCCGTGGAGCAGCTGCCCGGCTTCAAGCAGGGTGATATCGCGGCCTTCGCGATCACGACGGCTGGTGGCGAAGAGGCGCCCGCCGTCCTCGTCCATTGCCGCGTGTCGGACAATGTCGAGCGTGCCCGCCTGCGCGAGGAAATCCGTGAGCGCGTCCGTTCGATCACCGGTATGAACTGCGTGGTCGAGCTGGTGCCCCCGCGCTCCCTGCCGCGCACCAGTTCCGGCAAGCTCAGTCGATCGAAGGCGCGCACGCTCTATCTGACCGGCGAGATCGTGCCTTATGATATTGCGGCCTGACCGGGTAAATCAGCAAGGTTCCGTCTCGCTTACGGGTTGATAACCAGCACGCGATATGACCGCGGCGTGACAAAGCGTTCATGCCCCCCAGATTTGCGTGTTACGCAACCGCCCGAGTCGCTCTCGCTCGGGCTGTTGACGGGCCTTCGGCCGTTGCCGGCGGACCATGTCGAGTTCGTGCATGGCAGTCAGCTGCGTGCGGCTGATCGCATGCTCGGCTTCTATTCCACGCTCGTGACGATCTCCGTCCTGCTGGTCGGCTTCCGTTTCTTCGCGCATGTGCCGATCTGGATGCTTGCTATGTGGGCTCTGGGCATGGTCGCCGCTCACGTGCCTCTGCTGCGCATGCGCCGGATGAACGTGGCTGCCGATTATGTGACTGCGGCGCGCGGGACAATGCTCTGGCATGGGGCACTCTCGTCCCTGCAAGGCGCGGTATGGGTCTCGGCCATGCTGTTGTTCACGCATGATGCCAGGCCGGAAGAAGTCGTGACCTTGTGGACGATCGCCTGCTGCCTGATGGCATCGGTGGCGATTTCGTTCCAGTCCACGCCATTGTCGGCGAGCGGTTTCATCCTCTCGGTTGGCGGAGGCGCCATCTGGATGATGCTGCGCCATGCCGACCCCTTGCTGGCAGGGGTTGTGGCGACTTATGCGGTGCTGGCCCTGGGTACCAGCCTTTGGCAAGCTCACTTGTTCGGCGTTCAGCTCACGACCAGCCAAATGCTCGCCGAAAAGCGGGAAGTCGTGAGCCTGCTGCTGCGTGAGCACGGCAATGAAGCAGCAGATGTGCTCTGGCAGACCGATGCTGCAAGGCGCCTGACTGGCGTTTCGCCTTTATTTGCGCGCATGCTGGGCAAGCGCGTGGAGGACGTCGAGGGCCAGTCCATCCTGCAGATGCTGGCCGGATCGGCCTGGACGGATGGCAATTTCGATCCCGCGCTGCATCTCCTTGCAGAAAAGTTCAAGGAACGTGCCGGCTTCTCGGATGTCTGCCTGTCTGTCGAAGTCGACGGCGCACGCAGATGGTGGTCGCTTTCTGCCTCGCCGCGGCTCGATGAAAAAGGCAATTTCCTGGGCTTCCGCGGCGTCGGCTCCGATGTGACCGTGCAGAAGGAATCCAGCGAGCGCATTGCCCAGCTTGCTCGCTTCGATACGCTTACGAATCTGCCGAACCGCCTGCATCTGGGCGAAGAGCTCGCTTTGGCCGTGGAGGCCATGAAAACATGGAAGACCCGTTGCGCCTTCCTGATGATCGATCTCGATCGGTTCAAGTCCGTCAACGATACGTTGGGCCATCATGTCGGGGATCAGCTGCTCGCTCAGGTGGCCGACCGGCTGCGCAGGGTCTGTTCGCTCAATGAGGTTTGTGGCCGCCTTGGCGGTGACGAATTTGCCGTCGTCGTCCGCGAAGTCTCAGACCCGATTTACGTGGATCGGCTGGCGAGCGCGATCATCGATGCCGTGTCCAAGCCCTATCAGGTCGATAACCAGACGCTCTTCATCGGTGCCAGCATTGGCTCTGCCATGGCGCCGCAGGATGGCGACGATGTCGATGCGCTGATGCGCAGTGCCGATCTTGCCATGTATCGCGCCAAGGAGGCAGGGCGCGGCAAGCATCTTCGCTTTGCGCTCTCCATGCATGCAGATGCCGAGGAACGGCGTACACTGGAACTGGCGCTGCGTAGTGCGCTGGAGAAGGATCAGTTTCATCTGGTCTACCAGCCCATCGTGAATGCCCGTAGTCGCGCAGTAACGGGGTTCGAGGCACTTTGCCGCTGGACGCATCCGCAACTCGGGCCGATTCCGCCGAGCCGTTTCATTCCGATTGCGGAGGATACGCGGCTGATCTCCAAGCTTGGCCATTGGGTGCTGGAAACGGCCTGTCAGGCGGCATGCCACTGGCCCGAGGATGTCAGCATCTCCGTCAACATCTCCGCCGAACAGCTCAACGACCCCGATATCATCGAATTGATCGCAGGGGCGTTGAGCCGCTCCGGCCTCCCGGCCAATCGGCTTGAGCTGGAAGTCACCGAGAGCGTCTTCATGCGCGAGGGGACGGGCGCGGCACAGGCTCTGGAGCAATTGACGCGGCGGGGCATCCGGCTTTCCCTTGACGATTTCGGCACTGGCTATTCCTCGCTCGGCTACCTCTCCCGCACGCGCTTCAACACCATCAAGGTGGATCGCAGCTTCGTGACCGGCGCAGCACGCGGCCAGCGGGAAAGTCTGGCGATCGTGAATGCCGTCGTGGCGATGGCCACCAGCCTTGGCCTCGATACGACCGCAGAAGGGGTCGAGACCGAGACGGAATATGAGATCATCCGGGCGCTCGGCTGCTCGAAGATCCAGGGCTATTATTTCGGTCGGCCCATGTCTCTGGACGATACGGCCGCCCTGTTCGGCCAGACGGACACCCGCGTCGCCTGACCGGAACGCGTTTCAGGCCTTGGCCAGACGCCGCTCGATGGCCTGCCAGATCGCGGCGAACTGCTCGGCCTGCTGGCTATGCCCGGCATAGACGGCGAGCGGTGCGCGCTTGATGCCCATTTGCTCGACAAGGCTGGAATAGCTGACCATCGGCCAATCGGGGTAGGTTTCCAGCGCCTCGGCGTGCAGCTTCCGACGCCGGTCGACCATCGAGAACACGGGGAGGATGGGCGGATGCTTGCCGCCGCGCCGAATGAGAATGTCGGCCAGATCATCCAGCGATTTGCGCGCGAGCGGGGAGGGGATCACGGGCGCTACGATGATGTCCGCGCCCCGCAGCACCTGCTCGGCAGTCTCGGTGAGCCCCGGCGGGCAATCGAGAATGATCCGGTCATATCGCTGCGCAAGGCCGTCCAGCAGCTTGGCGAGCCGCCGCTTCTTGCCGAGCTCGAACAACAGCCGCTCCAGGCCGTGCAGCGACATGTCCGCCGCAAGAAGATCGAGGCCGGGAATGGCCGTCGGCTGGCAGATATCTTCGGGATCGAGCTGCCTGGCAAAGACCGCGCTGGCGGCATCGCGGGTTTTTGAGCCGGGCGCCAGCAGCCAGGTCGCGGCGGCCTGCGGATCGAGATCCCACAGCAATGTCCGCCGCGCCGAGAGAGTCGCGGACGCCCAGGCGAGATTGACGGCGAACGTGGATTTGCCGACGCCTCCCTTGAGGCTGAACACCGCGATTGTCTTCATTTCCGGGGTGCGTGCCATGCGCATGTGATGGACGCGTGACAGAAATGTTGCAAATAAAAGTCACTGCGATCCCCGCTTGCAAGACGGAACGTCGCCGCGCAAAGGTCGCCACCGACAACAGGAGCAGAATTCGATGGAATGGCAGCTGCCGGCGCTGGTCGCACTCGTCGGCTATCTTCTGGGGTCCATCCCCTTCGGCATCATTCTCACGCGCCTCGCTGGTGCCGGCGATCTGCGGGCGATTGGCTCGGGCAATATCGGCGCCACCAATGTGCTGCGCACAGGCCGAAAGGGCCTCGCTGCCGCCACGCTGCTGCTGGATGGCGCAAAGGGCACCGTCGGTGTCCTCATCGGCGCCTGGCTCATGCCCGTCGGTGACGCGGGCCTGAGCGGCGCGACCATCGGCGGCGTGATGGCCTTTGTGGGCCATTGCTACCCGCTCTGGCTGCGCTTCCGGGGCGGTAAGGGTGTCGCCACGATGCTTGGCGTCTGCCTTGCGCTCTTCTGGATTGTCGGCCTCGTCTTTGCCGTGGTCTGGCTCGGTGCACTGGCGCTATTCCGGATCAGCTCGGTCGGCGGCATGAGTGCTGCGATCAGTGCGCCGCTGGCTGCCTTTTTCGCCGGCCGGCCCGATCTTGCCGCACCGCTCGCCGGGATGGCCCTCATCGTGCTGTGGCGGCACCGGCTGAACATCGCCCGGCTGCTGCGGGGCGAAGAGCCCCGCGTGGGTGGCTCGCGCAAGGGATGAGCCTGCTCGACGCGGATCGTCGCGACCGCCTGCGGCTTATCCGTACGCCGCATATCGGCCCGGTCGCCTATCGCCAGCTGCTGCTGCGCTTCGGCGCGGCCGCGCGCGCTCTCGAAGCCTTGCCGGACCTTGCGTCACGGGGCGGAAACCGCCGTTTCACGCCAGCGGACGGGCGCATGATCGATGCCGAGATCGCCAAAGTCGCCCGGCTGGAGGCGCGCTACATCTTTCTGGGCGATCCCGCATATCCACCGCTGCTTGCGCAGGCCGAAGGGGCGCCGCCGGTACTCATCGTGCGCGGGGACACCGCGCTGGGGCAGGAGCGCTGCGTCGCTATCGTGGGCGCGCGCAATGCCTCCGCTGCGGCGTGCCGCTTCGCGCGCGAGCTCTCGCATGCTCTGTCGCAAGCCGGCATCATAGTCGTCTCCGGCCTTGCCCGCGGCATCGACACCGCAGCGCATCAGGGCGCCGGCATTGCCCGCACCGCTGCCGTCATTGGCGCCGGCATCGATGTCAGCTTCCCGCCCGAAAATGCCGATCTGCAGGAGCGCATTGCGCGCGAGGGCCTGCTGATCACGGAGCTGCCACCCGGCGCCGAGCCGCTGGCGCGCCACTTCCCGGCCCGCAACCGGATCATTGCCTGGATGAGCATCGGCACCGTCGTCGTCGAGGCCGCGCCCCGCTCAGGCTCCCTGCTCACCGCGCGACTGGCTGGCGAAGAGGGGCGGGAGGTCATGGCCGTCCCCGGCTTCCCCGCCGATCCGCGCGCGACTGGCTGCAATGCCCTCATCCGCGAAGGCGCCACGCTAGTGCAGAGCGCGCAGGACATCCTCGAGGCGATCGGCACCATCGATCCGCGCGCATTGCGTTCCCGCCAGCGCGATTTCTTCTCCCAGCCGCCGCCCGACGATCTTGCCGAGGCGGATCGCGCGCGCATTATCGGCCTGATGAGCCTCAGCCCCGTGGCAGTGGACGAGTTGATCCGGCAAAGCGGCCTCCCGCCTGCTTCCGTACAGACGGCGCTGCTCGAACTGGAAATTGCCGGGCGGTTGCAGCGTCATGCCGGTGGGCGGGTGAGCCTTGCCTGACGCCCGGCCGCAAATGGCGATGATGCGCCGCCTTTTCGCGCTGCTCGTGCTCGGCATGATCGCGCTGCAGGCCTTGCCCAGCAGCGCCGCGACATTCCAGCCGCGATATGGCTCTGCTTTCAGCGCGTCCACTCTCGACGTCGCGCTCGCGCCGCCGGGGCGCAGCGACGTCGTCAGCACCGTCGAGAATCTGCCCCTTCCGCCGGTGCCCATGATGGCGCGCATCGTCACAGGCTTCCCGAGATGGCTGGCCGACGATGCAATTGATCTCCATCCCGTTTCCGTCGTTCGACTGAGGGACGGCGCAGGCAAGCTTAACCGCGCCCCCCGGCCACCGCCTGCATTCTGAGCTCGGCAGCCGCGTCCCCGATGACGCGAATGTTCACCCGAACTCCGGACAATCCCATGAACGATATAAATGCTCTCCACAGCGGGGACGCCGCTGCGCGTTCCCGAATAGAGGCTCTGATCGCGGCCTATCCCGATCTTGCCGAAGACGATATGCGGCTTTTGCTCCGCTGGTATCGGCGCGAGGCCTCGTCCTATGACGTCGCCATGCTCTCCGCCCGCGACGATCTGCGCCCCGGATATGAGCGCTTTTACGCGGACCATGTCGCGCGGATATCGCCGCTGAACTATGCGCTGTTCGCGCTTCTGCTGCTGCTTTGCGGCGGCGTGATCTATGCCGTCCTCAACCATTTGCCGCATTAGGCGTTTTCACCGTTCCGGGGCCGGTTCGCCGGCCCCGGTTTCGCATGATGCCGAAACAAGCTGATCAGGAATTTGTGGATGCAGGGCTGGGTCTTCGATGTTGTTGAAAGCGCTGGCCTGTTAGGCGTGTTCCTGCTCATGCTGCTGGAGACCGTCTTCCCGCCCATTCCATCGGAGGTCATCATGCCGGTCGCCGGTGTCATCGCCGCGCGGGGCGGCATGGGACTGGGGAGCGTCATTCTGGCCGGGACAGCTGGAGCAATGGTCGGCAATCTCTTCTGGTACACGCTGGCGCGCATGATCGGCCTGGCGCGCTTCCGCCCGCTTATCGAGCGCCATGGCCGCTGGCTCACGCTCGACTGGCCGGAGGTGGAGCGGGCGCAGGGTCTGTTCCGGCGCTTCGGCGGGCCAATTGTCATGATCGGCCGGATTATCCCCACCATTCGCTCGGTGATTTCCATTCCCGCCGGAATCCTGCGCATGCGGCTCGCCCGCTTCTTCGTCTGGTCCACCGTGGGCACTGTCGCCTGGAGTTCGGGGCTCGCCATCGCAGGGTGGGCGCTTGGCCGCCGCTTCGAGAATATCGAGCAATTCCTGGGGCCAATTTCCACCGGCATCATCTTGTTCATCATTGCGCTTTACGTCTGGCGGCAGGCGACTTGGCATCGTCGGCACGGAAACAGCGCGCAAAGCCAAGCCGAAGATTGACAGCCGGAGGCCGACTGGCCCTTCAGCATTTCGCTTGACGTTGCGGTCGAGCCGTTTCCAGACTCGCGCGTACACGTAAGGAAGGCTAGCGGAGCCCTATGCAACTCGTCATCGTCGAATCGCCGGCCAAGGCCAAGACCATCGAAAAATATCTGGGAGGCGACTTCCGGGTGCTGGCTTCCTACGGCCATGTGCGCGATCTGCCCGCCAAGGATGGCTCGGTTGATCCGGACGACGGCTTCTCGATGGCCTGGGAAAATTATGGCGACAAGGCGCGCCAGCTCAAGGCGATCACGGACGAGGCGAAGAAGGCCGACCGTCTGATCCTCGCGACTGACCCTGATCGCGAGGGCGAGGCAATCAGCTGGCATGTGCAGGAAGTGCTGCGCGCCAAGAAGGCGTTGCCGGCAAAGGTCGATCGCGTGACCTTCAACGCCATTACCAAGGCTGCCGTCACCGAGGCGATGAAGGCGCCGCGCGCGCTCGATGAGGATCTCATCGATGCTTATCGTGCCCGGCGCGCGCTCGATTATTTGGTGGGCTTCACGCTCTCGCCGGTTCTCTGGCGCAAGCTGCCGGGCGCCAAGTCGGCCGGTCGTGTTCAGTCCGTGGCGCTGCGTATCATCGTCGAGCGTGAGCGCGAGATCGAGGCCTTCACGCCGCAGGAATATTGGTCCGTCACGGCCGATCTGGAACAGGCCGGGCAGGGCTTCGAGGCGCGACTGGTCCGCTGGCGCGGCGAGAAGATCGATCGCCTGACCATCGGCAAGGAAGGTGACGCGCTCGCTGCCAAGGCCGATGTCGAGAACGGTCGCTTCACGGTCGCCTCGGTCGAGACCAAGCCCGCAAGCCGCAATCCTCCGCCGCCTTTCACGACATCCACGCTCCAGCAGGAGGCCTCGCGCAAGCTGGGCCTGTCTGCCAACGAGACGATGCGTATCGCCCAGCAGCTCTACGAGGATGGCGCGATCACTTATATGCGGACGGACGGCGTGCAGATGGACGGCAGCGCCATTTCCGCCGCACGCAAGGCTATCGCGGATCGGTATGACGCAGGCTATCTGCCGGACAAGCCCCGCCAGTATCAGACCAAGGCCAAGAACGCTCAGGAAGCGCACGAAGCCATCCGCCCCACCGAGTTCACGCGGGAGAGCGTCGGGTCCGGCGTCCACGCCAAGCTTTACGATCTTATCTTCAAGCGCGCGCTGGCCAGCCAGATGGCGTCTGCCCGGCTGGAGCGCACCGCCATCGAGTTCACGGACGGCACCGGCCAGCATGCCCTGCGCGCCACCGGCCAGGTCGTGCTCTTCCCCGGCTTCCTCGCGCTTTATGAGGAAGGCCGCGATGATGTGGCGGATGAGGACGGCAAGCTGCTGCCCGCGATGAAGGCCGGCGATCAACCCGCCAAGCGGGATGTGCGCGCCGAGCAGCACTTCACGCAGCCGCCGCCGCGTTATTCTGAGGCAAGCCTCGTCAAGCGACTGGAGGAGTTGGGCATCGGGCGTCCGTCCACTTATGCCTCGACGATTCAGACGCTCAAGGACCGCGACTATGTCCGCGTCGAGAAGAACCGTTTCTTCGCGGAGGAAAGCGGGCGGCTGCTCACGGCATTCCTCGAGCGCTTCTTCGAGCGTTACGTGGCCTATGAGTTCACCGCCGGTCTCGAAGACGAGCTGGACGAGATTTCCGGCGGGCGCGCCCAATGGCAGGCCGTGCTCGAAGCCTTCTGGCGGGATTTCAAGCCCAAGACGGTCGAGATCATGGACCGCAAGCCGTCCGAGATCACCGCCGAGCTGGATGAGTTTCTTGCGCCCATGCTGTTCCCGGAGAAGGCGGACGGCAGCGATCCGCGCGCCTGCCCGCTTTGCGCCGATGGTCGGCTGTCGCTGCGTGGCGGACGCTTCGGCGCGTTCATCGCCTGCTCCAACTATCCCGAGTGCAAGTTTACTCGCAAGTTCGGCCAGCCGGGCGGCACGGGTGAGGCGGATACCGGCCCCGAGGAACTGGGCAAGCATCCCGAAACTGGGGAGCCGATCCTGCGCAAATCAGGGCGCTTTGGGCCTTATGTTGAGATGGGCAACGGCAAGGAAGCCAAGCGAGCCTCGATCCCCAAGGATCTGCCCGATGGTGAGTTGACGCTCGACTGGGCGGTGAAGCTGCTCTCCCTGCCGCGCACCATTGGCGACCATCCGGAGACCGGCAAGCCGATCACCGCCAGCCTCGGGCGCTATGGCCCCTATCTGGCGCACGAAGGCAAATATGCCCGGCTGGGTTCGACGGCCGAGATTTTCGAGACCGGCATGAATGCCGCCGTCGCCAAGCTGGCCGATGCCGCCAATCGCGGCGGCGCGCGCAAGGCGGCCGAACCGCTCAAGGTGCTCGGCGCGCATCCCCGCACGGAAGCCGAGATCAAGCTGATGGAAGGCCGCTATGGCCCCTATGTCACCGACGGCACGACCAATGCGACCCTGCCGAAGAGTGTTACGCCCGATGCGTTGACGCTTGAGGAGGCCGCGCAGCTGATCGACGCGCGCGCGGCTGCGGCTCCAGCCAAGAAGAAGGGCAGGAAGGCACCGGCCAAGAAGAAAACCGCAACGGCCAAGGCGCCTGCAAAGAAGGCCGCAACCAAGAAAGCACCGGCCAAGAAAGCCGCTGCCAAGGCGTAACAGCGGGGCAGGGCTTAGCGGGGATGGGCGGGCCAGCCTGTCCTACTGCGCGTCTTCCGGTCATAAGAGCAGCCCGCGCCCCGCGCGCGCCGCTCTTTGAAGCTGTTCATCCCCCTCCCGAATCTGCCCGCTCTCTCGCCCGCAGGCGGATTTTGCCTGGAATCACCATGGCTCATATGCGCGATGTTAGCGAAGTTCCGCGCAGGGAATGTCTGGAATCCGCCATTTTCTGGTGTTGGACGCGTGATGATCCGGCGCCGTTCCGCGCCTTGATCTGCCAAAAGAGCGCCCTGCCAAAGCCAAACTGTGCCGGATCGTAGCAAATCCTTGCTGCACCGCATCTGGCGCTGGGCTAGCAGCATGGCCAGATATCTTGCCGCAACACCCGGCCCATAAAGTCCAGGACCTTCAATGACTCGCACCCTGACGCATCTCGAACGCCTCGAAGCCGAGAGCATCCACATCATGCGTGAAGTGGCTGCCGAGGCGGAAAAGCCCGTGATGCTCTACTCGGTGGGCAAGGACAGCGCGGTGATGCTCCATCTCGCGCGCAAGGCCTTCTATCCCTCGCCGCCGCCTTTCCCGCTGCTCCATGTCGATACGACATGGAAGTTCAAGGCGATGTACGAGCTGCGCAACCGCATGGCGGAAGAGAGCAGCATGGAACTGCTCGTCTATCAGAACCCGGAAGCGAAAGAGCGGGGCATCAACCCGTTCGATCATGGCCCGCTGCACACGGACATGTGGAAGACCGAAGGCCTCAAGCAGGCCCTTAACCTCTATGGCTTTGACGTCGCCTTTGGCGGCGCCCGGCGCGATGAGGAAAAGAGCCGCGCGAAGGAGCGCATCTTCTCATTCCGCACTGCCAGCCACGGCTGGGACCCGAAGAACCAGCGGCCCGAGCTGTGGAACCTCTACAACGCGAAGAAGGCAAAGGGCGAAAGCATCCGCGTCTTCCCGATCAGCAACTGGACCGAGCTGGACATCTGGCAATATATCCAGCTCAACCGCATCCCCATCGTGCCGCTTTATTTCGCCGAGCCGCGCCCGACCGTAGAGCGGGACGGCCTGCTGTTGATGGTCGATGACGAGCGCTTTCCGCTCCGCCCCGGCGAAGAGCCGGTCATGCGCTCGATCCGCTTCCGTACGCTTGGCTGCTATCCGCTCACCGGCGCGGTCGAGAGCGAGGCGAGCACGCTGTCCGAAGTTATTCAGGAAATGCTGCTCACCACCACCAGCGAACGGCAGGGCCGCATCATCGACAAGGATGGCGGCGCCGCGAGCATGGAGAAGAAGAAGCAGGAGGGCTATTTCTGATGAGCCAGGTAACGCCTCTTGTCCGTCACCCTGAACTTGTTTCAGGGTCCATTCTTCCCGGTAAATCGAAGGCCGCGACGGCCCCATGGATGCTGAACCAAGTTCAGCATGACGAGGTTCTTTAATGTCGGATATCGCTGACCCCATCTACCAAACCGATGCCCTCATCGCGCAGGATATCGACGCCTATCTGGACCAGCATCAGCACAAGTCGCTGTTGCGCTTCATCACCTGCGGCAGCGTCGATGATGGCAAGTCCACGCTGATCGGTCGCCTGCTCTACGACAGCAAGATGATCTTCGAGGATCAGCTCGCCGCGCTGGAAGCCGACAGCAAGCGCGTCGGCACGCAGGGGCAGGAGATCGATTTCGCATTGCTGGTCGATGGCCTCGCCGCCGAGCGCGAGCAGGGCATCACCATCGATGTCGCCTATCGCTTCTTCACGACGGAAAAGCGCAAGTTCATCGTCGCCGATACGCCGGGCCACGAGCAATATACCCGCAATATGGTGACCGGCGCATCGACCGCCGACCTCGCGGTGATCCTCATCGACGCGCGCAAGGGCGTGCTCACCCAGACGCGGCGGCACAGCTATCTCGCCAAGCTGGTCGGCATCCGCCACATCGTGCTAGCCGTGAACAAGATGGATCTCGTCGGCTATGACCGCGCCGTGTTCGACAAGATCGTCGAGGACTATGCCGCCTTCGCCAAGGAAATCGGCATCGAGCAGTTCGTGCCCATGCCCATCTCCGGCTTCAAGGGCGACAATATCACGACCCTTTCGGCCAACACGCCCTGGTATCAGGGGCCGACGCTGGTCGAGTATCTCGAAACGGTCGAGGTCGATAACAGCACGGCGCAGGCCCGCCCGTTCCGCATGCCGGTGCAGTGGGTGAACCGGCCCAATCTCGATTTCCGGGGCTTCTCGGGCCTGATTGCCAGCGGTACGGTCAAGCCGGGTGAAGAGGTGCGCGTGCTGCCCTCGGGCAAGACCAGCAAGGTGACGCGCATCGTCGCGCTTGACGGCGATCTCGATGAGGCCGTCGCCGGCCAGTCGGTCACGCTCTGCTTCGCCGACGAAATCGACTGCTCACGCGGCGATGTGATCGCGGCGGCGGACAGTCCCCCCCCGGCCGCAGATCAGTTTGAGTCCACCGTGGTGTGGATGTCCGACGAGGCCCTGATTCCGGGCCGCGCCTACTGGCTCAAGATCGGCACGCAGACCGTTTCCGCGACAGTCCAGCCGCCGAAGTATGTCGTCAACGTCAACACCATGGAGCATCTGGCGGCCAAGACGCTGGAGCTCAACGCCATCGGCGTCGCCGAGCTGACGACCGACAAGGCCATCGTGTTCGAGCCCTACGCGGATAACCGCACGCTCGGCGGCTTCATCCTCATCGACAAGATCACCAATTCCACCGTTGCGGCCGGCATGCTCAACTTCTCGCTGCGGCGCGCCCAGAATGTTCATTGGCAGGCGGTTGATGTCAGTCGCGAGGCACATGCGGCTCAGAAGGGGCAACAGCCGGCAGTGCTGTGGTTCACTGGCCTCTCAGGTTCGGGCAAGTCCACGATTGCCAATATCGTAGAGAAGAAGCTCTTCGCCCTTGGTCGGCATAGCTTCCTGCTCGATGGCGACAATGTGCGTCATGGGCTGAACAAGGATCTCGGCTTTACCGAAGCCGACCGGATCGAGAATATCCGACGCGTCGGTGAAGTGACCAAGCTGATGGCCGACGCCGGACTGATTGTCATCACCGCCTTCATCTCGCCCTTCCGGGCCGAGCGTGACATGGTGCGCGCGATGCTGCCTGCCGGAGAGTTCATCGAAATTTTCGTCGACACGCCACTTGCTGAAGCCGAGCGGCGCGACGTCAAGGGCCTGTACAAGAAGGCGCGGGCAGGGGAGCTCAAGAACTTCACGGGCATCGACAGCCCCTATGAACCGCCCGAAAAGCCGGAAATCCGCATCGATACCCAGGCCCTGACGCCCGAGCAGGCTGCGGATCTGATTGTCGAGCGGATCGTCGGCGTCTGGAGTCCCGACCTGTGACCGACGCGGAGGTGGCCGCCCACCTCGCCGAGGAAGCGGGGCGGCGGCTGGTCGCCCTGCGGACGTCCGGCAAATTCGAGGGCAAGACGCTCGGCATCGAAGGCGATGCGCTCGCAAATGCCTTTCTATGCGATGCTATCCGGCAGGCGCGCCCCGATGATGGTTTGCTCTCGGAAGAAAGCAGCGAAACCAACGACCGGCTGGCCAAGTCTCGTGTGTGGATCATCGACCCGGTCGATGGCACGCGGGAATATGGCGAAGCACGCCCCGACTGGGCCGTCCATGTCGCGCTGGCGATTGACGGCGTCGCAACGCTCGGCGCCGTTGCGCTCCCGGACCTGGGCGTCGTGATGCGATCGGATCGGCCCGTGCAAGTGCCACCGGCCCCGACCACGCTCCGCATGGTCGTCAGCCGTACTCGTCCCGCACAGGAGGCTCTCGCCATCGCCGAGACCCTTGGTGCCGAGCTTATCCCCATGGGGTCAGCAGGCGCGAAGGCCATGGCCGTCGTGCGCGGCGCGGCGGACATCTACCTCCACACAGGCGGGCAATATGAGTGGGACAGCTGCGCGCCTGTCGCCGTCGCTCA
Source organism: Alphaproteobacteria bacterium (assembly GCA_018823325.1). Taxonomy (GTDB): domain Bacteria; phylum Pseudomonadota; class Alphaproteobacteria; order Sphingomonadales; family Sphingomonadaceae; genus Sphingobium. The sequence continues at coordinate 63,274 of JAHJIJ010000002.1, read as the reverse complement.
GGCCCATGGCCTGCACTGCTCACGCATCGACGGCGCGCCGCTGGTTTACAACTGCGCGGATGTCTATTTGCCGGATCTGCTCATCTGCCGCCCCGCGCACGCCGGGCCGGTTCTGGATTTGGTGCGGGCCCAGGCGGCGTGATTGCCGCAATTACCGTTTGATGATCAGCGAAGGCGGTCGCTTGCGCGGCACCCAGTCGCCCTTGCCGGGGAAGTTCTTCAGCACTTCGCCGTCCCACAGCCGGACGGTCCGGCGATGGAAAAGCCACTGGCCGTCTGCATCCTTCACCGCAAGATCGTCATACCAGCCGGCGAAACGCAGCAGATAGGGTGGTTCGCCCTCGCATTCCGTGACGAACGCAAAGGAGCGCATCTTCACCGATCCATCGGACTGCGGCATGAACTGGGTCTGGGTGACATGGTGCTGCCGCCCCGGAAAGCCCGGCGCATTGCGATAATGTTCGGCAATGCCCCGAATTCCCTCATGCCCTTCCCAGATGTCGGGGTCCTCGAACACTTCCTCCACCATCCGCGCGTCCGGTGTGAAGCAGGCGACGAGCGCATCGACATCGCCCGTATCCAGTGCCCAGCTGTAGTTGGCGATGAGGTCCTGCAGGCCCAGCCTGTCTTCAATCGGTAACGTCATCATGCTCCTCTCCTGAAGCGGCGCATCTTCCCGTTTGGGAAGACGACATTTTAGTACAAATTGCAGGATTGAAGGCTCTCTACGCATTTTGCAATGCAAGCGTGCTGAGCAGCACCTGCTCGGCGCGATATTGACGTCCCAATCCGCTTCCGCCCCCGCCCTGCCAGCCTGGCTTGCTCTGAAGGTCTACATGCCACCAAGATATCGCTCGACCGCCACTTTTCTGGTGGCGACTTCATGTTTGGCGCTGTCTTCGGTCGCGGCAGCGGCGCAGGAGGGCGCGATTGCTCAGGACGATTTTGCCGAGGGCGAAATTGAGGAGGTCATCGTCAGCGGGCAACGCGAGCGGGGCGCCGTGTTGGGGAACGCGATCCCCGAGACGCAGTTGCGGCCTGCGGATATTCGCGCGCTCGGCGTCAGCACGATCAGCGACCTGTTGACCGAGCTCGGCCCGGAACTGCAGAGCGCCAGCGGGCGCCCGCCGGTTACCCTGCTCGAAGGGCATCGCATTGCCAGCTTCCGGGAGATTGCGCGGCTTCCGGCGGAAGCCATTGCCCGCATCGACATTCTCCCGGAGGAAGTCGGGCTGCGCTACGGCTACGGGGCCGATCAGAAGGTCATGAACATCGTGCTGCGCCAGCGTTTTCGCGCTTTCACGGGCGAGATCGATCGGCGCATCCCCACTGCTGGCGCGGGATCGTCGCTGGAACTGGAAGGTGGCTTCTTCCTCATCCGGAACAGCCAGCGTGTGAACATCAATGCCGAGCATAACAGCGTGGATCCAATCCTGGAGACGGATCGCGGACTTGAAGGCCCGGAGAGCCCGGCGCGCAGCTTGCAACCCACCCAAGAGGACCTGACGCTCAATGCGAGCTACAGCCGACCCATTGGCGAGCGGACGAAGGCGACACTGAGCGGTGAGCTTGTCACTGCCCGGCGCGATAGCCTTGTCGGGTTGGTCCTGCCGGGCGTGACCATAGCTGCCGGGACACCTTTCGCGCCAGGCAGTGAAGACGTCGTTTTCTATCCCCAACTGCCGGGCACCGGCGCGCTGGATCGGTCTTCACGGAGCCAGACCGGGGAACTTGGCCTCACCATCAACGCGGAGCGCAGCACCGGGCAATGGACTCTCACTGCCAATTATGTGCGGGCGGAGACGCGAGGAATTACCGCGCGGCCATTCGACCTCAGCGACTATGCGGCGGCTCTTGCGGCCGGCGACCCGGTCGCTGATCCGAGCCTGCCAATCGCGGCCGCGTTTCTGGTTTCCCGTCCCGCGGACCTTACGAGGAGCAACTCGGATACGGCAAATCTTGATTTCATCCACAACCGTGCCCTTCTGAACCTGCCGGGCGGGGAGGTCATGGCGACGGTAAAGTTCAGCGGCGCGCTCACGCGGATCGAGAACCTGCGTGAGCAGGACTTGGTGGCGTCGGTGCGTCAGCTCGGACGGGATAGCGCCTCAGGATCACTGAATTTCGACATACCTTTGACGTCGGGTTCGTCAGGCATCGGGCGTATGTCCGCAAATGCCAATATCGGCGTGGAACATTATTCCGATGTTGGAACGCTGCGTAATCTGGGCGCGGGGCTGAACTGGTCGCCCCTTGATTTTCTATCGCTTTCGGCTGGGTACAGCGATGAGGAAGCCGCCGCAGGCATTCAGCAGGTTGGGGACGTCCAGACCCTTACGCCCTTCGTACCCATCTTCGATTTCGTCCGGGGTGAGTCCGTCCTCGTGACGACCATAACCGGCGGAAACCGGGATCTGGATAAGTCGCGCGTGGAAACTATCCGTCTTGGTGCGGACTTTTCGATTCTGCGTGAACCTCGGCTACGGCTCGACGTCTCGTATAATCGCCGTCGGACCGAAGGTGGCGTTTCTGCCTTCCCGGGCGTGACGGCGGATACGGCTGCAGCGTTTCCGGAGCGATTTCACAGGGACGAGAGCGGGCAACTGGTTCTGGTCGATCTGCGCCCGATCAACATCTCCGAACAGAAGCGTGAGGTCTTGCGATGGGGCTTCAGCCTCAGCAAACGTCTGCGCACGCCGCAAAGCCAGATCGACGCGATGCGCGCCGCGTTTCAGCGGCGGCAGGCAGAGCGCGCGAAGCGGAGCGAAGGCGCGGGCCGTCCGCGCGAGGAAGGGGCAGCCCCAGGCAACACAGAGGCGCCGTCGCCCGGCGCCGAGAGCAGTGGGCCAGCAGGCGGCTTCGGGCCTGGCGGTCGGGCTGGTCGCGGCGGTCCGGGTGGCGGCAGAGGCGGCGGGCGGGTCGATTTCTCGCTCCACCACGAATGGGCACTCACCAATTCCACACAGCTTGCGCCGGGCCTCCCGGTGCTCGATCTGCTGAGCGGCGACACGCTGGGCGATACCACTGGCCCCTCCCGCCACCTGATCGAAGTGCGCGCCGGGATCTCGCAGAGCGGCTACGGCCTGCGACTGACCGGCGAATGGAAAAGCGCCACGCGGGTCAACGGATCGGTCGGTGTGCCGTCCAGCCGGCTGCGTTTCTCCGATCTTGCCAAGATCGATCTGCGCGCCTTCGTTACCTTCAATCAAATGCCGAGCCTTTTGGAAAAAGCGCCATTCCTGCGTGGGGTGCGCCTGCAGATCGGCGTCGACAATGTGTTCGATGCTCGTCAGCGCGTGACCGATGGCAATGGCGATGTGCCTTTTGCCTATCAGCCGGCCCTCATTGATCCGGTTGGTCGTACCCTGCGATTGAGCATCCGGAAGCTGCTATAGGTCCGCATCGGGCTGCCCCTCAGACAATAAGCGCGCGCCGCCTGTGCTCACAATGTGCGGGACCAGTACTGCATCGGATGGCTGGTTTCCTCCGGCTGATCGATGTCCTTCCACTCATAATGCGCCATGACGCCTTCAAGCGGCTTATAGCCGCGCTTGCGCCAGAACGGGCCAAGATCGCGCGCGCGGGCGGGGCGACGCGGATGATCGATCGGGCGGATCACGCCGCAAAAACAGGTCGCGGTAGCGCCAGCGTCCCGCGCGGCGGCTTCACGCGCATCGAAGAAGGCATGGCCAAGACCGCGTCCGCGATAATCGGCGAGCAGCACTGACTCCCCAAAGTAGAAGAGGCAGGCGATGTCGATGCCATGATCGCGGAATGGCGCCTGCAAGGCTTCGTCCTGCCCGCTCATCGGGGAAGCCGTGGCGGCGCCTATGATGGCCTTACCGTCACGAGCGATAACGAGAGCGGCGTCCTTCCCTTCCAGAAACGCGCTCAGATAGCGCCGCTCATAATCAAGCGAGCCATCATAAAGATAAGGCCACTCGCGAAAGACGGTGATGCGCAGGCGAGCCAGATCATCGATGGCGGCGTGCCGTGCCTCGCGATTGCGCAGAGTCTCTACAGTCAGGTTGCTCACGCGGCGGCATCTTCCCTGCTCACCTGGGCGATCCAGTCCGCAAGATTGTAATAGACCGAGACGCGGCTGATCAGGTCATCTGTGATCTCGAAAAAGGCCCCCGCCGGCAAAACGTAACGCTGGCCGTGCGCGGGCGGCAGGTCGTCCTCGCCGACCAGATACTCGCCATGGACGACGAACTCGGCTGCGGCGCGGCTTCCATCCTCGTTGACCATAAGCGCGATGTCGGCGAGGCGTTCGCGATAGGCCCGGTCCATTCGGCCGAGGAAGGCGCGGAACGCCGCTTTGCCCGCCTCGCGTTCGCCTTGATTGATGTCGTGAACGACATTTTCGGCGAGGCAGGCGAGCATCGTCTCGGCATCACCGGCATTGAAGGCTTCGTAATAGCGCGCGAGAAGGGCGCGGGTTTGGGGCGCTGACGTCATGACGGTTCCTTTTGATGCGTGGAATTCGTTTAGCCGCGGGCTCTGGTGCGGTGCAAGGCGGGGGCACGCCGGATCAGGGCATCGGACGGACATTGGCAATCGCCGGCTGGCGAAGTTTCGTGCTCCCACCGAAGCAGGAGCCTGGGGCGCGCCGATGTGCCTATTCGCCTTGGGCTCCTGCCTTCGCAGAAGCACAGGTAGGCGGCTTTAAGATCATTCTCGGATTTGGTGACAGAAGGCTTGCCGGTTCGGCGGCACGGCTGCTTGCAAACGGACGCAGGTCCGCTGGTTCAGCTGCAATAGGTCTGCTTGAGCGTGACTCCGTCGATCATCAGGCCGCCAACGATCATCACCGCGCCGCAACAACTCAGATAGAGGAGCTGGCCGGGAAGGCCGGGATAGATAACCAGATAATGGCTGCCCCGCGCCGTGGCGCCCATCGCAATGCCGAAGATCGCGAGATAGGCCTCGAACTTGGTACGGATGGTGAAGAGTCGGGCGATCTTGCGCATCATTGGTCCAGTGCATCCCGAGTCCAGTGGCGAGAGGCAAAGGTAAACGCCGTGTTAACTGCTGGCAATCACGGCGTGGGCGGCACGCGCGCGGCGCCGTTTCAGGATGGGACGGATTTGCGTGAGGTCTATTGCCCTCGTTACAGCAGGTGTTCGAATTCCTGCACGACGGCGCGGTAGACTGGGCGCTTGAAGGGAACGATGAGGTCTACGAGGCGATCTGAGGTAACCCAGCGCCAGGCGGTAAACTCCTGATGTTCCGTCTCGATATTGATGTCGCTGTCCTCACCCTTGAAGCGCATGAGGAACCAGCGCTGGGTCTGGCCGCGATATTTGCCGCCCCACAGTCGCCCCATCAGCTCTTCCGGAAGATCGTAGAGATGCTCCTCGGTCGAGCGGGCAATGATATCCACGAGGTCGGCCGCGATTCCGGTTTCCTCGGCCAGCTCGCGCATTAGCGCCTGTTCGGCCGTTTCCCCTTTGTCGATGCCGCCCTGAGGCATCTGCCAGGCATCGCCTTCCTTGGAATCGAGTCGCTGACCCACGAAGACCTCGCCCTGGCGATTGGCCAACATGATGCCGACGCAGGGACGGTACGGGAGAGAGGCGGGGTCAATCTTGGTCATGATGGTGTGCGATGAGGTCCGTCTGATGATCGTTAAGAAGGCGATGGCAAGGCGGAGAGAAAAAGGCAATGCTCTGGCGCGCGCAGCTTTTCTACTTTGCTCGCCAACGCACGAAAGACTAGGGGCGTTGCAACCACTGCATTACTAGAGTCTGAGCATGGCATCTGCCGCATCCACATCGACCATTCCCGTCAGCAGCGAAGAGGCTGCGCCCGAAGCTGTTGTCGTCCGTTTTGCCGGAGACAGCGGCGATGGCATGCAGCTGACCGGCGGCCAGTTCACCCTGTCTACTGCGCTCGCCGGTAACGATCTGGCGACCTTCCCTGATTTCCCGGCCGAAATTCGTGCGCCGCAGGGCACGCTGTTCGGCGTTTCGGCCTTCCAGATCAATTTCGGTTCGTCGGAGATTACCACGGCCGGCGACGCGCCGGATATCCTGATTGCGATGAACCCGGCTGCGCTCAAGACCAATGTGGTCGACCTCAAGCCCGGCGGCCTCATCATCGCAGACACCGGCGAGTTCAACGATCGCAATCTCGCCAAGGCGAAATATGAGAGCAATCCGCTGGAGGATGGCTCGCTGGCGCGTTGGCAGGTGCTGGCATTCGACATCTCGGCGCTCACGCTGGAAAGCGTGAAGCCGTTCGGCCTCGGCAACAAGGAGGCGCTGCGCTCCAAGAACATGTGGACGCTGGGCCTGGCGCTGTGGATGTTCGACCGCAGCCGCCAGCCGATCATCGACTGGCTGAAAGCCAAGTTTGCCAAGGCGCCGGAAATCGCCGATGCCAACATCGCCGCGCTCAATGCTGGTCATGCCTATGGCGAAACCGCAGAGCTGGCCGCGCCGCTCAAGCAGTTGCACGTTGCCCCTGCTCCGGCGCCGGAAGGACTCTATCGCACGGTGACCGGTGCTGAGGCGATCTCGCTGGGGCTGGTGGCTGGCGCGCAGCTTGCCAATCTGCCGATGTTCTTTGGCGGCTATCCGATCACGCCGGCAAGTGCGATCCTGCACCATCTCTCGCGTCTCAAGGAATATGGTGTCACCACGTTCCAGGCTGAGGACGAGATTGCCGCCATCGCCAGCACAATCGGAGCAAGCTATGCCGGTTCGTTGGGCGTCACCAGCTCGTCCGGGCCGGGCATCGCGCTCAAGGGCGAGGCTATGGGCCTGGCAATCATGACCGAGCTGCCGCTGGTCATCGTGAACTCGCAGCGCGGCGGCCCTTCGACCGGCCTGCCGACCAAGACTGAGCAATCCGACCTTTATCAGGCGGTCTATGGCCGCAATGGCGACGCGCCGATGCCGGTGATTGCCGCGCGGTCGCCCGCCGACGCGTTCGATTGCGCCATTGAGGCGTGCCGGATCGCCATCGAATATATGACGCCGGTGATGCTGCTGACCGACGGCTATATCGCCAATGCAGCCGAGCCCTGGAAAGTGCCGGACATGAGCGGTTACGCGCCATTCCCGGTCAAGTTCCTCGAGGCGGTGCCTGAAGGGGGGCTGAAGCCTTACTCGCGCAACGAGAAGCTGGCGCGGCCTTGGATCAAGCCGGGTACGCCCGATCTCATGCACCGCATCGGCGGCATCGAGAAGGAAGTGAATACCGGACACATCAATTATGCGCCGGCCAATCACCAGGCGATGACCGAACTGCGCCGCGACAAGGTGCTCGGCATTGCCAAGGGGCTGCGGCAGGAGGTGTCGCTCGGCGAAGAAAGCGGCAAGCTCGTCGTCGTCGGCTGGGGGTCGACCTACGGACCGATCCATCAGGCGGTGCGGCGCGCGCGGCGCAAGGGACTGGATGTGTCCCACGTCCACATTCGTCATATCTGGCCGCTGCCGGAAAATCTCGGTGAGCTTCTGAAGGCTTACGAGATGATCCTCGTACCGGAAATGAACACCGGACAGCTCAAGACCGTGCTGCGCGACCAGTATCTGGTGGATGCCCGGCCGCTCAACAAGATCTCGGGTCAGCCTTTCCGTATCGCGGAAATCGAGGCGGCCATCGAGGGGATGCTCGCATGAACGACATGACCACTTTGACCAAGCCGCGCGTCGAGACCAGCCTCAAGGACTGGGAGACCGATCAGGAAGTGCGCTGGTGCCCCGGCTGCGGAGACTATGCGATCCTGAAGGCGGTGCAGCGCACGCTGCCGCAACTGGGCGCGGATCCCAAGAACACGGTGTTCGTCTCGGGTATCGGCTGCTCCTCGCGCTTCCCCTATTATGTCGAGAGCTACGGCTTCCACACCATCCACGGCCGCGCGCCGGCGGTGGCGACGGGGGTGAAGCTCGCCAATCCGGAGCTGGACGTGTGGATCGTCACCGGCGACGGCGACGGGCTTTCCATCGGTGGCAATCACACGATGCACATTCTGCGCCGCAATCTTGATTGCCAGATCCTTCTGTTCAACAACGAGATTTACGGTCTGACCAAGGGGCAATATTCGCCTACGAGCCGCGAGGGCACTAAGAGCCCCTCCACGCCGTTCGGTTCGGTGGATCATCCCGCACGACCCTGCGCTTTTGCGCTCGGCTCGGGCGCGCGCTTCATCGCGCGGGCTTATGACGTCTCCAAGCAGCTGCCCGACGTGCTCAAGGCCGCCTATGAGCACAAGGGTGCGGCGTTCGTGGAGATCTTCCAGAACTGCATCGTTTATAACAAGGACGTGTTCGCCGACTTCACGGAAAAGAAGAATGCGGATGTCGGCCAGCTCTGGGTCGAGAATGGCAAGCCCCTGCTGTTCGACAAGGGCGCCAAGGGTATCGCGCTCGATCGTGAGGCGCTCACTCTGAAAGTCGTCGATGTCGTCGATGGCGATTGGCAGGCAGCCGATGTGATCGTGCATGACGTGACCAACCGCGCCGTCGCGCACATGCTGGTCGAAATGCCCTTCGGCCTGTTTCCGATGGCGCTCGGCGTGCTTTACGATGCACCTAAGGCAAGCTTCGAAGAGGCGGTGGTCGAGCAGAATGCGCAGCTCGCTAAGGGCAAGACTCCCGACCTGCAGAAGCTGGTCAGCCAGGGCCAGACCTGGACCGTAACCAAGGACGGCCCGGCGCTCTGATGTGCCGCGTGCCGGACCGGCGCCGGATTACCCAAAGCTGACCTTGTCTCGGGGTGGTTTGGCTCGTAATCCAGCCCGGTGATTTTGAATGCTTCGTTCCTTCCGCTGATTGTGGGGGCTGTGCTGGCCATATGGCTGGTACTGGCTATATGGGCGCTGTTCACGGGACTCTCGATGCGGCGAACGGCGCGGATTGCGCGGAGCCATGCCGCGCAGCTCATGGAATTGCTCAATTCCGCCCCGGCCGTTCCGGTACTGATCCGCCCGGACGGCAGGCTGGACGCGCCGGATCGGCTTGCGACATGGCTGGGGCGGGATGCTCCACCGGCCTATCTTTCCGAGTTTCTGGATACAGAGGGTGGCCTTGAGCCGGATAATGCCCGCGCTCTCGAGGCGGAGATCACCGCTGCGCAGCGAGGGAGTCGGTCGTTCGCTCTGCCAGTGCGCGTAAAGGGTTCCGATCGCATGCTGCTGGTGCGCGGCGCGCCGACCGGAACACGACTGGGCAAGACCGGCACCATCGTGATCTGGATCTTCGATGCAACTGAGAGCTTTGCCCAGATTCAGGATCTGCGTGCACAGGTTGGGCAATACCGCCAGGCGCTCGATGCGCTCTCCGGGGTGATCGAGGCTGCGCCAATGCCGGTCTGGCACCGCACAGCGGATCAACAGCTCAGCCTCGTCAACAGCGCTTATGTGAATGCCGTCGATGCGGCGTCTGCGCAGGACGTCATTGAACAGGGGATCGAACTGGTCGAAGCGGTTGATGGACTGTCGCCCCGCGCGTCCGCCGCAAAGGCGGCGGCGAGCCAGACTGCAACGACACGGATGTTGCCGGTTACCATCGACGGCAAACGCCGTCTGATGAAGATTGTGGACGTGCCGCTCGGTCCGTCCGGCGTGGCCGGCTATGCCATCGACATGCAGGAGATGGAAGAGGTCCGCGCGGAGTTGCGGCACCTGTCCCAGGCCAATCGCGACATGCTCGACCGGCTTTCCGCAGGCGTGGTACAGTTCGGTGCCAATCATCTTCTCCAATTCTGCAATCAGCCGTTCCTCAGCATTTTCGGGCTTACGCCTGAGACAGCCGGTTTTGAGACGCATTTTGACCGAGTGCTCGATGCGATGCGCGATGCTGGGCTCGTCCCCGAAACGCCCGACTTTCGGGCGTGGCGCAAGGAACGGCGCGACTGGTTTCTGTCACCGACCGCGCATGAAGAGCAATGGCGCTTGCGCGACGGGGTGCATTTGCGTGTCTATGCGCAGCCTCTTCCGGATGGCGGCTTGCTGGTCATCTTCGAGGACCGGACCGAGCATGTGCAGCTGGCCTCGGCGCGGGACACGCTGCTGCGGGTGCGCACCGCGACGCTCGACAATCTGTTCGAGGCCATTGCAGTCTTCGCGTCCGATGGCCGCCTCCACCTCTGGAACAGCCGGTTCACGAAGATCTGGTCCGTGCCCGATGTCACGCTGGCTGCGCATCCGCGCGTTGATGAATTGATGTCAGCCTTGGCTGATCGGCTTGCGCGCCCTGAACAGTCGGGTCTTGTTCAGCAACTGATCCGCGCTGCGACAGTGGAGCGGCGTCAGCGCGGCGGACGCATCGCCTTTGCCGATGGGCGCTTCTTCGAGTTCGCGGCCATTCCGTTGCCGGATGGCAACGCGCTCTTCATCATGCTCGACATAACCGACAGCCGCCGCATCGAGCAGGCGCTGCGGGATCGCAACGAGGCGCTGGAGGATGCCGACCGGGTGAAGACGGCGTTCGTCTCCAACATGAGTTACGAACTGCGCACGCCGCTCACATCCATCGTCGGCTTCGCCGAAATGATGGATGCGGGTTATGCGGGCGAGCTCAGCCCACAATCGAAGGAATATCTCGCCGCGATCATGGAGGCGACCACGCGGCTGACCCGCCTGATCGACAATGTGCTGGAGCTGACGCAGGGCGCCGCTGGCGGCCTGCCGCTTGATCGGCGCGAGGTCGCCGTGGACAGCCTTGTCCAGCAGGTCGTGGAAACCCTGCGGGCGAAGGCCGAAGCCCGCGACGTGACGATCGACGTATCGCTGCAGGGCGAGCCAGGCACGGTGTCGGGAGACGAGCGCCGCCTGCGCCAGGCGCTGGAGCATGTCGTCGACAATGGGGTGAGCTTCGTGAGCCGGGGCGGCCGGGTGCTGATTCATGTCGAGCCGCTCCCGGAGTCGGTCCGTATCGTCGTCTCGGATGACGGCCCGGGCATGGACAGCAAGACGCAGGCCCGCCTCTTCGATGTCTTCGCCCGGTTCGGCCGCCATGGCGACGCCGCCAACCAGGGGCTGGGCCTGCCGCTCGTCCGCCAGTTCGTGGAAGCGCATGGCGGGACGATCGACCTGCTCTCCGAGCCGGGGCAGGGCACGAGCGTCACCATCGACCTGCCGCGCGGAGCCTGATCCGATGGCCGGTACCGGGATCGTCCTTGCGACGGCGGAGGCGCTCGTGGCGTTCGGCGAGCACCTCGGTGCGCGGCTGCGGACGGGCGATGTCGTGACGCTCAGCGGTGGACTTGGCGCGGGGAAGACGACCCTGGCGCGCGGGCTGCTGCGTGGTCTGGGCTATCAGGGCGACGTGCCGAGTCCGACCTTCGCGATCCTGCAGGGCTACGAACCGCCGGAAACGCGGCTGCCGCTCGGCCATGTCGACCTCTACCGGATCGACGATCCCGCCGATGTCGAGGAACTGGGGCTCGATGACTGGCTGGCGGACGGAGCGCTGGTGATCGAATGGCCGGACCGTCTGGCGGGACGTTATGACGCGACGGCGCTGGCCCTGCAGCTCGACATTCTCGATGACGGCACGCGCCGCTTGACAGCGCGAGTGCCGCGCGGTTGGGAGGCCCGATGGCCAGCAACATGATCCCGCCCGAGAGCGCCCGTTTCTTTCTCGACAATGCCGGATGGGCGGGCGCCGACATTCTGCCGCTGGCCGGCGATGCCTCCTTCCGGCGCTACTTCCGGGTGGTGGATGGCGCGCGCCGCGCGGTGCTGATGGATGCGCCGCCACCCCATGAGGATCCGCGCCCGTTCATCAGCGTCGGTGAGTGGCTGTGCGCGCACGGCTTTGCCGCGCCCGCGATCCTGGCGCGTGATCTCGCGCAGGGGCTCGTGCTGCTCGAAGACTTTGGCGATGCGCGGGTGCGCGAGCATCTGGATGCCGCGCCGGCCGAAGAGCTGGCGCTCTACACCCGGGCCGTCGACCTGCTCGTCGATCTCCACGCCCTGCCTGCGCAGGAGGGGCTCGCGCCTTATGACCGCGCCGTCTATCAGCGCGAGGCGGGGCTGCTGACGGAATGGTTCGCGCCGGCGGCGGGCCTGAGCGTCGATGAGGCCCGCTATGCTGCCGCCTGGAACAAGGTGCTGCCCATCGCCGAGCAGGACAGGGCGCCGGTCGTGACGGTGCTGCGCGACTATCATGCCGAGAACATCATGCTGCTGTCCGATCCGGCGCGCTCGCACGGCTTGGGCTTGCTGGACTTTCAGGACGCGCTGGCCGGGCATCCGGGGTACGATCTCGTCTCGCTGCTGCAGGATGCCCGGCGAGACGTGAGCCCGGCGGTCGAGCAGGCCATGCTGGCGCATTACCAGGCGCGGGCGAAGGTCTCGCCGGACTTCGAGGCCGCTTATGCGGTGCTGGGCGCACAGCGCAATGCCAAGATCATCGGCATCTTCACGCGCCTGTGGAAGCGGGACGGCAAGCCCCGCTATCTCGGTTTCCTCCCGCGCATGTGGGGCCTGCTGGAGCGCGACCTCGCTCATCCCGCGCTGGCGCCGGTGGCGGACTGGTTTGCGGCCAATGTGCCGGACGAGGCGCGTGGCGCTCTCGATGCCGGGCATCTTGCCTCGTGAGCACCACGCTGGACACGGCCATGCTGATGGCTGCCGGCCTCGGCAAGCGGATGCGCCCGCTCACCGCCACGCGCCCCAAGCCGCTCATCCGGGTGGCGGGGCAGCCGCTGATGGACCATGCGCTCGACCGGATCGAGGAAGCCGGCATACGCCGAACGGTGGTGAACGTGCATTATCTCGCCGGGCCTATTGAGGCGCATCTGGACTCGCGGGCGCGGCGGACCGGCGCAGCCTATCTGGTCTCCGACGAGCGCGAGAAGCTGCTGGAGACCGGCGGCGGGCTGGTGAAGGCCCTGCCGCTGCTCGGCGACAAGCCGTTCCTGTGCGCGAACAGCGACAATCTCTGGGTGAACGGGCCGTTCGATTCCATTCGTGCGTTGGCGGAGCGCTGGGACGACGGGAAGATGGACGCGCTGCTGTTGCTGGTGCCGCATGCACGGGCCACGGGGAATCGCGGGCTCGGTGACTTTCACATGGAAGCCGATGGGCGGCTGAGCCGGCGCAAGCCGGGGCGGGTCGCGCCCTTCGTCTTCACCGGCGTGCAGATTCTCTCGCCCCGCCTCGTGACCGATCCGCCGGGGGAGGTCTTCTCCACCAATGTCTTCTGGGACCGCGCCATTGCGGCCGGGCGGGCATATGGCCTCAGCCATGCGGGCCAGTGGTTCGACGTGGGCACGCCGCAGGCAATTCCGCTGGTCGAGGCCGGGCTGGCCAATGGCTGAGCGCCGCGCGCTAGCCCTCTACACCATTCCCGCTCACCGGGCTTTCTCCGATGCGCTTGCTGCGGGCCTCCTGGCACAGCATGGCCAGCGCGAGGGCGGGCTGGCGCTGGCGCGGGGAATCGTGCTGCTGCCCAACAATCGCGCGGTGCGGGCCATGCGCGATGCCTTCGTGCGCGCGTCCGGCACCGGCTTGCTGCTGCCGCGCCTGGTGCCGATCGGCGACATCGATCTCGACGAGACGCTGGGTAGCGCGCTCAGTCCGATCGGCGCGGAAGCGGATATCCCTCCGGCCATTGCGCCGGCCGAGCGGCTGATGATCCTTACGCGGCTGGTGCTGGAGCAGCGCGCGCGGCGGGGCGAGCGGCTGGAGATCGGCGAGGGCTGGCGCCTCGCCACGGCACTGGCGGGCGCCCTCGACCAGCTGATCGTGGAGCGCAAGGGGCTGGCGGATCTCAAGGCGCTGCAGCCCGATGATCTCTCGGGCCACTGGCAATCCGCGTTCAGCGATTTCGAGGAACTGCTGGAGCATTGGGAGCGCGCGCGCGCCGCGCGGGGCCTCCTCGACATGGCGGAGCGGCGCAACCGGCTCCTCGATCATGTCGCCGCGCGCTGGCGGGAGGCGCCGCCCGAGCGCTTCGTCGTGGCGGCGGGCATCGTCACCAATGCGCCGGCAGTGGCTGGGCTGCTCAAGACGGTGGCGGGATTGCCGAAGGGCGCCGTGGTGCTGCCCGATCTCGACCAGAATCTGACGGACGAGCAATGGGACGCCATCGGCCCGGTGGGACGTCCGGAGCCGGGGCGCGATCTGCCGCCGCCGGCCAACGAATCGCACCCGCAATTCGCGCTCAAGCTGTTGCTGGAGCGCATGGACGCCCATCGCGCCGAGGTGGCTTTGTGGCGCTGGGGCAGCGAGCATGACGCGCGGGCGGCACGCGGCAAGGCGATCAGCAATGCGCTGCTGCCGGCGCTGCTCACCGGCGGCTGGCCCGACGTGCCGGTGGCACAGCGCTCGCTCAAGGATGTGCGGGCCATCGAGGCGGCCAATCCCGCCGAGGAAGCGCAGGCCATCGCTATCGCGCTGCGTGAGGCGGTGGAAACACCGGGCCGGACCGCGGCGCTCGTGACGCCGGACCGCGCGCTCGCCACGCGGGTCTCGGCCCATTTGCGCCGCTGGGGCATCGAGGCCGACGACAGCGCCGGGCGGCCGCTCGCGCAATTACCGCCGGGCACGCTGTTGCTGGCGCTGGTGCAGGCGGGCGCCGAGCAGTTCGCGCCGGTGCCGCTGCTGGCACTGCTCAAGCATCCGCTGGTGATGGCAGGCGAGGCGCGGCTCGAATGGCTCGAGCAGGTGCGGCGGCTCGACCTTGTTCTGCGCGGGCCGCGCCCGGCCGGGGGGCTGGCAGGGATCACCGGACTGCTGGCTGACGCGGATGGACGGCAGCGCGCGCTCAAGGCGGCGCTGCGGCCCTGGTGGGCGCAGGTCGCGGGACTGCTGGCGCCGCTGGAGCGCGCCTTTGCCGGGGAGCAGCCGCTGCCGGCCTTGTTCGCGGCGATCCGCGAGACGGCGTCCGCGCTCACGGGGGAGCGGGTGTGGGCGGGGCATCAGGGGCATGCGGCGGCGCAATGCCTTGGCGATGCCGAAGCGGCGGCGGCGCATGGCCCGGCGCGGGCGGACGGTCCCGGGTTCGTCGGCATGCTGGCGCAGATTCTCGGCGGCCAGGCAGTCCGGCCGCCGCAGGGCGGGCATCCGCGCTTGCAGATCCTTGGTCTGCTCGAAGCGCGCTTGCAGCAGGCCGATCTCATGATCCTCGCCGGGCTGAACGAAGGCGTCTGGCCCGGCCTGCCGTCGCCCGACCCGTGGCTGGCGCCGCGCATTCGCCGGGCGCTGGGCCTGCCGGGGCTGGAATATCGCATCGGGCTCTCGGCTCATGATTTCGCCAATGGGCTGGGCGCGCCGCACGTGATCCTCTCCCGCGCGCGGCGCGATGCCTCGGCGCCCACGGTCGCCTCGCGCTTCTGGCTGCGGCTCAAGGCGATGACCGGATCGCGCTGGAGCGAGGACCGGGCGCTGATTGCGCTGGCACGGGCGATCGATCGGCCGGACGCACCGGCGCCTGCTTATCGCACCCCGGCGCCCCGGCCGCGTGCGGACCTGCGGCCGAAAGAGATCGCGGTGACGGATGTCGATCGGCTCCGCGCCGATCCTTATGCCTTCTATGCGGCGCGCATCCTGCGGTTGGCACCGCTCGAGGTGGTGGACGCCGATCCTGGCCCGGCCTGGCGCGGCACGCGGGCGCATGACGTGCTGCAGCGCTGGATGGAGGAGGGCAGCCGCGATCCGGCGCGCCTCTCCGCGCTGGCGCAGGCCATGATCGCTGAGGCGGCCGCGCATCCGCTGCTCAAGACGCTCTGGCAGCCGCGCCTGCTGGCCGCGCTGGAGTGGGTGGCGAGCGAAGTGCGCGAGCAATCGGCCAGGGGGCGGGAGGTGCTGTTCGGCGAGAAATGGGGACGGATCGAGCGCGCCGGCGTCACCCTGCGCGGCAAGCCCGACCGGGTCGACCGGTTCGCCGACGGATCGCTGGCGATTGTCGACTACAAGAGCGGCGCCACGGCCTCGGTCAGGCAGGTGCAGGCGGGCTTCTCGCTGCAACTCGGCCTGCTCGGCCTCATTGCCGCAGAGGGTGGTTTCGAGAAGGAAGCCGGTGTGGCGGCGGGCGCCATTGTGAGCAGCTTTGAATATTGGAAGCTCGGCAAGGCCAGCGACGGCAGCTTCGGCTTCAAGCGGCCGCTGACCGACCCCAAGGGGAGCTACAGGCGCATCGTGACCGAGGATTTCCTGCCGATGGTCGCCGGTTTCTTCGACGATGCCGTCGCGCGCTGGCTGACCGGCGACGAGCCCTTTGCCGCGCGGCCGCACAGCGATGCGCCGGTGTTCACCGATTACGACCAGCTCATGCGGCTCGACGAATGGTTCGCGCGCGACCGGCAGGCGGAGACAAGCCTTGGCTGAGGTCGGCGAACTCAACCGCCTGACGCAGGAGCAGGCCAGCGCTTCGGACCCCGCCGCGCATCGCTGGGTGCGGGCCTCGGCCGGCACGGGCAAGACGGCAGTGCTCTCCGCGCGGGTGCTGCGGCTGCTGCTGAGCGGCGTCGCGCCCGAGCGCATCCTGTGCCTCACCTTCACCAAGGCCGGCGCGGCCGAGATGGCCGAGCGCGTCCACAGCCGGCTCGCCCGCTGGGTGCAGGGCCAATCGGTGGACGTGGCGCGCGATCTCGTCGCGCTGGGCGAGGATCCTGGTCCGGAGTCGATCGCCCGGGCGCGGCTGCTGTTCGCGCGCGTGCTCGATGCCACCGGCGGCGGCCTGCGCATCCAGACGATCCACAGCTTCTGCCAAGCGCTGCTGGCGGCTTTCCCCATGGAAGCGGGGCTGGTGCCGGGCTTCAGGCCGCTGGACGAACGCGGGCAGGCTGAGCTTTCCCGCAAGGCGCTGATCGCGATGATCGAGGAGGCCGGGCACGCGCAGGACGAAACGGTGCTCAAGGCCCTGGAGATGCTCGCGCTGCGGCTCGGGGAGGAAGGCACGCAGGCCTATCTGGCGCGTTGCGTCCCGGCGGCGCAGGCGCTCGAGGTGCTGCCCGACGATCTCGAAGCGGCGCTGCTGGAGTTCCTCGACCTGCCGGGCGGGGACATCGAGGTGCATCTGACCGAGCGGTGCGCCGACACCGTGTTTCCGATCCGGTCCTTGCAAGCCGTGGCCAGCGCCAATGCGGGCTGGGGCGCCAAGTCCGGCCTTGCCAGCGCCGATCTGATCGCGGCCTGGCTGGCCGGCGGCGAGTCCGCGCGGGTCGAGGCGCTCGAGGACCTGCTTGCCGCGCTGATGACGCAGAAGGGCGAGGTGAAGAACCGCGACAAGGACAAGCTGCTGGCGCTCGCGCCAGATTATGTCGCGCTGGCCAGCGAATGCGGCGCGGCGATCAAGGCGCTGCTCGATCTGCGCAAGCAGGTCGCCTTCGCACGCACGGCAGCGCTGGGGCTGGCGGCGGGCCGTGCTTATGCGCGCGCTTATGCCAAGGCCAAGCGTCAGGCCGGGGCGGTCGATTTCGACGATCTGATCGGGCGGGCGAGCGACCTGCTCACCCGGCCGGGCATGGCGGACTGGATCCGCTACAAGCTCGATCAGCAGGTCGACCATATTCTGGTCGATGAAGCCCAGGACACCAACGACGCGCAGTGGGACATCGTCTGGTCCATCGTCGAGGAATTTCTGGAGGTGGAGCCGGACGAGCAGGCGCGGCTGCGCACGCTCTTTGTGGTGGGCGACACCAAGCAGGCGATCTTCGGCTTTCAGGGCACGAGCCCGGAAGCCTTCACCAGCGCGCTGCACCGCTTCCGCGAGGCGACCGAGCGTGTGGGCCATCCTTTCGCCGAGCTGCCGCTGGCGCGCAGCTTCCGCTCCATGCCCGCCGTGCTGGAGGTGGTGGACGCGGTGCTGGATCAGGTCGGGCACAACCAGCTTGGGCTGGACGCGCCCTCCGCCCGGCATCACGCCGCCCGCCAGCATCCGGGCGAAGTGCTGCTGCTGCTGCCGACCTCGCTGATTCCCGTCGAGGGTGATGAGGAGAGCGAGGCGGACGAGAGCCCCGGCGAAGGCGAGGAGGACTGGCTGGCCGACCACCAGCGGCGCCATGCCGAGAAGATCGCCCGGCTGGTGAAGGGCATGATCGGCACGCCGCTGGCCACCCAAGGCCGCCCGGCGCGTGCGGGCGATGTGCTGATCCTGCTGCGCAGCCGCAGCGCGCTCTCGCGGCTCATCGTCGCCCGGCTTTACGAGGCGGGGGTGCCGGTGGCCGGAGTGGACCGGCTGCGGCTGCAGGCGCCGCTCGCCGTGCGCGATCTGCTTGCCGCGCTACGCTTTGCCGTGCAGCCGGAGGACGATCTCAATCTCGCAAACCTGCTGGTCTCGCCGCTGATCGGATGGACGCAGGACGAGTTGTTGGCTCGCGCGGTGCCGCGCGAGGGATCGCTGTGGAGCCATGTCCGCGCCACCCTGGCGCCGGACCTTCAGGCGCCGCTGCGCGCGCTGCTCGGGCAGGCGGACTTCACGACCCCTTATCGCTATCTCGAGGCGATCCTCTCCGGGCCGATGGACGGGCGGCGCAAGCTGATCGCGCGGCTTGGCGAGGAAGCGCGCGACGCCATTGACGAACTGCTCAATGCCGCGCTCGGCTTCGAGGCGGACGATCATCCTTCCCTCCAGCGCTTCATCGACTGGTTCGATCGGGGCGATGCCGACATCAAGCGCGAGCTGGGCGAGGGCGGAGACATGGTGCGCGTGATGACGGTCCATGGCGCCAAGGGGCTGGAAGCGCCCATCGTCATTCTCGCCGACGCGGCCTTCGATCCGAGCCAGCGGCCCCGCGCCGATGCCGTGAAGCTGCCGGTCAACGATAAAGCGAGCCTGCCGCTCATCCGCCCCAGCAAGGGCGAGTCCGCGCCGGCAATCGAGTCGGCCATGCGGGCGGCCGAGCGGCTGGACATGGAGGAGCACTGGCGGCTGCTCTATGTGGGGCTGACGCGCGCCGAGGAGCGGCTTATCGTCACCGGATCGCTCGGCAGTCGCGCCAAGGGGGTGCCGCCACAGGGAAGCTGGTATCAGGCGGTCGATCTGGCCATGCGCGCGCTGGGCGCCGCGCCGGCGGAGCTGCGTGACTGGGGGCAGGGGCTGCGCTGGGGCGGCCCGGCGGGTCTGCCGTCAGCCAAGCCGAAGCGGATCGCCGCGAGCGACGCGCCCGAGACGGGCGCTGCCCTGCCAGACTGGCTGCGCGCGTCCGCGCCGGTCGAGGCCCGGCCGCCGCGCCCGCTGGCGCCCTCCGCCTCGATTGAGGACGATGTGCCCGATCCGCCGCCGGATGCCGCGATGCGGGCGGCAGCCGAGCGGGGCCGATTGCTCCACGCCCTGTTCGAGCGGCTGCCCGACGTCGCGACGCCAGAGCGCGCAGCAGCCGCCGAGCGCTGGCTGGAGCGGGCCGGGGTGAGCGATGCGACGGCGCGAGCCAGGCTGATCGCGCACGTCCTTGCCGTGCTCGACGATCCGGCCCATGCGGCACTGTTCGGCCCGCAAGCGCTGGCCGAGGCGCCGATTGCAGCCGTGGTAGCGGGGCAGGTAATCGCCGGAACGGTCGACCGGCTGCTGGTGACGGATGACCTCGTGCATATCGTCGATTTCAAGACGGGGCGGCAGGTGCCGAAAAGTGCCGACGATCTGCCGCGCGCGCATATCCGCCAGATGGCAGCCTATGCGGCGGCGCTGGCGGAAATCTTCCCCGATCGTCCGCAGCGGGTGAGCCTGCTTTACACCGCCGCGCCGCGCCTTATCGATTTGCCGCCGGCGCTCATCGCCGCGCACAAGCCGGGCTTTGAAGGCGCGCAGGACAAGTTGGGACACAGTGGCCTTGAGGCGGATGCCGCAGCGACCTAGATAGGTTCCCGATAGAAGGAGTTTCGACGATGGCCACCAAGGCAATTTCCGACGCCAGTTTCCATGAGGACGTGATTTCCTCCGACAAGCCCGTTCTGGTCGATTTCTGGGCCGAATGGTGCGGCCCCTGCAAGATGATCGGCCCGGCGCTGGAAGAAATCAGCGAGGAGCTGGGCGACAAGGTGACGATCGCCAAGCTCAACATTGACGATCATCCCGATGCTCCGACTCGCTACGGCGTGCGTGGTATCCCGACCATGATCCTGTTCAAGAACGGTGCTCCGGCCGCAACCAAGGTCGGCGCAGCGCCCAAGAGTGCGCTCAAGGGCTGGCTTGAAGGCGAGCTCTGAGCGTTTTCCGAACCATTTGGACACGAAAGGGCGCTTCTGGCGCCCTTTTTTGTATTCCTGGGGCAGATCGCATGATTTTCCGCTAGCTGGAGAAGCGTGGAAAACCGAGCTTTTCAGGTTGGAACTTCTCTAACATCACGCATATGCGCCATGGTGATTAACGCAAAAGTCCGGCCCGAGGCGCGAGCGCCCCGGTGGTGTGGATAGCGATTTTGACGAGGAGACAGAGCCGGGCGGTTTGCCGCCTGAAATACCATCGCATGACGGGCCGGGTGTAGGACAGTGCTGCGCCGGGACCACGGAACAAGCGCGAGGGCGAGGGCGAGAGGCCAGATTGCCGAAGCGCTCAGCCGTAGAGAATGCCCGCTGCCCGCTCCCATAGTGCCGGTGAAGCCGCCGCGAGAAGGCCGCGTCCGGGGTCGGCAGCGAGGCGATAGGGGGAGCCGTCCGGGCGGGCGACATGGCCGCCGGCTTCATTCACGAACAGCGCGCCAGGCGCGTGATCCCAGGGCAGGGTGCGCTCGAAGGCGGCGAGATCGTGCACGCCGAGCACGATGCGCGGATATTGCTCACCGGCGCAGCGCGGAATATCCGCGACCTCGAACTTGCCCTCGACGCGGTCGATCATCGCTTGCCGGTCGGCGGGATCGAGGAACAGCACCGAGAGGCCGGCAATGGGGATGTTCGCGCCGCTCTCACGCGCCTTGACTGGTTCGCCGTCGATCCATGCACCCCTGCCCAAAGCGGCCTCGCACAGGCGGCCGGTGAGCGGATCAAGAATCCAGCTTGCCTGCATGATACCGGCATCAGCGAGCGCAACCATGATTGCGAAGGGCGGCTTGCCGGCAGCAAAATTGCCTGTCCCATCAATAGGATCGATCACCCAGTTAAGACCGGTTTCGAGCTTTTCGGTCAGCGAGGGATCGGCGGCGCAGGCCTCTTCCCCGACCAGCCCGGCATCGGGCAGGATGCGGCTCAGCCCGTCGTTCAGGCGCAGCTCCGCCTCGCGGTCGGCAATCGTGACCAATTCGCCGACGGTCTTCTCCTCAACCTCGTGGCCCGCCAGATTCTGGTAGCGCGGCAGCACGACATCGCGGGCGACCTCGCGCATGAGGGTGCCGACGGCGGCGCTCAGGCTGTGCATGGGCTTTAGCTCCGGTAATCGGCGTTGATCGAGATGTAGCCATGGGTGAGATCGCAGGTCCACACTGTGGCTCGACCGTCACCCAGCCCGAGGTCGACACCCATACGGATGTCCTGCCCCTTGAGGTGGGCGGCCACGGGTGCTTCGTCATAGCTGTCCACGGCCAGGCCGGCTTGCGCGACCCATTTGTCGGCAAAGCGAATGGCGAGCTTGTCACGGTCCGCCGGCTCGCCGGCCTTGCCAACCGCCATCACGACGCGGCCCCAATTGGCATCCTCGCCGGCAATCGCAGTCTTCACCAGCGGCGAATTGGCGATGGAAAGACCGATGCGGCGGGCACTCTCGTCGCTCACCGCGCCGGTCACTTCGATCTCGATGAACTTCTGCGCCCCCTCGCCATCGCGCACGACGAGATGGGCAAGCTGGGTGCAGACATCTTCCAGCGCGGCCTGGAAAGCGTCGGCGCCCGGATCGTCCATGCTGGCGAGCGGCGGGTTGCCGGCCTTGCCGGTGGCGAAGAGCAGCACCGTGTCGCTGGTCGAGGTGTCGCCATCCACGGTGATGCACGAGAAGCTGCGTTTGTTGGCCGCGCTCAGCATCTGCTGGAGCAGGGCGGGCTCGATGGCGGCATCGGTGAAGATATAGCCAAGCATGGTCGCCATGTCCGGCGCGATCATGCCCGAGCCCTTGATGACGCCAGAGAGGCGCACGGTCTTGTCGCCGATGACGGCGCTGGCGGTGGCACCCTTGGCGAAGGTGTCGGTCGTGCCGATGGTTTCGGCGACCTGCTCCCAGCTGCAGGGCGCGGCGGTGAGCGCCGCCGCGACGCCCTCGCGAGCCTTGTCACGGGGCAGCGGTACGCCGATCACACCGGTGGAGCTCACGAACACGTCGCTGGCCGAGCAGCCCAGATGCGCGGCGACCTGATCGCGGATCTGGTCCACGGCCTCGCGGCCCCGGAAGCCAGTGAAGGCATTGCTGTTGCCGGCATTGACGACCAGCGCGCGCGCCTTGCCGAGCGCCGCGCTATCCCGGCCCAATTCGACTTCCGTCGAGCAGCAGACATTGCGGGTGAACACGCCGGCGACGGCCGTGCCCTCGGCAAGCTCGACATAAGTGAGGTCGCAGCGATCCCACTCCTTGTAGCGCGCTCGTGCCACGCGCGGCGTGACACCGGCAATGTCCGGCAGGGCGGGGAAGGGGCGGGCGAGGGGCGAACGATCGATCATGGCGCGCGATTAGCGCAAGATCGCGCGGGGGCCAATCATTGTGATGCGGTTGAAGCGCCCTGGGTTTCTTATTTCCGTTCGCCCTGAGCTTGTCGAAGGGCCGCACTGCTCTTTTCACCGATCCAAAGAAAAGAACAGCCCTTCGACAAGCTCAGGGCGAACGGATTGGGAGGCAGTGTTGGGTATCTGATGCAGTGGAGGGCAAGCGCGCTGAATATCCAATCCCCAAAATTAAAGCGCCCGGGTCTCCCCGGGCGCTCATCTCTCCGACTGGTGAGAGACTGGTTGAACGGATCAGGCGGCGTTCTTGTCGCTTGAGAGGTCGATGACCTCGCCCTTGCCGTTGATGGCGATCTTGCGCGGCTTCATCGCGTCCGGCACTTCCCGCACAAGCTCCACGGTCAGGAGCCCGTCGGCAAGGTCGGCGCGCTCGACGCGCACGAAGTCGGCAAGCTCGAACCGGCGCTCGAAGCTGCGGTTGGCAATGCCGAGATGAAGATAATTGGCGCGCTCGTCCTCCGCGACCTCGGCCTTGCGGCCAGTGATCTGGAGCAGGTTCTGCTGCGCCGTAATGTCGATCTCATCCGCCTTGAAGCCAGCGACGGCCACGGTCACCCGGTAGCGGTCCTCGTCGAGGCGCTCGATGTTGTACGGCGGATAATTGTCCGTCTGCTGAAGGCGGGCACTGTTCTCGATCAGGTCGAACAGGCGATCGAAGCCTACAGTGGAACGGCGATAGGGAGTCAAATCAAAGCCACGCATAATCAAATCCTCCATTGGAGCGTGTTTGAACTGCGATGCCGGACCCGATTGTCGGCGCCCGGTGCATCATCCGATCCCATGAGTGGCGATCGGACAGGCCAGAGATATGAGGCGAAAAAGCTGTTTCAAGGGGGAAATTTGCAGGAATGGCGATCGGGCGTTACCCCCGGCGGCAACCCGTTTCTCCGCCGAATATCGCACTGGAGTCATACCGGCGTAACATGGCCGGCGTTAGAGAGGGCAGATAAGCTACCCCCAAACACTAAGCGCCCAGATCGTTGCCGATCCAGGCGCCCGTGGACGATAAATCGTCTCCCCCTTGGTTGTCGCTTCCGCTCACCTGACCGGCCCCCTCAAGCGAGTCAGGCGGGATGCGACTTCCCTGAACCACGGCCTGCTATGATTGCCTGTGTTTCGCTGCTGACGCTAAGTGAGCGGACCGGCTCTGTCATCAGCCAAGTAGCGCGTACGGGAAATTGCTCGCGAAGCTGTGCTATATCCGCAACAGCGCTGCCCGGAGTCCAGGGAGTCGCTGGCCCTTGCCACTGGGAGCCCTGCACCATAGAGGTGCGCTGTCCCCCCTCCCAAGGCCGTCGCCCCCTGCCATGATCCTCAATCGCTACGAACGAATGATTGCCCGGCGCTACCTGCTGCCTGGCAAGGGGGAAGGCTTCATCTTCCTCGTTGCGTCCATTAGCCTCGTCGCCGTGATGCTGGGCGTCGGCGCACTGATCGTGGTGATGAGCGTGATGAACGGCTTTCGTGCGGAGCTGTTCGACAAGATCGTGGGACTTAATGGCCATGCCGTCGTGCAGGGCTATGGTGGGCGGCTCGACAATTGGGAGGAGATTGCTCGTCAGGCGCGCGCGACGCCCGGCGTGATCAGCGCGACGCCGCTCATTGAGCAGCCGCTGCTGGCAACGTTTAATGGCCGCGTGGAAGCAGCGCTGATTCGCGGCATGACCGAGCCCGATATCCACGACAATCCTTCGCTCTCCACCAAGGTGCTCGCGGGATCGTTGAACGACGTTCGCGCCGGAAGCGGCAAGGTTGCGATCGGCTCGCGCCTCGCCGAATCGCTCGGGGTGCGCGTCGG
Organism: Alphaproteobacteria bacterium; assembly: GCA_018823325.1. Lineage (GTDB taxonomy): Bacteria > Pseudomonadota > Alphaproteobacteria > Sphingomonadales > Sphingomonadaceae > Sphingobium. The sequence continues at coordinate 38,939 of JAHJIJ010000002.1, read as the reverse complement.
CCAGTCGATCAGCGTCATCAATCCCGCCGGCCGCGCGACGCCCTTCGGCACGGTGCCGCGACAACTGCCCTATGAGATCGGCGCGATCTTCGAGATCGGCATCTATGACTACGACAAGGCCTTCGTGATCATGCCGATGCAGGATGCGCAACTGCTCCTGCTGATGGGCGACAAGGTCGGCATGGTCGAGGTGCAGACGGAAGATCCGGACCGTGTCGGCGAGATTCTGGCACCGCTGACGGAGCAAGTGGCCACGCGCGCGCAGGTGATCGACTGGCGGCAGATGAACGCGAGCCTGTTCGAGGCGTTGCAGGTGGACCGGGTTGTTTCCTTCGTGATCCTCTCGCTGATCATCCTTGTCGCGGTGTTCAACATCCTCTCTTCACTCATCATGCTGGTGCGGGCGAAGACGCGCGACATCGCGATCCTGCGCACCATGGGGGCGACGAGGTCCAGCCTGCTGCGCATTTTCGTGACCGTGGGCGTGACGATCGGCACACTTGGCACTGGCGCCGGCCTGGTGCTGGGCTCGATCATCCTGTTCTTCCGGCAAGGCATCGTTGATGGGGTGCAGATGCTGACTGGCCAGCAGCTCTGGGACCCGTCGATCCGCTTTTTGACGTCCCTGCCATCCAAGCCCGACCCGGTCGAGATCGGGGCGATCTGCGTGATGGCGGTGGGCTTCAGCTTCCTTGCCACGCTCTATCCCGCCTTCAAGGCCGCCAATACCGATCCCGTGCAGGTGCTGCGCTATGAGTGAAGTGCTTTCCGTCCACAGTCTTTCACGCAGCTTCACGCAGGGCGGCGCAAAGATCGACGTGCTGCGCGGGGTGGACCTGACTGTCCAGGCCGGCGAGATCGTGGCGTTGCTGGGGCCGTCGGGATCGGGCAAATCCACCATGTTGCAGGCGGTTGGCCTGCTGGAGGGTGGCTTTGGCGGCTCGATCCGCTTGTGCGGCGTGGAAGTGGCGAGCGAGAATAATGACGGCCGCACGACGCTACGCCGGGAGAAGCTCGGCTTCGTCTACCAGTTCCACCACCTGCTGCCCGATTTCAGCGCGGTGGAGAATGTGATCCTGCCGCAACTCATCCTCGGCAAAGGGAAGGATGAAGCGCGGGCGCGCGCTGAGAGTCTCCTGAGCAGTCTTGGCTTGGGGCATCGGCTCGAACACAAGCCGAGCCAGCTTTCCGGCGGTGAGCAGCAGCGCGTCGCCGTGGGCCGTGCGCTTGCCAACCGCCCCGCGCTGGTGCTGGCAGATGAGCCGACCGGCAATCTCGACGAGCGCACCGCCGATGTCGTGCTGGACGAATTTATCCGCCTGGTGCGGGAACAGGGATCGGCTGCGGTCATTGCGACTCATAATGAGCGGCTGGCGGCGCGCATGGACCGGATCGTTCGGCTGCATGACGGGTTTCTCGACTGAGCGGTCAGGGCAGCGGTTCAAGGCTGAACGGCGATGACTGACAGGAGATCTTGATGGCAACCATCGTGATTACGGGCGCAAATCGGGGGATCGGCCTCGAACTTGCACGTCAATATGCCGATGAGGGTCATGAAGTGATCCGCGCGATGCGAGGGCCGGACAGGGCCGACCCGATCTTCGGAACGACCATGGCGCTGGATGTCACGGACGCGGAATCGGTGCGTAAGTTCGCGGCGGGGCTGATGGACAGGCCGGTCGATCTGCTCGTCGCGAACGCGGGGGTCATCTCCCCGGAGCGGCAGAGCAGCACGGACATGGACTTTGACGGATTTCTCCACACGCTCGACGTGAACGTGCTGGGTCCGCTACGGGTCATTCAGGCGCTGCTGCCCAATTTGCGCAGAGCGGCGCACCCTAAGATCGCCATTACGTCTAGCCGCATGGGCTCCATGGCTTCGGCGCAATCGGGTTTTATTGCCTATCGCGCGTCCAAGGCTGCGGCGAACAAGGTCGCGCAATGCGTTGCCACCGATCTGGCAGGGGAGGGCATTGCTGTTGCATCGCTTCACCCCGGCTGGGTACGCACGGACCTGGGCGGACCGGGCGCGGACCTTGACGTCGAAACCAGCGCAGCCGGGCTGCGCCGGGTTCTGGATGGCCTCAGCACGGAGAATTCAGGGCGCTTCTGGGCCTATGACGGCGAAGAGCTCGACTGGTAACGCCAACGGGCTCCCGGTTGCGCAGGAGCCCGGTTTCTTGCCAATGATCTGCGTAGAGGCTGGTTCAGCCACCCAGCGCGGCGAGGCGGCCCATGTCGATGCTGGCGACAGCGGCCTTGAGTTCATCGATGCTGGCAGCGTCGCCATCCGCCTCGATCATGAAGCGTTTGCCGACCATGGTTGCGAATGAGCCGCTGTTCGACGTGCTGTTCCACTTCTCGATGACGAGATTGTCGTCCACCGTGGTGGTCCGCTCGTAGCTGTCACCATCTTCGCGATTGGACTCGACGCCGAGTGCGCCCGCCATGCCGGCCATCGCGCCCATCATCGCCATATCGGCCACCTTGAGCGTGAAGCGCTTGCCGTCCGCCTCATAGGTCCCTTCGGCCTGGCTGGACGGTCCGGCCTTGGCGCTGCTGATCGCGGTGCGCTGGTAGGCGCCGATGCTTGCGGGCAGGAGGCCTTGCAGGTCGGCAGGTGCGATCGCCTCACGATTCTGCGCGGCTTCCATGTCGCGGGCCGCTTCCTCGATCTTGCCGGTATCGATGCTGCCGACTCCCGGCAGCGTGATGGTCGCGCCCTCATCGGTTGTGACCGTGCCGCCACCCATGCCGCTCATCGGCCCGAACCCGCCGAAAGTGCGGCCGACCGTGGCGGTGATCGCGCCGATGATCAGGTAGATCACGATGACGCAGAGCACGGTGACGATGGTGTAGGTGAGCGCCTTTTCCGCCGGCACTTTCATCAAGGGCGCGGCCCCGACGTAGAACAGATAGAAGGAATAGAGGCCAAGAATCGCCAGAAAACCGAGCGATGGCACCAGATTGAAGATGCCGGCAAGCCAGCTTGCGGTCATCGAATAGGCGACCAGCTTGAAGGCATTGCGCGAACTGCTGACGCCGCCGAACTTGGCGGCCAGCTTGTCCGCAATGAAGCTGACGACGAACAGGCTGACCAGCGCGAGAATGAAGCCGGTCACCGCCATCGATAGGCTACCCATCAGGGACGGGCGATAGCTGAAACCAAAGGCGCCCAAGCCGAAAAGCTGGCTGCCGATGAAGGTTGCGACCGGCCCGATGGCGGCGAGCGGCACGGCGTAGCGCGTGAAAATCTCCCCGCTTGGCGTCGTTTCCGCGTCGATGACCGGCCACTCAGCCTTCGGCTTCAGGATGATTGCTTTTGCGCGCTCGACAATTGACGGCGTGGTGCCGCCAGCTGGATCAACGTCCATATCCCACTCCCCAGTTAACTCCCTGCAATTGGATCATGTTCCGCCGATCCATGCAAGGGGTTGAAAAAGCCTGTGGGTAAGAGCGCCCAGGCCCTTCCTTTCCGATGGATTGCGACCCATAACGGCGTCCATGCCGCACGCGCCTTATGTTCCGCTCCGCAACCTGTCGGCCTATACGCTGCTGGAGGGCGCGATTGCGCCCAAGCAGCTGGCTGGGCGTGCGAAGGAGCTTGGTTTTCCGGCGGTGGCGCTGACAGACCGCAACGGGCTTTATGCGGCGATGGCCTTTTCCGACGCGGCCACCAAGGCAGGCGTGCAGCCGATCATCGGCACGACGCTGGCCGTTGCTCGGCCCGGGCGGCCGGACACTGCGCCGGTGCAGATCGACTGGCTGGTGCTGCTGGCCCAGGACGAGGCCGGCTATGGCAATCTGTGCGCGCTGGCGAGCCGCGCGCATGTCGACCGGCCGGAAATGGAGGAGGCGCACGTCTCCTTCGACGTGCTGGAGCGTCATGCCGATGGCTTGATCTGCCTGACCGCGAGCGGCGAGGGCGCGCTGGCCCGGCTGCTGGCCGAGGGGCTGCCGGAAGAGGCCGGGCGCTATCTGGGGCAGCTTTCCGCCCTGTTCGGCGACCGGCTCTACATCGAACTCTCGCGCACTGGCGATGCGATCATGGCGGCAGCCGAGGAGGCGCTGATTGAGCTGGCTTATGCGCGCAATCTGCCGCTCGTTGCGACCAACCCGGCCTGCTACGCCGATGCGGACTTCCATCCCGCGCATGACGTGCTGCTGTGCATCGCCAACAGCAGCTATGTTGAAAGCGACGACAGGCCCAAAAGCTCGCCGCAAAGCTGGATGAAGTCAGCGCCTGCGATGCAGGAACTGTTCGCCGATTTGCCCGAAGCAATCGCAAACACACTGGTCGTGGCCCAACGCTGTGCTGTCATGGCCCCCAAGCGCAAGCCGATCCTCCCAAGCCTTGCCGGCGACCGGGAGGGCGAGGAAACGCAATTGCGCGTGGATGCGACCGCGGGTCTGGTCGAGCAACTTCGCAAGATCCATCGACTGAAGCATGAAGGAAGCGATGCCGCGCTTGATGAAGTGGCCCTGCGCGCGGCCTATCCGGAGTATTTCACCCGCCTCGATTTCGAGCTGGATATCATCATCCAGATGGGTTTCCCCGGTTACTTCCTCATCGTTGCCGACTTCATCAAATGGGCCAAGGCGCAGGATATTCCGGTGGGGCCGGGCCGTGGATCGGGCGCAGGCTCGGTGGTGGCCTGGGCACTGACCATCACGGGCCTTGATCCGCTGGCACTGGGCCTGCTGTTCGAGCGTTTCCTCAATCCCGAGCGCGTCTCGATGCCGGACTTCGACATCGACTTCTGCGAAACGCGGCGTGGCGAAGTGATCCGCTACGTCCAGAGCAAATATGGCCATGATCAAGTGGCGCAGATCATCACCTTCGGCACGCTGAAGGCGCGCGCAGCGCTCAAGGATACCGGGCGCGTGCTGCAGATGGGCTATAATCAGGTCGACCGGCTCGCCAAGCTGGTGCCCAACCACCCGACCGATCCGTGGACGCTGGAGCGCACGATGAACGGGTCCGCCGAATTTGTGGCGGAATACAAGGCGGACGGGCAGATCAAGCGGCTGGTCGATCAGGCAATGATGTTGGAGGGGCTGCCGCGCAACAGCTCCACCCACGCCGCCGGCGTGGTGATTGGCGACCGACCGCTCTCGCAGCTCATCCCGCTCTATCGCGATCCCAAGTCCGATATGCCGGTGACGCAGTTTGACATGAAATATGTCGAAAGCGCCGGGCTGGTGAAGTTCGACTTTCTGGGGCTCAAGACGCTCTCGGTGCTGCAACGCGCGGTCAAGCTGCTCGCCAAGCGCGGCGTGAGCGTGGACCTGGAAGGACTGAGCTGGGACGACGCCAAGGTCTACGATCTGCTCAAGCGCGGCGACACGGTCGGCGTGTTCCAGCTGGAATCGGAGGGTATGCGCAAGACGCTCGCCGCCGTGAAGCCGACCAATTTCGGCGACATCATCGCGCTCGTCTCGCTGTACCGACCGGGGCCGATGGACAATATTCCGTTGTTCGGTCGCCGCAAGAATGGCGAGGAAGCCATTGAATATCCTCACCCTCTGCTGGAAGGTATTCTTTCGGAGACCTACGGCATCTTCGTCTATCAGGAACAGGTGATGCAGGCCGCGCAGATCCTCGCCGGCTACTCGCTCGGCGGCGCCGACCTGCTCCGCCGCGCGATGGGCAAGAAGGTCAAGGCGGAGATGGACGCGCAGCGCCAGACCTTCGTGGAAGGCTGCAAGGCGCATAACGACATCGACAAGAAGAAGGCCAATGAGCTGTTCGACTTGATCGACAAGTTCGCCGGCTATGGTTTCAACAAGAGCCACGCTGCGGCCTATGCGCTGCTCGCTTATCAGACGGCCTGGCTCAAGGCCCATTATCCGGCTGAATTCTACGCTGCCTCCATGGCGTTCGACATTCACCAGACCGACAAGCTCACGGTGTTCGTTGATGACATGCGCCGCATGGGGCTGACGTGCCTGCCGCCGGACATCAATGTGAGCGAAGCGGATTTCTCGGTCGAGCCGGACCCGGCCGACCCGGAGCGCTATGCGGTGCGCTATGCGCTGGGCGGCCTCAAGGGCGTGGGCGAGAAGGCCATGGAAACGCTCGTCGAGGAGCGGGTGCGCGGTGGGCCGTTCCGCGATCTCGATGATCTTGCCGGGCGGATCGAGCCGCGCCTGCTCAATCGGCGGCAGCTGGAAAGTCTGGCGGCGGCAGGCGCGTTCGACAGCCTTGGGCTGGACCGCGCGGTGGTGCATAGTGCTGCCGAAGCGCTGCTCTCCGTTGCGGCCAAGGCTGCCGAGCAGCGTGAGAGCGGGCAGGGCGGACTCTTTGGCGGTGAGGATGCACCGCATGCCGATGTGCCCTTGCAGGACGTCAAATGGGCAGCGGTCGAGCGGATGGCGCAGGAGAAGGAGGCGTTCGGCTTCTATTTCTCGGCCCATCCGGTGGATCGCTACCGCATATTGGCGCGCGGCAAGGGGGTGCGCAGCTATGCCGAGCTTTGCGGCCAGTCCGACGGGATCGGCGGTGGTGACCGCACGGGCGCGATGATGGCGGGGCTGATCGAGGACATTCGGTGGCGCGAGACGAAGCGCGGCGCCCGCTATGCCTCGGCGACGTTCTCGGATTCCAGCGGGCAGTTCCAGGCAAGCTGCTTTGATGAGGAAAGCTGCAAGCTGCTTGCCAGTCTGCATGAGAGCAATGAATGCGCGTTGCTGAGCGTGGAGCTGGACCGCCAGCCCGGCGAGGAGACGCCGCGTGTGACAGTGCGCAATGTCCAGTCCTTTGCGCGCCTTGCCGGCACGACGCGGATGCGGATGACCATCTCCGTGGATGAACTGGGCGCAATTGCGCCGTTGAAGCAGATGCTCGGTGAGCGGCGCGGCGCGCGGTCTATCGTCGAGCTGGATGCCGCCTTGCCGGATGGCCGCCGCGCGTGCGTGATCCTGGGCGAGGATTTTCAGCTCGATGCCGAGCTTGGTGAGCGCGTCGAGACGATCCGGGGCGTGACGAACGTCGCTCTGGCGCAGATCGGTGCGCAACTGGCGCTTGTCGCCTCCCGATAGATAGTGCGGCAGGCGCGACGTGCTGCGCTGCAATGTCTACTGCAGTGCGTAAGCACAATAGCGTTCCTTTTAAGGGCACGGTTGAACGCAAACCCCGTTGTGCGGTTGCGAAATGTTAACCATGACCCATGCGGGGGCACCGGTCATTTTCGATGAGCGATGCCGGGGGTGACTCTAAGGACATGGGAGTTACCAATGAACTATCTGACCAAATTGCCGCTTCTCACAGCGGCGCTCGTCACCGGGGCCGCCTTTGCGGGGCCGGCGCAGGCGGCAATCATCAGCTTCGATGATCTCTCCGGCAGCAGCGGCGATCCGTTCACCAGCTACAGCGAGGATGGCTTCACCTTTTCGCGCGTGCTCGGCTCGGGCGCTGTCGATCTTGGCTTTGGCAATGATGCGCCGAGCGTCAGCTTTGGCGGAGACACCAGCGTCAGCCTGTTCGACCTGACCGCAGGTGGCGCAAGCTTCACGTTCGACGGGTTCGACCTGGCAACGGTGGACAGCACAGTGCTTTACAGCGTGACCGGCTTTGACGGGCTGGTGCCGGTGTTCACGTCACTTTCGACCTTCAGTGATGATTTCTCCACCATTGCCGGCGGGGCCGGTCTCGTCGATCGGGTCGTCTTCGGCTTCGTCGTCGGTGGCGCCTCGGCCAATATCGACAACATCGCGGTAAGCGGCGGCGAGGTGCCGCCGATCCCCGAGCCGGCAGTCTGGGCGATGCTCGTCATGGGCTTTGGCGCGGTGGGTTACGCCATGCGCGGGCGGAAGCCGACAGCGCGCGTGTCATTCAACTAGGAAAATAAGATCGCGGGCGATCTGTTCAGCACGTCGCGCTGAACAGATCGCCCTGATCGCGCGGCGGCACGAAGAGATCGTGGCGCAGCGCGAGGCGACCATTGGCGAGGCCATGGCGCGCCTGCGCAATCTTGAACCGCGTGCGGATGAGATCGGCATAAGGCCCTGATCCACGCATGCGCGTGCCATAATTCGGATCATTGTCCCGCCCGCCACGGATCGACTGGATGAGGCTCATCACCTTGCCAGCGCGATCGGGGAAATGGGCGTCCAACCAATCGCGGAACAGCGGTGCGACCTCGAACGGCAGTCGCACGGGAATGAACGAGACCGATTGTGCACCCGCCTCTGCTGCCGCCTCCACCAAAGCCTCGATCTCATGATCGTTGATGGCAGGAATCATTGGTGAAAGGCTGGCATGGGTCGGCACGCCGGCTTGGGAGAGGCCGCGAATGGCGGCGAGACGACTTGCCGGGGATGGCGCACGCGGCTCCAGCTTGCGGTGCAGACCGGAATCGAGCGTCGTCAGCGAAATCGCGACCGCGACCAGCCCCTGCGCTGCCATGGGCGCCAGCAGATCGAGATCGCGCAGCACGCGATTGGACTTGGTGGTGATCATCAGGGGATGGCGGCAATCGGCCAGCACGGCAATGCAGTCTCGCGTAATCCGATATTGCGCCTCGATCGGCTGATAGGGATCGGTATTGGTCCCCATCGCTATGGTCTTCACGACATAATTGCGCTTGCCCAGCTCCGCGCGCAGCAGCTTCGCCGCGCCCGGCTTGGCGAACAGGCGGCTCTCGAAATCGAGACCGGGGGAGAGATCGTATCGGGCATGGCTGGGGCGCGCAAAGCAGTAGATGCAGCCATGCTCGCAGCCGCGATAGGCATTCACTGACTGCTCAAAGCCGATGTCCGGAGACGTGTTGCGGCTGATGATCGTGCGGGCCTGCTCGATTGTCACGGTGGTGCGCAGAGGCGACGGCTGATCTTCCTCGTCCGCCATCCGCAAATCCAGCCAGTCGCCATCGGCCTCCCGCGAGGGCAGGTTGAAGCGCTTTGATTCGCTGTTTCCGGGCGCGCCGCGCCCCTTTATTGCGGTCATGCTGGATTAGAACATATGAGGAACATGCCTGCAAGGCGGATTGCGATGGACGGTTGATCTGGCGGGGATCAGAGAGGCACTGTAAGACCCGCGTGCGACGACATGGGGGATGGAAGAATGAAGATACTCGGCTTTGGGTGTGCAGCGGCCTTTGCTCTGGCGGTCGCAGCGGTGCCGGCGCTGGCGGCGGATGAAGAGCCATGCGGCAAGGGTCTGGTGTGTGCCAACGCGCCGGAGACGGTGGTGAAAGCGATCCAGGACGCCGGTTTCAAGGCCAGCCTGAGCAAGAGCGAGAGCACCGGCAACCCGATGATCACAAGCGCAGCGAGCGGCTATGATTTCCGGGTCTATTTCTACGAGTGCGAAGACGGGAAGAACTGCGCCTCGCTGCATTTTTCCACCAGCTTTGCCGACGATGGGAAGAATACGCCGGAGCTGGCCAATCTGTGGAACCGTGAACGGCGCTTCAGCCAGATGGCGGTGGATGAGGATGGATCGCTGGCGCTGACCTATGACGTGACAACCTATGGCGGCCTGACGCAGCGCAACTTCGCTGATGTGGTGGATTGGTGGCAGACGATGCTCGGCGCACTCAATGCCTTCTTCCGCGAGCAGGGCCATATCGAGTGACGCGCTTGCGCTTGTGGGCGGGGGGCGATAAGTTCTCATTTCGTTCCCATGTTCCTGCGAGTTGCCGTGTCCGTTGAATTGCTTGTTCTCAGCATTGTCACCCTGCTGATCGGCCTTGTCGTTGGTTGGCTGATGCGCGGGCGTGTCGCCGCGCCGGTGGAAGCCGAGCGCCAGGCACTGGCTGATCGGCTCGCGACGCTCGAAGAGATGCGCAATGCGGCGCTGCGCGATCTGGCCGTGGCGGTGAGCCGGGCGGAGGAGACTGATAGCCTGCGCGCAAAGCTGGACGAGACGGATCGCGCGCGTGATGATGCCGAGCGGATGCTGGCGGCGGTGCAGGCCGATCAGAAGGCGCGGATGGAAGGCTTCGAGGCGCAGATCAAGGCGCTGGGCGAGGCGCGCGAGCAGCTTTCCGCGCAGTTCAGCGAGACGGCAGGCAAGCTGCTCAACGAAGCACAGCGCCTGTTGATCGAGCGGGCGGACCAGCGCTTCAATCAGGCGCATGAGAAGAGCGAGGCCAGCCTCAAGGCGCTGCTTCAGCCAGTCGAAACGACACTCAAACGCTATGAAGAGGGCCTCGGCAAGGTCGAGAAGGAGCGGGTGGATAGCTATGCCGCGCTGCGCGAGGCCGTGGAGCAGGTGCGGCTGGGCAGTGCCGAGGCGCGGGTGGAGACGGCGCGGCTGGTCAATGCGTTGCGATCGAGCCCCAAGGCGCGCGGGCGCTGGGGCGAGCAGCAGCTGCGCAATGTGCTCGAAATGGCGGGGCTGAGCCAGTTCGCCGATTTCCGCTCCGAGGTCTCGGTCGATACCGCCGACGGGCGTCTGCGGCCGGATGTGATCGTGCGGCTCCCGGGCGGACGGCAACTCATCATCGATGCGAAATGCTCGCTCAATGCCTATCTGGAGGCGGTGGACTCGGTCGATGAGGTCGTGCGCGCCGGGCACCTGAAGGCGCATGCCAGCGCGATCCGCAATCACGCCCAGCAGCTTGGCGCCAAGGATTACTGGACGCGCTTTGGTGATGCGGCGGACTATGTCGTGATGTTCATTCCCGGCGAGCATTTCCTCGCCGCCGCGCTGGAGCAGGACGATGGCCTGTGGGAATGGGCCTTCGAGAAACGCGTGCTGCTGGCCACGCCCACCAACCTGGTGGCGATTGCCCGCACGGTTGCCAGCGTCTGGCGGCAGGAAAAAATGGCCGAGCAGACCCAGCAGATCGCGGCGCTGGGCAAGGAAATGTACGAGCGGCTTGCCGTTGCAGCGGGCCATCTGACCTCGCTGGGCCGCAGCCTCAACGGCTCTGTTTCGAGCTACAACAAGTTCGTTTCCAGCTTCGAGAACCGGGTGCTGGTCACCGGGCGGCGCTTCAAGGAACTGAGCGTGGAGACGGGTTCGAAGGATATCGATACAATCGAGCCGGTCGAGGCACTCGGGCGTCTACCATCGCCTGGCACCTCGGACATGGCTGCGGAACCTGGCGAACAAATCGACGAGACGTCACCCGCACCATCATGAGGGCGAATGGGCGGGGCCGCTTGGCTTCCCTTGATCCTGCGCGAAGGATGCAAGGACGATGTCCCGCACGGCGTGCAAGTCGCTCGTGATGTGAGCGCAGATTGATTCCATCTCAGGCGTCGGTTCCATGAGATCGGGCACCATGATCGTCATCATGCCGGCTGAGGCGGCCGACCTGACGCCGTTGTGGGAATCTTCCAGCGCCAGGCAATCGGCGGGGTCCACGCCAAGTCTTTCGGCGGCCAGCAGATACGGATCGGGCGCGGGCTTGCCCGAGCGATAATCGCCAAAGGCCACGATGTGCATGAACCGGGTTTCCAGCCCATGATAAGCGAGATGGTGGCGAACCTGTTCATGGCCAGATGAAGTCGCAATGGCGCGGGGAACGTCGAGCGCTTCCAGCGTATCGAGCAGCGCTTCGACTCCCTGTTTCAGCGCAAGCTCCTGCTCGGCGAGCCGGTCAAAATGGAGTCGAACGCGCTGTCGAAATGCGTCCGCGGGAAAGTCCGCGCCGAAATGCGCGAGAAGTTGCTCTTGGGCGACCGGCCAAGGACAGCCCAGCGTATTGTGGAACAGGGCATCGGTGATCAGGTGCCCGCCATCCTCACCGGCGGCAAACATTGCCGAGCGGTAGAGCGTTTCGGTATCGAAAAGCAGTCCATCCATATCGAATATGACGGCTTGAGGGCATCTGGGAAGTTTCATGCCGGCGCTCCTAGACGGAACGTGCGTGCAGCGGAAGGCGTGTACGGGTAGCGGTGAGACGCTGCCCTCTTTCGCATACGGCGAAAGCGCTTATGCTCCGGCGATCCATCAATCGAGATTGCGAGGCGCCAGATCCGAATGTCCGGGCGCCGGAGGAGTATGCATGTCCTTGAATGAAGCCAATGGCGCAGGATCGGCGGGGCAGGCTGTCGACACGCTGGTCGACGGCGCGCTGCCCGAGCTTCTCGAAGTTTATCGGGATCTTCACGCCCACCCCGAACTCAGCTTCCAGGAAGTGCGCACGGCCGCCACGCTCGCGGCGCGGATGCGGGCGCTCGGTTTTGCAGTGACGGAGGGTGTCGGCCAGACCGGCGTGGTCGCCGTGCTGGAGAATGGCCCCGGCCCGGTGCTGATGATCCGCGCGGACATGGACGCGCTGCCGCTCGAGGAAAAGACCGGCCTGCCTTATGCCTCCAAGGTGCTGGCAACGACCCGCGACGGGATCGAAAGCCCGGTGATGCACGCCTGCGGCCATGATACGCATATGACGGCATGGACCGGTGCGGCGCAGGCGCTTGTCGCTATGCGCGATCGATGGTCCGGCACGCTGGTGATGATCCTCCAACCTGCAGAGGAAATCGGCCTGGGCGCCAAGGCGATGCTGGACGATGGGCTGTTCACGCGCTTTCCCAAGCCCAGCCATGTCATCGCCTTTCATGACAGCGCCGAGTTGCCGGCCGGAACCATCGGCTACACGCCGGGCTGGATGCTCGCCAATGTCGACAGCGTGGATCTGATCGTGCGCGGGCAGGGCGGCCATGGTGCCTATCCGCACAAGACCAAGGACCCGATCGTCATTGCCGCGCGGATCGTGACCAGCCTGCAGACGTTGGTGAGCCGGGAATGCGATCCGCAGGATGCCGCCGTGGTAACGGTCGGCAGCTTCGTCGCAGGCGCCAAGCACAACATCATTCCCGACGAGGCAAAGCTGCTGATCACCGTACGCAGCTACTCGGACGAGACGCGGGCGGCATTGCTTGCCGGGATCGAACGGATTGCGCGCGGGGAAGCGATGGCGGCGGGCGTGCCGGAGGATCGCATGCCGGTCATGACGGTGGAGCAGGACTATACGCCGGCCACCTATAACACGCCGCAATTCAGCGATCATGTCGCAGGCGTCCTGGCGGCGCATTTCGGCGCCGATCGGGTGCGCCAGGTGCCATCGGTGATGGGTGGAGAGGATTTCGGCCAATATTATCGCGCCGACAACAGCATCGAGAGTCTGATCTTCTGGGTCGGCGGCGTCGATCCTGACAAGGTGGCAGCGGCGCAGCGAGGTGAGGTCAAGCTTCCGTCACTGCACAGTCCGCACTGGGCGCCCGATCCAGTGGCTGTGATCGGCACGGCGGCCAAGGCGATGACGGCCACGGCACTGGATATTCTCGCGAAGGGCTGACTGCTCTCGTTCTTGTGCGAGCGCGCGTCGTTTATTGGTGCTGGGCAGGGTCGATATCGTCCGGCCCCACGGTGAAGGGGTGCGCTGGCCCCTGGGCTGCGCGCACCTGAGGAGGAGCCGGCGGCGGTGGTGGCGGATCGCCGGGGATCCGCACCGCCAAGGCATCGACATCGACTGCGGGGCTGGCGTCGAAAAGCGGCTCGGTTGAACCCGGCTCCATTTCGACGGTTTCGACGGGCGGTGTGGCTTCCGGCTCAGCTGCGACTTCGGTCGGCGCTGGCGTATCGGTCTGCACCTCCGCTGTCGTTTCGGCAGAGTTGCTCGTCGGCAGCGCGTCGCTGATCGTCGTGACGATCAGGGGCGCGCCAATGATGAATGCCAGCGCGACCAGCAGATAAATCCGATTGGGCATTTCGGGCTCCGTCACGTCCAGTCTCGCCGAACGTGGCGACTATGACGAGACAGGCTTAGCATCCGGTAAATGACCTGTCGTTCGACAGTCGCGCGGGATGTTCAGCATATATTTGCCAATTCCCGATAGGGCAGCGGCGTGTCGGAATGTTTTACACAGCCCTGTAAAGAGTCGACGCCTCCTTCCGGCGTGGAGAGGTACTGATGGCGGTGTGGCTGATTGCCGGCCATTTCGGCCACGCGCTGGCGGCGATCTTGTTCGCGACGCTCGCAATTCTCATTTCCCGGCAGCCGCAGCGGATCGTCGCGCCGCAGGTCGTTATCGTGGCGCTCGCACTGACGGCGCTCTGGTCGCTGCGTCATGCATTTGTTGGCTTCAGCCCGCTTGGTCAGTTGACAGACGGCGCGACGGAAACAATGCGGAACGCAGCCTGGCTCGTGGTTCTTGCGGCGCATTCCGGCGCCGGGCGTACCGAGCGACGCGCATATCCGAAATTGGTACTCCTCGCGCTCGCTCTGGTGCTGGTTGTCCAACTCGGCTTCGATTTGCTGATGGGGGAAGGGACACCGGTCGATCCGCGTCTGCTTCCCTATTTCGAAATGAACTGGATGCTCCGCGCTGCCTTCGCGCTGGGCGCACTGCTTGTGCTCTATCGATGGCCAGTGCGCCAGGATGAGACCGTGATGGGACGCCGCGAGGGTTGGCTGGCCGCCGCACTGGCTTGCATGTGGGCCTATGACTTCAATCATTATCTTCTCGTTTGGCTGGCCGATGGCAGCATGACGCCGATCGCGCCGATGCGCGGCTTCGTGATGGCTGCGCTCGCCGCCATGCTGGCGCTTGGCTTGCGCAGCGACGGCACAAGAGCCTTTGCGCTCTCGCACAGTGTCGCCACGCGGATCGTCTCGATCGGTATCGTCGGCCTGTATGTGCTCGTCATCCTCCTGCTCGTGGGATTGTTCAGCGGGTTGAGTGAGCCGGTTGCGCGGATCGTGCAGTTTGCGCTGTTGTTCGCGCTGGCCGTGGCGGTGCTTGCCTTCCTCCCATCGGCATCGATGCGGTCATGGCTGCGCGGCGAAGTTTCCAAGCATATCTTCGCGCATCGCTATGACTATCGGAGCTTGTGGCTGCGCTTCTCGGCGACGATGGACGGGCTGGAGGCCGGAGACGCCGATCTCGATGCGCGTATTGCCCGGGCGATCGCTCAGACAGTCGATGCCCCAGCGGCCTTGCTCTATCTGAACGAGGATGGACGTTTCACGCGCGCCTGCGCTTATGGCCGGCCCGAGGACAATGAACCGCTCGCCACCTTGCCTGTGGCGCTGGTCGAGAGGGTCGCGCAGGAAGGGATGATCCTGGATGTTACTGGCGACTGGCGGGCGTTCCGGGATGTGCTGCCTGCCTCAATGCAAAAAAGCCGCCTCGCCTGGGCAGTCGCGCCCCTCATCCACCGCGATCAAATCATCGGCGCGATTCTCCTTGCCGCCCCACCGCGACGCAAGGGGCTGGACTGGGAAGACCGGGATGTGCTCCGCGTGGTCTGCGGTGAGGCTGCGGCGCGTCTTGCCGAAGAGCGCCACCGCGCGGCGCTGGCCGAGGCGCAACGGTTCGAGGAGTTCAACCGGCGCTTTGCCTTCATCCTGCACGATCTCAAGAACCTCGTCAGCCAAATGACCCTGCTGGCCGGCAATGCGCGCCGTCATGCGGACAATCCTGCCTTTCGCGAAGATATGATCCTCACGCTGGAAGAAACGTCCTCGCGCATGAATGACCTGCTCCATCGCCTCGGTCGCGCGGGCAAGGGCGGTCAGGGCGAAAGGGCCGAACTGCTGCTCGGGCCGTGGCTGAAGGATCTGGCGCGGGGTTGGGCAGGGGGGACCCGGAACATCGTCATCGAAGGCGCGCTCGACCGGGTGGTGCGGGTGGATGTCGAGGGTCTTCAGCGCGCGCTGACGCACCTTGTGCGCAACGCCATTGAGGCGAGCCCGGCAGGGGCGATCGTGCGCATCGTCATCTCGGTCGAACCGCAAGGCGTGGCAGTGCACGTCATCGATCAGGGTATCGGGATGAGCGCGGCGTTCGTTCGGGATAAACTGTTTCGTCCCTTCAGCTCGACCAAGGCCAACGGCTTTGGCCTCGGCGCGCACGAAGCGCGGCTGCTGATCGAGGGGATGGGCGGGCGCCTCGTTGTGGAAAGCGCGGAAGGCGAAGGCAGCCGCTTCACCGTTTTTCTGCCATTGGCCGGCCTGCGTGACGCGCCCGATGGCATGGCCGACGAACCGATGCGGAGTGCAGGCTGATGCCCGATACACGCCAAAAACTGCTGATCGTCGAAGACGACATGGGGCTGCAGCGCCAGCTCCGCTGGGCTTACGACGGCTATCAACTCTTCATTGCCGGTGATCGGGAGGAAGCGCTGGAAATCCTGCGCGCCGAAGCCCCGCCCGTCGTCACGCTCGATCTCGGCTTGCCACCGGACCCGGATGGGATCAGCGAAGGCATGGCCGCGCTCACACAGATCCTGGCCGAGGCGCCCGGAACGAAGGTGATCGTCGCGACGGGGCAAGGCGACCGGGCAAGTGCCCGGCGCGCAATCGCCGAAGGCGCATGGGATTTCTACCAGAAGCCGCTGGATATCGACTCGCTCGGCCACATCGTCTCGCGGGCGTTCCACGTTCATGCGCTTGAGCAGGAGAACCGGCGGCTTGCGGAGACGGCACCGGAAGATGCCCGCGTGCTGGGGCGGATGATCACGGCGGCGCCGGAAATGCTGAAGGTGGCGCGCATGATCGAGCGCGTGGCCAGTGCCAGCGTCACCGTGATGCTGCTGGGCGCAAGCGGGACTGGCAAGGAACTGCTTGCGCGGGGCCTGCATGAGAGGAGTGACCGTGCGGCAGGGCCGTTCGTGGCGATCAATTGCGCGGCAATCCCCGAAACCCTGCTTGAAAGCGAGTTGTTCGGCCACGAGAAGGGCGCCTTCACGGGCGCAGTGAAGGCGACGCCGGGCAAGATCGAGCAGGCACAGGGCGGCACGCTGTTCCTCGATGAGGTGGGCGATATTCCGCTCGCACTGCAGGTGAAGCTGCTGCGCTTTTTGCAGGAGCGCACGATCGAGCGGATCGGCGGACGCAAGCCGATTATGATCGATAGCCGGATCGTCTGTGCGACGCACCAGAATCTCGAAGAGATGATTGCGCAGGGGCGCTTCCGGGAGGATCTATATTATCGCCTGGCGGAGATCATCGTGCGCATTCCGCGGCTTGCAGAGCGCACTGGCGATGCCGTTCTGATCGCCCGGCATTTCGCCTCTCGCTATGCCCGCGATCTCAATCCGCAGGTCAAGGGTCTGGCGGGCGATGCAATTGCCGCCATCGACGCATGGCACTGGCCGGGCAATGTGCGGGAACTGGAAAATCGTGTGAAACGCGCGGTCATTCTTGCTGAGGGAAAGATGGTGAGCGCAGCCGATCTCGATCTGGATGTGCCAAGCGATGGAGAGGGAGCGCTCGTCAACCTGCGTGCAGCGCGGGAGGCAGCAGATCAGAAAGCCATTCGCCGCGCCATTGCGCGCGCAGAGGGCAATATCTCGGGCGCCGCGCGGATACTGGGCGTGAGCCGGCCAACCCTCTACGATCTCATGAAGACCTATAATCTGCAGAACTGACGGTATCGTCAGTAGCGGTATGATCGGGGCGGCAACGGCTGTCCCCGCCCCGATGGCTGCGTAACTCAGCGGCAGCGCGCGCCGCCGCGCTCGATCTCCCGACCCAGCAGAGCGCCTGCTGCGCCGCCAAGCAGCGTTCCGACGGTGCGGTCACCTTCGGTGTCGATGGTGCGGCCGAGCAAGGCGCCACCGGCTGCGCCGATGATGAGGCCAGTCGTGCCGTTCTCGCGGCGGCAATAATAGCGGCCATCATCGCCGCGCCATGTGCGGGTGTTGCGCGTCACCCGGCGGGGTTCACGATAATATCCGCGATCGTCGTACATCCGGCTGTAGCCGCGCTTCTCCTTGTCACGGTCGGCCTGAGCAGGCGCCGCGCTGATCATCACACCAAAGGCAGCGAGGGCGGCAAGACTTGTCTTGATCATCGATCTTCTCCGTTGAACCTTGTCGCTGGAGACTGCCGATCGGATGAGCAACGGCAGATGAACAATCGCTCAGACACGGCCAGTAGATGCTGAGCTGCGGCAGATGGCGGTCAGGCTACCGGAACATCGTTGCGGTCCGCCAATTCCTCGAGGGTGATGCCGATGCGGTGCATCTGCTGGGCAATCCCGGGCCAGACCGAAGAAAAGAAGCGCTCCCGCTCCATGGCACGCAAGCGGCGCGAGGCGCCGGGCGTGACGAACATGCCGACACCGCGGCGGACTTGAACGAGACCATCGTCCTGAAAGCTCTGATAGGCTTTCGCGACGGTCAGCGGATTGGCGCCCTGCTGTGCAGCGAACGCACGCACCGAGGGGAGGATCTCTCCATCGCCATAGCGCCCATCCAGAATGGCAGCGGCAATTTCGTCGCGCAGGCGCAGATAAACGGGCCGGCTTTCATCGATCATGCTGCATCAGTGCCATAATACAGTGGATCGGTCAAGCAGCCGGGGCCATTGCGGACGGCGCGAGCCGGGTCCTCAGCGGCCCGGCCAGATGCTCAGAATGTCGTCCAGTTCGGGGCGTGGGCGCTCCTCCAGCTCCCTTGAGGGCGTGCCGATGAAGACGAAGCCGGCGATGCGCTCTTCGGCCGTCCCGAAGGCATCGCGCACCGTATCGTTGTAGGACGGCCATGCCGTCAGCCAGCCACCGGCGAAGCCCATGGCGTGCGCTGCGTGAAGCAGGTTCATGGTTGCCGCGCCCGCTGACAACTCCTGTTCCCAGACCGGAATCTTGGAGGCTGTTTTCGGCGAGGACACGACAACGACAAGCGCCGGGGCCTGACGGGCGAACTGATGCATCGCCTCGATCTCAAGCCGGCCAGCATCGGGCTTTTCGGCCAGATAAGCCTGCTCGAGCAACACGGCGAGCGCTTCACGCTGATCGTCCGGCACGATCACAAACCGCCAGGGCGCCAGCTTGCCATGATCCGGGGTACGGGAGGCAATGCGCACCATCTCGCGCAACTGATCGAGCGACGGGCCGGGCGCGGCGAGATCGCGCGGTTTGCCCGAGCGGCGTGAGGCGAGATAGGCGGGTAGCGAGGAAAGATCATTGAACATGGCGCTTCGCTAGACAAATCCGCTGCTGCCGCCAAGCGGATTTGCGAGCAATTCGCAGAACGGCATCGCTTGGACGCTGGCCGCTACGGAAGCGGTGCCTGAGGCTCCGCCATGCGACCGGCCAGGGGCAGAGACCTCGTGCCTCGCGGAAAAAAGCGCTTTCCTCGAAGGCGAGACTGTCTAAGTCTCGGCGTCATA
Organism: Alphaproteobacteria bacterium; assembly: GCA_018823325.1. Classification (GTDB taxonomy): domain Bacteria; phylum Pseudomonadota; class Alphaproteobacteria; order Sphingomonadales; family Sphingomonadaceae; genus Sphingobium. The sequence goes on along the minus strand of JAHJIJ010000002.1, from coordinate 19,866 downwards.
TTTGTCGCGGCCGGCGTTTCGCCGTTGCCCGAACCAGGAGATCTTATGGCAACGATTCCCGCCATTGCCCTGATCGTGCTGATCGTGCTTCTTGCCGGTGGCGCCGCAGGGCTTGCGAGCAAGAAACAGGAATTTCTCGGGCACCCCAAGGGGCTCTACATCCTGTTCTTCGCCGAGATGTGGGAGCGCTTTTCCTATTATGGCATGCGCGCCCTGCTCATTTTCTACCTCACCAAGCACTGGCTCTTTACGGACGGGCAATCGACGCTGGTCTATGGTGCCTATACCAGCCTCGTCTACATTACCCCCGTGCTCGGTGGCTATCTGGCCGACCGTTATCTGGGCCAGCGCAAGGCGGTGCTGTTCGGCGCGCTGATCCTGACGGCCGGTCACCTCCTCATGGCTTTCGAAGGCGTCGGCGGTCAGAATGACCCGACGATCAACATCTTCTGGGCGGCGCTCGCCTGCATCGTGGTGGGCTCGGGCTTCCTCAAGGCGAATATCTCGGTCCTCGTGGGCCAGCTTTATGGCATTACCGATCCGCGCCGGGATGGCGCCTATACGATCTTCTATGTCGGCATCAATGTCGGCGCCGCCATCGGCACGATCCTGGCGGGCTGGCTCGGCGAAAGCTATGGCTGGAAATATGGCTTCGGCGCGGCGGGCTTCGGCATGCTGCTCGGCGCTGTGGTGTTCGTCATCGGCAAGCCATTCCTCATGGGCAAGGGTGAGCCGCCGAAGCCGTTGACGTTTCGCACCGAATGGCTGCTCTACGGCATCGGCATTGCCTCTATCGGTGTGATCTGGTTCCTGGTGCAATATCAGGACATCATCCAGAATTTGTTGATCGTCGCGGGCATCGCTCTGCTCGGCTATGTGCTCTACGCAGCAATGAAGCTGGAGCCGCACGCGCGCGATCGCATGTTCGCCATTGTGTTCCTCGTTGCGCTCAATCCGGTGTTCTGGGGTCTGTTCGAGCAGGCGGGCGGCAGCCTCAATCTCTATACGGACCGCTATGTGGACCGTGCCGGTTTCCAGACCACCTTCTTCCAGTCGCTCAATCCCATCTACATCGTGCTGCTCGGGCCAGTCTTCGCCTGGCTTTGGGTGTGGCTGGGCAGGCGCGGCTGGGAGCCCTCGGCGCCGGCTAAGTTCGGCCTGGCGTTGGCACAGGTGGGCCTCTCGTTCCTTATCTTCGTCTGGGGCGCGCAGTCGGTCGGCATGGCGGCGATGACGCCGGTGCTGTTCGTCTTCCTGGTCTATCTGTTCCAGACGACCGGCGAGCTGTGCCTCTCGCCTGTGGGGCTCTCGGCGATGAACCGCCTTGCGCCGCGTCACCTCGCGAGCCTGATCATGGGCGCCTGGTTCTACATGTCGGCGGTCGGCAATTTCGTGGCCGGCAAGATCGGCGAGGCGACCGGCGGCCATGATGGCGAAATGACCAAGGAAGCGACGCTTTCGGTCTATTCCACGATTGGCTGGTGGACGATCGGCATCGCGGTGGCGGTGCTAGCGGTTTCGCCGCTGGTCAAGCACCTGATGCATCTGGATACGCTGAAGGATGACGAAGCGCCGGTGGATGATCGCCCCGAGGAGGGCTTGCGGGATAAGCCTGCGCCGGTGCGGTGAAGGAGCAGGCACTCTGCCACCCGATACCGTTCGGCCTGAGCCTGTCGAAGGCCTGTTCTTTTTTCTTAAGAAAGGAAGCAGGACGGGGCTTCGACAAGCTTAGCCCGAACGGATCATAAGCCGGTAGGCTAGAGCCCCCCAACAAACGGTCTGGCGTAGCCCGTCCCGCATCCGCTAAGCAGGCCCGATGACCAGACGCTTCTTCGGCACGGACGGGATCCGCGGCCGCACCAACCAGTCCCCGATGACCGCCGAGATGGCGATGCGCGTCGGCATGGCTGCGGGCCGCCATTTCATGCGCGGCGATCACCGCCACCGCGTGGTGATCGGCAAGGATACCCGCCTCTCGGGCTATATGATCGAGAACGCGCTTGTCGCAGGGTTCACCAGCGTGGGCATGGACGTGGTGCAGTTCGGGCCGATCCCGACCCCGGCCGTGGCGATGCTCGCCGCCTCCATGCGTGCCGATCTCGGCGTGATGATCTCGGCGAGCCACAATCCCTATTACGACAATGGCATCAAGCTGTTCGGGCCGGATGGCTACAAGCTTTCCGATGCCGATGAACTGAAGATCGAGGCGCTGATCGAGGATGGCGGTATTCCGCTCGCCGCCTCCGAGCGGATCGGCCGGGCGCGGCGCGTTGAGGATGGGCGCGGGCGCTACATCCACTTCGTAAAATCGACCTTTCCGCAGCATCTGCGGCTCGATGGCCTCAAGGTTGCGCTCGATTGCGCCAATGGCGCGGCCTACAACACCGCGCCCTACACCTTCTGGGAGCTAGGCGCGGAGCTGGTGCAAATCGGCGTCACGCCCAACGGCACCAACATCAACGATGGTTGCGGATCGACAGCGCCGCTGCTGTTGCAGGAGACTGTGGTTGCCTCGGGCGCAGACATTGGCATTGCGCTCGATGGCGATGCGGACCGGCTGATCGTGGTCGATGAGACCGGCACGATAGTGGACGGCGATCAGATCATGGCGCTGATCGGTACGAGTTGGGCGCGGCAAGGCACGCTCAAAGGCGGCGGCGTCGTCGCCACCGTCATGTCCAATCTCGGGCTGGAGCGGAGCCTGGCGAGCGAGGGCATTCCGCTCATCCGCACCAAGGTCGGTGACCGCTATGTGCTGGAGGAAATGAAGGCGCGCGGCTGCAATGTCGGCGGCGAGCAGTCCGGCCACATGATCCTCTCCGATTACGCGACGACCGGGGACGGCACGATTGCGGCGCTGCAGGTGCTGGCGGCGCTCGTCGAGAGCGGCAAGCCGGCGAGCGCGCTGATGCGCCAGTTCGAGCCGGTACCGCAATTGCTCAAGAATGTGCGCTTTGCTGGTGGCAAGCCGCTGGAGGCGGAAAGCGTGAAGGCCGTGATCGCGCAGGCGGAAGCCGAACTGGAGGGCGTAGGCCGCCTCGTTATTCGCCCCTCGGGCACCGAGCCGGTCATCCGGGTGATGGCCGAAGGGGACGATGCCGATCAGGTGCAGCGCGTGGTCGATCGCATCTGCGACGCCGTTGCGAGCGCGGCGGCTGCCCATGCTTGAGATGCGTCCCGATTGCGAGCGCTGCGGCGTCGGTCTGCCGGCTGATGCGGGCGGTGCCTTCATCTGCTCGTTCGAATGCACCTTCTGCGCCGAGTGCGCGGAGGACCTGGATGATCGCTGCCCCAATTGCGGTGGCGAGTTGCTCGACCGGCCTAGCCGGACCGGTCAGGCGCTGGCGCGCAATCCGGCGTCTACCGAACGTCGTTTCAAGGCGTGACGCGCGCCGGTGACGGTTTGATCTGGCGCATGTTTCTCATTCTTGGTCTCCCTTAAACATCCTGTCGTCAATCAACGGACAGGAGGATGCGATGACTGATTTGGCCCGGGCGAAAGTGCGCCTTGAAGCAGCGCTTGAAGAGCTCAAGATCCGGCAGCAACGGATAGCCGATGATCTCGATGAGCCTCTGAATGCTGATTCGTCCGAGCAGGCCGTCGAAGTTCAGGACGATGTGCCGCTGGAACAGCAAGCGGCGCTGCTCGCGCGCGAAATCGGCTCGGTGAACCGGGCGCTCGCGCGGATCGAGGCAGGGACCTATGGCCAGTGCGTGCTGTGTGGCGATGACATCGCCCCGGCGCGGCTTGAGGTGAGGCCCGAAGCATCGCTCTGTATCGATTGCGCTCGCAAGGAACACTGACAAAGCCAGCGTCAGCGGCTCGACTTCCGGTTCGGCAAGGGGCAAAAGCGGCCCATGAGCATCCCCCGAATCCTTATCATCGCCGGCTCCGATTCCGGCGGCGGCGCCGGCATTCAGGCGGACCTGAAAACCGTCACCATGCTGGGCGGCCACGCCATGACCGCGATCACCGCGGTTACCGCCCAGAACACGCTGGGCGTGCAGGCTGTCCATGCTGTCCCCACCGAGATGGTGCTCGCCCAGATCGACAGCGTGGTGAGCGACATCGGCGTGGATGCGGTGAAGATCGGCATGATCGGATCGGCGGAAACGGCGCTTGCGGTTGCGAACCGGCTTGAGAACATCAACGCACCTGTCGTGCTCGACCCGGTGATGGTCGCGAGCAGCGGCGGTGTTCTGGCCGACGCAGCCACCATCGAGAGCCTGCATGAATTGATGGGCTGGGCTTTCGTCACCACGCCCAATCTGCCCGAGCTGGAAGCACTCGGCGGCGAGGCGGAGCTGACCGCGCGCGGCGAAATGCTGCTGATCAAGGGCGGTCATGCGCCCGGCGAGATCATCACTGATCGCCTGGTTGGCTCGGAAGGCGAGATCGCGCGCTGGGAAGGCTCGCGCATCCATACCGAGGACACGCACGGCACCGGCTGCACGCTGGCCAGCGCCATTGCGACAGGGCTGGGGCAGGGGCTCAATCTGCCCGAGGCCATCGAGCGGGCGCGGCTGTTCGTGCGGCTCGCTTTGCGCGCGCCGCCGGGCCTTGGCGGCGGCCATGGACCGTTGGGCCATGCTTCGGTGCGCCTCGACCTGGGTGACAGCGCGCGGCTCAATCAGATTTCGGTGCCGGTGACCGACTATCTTGCCTCTCGCGACTTCTATGAGGACCTGGGGCTGCGACTGATCGTGGACAGTCCGGAAAAGCCGTATGCCCGCTTCGAGGCGCCCGGCGGCACGACGCTTTCGCTCCATGGTGAGAGCCACGCCGTCTATCTGGAGTGCGACGATCTCGATGCGCGGGTGACGGCATTGATCTCCGCCGGCCTCGCCTTCGACAGCGAGCCGGTGGATCAGGATTGGGGCTGGCGTGAGGCCTGGCTCGTTGATCCGGCTGGCAATCGCGTCTGTCTCTATTCTGCCGGGGAGAACCGGCGCTACCCGCCCTGGCGCATTGACTGATGATCGCAGGCGTGGACGAGGCGGGGCGAGGGCCGCTGGCCGGGCCGGTGGTGGCGGCTGCCGTGGTGCTGTGCAAGCCCAGGCCCGCAGGGCTCGATGACAGCAAGAAGCTGACGGCGCAGAAGCGCGCCACGCTCGAAGCGACGATCAAGCGGCGCTGCCACTGGGCCGTTGGCGTGGTGGATGTCGAGGATATTGACCGGCTCAACATCTTCGGTGCGACGATGCTGGCTATGACCCGGGCGGTCGAAGCCCTGTGCGCGCGCCTTGGCTGCGATCCGCTGGAAGTGCTCGTGGACGGCAATCTCACGCCGCATGGACGCCGTCCGGAGTGGCGCTGGGCTGCCCGCGCGATCGTCGGGGGGGATGCGCTGGAACCGTCCATCTCGGCCGCCTCGATCATCGCCAAGGAGCATCGCGATGCGCTGATGCGGGACGCTGCACGGGTCCATCCCCATTATGGCTGGGACCGGAACAAGGGCTATGGCACGCCCGATCATCTTGCTGCCCTGCGCGAGCATGGCCCAACCCCTCTGCATCGCCGCAGCTTTTCGCCGGTCGCGCAGCTGGCCTTGCTGTAGGCTGTGGCGGTTGACGGGTTGAGCCAAGCGCCCTAGAGCGCCCCTGTCATCTGGGGAGTAGCCAGCCGCCGGCTTCCGGCGGGCCTGTACGTCAACATACTCGGCCGAGAGGCCGTGGCGGCAGGGGATCCAAGCATTCCGGCGAGACCAATGACGTCGTGCTTCCGTCCGGGCCGGGCGGGAGGTTCGATGTCATTGTCTGTCATGTTGCCCGGCTCAGGATATTCCATGGACGCTCTCTTTACTTCCACTGCCGTCGTCGCTCTTGCCGAAATTGGTGACAAGACGCAGTTGCTCGCGATCCTGCTGGCGACGCGCTTCCGGAAGCCGGTGCCGATCATTTTCGGTATCCTCGTTGCGACGCTCGCCAATCATTTCTTCGCGGCCTTGCTGGGCGCGAGCGTGGCGTCGATCTTCCAGTCGGCATGGTTTCATTATCTGGTAGCCGCCGGTTTCCTCGCCATGGCAATCTGGACGCTCATCCCCGACAAGATCGATGATCTGGAGGATAAGCCGGCGCGCTTCGGTGCCTTTCTGACCACCACCGTCGCGTTCTTCCTGGTTGAAATGGGCGACAAGACCCAGATCGCGACCGTGGCGCTGGGTGCCCAGTTCCAGCAGGTTGTGCTCGTGACGATTGGTACGACGATCGGCATGCTCCTTGCCAATGTGCCCGCGGTGTTCGTTGGCCATGAGTTGCTGCGTCGCGTGCCACTCAAGGTGGTGCGGTTCGTTGCGGCGGGCCTGTTCGCCATCATCGGTCTGTGGCTACTGATCCAGGGGCCTGGCAGCCTCTGAGACGGTAAAATCGGCTGAGCGCAAAATATTTTTGTGCCTGCCGACCGCCTGAGTCTCCAGCGCAACACCACAACATGTTGAGTCCTCCCCGAATCGGAAGACTCCACCCCTCGTGTGGGACTCGTTTCGTTCTCATCGGTGCGGCTGATTCTGGCAGAGACTCCAACCTGTTACTGCTCTTGACGCGCGAGTCGTGACGACTCACACCCGTCCAGTAACGGGGGTAAGAAGATCATGGGCGTTATTGAACGAGTGACCAAGCAGACGGTGCGAACGAAGACTGCGCCGGCAAAGACGCCGCCGGTGTTGCCGCTGGATACGCTGCTGCAGGGCGACTGCATTGCCATCATGCGCACGCTTCCGACCGCTAGCGTGGACATGATCTTTGCTGATCCGCCTTACAACCTTCAGCTCGGCGGTGACCTGTTCCGGCCCGAAGGTGGGCGCGTCGATGCGGTCGATGATGCCTGGGACCAGTTCGACAGTTACGCCGTCTATGATGCTTTCTGCCGCGAGTGGCTGGCTGAGGCCCGGCGCATCCTCAAGCCCGATGGCACGATCTGGGTGATTGGCAGCTATCACAATATCTTCCGCGTCGGCGCGTTGATGCAGGATCAGGGTTTCTGGATTCTCAACGACATTGTCTGGCGCAAGGCCAACCCCATGCCGAACTTCAAGGGTACGCGGTTCACCAATGCGCATGAAACGCTGATCTGGGCGAGCCAAGGCGAGAAAGCCAAGTACACCTTCAACTATCGCGCAATGAAGACGCTCAATGACGAGTTGCAGATGCGCTCGGACTGGGTGCTGCCGATCTGTGCAGGCCAGGAGCGCCTGAAGCGGAACGGCCACAAGGCACATCCGACCCAGAAGCCCGAGGCGCTGCTTTACCGGATTTTCCTCTCCTGCACGAAGAAGGGCGACGTTGTGCTCGATCCCTTCTTCGGCACTGGCACGACCGGCGCTGTGGCGCGCCGGCTCGGGCGCCGCTGGATCGGCATCGAGCGTGAGGACAGCTATTGCGAGGTCGCGCGCGAGCGCATCGCTGCTGCGCTGCCGCTTGATGAGAGCGCCCTCACCATCATGCAGTCGCCCAAGAGCCAGCCGCGCGTCGCGTTCGGTACATTGGTCGAGACCGGGATGATCGCTCCGGGAACGGTGTTGACCGCTGCCAAGGGGCGCTGGAGAGCGCAGGTCCGCGCCGATGGCTCGCTGGAATGCAAGGGCGAGACCGGCTCGATCCACAAGCTCGGCGCTACTCTGCAGGGGGCGCCAAGCTGCAATGGCTGGACCTTCTGGCAGATCGAGCATGAGGGCGCCGTGAAGCCGCTCGATGCCATGCGTCAGCTTTACCTCCTTGCGACGGAGCCATAAGGGGCCGTCGCCGGAGCCCGGATCGTGCACTCCCACCGCTGGTCCGGGCTCCAGCTTCCGCTTTGCCGACGGGAAGGCTAAGGCGCGGGGGATGCTGAAGGGAACTCTTCGACCATGATCGCAACGCCGCCATCCGATGCGCGCCTGTATCTGCGCCCCATCTGGTTCATCGACACGCCTGTCGGGCTGGAGGAGCATGAATTCCGGCGGCTTGCCGGTGGGCTGATCTGGTTCCAGGGCGTGGAAGTCCGCTGGGTTGGCGGTGATGGCAGTACCGGCAAAATTCAGGTGCCGGTTCATGCACTGGCCGACTGGCAGGGCCGCCTGAGCGACGCGCAGCTTGCACGCGTCGAGGCGCAAATGGCGGGTCTCACCGCTGCCCGTCTGCCGCTCAGCCTTGGTGAGCGCATTGTCCGCTTCGATACCCCGCAGGTGATGGGCATCCTCAATATGACGCCCGACAGTTTCTCCGATGGCGGCAAGCTGATTGGCGATGCCGAGCGGGCAGCGGATGCCGGATTTGCAATGCAACTTGCCGGCGCTTCGGTCATCGATGTGGGTGGGGAGTCGACGCGGCCGGGCGCAGAAACCGTTTGGGAGGGCGACGAGATTGCCCGCACGGTTCCGGTGATTGAGCGTCTGGCGAGAAGCGGCATTGTCGTGTCGATCGACACCCGCAAGGCGGCGGTGATGGAAGCAGCGCTCGCTGCCGGAGCGGGAATCGTCAATGACGTGACCGGGCTGACCCATGACCCGCGCGCGCTGGAGGTCGTGGCGAAGGCGGGATGTCCGGTCATCATCATGCACAGCCCGTCCGCTGGTGAGGATCCACATGGCGGCGCGGTCAAGTACAAGGCGGGGGCGGTCGCCGGGCCTGCGGCGGACATTGCGGTGTTCGACTGGCTTGAGGCGCGGATCGCAGCCTGTCTTGCCGCGGGCATCGAGCGCACGAAGATCATCATCGATCCCGGCGTTGGCTTCGGCAAGGCGCTGCAGGACGACACGCGCATCATCAACAATCTCGCGCTGTATCAGGCTCTGGGCGTGCCCTTGCTGTTCGGCGCGAGCCGCAAGCGCATTGTGGGCGCCCTGACGGACGGCGCCCCGGTCGAGCAGCGTCTCGGCGGATCAGTCGCGCTGGCCCAGGCGGCAATCACGCAGGGCGCCCAGATCGTGCGCGTGCATGATGTGCAGGAAAGCGTACAGGCCGCACGCGTCTGGCGCGGCCTGCGGGATGCAGCGCTGGTCGCTTTGTGACAGCCGGTCGCGCGGCGTCGAAGCCAGCGCGCTAAAGAGGGCAAGGCAATGGTGCTGCGCATGGGCATGATCGGCGGTGGCTCGTGCCTTTCCATTGGCCAGACTCATCGTCTTGCTGCGCAAGCCACGGGCGAGATCGAACTGGTAGCCGGCGTCTTTTCATCTGATCCGGAGCGATCGCGGATCGCCGGTGCGGCTTATGGTGTCGATCCTGCGCGCGCTTATGCCGATCTGCCGACGATGCTCGCGGCAGAACGTGCGCGCTCCGATGGCGTGGACTTCGTCTCCATCGTCACGCCCAATCATCTTCATTATCCTGCGACATCAGCGGCCCTGGAAGCGGGCTTTGCTGTGATGAGCGACAAGCCCATGACGGCGCGGCTGGAAGAAGCCCGGCAACTGCGATCCACGATCAGGCAATCAGGCCGGCCCTATGCGCTGAGCTATACCTATTCCGCTTATCCGGCAGTCCGCGAGGCGCGGGCGCGGATCGCGGCGGGCAGGCTAGGCGATATTCGTAAAATCGTGGTCGAATATGCGCAGGGTTGGCTGGCGAACCCCTCTGCGGGTGAACAGGCCGCCTGGCGGATCGATCCTGCCCGCGCCGGTGTCGGCGGCTGCATCGCAGACATCGGCGTTCATGCATTCCATCTCGCGGAGTTCGTCTCTGGCCTGCGGGTCAGCCGGATCATGGCAGACCTTGGCGCAGTCGTGCCGGGCCGCGCGCTGGACGATGATTGCGCGGTTCTCTTGCGGTTCGAGAATGGCGCACGCGGGGCAGTTCTCGCATCTCAGATCGAGATCGGTCAGGGCAATGGGCTGCGCCTGCGCTGCGACGGCGAAAAGGCCAGTCTCGTCTGGCAACTTGATGATCCACATTGTCTCACGATCCACCGGATCGATGGAAGCACGGAAACAGTGCGTCTGGAGAGCAGCGGTGCGGTTGTTCCGGCGCCCTTCGAAGTGCAGCACGCCGACGGTTATATGGACGCCTTCGCAGCGATCTATCGCGACTTCACAGCTGTGTTGAGGGGCGAGGAGGCGCCGTTACTGCCCGGCGCAGACGATGGCTTGCGCGGAATGGCCTTCATCGAAACAGCGGTTGAGGCCTCACGCGCGAATGCCGGGTGGGTCGATCTCGTCGTTTAGACTAGAGCGGCATCACGGCGCGCCTTTGGCTCAGGCACAGGTGGAGGCGGTGACGCCCTCATTGTTGTAAACGCCTGTCCCGCCATTTCCGCCATAGTCACGGTCGTCACGCACCGTCATCGCGGCGGTGTCGGTGATGACTGTGGTTGGCACGATGTCGGCAGAGATCAGTGGCGTGTAGTCATAAGCGACTTCGACGAAGATGACAGCGCCGCCGTCTGGCGCGGTCACCTGCTTGCTGGTCGGGCCCATGCCTTCCAGATCGGTATCGCCTTGCGCGCCGTGAGAAGAAGACCACGCCTTCGCGCCATAGCAGCGCTGCCAGTGAATGCGGAAACGCTTGGGCTCGGGGTTGGGGTTGCTCACCGGTTCGAGGCTGGAGATGATGATCCGTCCGTTTGCGGCCAGGTCCAGCGTGCCGGACTGCATATTGGCGCCAATCAGCAGATCGTTGATCTGCGCTTCGCTGATCTGGGGTGCGGTGAGCAGGCTGTTGGTGCCGATGCGCGAGGCATTGTCCGCGACGTGCAGCGCGATCTGGCTGACGCGCATCCTGGTGATGGCAAAATTGGTCAGTTCCGCGCCGGCGAGAAACATGCCCAGAATGATCGGCGCCGTCAGTGCGAACTCCACCGCCGCCACGCCCATCTGGGCACGCCGCAGACGTGCGGCAAAGCGGGATGCGCGCTCACCCATCCTACTGGCTTGTCGAGCGGCCTTGCTCATACGCAATGCCGCACCGTCGGCGTGCCGTCGGTGCCCTGATCGCCATAGGGCTGGTTGGAGAGCACCGTTGTCGCGCTGACATGGGTCGTGCCGTGCCCGCCGATCAACCTGTCGATGGGGAACATGCGGGGGAAGGCCACGTTGACGGTGAACACGACATTGTCGCGCGCGCCGGCGGCATTGATGGCGTTACCGCCGTCGGCATCCCAGGTGTTGTTATTGTTGTTGTCGACATAAGGCTCGCCGTCATCGCAGATTCCGTTCTGGCTCGGTCCGCTGGGGCTGTCCGTGAAAGGCTCGGCTTGCGCGGCGGCGGCTTGCGAGAACGTGCGGTAGAAGCGCCGGCTTATCGTGATGTCTGCATGCCTGTGGAGCTTCTTGATCTGGCTTTCGACAACCGCATCGATTGCACCGCGCGATGTGGAGCCCGCTCCTGCTGCGGTTTCGAGCGTGCCGTCCCGTGCTGCCTTCTGCACGGCGCCCTGCACCACGCTCTGCATGTAGAGCGTGTGACCGATGTCGAGCGCGCCAAGCAGCATCACAAGAAATGCCGGCAGGACGAGCGCGAACTCGATGATGGTGACGCCCTCTTGCGCTCGAGCAAGACGTCGCAGGGCGGGTGCGGCAGATGGAGGGAAGGAAAACACCATCGTCAGCTCGTCAGCCTGAGGTCAGCGATTTCAGACGCGATCTGCTTGAAGTTGCTGATCAGCGTCGGCGTATCATTGGCCTGGAAAAATTTGCCAGGCGTGGCGCAGTTTTGCAGGCGCGTTTGCGTCGCTGAGCTTGTCCCGGTTCCATAGGAGACCACCCAGAGCGTGATGTTGCGGTTCTTGATCGCCGTGCACAAGGCGACGAGTCTTGCGTTTAGAATATCGTCCAGATTGCCGTTGCTCGGCGCGTAAGTCGTTTGCCGCCGGTCCCACCAAGGGAGACCCTGTGACGTGTAGTTGGTTCGGTCGGTCATCGTGTCGCCATCGGTCATGAAGATGATATGCCGTTGGATGGCGCCGCCCGTAGACGTCTGAGCATTCTCGCTGGCGAAGATGCCCGTGGGAGAAATGAAGCGCGCGCCCCATATCATGCCAATGTCGTGATAAGTATTGCCGATGGGCGTCAGCGAGTCGACATAGGTTTCAAAGCCGCCTGGTGTGTACCAGGTCTGCAGTTTCTTGGCCTCGGTCGAGCAGTAATAGCTGTTGTTCCGGTTGAGCCAACTCGTCGTCACGACATCGTTCGTCGTGCGGTTGCTCGTGTTGCTGCCTGTATAGCGGCCCCAGACAGCGTTCTCCAGCATCGGCCCCCAATGCGAGCCGGACGTTCCCGCATCCGGGACCAGATCAATGTTCATGTCCAGCGCGCCGGACGGGATTGGGCTCCATTCATCGCTGGGATTGCCGTCACTATTCTGGATAGTGGCGCGTTCCTCGATGCAACCGTCCCAACTGACATCCATGTTGGCCGGCAATACCAGTGTCGTATCCCAGTTCGACCCTGACAGCTTGACCGTAGGTCCGTTCATCGTCGTCAGCGGGAGTGAAACGCTGCCGTTCCAGTTTGTTCCACCTGCCTTCAGAGTCGAGACATCGAATGTCTTCTGTTTGTAGGTCCAGCCAATCCAGCGGGCATGCTCCGTCCATGTGACCTGCCGCGTAGCGGTGGCTTGCCGCGACAAGGCATGTATGTTCGTACCGGACTGAAGACGGCACTTGTTATTGTTCCAGTCGCTGTTCCATCGATAGCGGTAGGCGGTGGCCTCATGCTCCCGTTCTTGCATATAAGTTATGGGCTGGACCTCAGCTGGATGAACCGGTGGAGGAGGGGGGCTTACCTGATATTCGCTAGTGGTGGCTGAGGGTGAATCACTGTACCCAATCACCGAACCGCCGGTCGAGAAATTAGGCGATGTGCAATTGCTGCTGTTGGTGGCTGAGCGATAGCGAGGATAGTTCGTGCCGTTGATCGTAACGCCGCCGTTGACGGTCGACCAACCGGTGTAGGAATAGGCTTCGCTCAGCGTCGGTTCAGCGGTCCAGTTTCCCCAAGGCGACTTCGGTCCTTCGGCTCCCGCTTCCCATGAATAAACCGTTTCCAGATTGGGCTCTCGGGATTGATAGGACCAATTGTCCGCAATCCATGCGTTGTTCAGCAACTTGCCCACGTTCACATTCACCGAATAGGGCATGAACCCCATGCGGATCTGCGCAGTGCCGCTGTAGGTGGTCGCAGTCGGATCCCCGCCGCAGACTTCATCGGTATTCACCCGCAACAGCGCTTCGTAGAAGCATTTTACAGCGCTTTTGAGGCCGTAAATCCGGGCGTTGCTCGCGGGAGTGTTTCCGTTGTTGCCGCCGGGACAATAGCTGCCGTCCGACGGGCAGTTCATCGATCCCGTCACGTCGAGGACGAACATCACGTCCGTGTTGGGGATCTCCATCTTGGCGGTGCAGGTCACCGTCATGGTCCGCTCGGTCATGCCGAAGATGCGCATCATGGTCATCGGCACAGTGACTACGGCGGAGCCGGTTACTTCGCCGTCATCCTCAACGAAATCATGCGAGAGCAGGTCCGTGCCATAAGCGCCGTCGGTGAAGTTGGCGTTGAACAGCTCCAGCGCTCGTCCGCGCGAACTGGTCGCGCCACTATCCGTCCAGCTTCCCGAGCCCATCGCGCGACGGCCGGCGAGCGCGCCGGCGTCACAAGCCTGTTGCAGCCGCGTCTTGGTGAGGTAGAGACGGCTCATGTCCACACCGCCGCCAATAAGTCCTGCCAGCGGAATGAGCGCCGCTGCCGAGATCGCAAGAATGTTGCCACGCTGGTCGCGGCCCAGCCTGGTCATGAAGCTTGTGCCTGCGCGACCGCACGCCATGCTCGTCCTCGCTAAATCTGTTCCCACGTCCAGCGAAGGCGTACACCTTCACCGATCCGATGCTCGCCTTAGCTACAAGTGGTGCACAAATGCCTAAGCCGCGTGGTTGATCGAACGTGAATCCGCGCGAGCCTTCTATCGATCCGGTCGAGCTTCCCCCCTTGCAGCGGCTGCTCCTTGCTTATGCTCCGCCGGATGCGCGCGCCTGGCACAGCCTGATTTGGCAGCTCGATGCGCGGCTGGCCGAACTGGTTCGCCGCCGGGGCGACCCGACCATCGCGGCAATCCGCCTGGCATGGTGGGATGCGGTGTTGGTGGAAGGCGATAAATCCAAGGGGAGCGGTGAACCGCTGGTCGAACAATGGCGCAGGTTGGCCACCGGCGGCGCTGGCGACGCTGCCGATCAGCTGATCGATGGCTGGCGTGTGCTCATTTCACCCGATCCGCTGAGCGATCAGGATCTCCTCGACTATGCGCAGGCTCGGGGCGGGGGGCTGTTCCGGCTTCTGGCTGGCGCAAACGGCGAGGTTGCGCCGGAGAGCATAAGCCGGTTCGGTGCGATATGGGCGTTGTGGGACCTGGCCGGCCATGTCCACGATGATTCTCTCGCCCGCCGCAGCATCAAGGCTGCGCAGGCACTCCATGGAGGAAACCCGCAGCCTCCAAATATGCTCCCTCGGCCACTCCGGCTTCTGGTTGCCGTTACGCTGCCGGACGTGCGTGCAGCGCGCATTCCCCCGCCCGGTTTCACGCCGCGACATTATGCCCGCTTGCTGATGGCGGCGCTGCGGGGCTAACCTGCGTGCCGTATTGGCGTGGGGGATAGCCATGGGACGTTTCTTTGCCGGCGTGCTGTCAGCCTTGCTGCTTGTCGCCGCCGGGCTATTTTGGTGGCAGGCCGAGATTGAAGCTGAGATGAGGCCGCTGGTCGCCAACGGCGGCCTGCGGGCGCAAGCGCCGCCCATGCCCGGCGCCGGTGACCCTAATGCGCGCGGGGCGCCGCCGCCCGATCTGCCGGAAGCTACGGAGCGCACGCGCGAGCAAAAACGCTTCGATCGCTACGACCGCAATCGCGATGGCATCATCACGCGGATCGAGATGATGTCCAGCCGCACCGCTGCCTTCCGGAAGCTGGACAAGGATGGCAACAATCTCCTCTCGTTCGAGGAATGGGCAGTTGCAACCTCGGGGCGCTTCACGGGGGCAGATGCAAACAAGGATGGCAGATTGTCCGCGGCGGAGTTCGCGACGACGGTACCAAAGCCCTCGTCCGCCCGCACGCCGCAGAACTGCCGTTGCGATGAGGACTGATCTCGGCGCTGCGACATCTACGAACCGAGGAAGAACAGTCACGGGGGCAGCGCCGGCCCCCGTCGTGAGCTGCGCTTACTTCTCCGCGTCGGTCTGCTCGACCAGATCCAGCAGGCCGTTCACGATACCCGTCTCCGCACAGCCCGGCTTGAGGCGCGAGGAGATCACCTCGAACGTATATTGTCCATAGGCGGCGTCATGGGGAATGTAGCCTGAGGGCGCCATGCCGTTGGTCAGCGTGGTCATCATTGTGCGGCGGGAGGGCGCCTTGGTCTTGAAGCTCGTGGCAATCGGGTTGAACACTTCCCCATTCACGCCGCCGATGAAGACATTGCCGAAGTTGAGCATGCTCAGACGGATCGGAATGGGATCTGCATCAACATAAGTGCCGGGATAGCCGGCGCGGCCCTTGTCCGTTCGGTTGCGACCGGGGCACATGATCGTTTTGCTGGCGCCGGCAATGCCATTCACGGTCTCCGGCCGCTCGAGGTTCAAGCGCATTGTCTGCAGCACTTCCTCGCCGAGCATCTGGCCCATCGACTGGGACATCTGCTTCTGCTGCTCCATCAGCTTGGCGACCTGCGGGTTCTTGCGGTCCATGCCAACGCCCCCCGGCGGCATCGCATTGCTGATGTCCTCGCCGCGCTTGGCATAGTCGGCGATGCGGATCTCGCGCAGATCGTAGGTCTGCTGGAAGAAGATCGGGTTCTGGTCGCCGGCTGCGCCTTCGGACCAGACCGCTACAACGTCGCCGCCCATCGCGTTTTCGATATAACGGGAGGCAGCGCCGGGCAGATCGCCGCTCACAAGATCGAGCGTGCCGGTCAGCACGGCGTGGACGGCATAATTATAGTAGACGGCGAGGGGCTTGCCTGCCTCATTCTCGAAGCGCAGCACGGCGACCGTCTTGTCGGACGGGCCATCGACGTTCGGACCTTCCCACCAGCGCCGTGTTTCGGGATCGATGATGTTGCGGTTCACATTGATGTAGGACTTGCCTTCGCCGTAAGCGACGCGACCTGGCTGCATCTTGGCGACAGCTTCGCTTACCGCCTGCACGATCTGGTCCGGCAGCTTGGGATGTGGGCCCCAAGGGACGCTGTGCGTGTGCGTGGCTGTCAGCATCACCCGGTCCTGCGCGATCCCCAGGTCGCTGCTCAGGCGCGCCGTGACGGTGCTCCACAACGCATCGGGGATCGCGCCGGTGTCGACTGTCACAAGCGCGGCGCGTTCGCCGTCGCTTTCAAGCGCGATCGCGCGCACATAAACGGGGTCGAGAACGCCGGTGTAGGGTTCTTTCAGGCTGTCGGGGTCGGGCGTCCAGTCGACCTTTGCCGCGCCGACCTTCAGGTCCGCCTGCGCCGGGGTCGCAATTGTGCCGCCCATGGCGATCATCGCCGCGCTCGCGATCAAAAATCTCTTCATTTCCAAGCTCCTCATCCCTTGCGGCCGCGCCGAGTCCGGCGTCCGCAGCGTCAATGAGGGGAGGGGTAGCGGAGGCCGCTGTGCAGAGCCAGTAAAAATGCAATCGATTGCCAATATGGATTTCAGCCTGTCTACGATCACTCAACGGCGCAATCGAGGATCAGATCGGCTGCCTTTTCAGCGATCATGATCACTGGCGCATTGGTATTTCCTCCCACAACGCGCGGCATCACGGCAGCGTCGGCAACCCGCAGGCCCTCCACGCCCCGCACGCGCAAGGCGGGATCGACGACGGCCATGTGATCGATGCCCATTGTGCAGGTCGATGAGGCGTGATGGGCAAGCACGCTGCTCGCGCGGTTGAACGCGTCAATTTCCGCGTCGCTCTGCACGGCTTCGCCTGGCATGATTTCCTTGCCGCGCAAATCGCGCAGCGGAGCGGCACCAAAAAAGTCGCGCATCATCCGCACGGCATCACGCATCGAAACGAGATCGCGCTCGTCCTCATACATGTTGATGCGGATTTCCGGCGGTGCCGCCGGATCGCGCGAACGCAGGCGCACGCTTCCTCGACTTTCGGGCCGCAGCAACACGGCAAAGGCGCTCATCGCGTGGCCCGCGCCCTTGCGGATGCCGGGAAACCAGACACGGGCATCCAGCCTTGTCGGGTAGATATTCGCCTTGATATCGGGTCGGGCCAGACCTTCGCGCGTGCGCATGAACGCAAAGCTTGTGACCGGCAGTTGGGTCGCGCGGTCTCCGCTTCCGAGGAAGAACCGTCCGACATTCCACAGCAGGCGGTCAAGTCGCAGATTAGCCTCGAAGCCGATTGGCTGAGTGAGTTCATAACCGATACCGGTGAGCGGATGTTCCTGAAGATTGCGCCCGACGCCCGGCAGATCGACCACTACATCGATCCCCAGCGTGCGGAGGTGGTCTGCCGGCCCGATGCCGGAGAGCATGAGCAGTTTCGGTGAATTGTAGGTGCCCGCGCACAGGATCACTTCGCGGTTCGCGCGGATAATTGTCGTTCGGCCGCCCTTCGTCACCTCCACGCCGATCGCGCGCCCACCTTCGACGACGATGCGCGTCACCAAGCATCCGGTACGGATCGAGAGATTGGGCCGCTTCGCGACGGGATGGAGGAATTGGGTTGCGGTGCTGGCGCGTCGGCCGCGGTCTACAGTGACTTCTGGCGGGGCGAAGCCTTCCCCGATGTCTGGCCCATGCTGATCATCGCTGACCTTGTGGCCGAGATTGCGTGCGGTCGCCATCACAGCCTCGTGAAGCGGGCCAGACGTGTCGACAGGTGTTACGGCGAGAGGGCCATCGCCACCATGGTGATCGCTTGCCCCGCGCCAGCTTCGCTCGGACCGTTTGAAATAGGGGAGGACTTCGTCCCAGCTCCAGCCGGTTGCGCCGAGGGCTGCCCATTCGTCATAATCGCCCGGATGTCCGCGCGAGTAGACCATGCCGTTGATCGAAGACGTCCCGCCCAGGCACTTGCCGCGCGGTAACCAGAGGCGGCGACCGTCAAGTCCCGCTTCCGGCTCGCTCCAGTAATTCCAGTTCAAGGATGGGTTGAACTGCAATTTCATGAAGGCGAAGGGCATCTTCATCAGCGGATGGTTGTCGCGGCCTCCCGCTTCGACGACCATTACGGTGTTGTCGGGGGATGCCGAAAGCCGATTGGCGAGCACGCAACCTGCTGATCCAGCGCCGATGATGATGTAATCTGCGCTTTCCGATTGCGGCATCCGTCCCTCTCTGAAATAGTATACAGCGTTGCTATACAATCCTTTCATTCAGGTGTCACCGACGTGAATGCTGTTGTCCGGTCCTCCAAGTTTTTCATTGGCGGCAAATGGGTCGAACCGCACGGCCGTGAGGTGGCCGAGGTCCGTTCCCCTGCCGATCACAGCCTGATCGGACGGGCTGCGCTGGGTGACGCGGTGGATGCCGATCGCGCCGTGGCCGCCGCCCGGAATCTGTTTCCGATATGGTCGCAAAGCAGCATCGACGAGCGGCTGGCCGTGCTGCGCCGGATGCGGAAGGGATTCGACGAGGCAGCGCCCGCCATTGAGGAGCATCTCATCCGCGAGATTGGCCTCACCCGGATGGTCGCGCAGGGGCAGAGTATGATGTGCCGCGCGCATTTCGACAGCATGTTGGAGATACTTCCTGAGTATCCCTTCACGCTGTCGATGTCCGGCGGGTTCGAAATCGTGCGGGAACCGGTCGGCGTGGTGGTGGCGATCACCAGTTGGAACGCGCCGGTCAATCAGATGCTCTGCAAGGCAGTGCCGGCGATCGCAGCGGGTTGCCCCGTCATCGTCAAACCGAGCGAGCATGCTCCGCTATGCGGCATTCTGCTGGCAGAGGCGATGGCTGGGGCAGACCTTCCGCCCGGCCTCTTCAATCTGGTCAACGGCCGGGGTGCCGATTGCGGGCAGAGGCTCGCCGAGCATCCGCATGTCGACATGATTTCCATCACGGGCTCAGTGGCAGGCGGCGCTGCTGTCGCTGAGGCAGCCGCCCCCACGATCAAGCGGGTGCATCAGGAGCTCGGCGGGAAGGGGCCGAATATTCTCCTGCCGGATGCTGATTTCGAGACGGTTGTCCCCAGGAGTGTGCTCGGTGCCATGATGGTGGGCGGTCAGGTCTGCGCCGCGCCGACCCGACTCATCGTGCCAGCCGAGCGGTTCGAAGAGGTGGCCCGTCTTGCCGTCGCGGCGGCCGAGCAGATTGTCGTCGGCTCGCCTGACGAACCTGCGACGACCTATGGTCCGCTCATGAATGAGGTGCAGTTCGTGCGAGTCAACCGCATGATCGAACAAGCTCTGGCGGACGGGCAGCCTCTGCTCACGGGCGGGCCGGGGCGACCGGACCACCTCTCGACCGGTTTCTATGTACGGCCAACGATCTTCGGCCCGGTCGCACCCGATGCGGACATCGCCACGCAAGAGATATTTGGCCCCGTTCTGTGCATTCTAACTTATCGCGACATTGATGAAGCGGTCGAGATCGCCAATGCCACGGACTTCGGTCTGGCGGCCTATGTGCAGTCCGCCGACCCGGTTATGGCTCGTGCAGTGGCCGGGCGGCTACGGGCGGGTTATGTGACGATCAATTTCCCGGCATGGACGGCGGCCGCGCCGTTTGGCGGATACAAGCGCTCGGGCAACGGGCGGCAATATGGTGTGTGGGGGCTTGAAGAGTTCCTCGAGACCAAGACAATCATTGCAAGCTGAGGGGTAAGAGCAATCATGGGTGTCGTCGTACAGAATATCGAGCGTGCCGATCCGGAGGTAATTGACGGGCTGGCGGCTTGCGGTGTGGCGACGGTCCATGAGGCGCAGGGTCGCACGGGGCTGCTGGCGAGCTACATGCGGCCGATCT
>JAHJIJ010000020.1 GCA_018823325.1 Alphaproteobacteria bacterium | reverse complement strand
TGGACTGCGCGATCAATGGCGGACCTCGCTGGGATCGGACCCGCCGGGGGTCAGCGCCGACCTCCTGCGTCGCCTGCTCGGGTTCGCGCTGCAGGAGCAAGCCATGGGCGGGCTCAAGCCCGCCCAGCGGCAGGCCTTGCAGAGGTCGGCGGCCGGCAAGAAGGGCCCTGCCCTCAAGCCCGGCATGCGCCTGATCAGGCAGTGGAACGGCCGCACCATCGCGGTCACGGTCGATGAGGGCGGGTTTATCTGGGATGATCGCGCCTGGCGTTCCCTCTCTGCCATTGCACGTGAGGTGACCGGGACATCCTGGTCAGGCCCGCGCTTCTTCGGGCTGCACGATCATGGCTAGGCGCCAAAGCGCTGCTGAACGACCGCGCGGCGCCGTGCGCTGCGCGGTCTATACCCGCAAGTCCAGCGAAGAAGGGCTGGAGCAGGCGTTCAATAGCCTCGATGCCCAGCGCGAGGCCTGTGAAGCCTATATCGTCAGTCAGCGGCATGAAGGCTGGACCCTGGTCAAGACCGCTTATGATGATGGGGGCTACTCCGGCGGATCGATGGACCGCCCTGCCCTTGGGCGCCTGATGGCAGATGTGGAAGCCGGGAAGATCGACGTAATCGTGGTCTACAAGGTCGATCGCCTGACCCGGGCCCTGTCGGACTTCGCGCGTATCGTCGAGATCCTCGATGCACGCGACGCCAGTTTCGTCTCGGTGACACAGGCGTTCAACACCACCAGCAGCATGGGGCGTCTCACGCTCAATGTGCTGCTCTCGTTCGCCCAGTTCGAGCGCGAGGTCACCGGCGAGCGCATCCGCGACAAGATCGCGGCCTCGAAGAAGAAGGGCATGTGGATGGGTGGCAACCCACCGCTCGGCTATGATGTGAAGGATCGCGCGCTGGTGATCAACGAGACCGAAGCGAGCCAGGTCCGCCACATCATGACCCGCTATGTGGCACTCGGGTCGATCCCGGCGCTGGTCGAGGAGTTGCTGGCCGATGGCTATCGCACAAAGCAGCTTCATGGCCGGGGCGGCATCGCGTTCAGTCGCGGCGCGCTCTCCCATCTGCTCGGCAATGCCATTTACCGCGGCAAGGTCGTGCACAAGGGGACCGTCTATGACGGCCAGCACCAGGCGATCATCGGTGAGGCGCTGTGGGATGCGGTACAGCGCCAGCTCACCGAGGGGCGCAACGACCCGTCTCCGCAGCGCGCTCCCAAGCGGAGTCTGCTCGTTGGCATCCTGCGTGATGGCGATGGCCGGAAGATGGCGCCAACGCACACTGCAAAAGCAGGCAAGCGATATCGCTACTATGTTACCCACCCTAGCGCGCTCATCGGCACCGGCGACAAGCCGTGGCGGGTCAGCGCAACGGAGGTCGAGCGGATCGTTATCGATCGCCTCAGGAGCTGGCTGGTTGACCGCCGCGCAATCATGGACCTTGTTGGTCCAGCCGATGCTGTCAAAGCGCTCAACAAAGCAGCGCAGGCTTCAACCGATCTGGACAAGGTCGTTGGTCGTGCAGCGCTCATCACGACGCTGCTGTCCCGGATCGACATTGCTGAGGATGGCATTACCCTCACGATCGACCGCGAGGGCATCCGCACGATGCTTCGTCTCGAGCAGCTCTCTCATGATCATCCCCTCCAGCTGGCCAGCCGCGCCACCCGTATCCGGCAAGGCAAGGATGTGCGGATGGTCGTCAGCGATGCGCAGGATTGCTCCATCGGTGTGATCAACCAGCCGCTGGTCGCACTCATTGCTGAGGCTCGGGAACTGCATCAGGCACTACTCCGGTCGCCTGATCACAGCGTTGCATCACTGGCCGACGCGCTGGGCAAATGCCGCAAGCGATCCGCGCAGTTGCTGCGAATCTCGACGCTGGCACCCGACATCGTTGCACAGTGCATCGATGGTACCCAGCCGGTCTCGCTCACCACGAAGCAGCTGCTCAATGCTGATCTGCCGATCAGCTGGAGCCAGCAGCGCATTATGTTCGGCTGCGCCTGAGACCACCATCGCTGGATGGAACGACCGGCCGGATGGTCTCCGGCCGGTTCTCCGTTCCAGGCTGATCCGCATCAGTCCGCAAAGAGGTCTGGAAAATGGCACCTGAGACAAAGGCGCAGAAATGGCCTCGGCGGGATAGCGGCTCCGTCTCTGCACCCCATAGCCTGAAAAGAGGGACTCGGAGCGGCGCAGTTCTGCGCCGTTCTTTCCGACCCGGTCCTGCGCCGGCCGAATTCTCGTCATTCAAGGAATGAGTGGTGCGGGGCACAGTCTGGAGCGAACCAGTCTCAAAGCTCAAAGCCGGTCAATTAAAAAATACCAGACCGCTACAGCCCCAAACGCGGGGTCAGTGCTAACTAACTGTTTGATTTCAGGTCTTCCAAGGCGGAAAATCCGAACGCTGGAGTGCATACCATTAACAGGTAAAACAGGACCATAATTGGCCAAGTAGTGTACAAAATAAGAGCCGGATCAGGCAGTTTTCACCTGATCCGGCTCTCGCCCTTCATGCACGGTAACACATGGAAAACGCCGACCGTGCGGCCGTTCACGAAGGCTCCGGTCCCTCTCGTATGTCCTGCGTCATTTCCAGTGCCTGGCGAACCAGCACGATGAAATCCTGACACATGAGCCGCCGTTTGCAGGTGGGCGAAGTCAGCTCGATCAGCCGCGCCTCGATCCGTGAGACTGTTCTGCGCTTGCCATCAGGACAGGTGATCCTGACCCTGCTGTTGGCGAGGTCCAGGATGTCACGCCAGCTATCGATCAAAGAGGACGCTGCGCCACCCGCGTCCGATCCTGGCTGATCCATCATAGGTCTTCGCCGCTAGATCGTCGCCGCCGGGCACGTTCTATGGATTGAAAGAGCGCGCTGCGCGTCAGCGATAGTGTGTAGGAAGCCGCCAGCCTGTTCTCCGCCTTCCCGGACGCCAGGCGGAGCATTGTCGCTGTGACCAGGGGGACAGTTTCTTCCCCTTTTGGCGTGCGTGCGCATTTCGCGGAAGTTGGGCAGTGATTTCGCGCGATCTCGGGCACGCGTTTCACGGCATCGCGGGCAGCCATTTCGCGCCCTCGGGCAGGCTGGCCAACGGGTGTTATTGAGTCAGGGCTGAAGGCTTTGGTCAAGCA
>JAHJIJ010000019.1 GCA_018823325.1 Alphaproteobacteria bacterium | reverse complement strand
GTGTCTCGACTTCGCTCGACACGAACGGGAGGTTTGAGGGCTATCGACAACCGCGGGAAGGCGCCACCAAACCCGTGCTCCTGCGCAGGCAGGAGCCCAGAGCACAGCCACACTTATCCCGATATCAAGGCCGCGAGACCGCCCCCTCGCTCAAGGCAACCGCTCAGTATCGTAAGGCGTCCCATCCCGATGCTGATAGCCCGCCGCCGTGAAGATCATATCGATGTCCGAATAACCCCCACCCGCATCGCGATCCCCTGCGCTCAGGCAGATGAACGCACAATCCGCATCGCTGCGATTCACCAGATGGTGGCCGTTGCGCACGCCCGCCGCCCATGCAGCACAATCACCAGCCCGCAGGATCGTCTCACCCTCATCCTCGATCAGCACGGCCTCGCCAGAGAGCATGATGAGGAACTCGTCCTCCCCTTCATGCCAGTGCCGCTGCGATGACCATGCGCCGGGCTTCAGCACCACCTGCGTGGCGCCAAGGCGGGTCAGCCCGGCATGGCGCCCGAGCCGCCGCTGCCAACGCCCGGCCACCTCCTCGTTGAACGGCGGCGGATAGCCCGTGCTGTTGGTCTGCTCCACCTGATCGATCTCGATTTTGGGCATAGTGACTCCTCCTGCATTCCATTCCTCTGCTGGCTAGCGCGAACGGGGATTTGCCGCCAGCCTCCGGCCGCAGCTTCCCTTGCCGCGCAAGCTTGGCTAACGCAGGGCGCCATGAGCATCGCCCTGCCCCTCACTGATCCCGCCGCGCTTGCGCAAGCGCTGATCGCCTGCCCCTCGGTCACGCCGGCGACCGGCGCGGTGTTCGACTGTCTTGAGGAGATGCTTGTCCCGCTCGGCTTCACCGTCGAGCGCTTCATCGACGGCGAGCCGCCCCACGGCCCGGTCGAGAATCTGCTGGCGGTCCGCCGCACCCGCGAAGGCCCCCATTTCGCCTTTGCCGGCCATCTCGACGTCGTCCCGCCGGGCGAGGGATGGACGAGCGACGCCTTCGCGCCCGAGCGGCGCGGCGACCTGCTCTACGGGCGCGGCGCGGTGGACATGAAGAGCGCCATCGCCGCCTTCGTCGCTGCCGTGGCGCGGGCGGATGCGGAGGGCGCCCCGCTGCCCGGCACGATCAGCCTGCTGATCACGGGCGACGAGGAAGGCGATGCCGTCCACGGCACCCGCGCGCTCATGCGGCATATGGCGGAGCGCGGCGTGACCCCGAATTTCTGCCTCGTCGGCGAGCCCACCTCGGTCCAGCGCCTTGGCGACATGATCAAGATTGGCCGGCGTGGCTCGGTCAACATGTGGATCAGCGTCGAGGGGGTGCAGGGCCATGTCGCCTATCCGCATCTGGCGAAGAACCCGATCGCGCCACTGGTGCGCATCCTCTCGGCCATTGAGGCCATTGAGCTGGATCAGGGCACCGACTGGTTCCAGCCCAGCAATATCGAGATCACCGACCTGCATGTCGGCAATCCTGCGACCAACGTCATTCCAGCCAAGGCCACGGCGCGCATCTCGATCCGCTTCAATGATCTCCATCGTGGAGAGGATCTCGTCGCGCGAATCCGTTCGATCGTGGAGGCCGAGGGCGGCACATTGCGCGCGATGATCAGCGGCGAGTCATTCCTGACCCAGCCCGGCTCGCTCTCCACGCTGATCAGTGATGCCATCGCCGCCGAAACCGGCCTCACGCCCGAACTCTCCACCAGCGGTGGCACGTCCGATGCACGCTTCCTGTCCGCGCTTTGCCCGGTCGTCGAATTCGGCCTGCTCAACGCCACGATGCACAAGCTCGATGAGGCGGTTTCGCTCGCCGATCTCGAAAGCCTCACACGCATATATGCCCGCATCCTGAACGCGGTCCCAACGCTCCGTTAACGCGGCGCTGCTATGGCGAGCCCATAAGCAGATCGGGAGAGGGCCAGTGTCCCCCTACACCATAGAAACGGATGAAGGCCGGCGCCTCCTCCACATCATCATGCGCGGCTACTGGGATCAACCAACCTTCAATGCCTTCGCGCATGAATATGAAAAGGCCCTGATGCACATGCACCGCACAGGCGGGCTGGAACTGGCGCTGGTCGATGGGCGGGAATTCGCGGTGCAGGCAAGAGACATCAGCGAGCAGTTCCGCGCGCTCATAGTTCGTCACAAGCCTTGGCTCGCCAAGCGCACGGCCACGGTTATCCCCTCGCATCTCAATAAACTACAGGCTGAGCGCGCCGGCAGCGAGATCGCCGCGCGCTACTTTATCGATATGGAAGAAGCCTGCGCCTGGCTGTTTGGCGGCGACACGCCGAAGGGGACAAGCACGCCAGCCTGACAATGCCGGCACCTGCAAATTCGTGCCGGACTGTTCGCAGCGAAGCGGCGGTCAACGCATGAAGGGCAACCGAGCGGCACATGGTCCGCTGAGCCTGCCCGAGCCGCGTCCGGCTAGGAACATCTCGTGGCGGAATAGCGCGCAATTGCTTCCAGGAAGGGAAGCCTGCGCTCAAATCGTCGCTTGAGACGACCGGCCGCGTGAGGAAGGGCACGCGTGCGAAGCGAGAGACCCGTCCCTTAGAAGCGGACAAACGCTGATCAACTCAGCTGCAGAGATAAGCCCTCACAACAAAAGAAAACGCCGCCGGCCTTTCGACCGACGGCGTTCCAATTTTATTGACTGACCTGAAATCAGGCGAAGGTCACGCGCGCAGCGCCAGCGCGGCGACGCATCATGCCACCGACCAGGCCGAGACCGGCGATCATCATCGCCCATGTGGCCGGCTCAGGAACAGGCGCCATGGCGAGGTTGTCGATCTCGAACGAGTTCTTGGAAGACTCCAGCCGGAGGCCGTAAATCGTCTCACCCTCGTCAGCAAAGATCTGGAACAGACCGTTGGTGCTCGGCAGGATCTGGTTGCCATTGGCATCGTTGCTGAAGTTACCGCCCGGCGTGATCACATATTCGGCGCCGCCGTTAAGCAGAACGGTCAGCGTGTTGTAGTCGTCGATCGAACCCCAATCGAACTCGACGGCCGTCGCGCCAGCGAAGTTGATCGTCGCCGAACCACCGGTCAGAACCGACAGGTAGGAGGACGAACCGAAGGTCGCATAGGCCGGCGGAGCGCCCGTGGAATTTGCAGGCGGCGTGTTGATCTGGAAGTTCGAACCGCTGATGCCAGTGGTGTTATCAAACTCGTTGATCACGGTGAAGCCAGCGCTCGGTGCCGAATCGCCGGGATAGTAAAGGAACGTCACGGCCTGCGCCGGGCTAACCGCGGCAAGGCCGAGGGCGACAGCAGACGCCTTGGCAAGGATGTTCATGTTCATGTTCAGCTCCCACAAAAGAGAACTGCTTGTTAATTGATTCTTAACCCTCCGTCCAACGGGATTTCGGGGAAACGAGGTAAATTTCTGTCTCATTTCGGAGCGCGGACCGGTAACCATTTGGACAGAAATCGCTTTATCGCGGCGATGGAAATTGTGCGTGTGCGCAGGTCCTCGCAACCCGCCCTAACTGCTTGTTGCGTCCCTTGCTCGTCGCAGGATTATGTACAGCGCGCCCTCCCCGCCATGGCGGGGATGCGCCTGCCGCACACTGGCGATGCGGTGCGCATTGGGACTGCGAGCGAGCCAGTCGCCGATCTCCGCACGGATGGCGCCACGCCGCCGCGTCTCGCCGGGCGCGGGCGTCGGGCGCGGCTTTCCGGTCACCACCAGCAATACTCGCCAACCAAGGGCCAGCCCATCGCCGATCGCTCGGTCCAGCCGCACATGCGCCGCCGCCAGATTGAGCCCGTGCAGGTCGATCGCATGATCCGGCACAATCCGGCCCGAGCGGATGCGCTTCTCCCAGCTGCCATCGAGCACCGGGACGGCAGCTGGCGCGGGTGGTGACGCCGGAGCGGGCGCAGGGCGGGCGGGCGGCACCCGGCCCTTCACGGCGCGCGGCGCGTCCAGCGCAGCAGCGAAAGCTTCCTGCGACACCGTTTCCATCAAGGGTGCGGGGCGAGCCTTGCGCAGCGGCGTGACGGTTCGGGCAAGCTTCCCCCAGAGCGCGCGTTCCTCGGGCGTCAGGACCCGCCGCGCCACGCTCAGTGTCCGGCGGTCAGGCGGGCATAGGTGCCGATGGGCAGCAGGATGAGCGCGCTGCCCCGCGCCGACATGCCACCCGCAAGACCGCGTGCCCGCTCGCCGGCGCCCCAGAAGGTATCGAAGCGATTGCTGCCCTTGATGGCCCCGCCGGTATCCTGCGCGATCCACAAACCGTTGGGCTCAGCCCGGTCGAGCGAAAGCAGCACCGGCGCACCCAGCGGCACGAATTCCGGGTCTGCCGCCACGGTCACTTCCGGTGTCACCGGCAGGCCAAGTGCGCCAAGCGGCCCCGGCCCGGTCAGCTCCTGGAAGAACACATAGCTCTTGTTCTCGTTCATGATCGCCCGGCCCTCGACCGGATTGGCGCGCAGCCAGCCCATGATGTCCTGCATGGAGCCGATCTGGATCAGTCCCCGGTCGCGCATCAGCCGGCCGATGCCGGTATAATCGCGGCCATTCTGCCCGGCATAGCCGATCCGCATGATGCTCCCGTCCGGCAGCCGCACACGCCCGCTGCCCTGCACCTCGAGGAAGAACAGCTCGACCGGATCGACCGCATAGCCCAGCTCCAGCCCACGCCCGGCGAGCGCGCCCGAGGTAATGGCTGCGCGATCATCATAAGGCACAAAGCTCGAGCCCTGCACCTTGCCGCGAATGCGCCGCCCCTTCAGACTCTCGCTGAACAGCCCCAGATCGACCTCGATCAGATCGCCCGGCTTGCGATAGATGGGCGTCTCGCAGCCCGGCGCGCGGTTGCGGCAGCCGGCAATCTCCGGCTCATAATAGCCGGTGGCGAAGGCCTTGCCGTCGCCCACCTGCACAGCCTCGAAATAGCGACGGAAGAATTCGCGCGCGTTCGCCTCGCTCCAGCTCGCAGCGGCCGCGCAGGCGGTCTGCCAGTCCGCATTGCCGGTAAGGCCGCTCTGATCGCGTCGGCGCAGCAAGGACGGGCAGGAGAGCTGGAAGGCCCGAAGCGCCAACCCCATGCGCGCGGAACTTGCCGGCAGCACGGTATCGATGGCCGGCCCCGGCGTGAGACCGGCAGCCACCGCCGGCCCTGGCCCGGTCTGATCGGGCGCGGGAGCCGGCGCAGGCGTGAGCGGTGGGCGCGGTGTCGCGGGCTTGGGCGGCGTCGCAGGCGCCGAAGGCACGGGGCGCTGGCCCGGTGCGCCTGGCGGGATCATGCTCCCGCAGGCCGCCAGCATCAGCGCACTCGCCAGGGCGGCGAATGATTTCAGTCGAGGATGAAACAGGGCCGGCATGACGATCCGCCCGCGCGCCGGTCAGCCTTCGTCCGTCTCCGCCAGTTCCCAATTGGGATCACGGCTGGAAAGATCGCGGCTGAACGTCCAGGTTTCCACGGTGGAAATCGCATCGTCCATCGAGCCGGCAACGACGTTTCCATCGCTGTCGCGCGTCACGGCAGACAGGTCCGCCTCGAAATGCACGGAGACATAAGCCACGTTGCCTTCAACGCGCGCGGCATCGATCCGGGCATTGTCGATTCGCACCAGCTTGTTGTCCATGGTCAGCCCATCGGCCTCACGCTGATCGATCGCGGCGCTGAACGCTTCATAGACATCGCTGGCGCAATATTTGCGCAGCGTCTCCCGGTCGCCTTTCCAGAAGGCTTCCAGGATCATGCCATAAGCAGCCTGCGCACCGCCCAGAAACTGCCCGACATCGAAGCTGCGATCTGCCGCGATAATCGCGCGCACGCCGGCATGAGCCGGCATAGCAACCGCACTGTCCGCCGCGCGCTGGGCGGGCGTCCGGCTGTCGGACTGGCCGGCAGAAGGCATGGGCGTCGCCGGACGATCATCGACCGGCGTGGGAAGCTGGCGCTGCTCATGACCCGTGCGCTTGCCGAGCACGGAGTAAAGCCGCAAGGCCAGCAGCGCAAAGATCATGGCCAGCACGACAATGACGGTCACGAGGTCAACACCCTTCTTAGAGAAACACAACCCGCAAGACATAGGCATGTTTGTGCGAATATTCAAACGGCCAACGCTCGAAGGCGTTTGAACGTTACCAGCCAGTCGTAAAAAAACACCCCTCGCCCGCACACGCCAGATGTACCCGTGGACATGCTGCCGACGATAATCCGCCCGCGGCGGGTCCTGTCGGCACTGCATCGCCAACGCTCAATCCCCTGGCCCCCAATCCTCCAGAGCCATTGCCCCAATCCCACGCGCCTGCTAAGCGGCGCGCCCATGGATGGGGAGCGGGGGCATTGGCCGGCAGGCTCGCCATCCGGCGACTTTCCAGCCTCCAGGTTGCGGTGCTCAGGCCGGCGGCATGGCGGCGACAAGCCCGAGGAACAGGATTTCACGCATGACCGAGACGACCGACACCGCCGCCAACGGAGCTGACACCCAGCCGCAGATCGGCCTCATTGCCCAATATGTGAAGGATCTTTCTTTCGAGAACCCCAATTCACCGGGCGTCTATCAGTGGCAGGAGCAGCCGCAGATCGACATCAATTTCAACATCAGCAACAACCAGATTGCCGATGATGTCTATGAAGTCGCGCTGAAGGTAAGCGCCAAGGCTGTGGCCGATCAGGGCACGGCTTTCGCTGTAGAGCTCGTGTTCGCCGGCCTGTTCGGCATTCGCAACGTGCCTGAGGATCAGATGCGTCCGTTCCTCTATGCAGAAGCGCCGCGCCTGCTTTTCCCCTTCGCCCGTCGCGTGCTGGCCGACGCCGTGCAGGATGGCGGCTTCCCGCCGCTGATGCTCGATCCCATCGATTTCGGCGCGCTCTACATTCAGCAGCAGGCCCAGATCGAAGCCGCCGCGCAGGGTGCGCCGGTCGGCAACGCCTGATCATTGGCCAGTCCGGCATAGAGGAAGGGTTACGCCCATGCGCCTTGCCTTTCCTCAGCTACTCTTGATGTTTCACCGCCCGGTTGCTCGCCAAAGCGCCCGGGCGGCAATGATTCTGTCCCGCTCATCGCCGTTGGAATTGCAATGAGTCTGCTGCGATCGAGCGGTACGATCGGGTCATTGACGCTGGTCAGCCGCGTGCTCGGCATGGTGCGCGACATGTTGATGGCGCGCTATCTGGGTGCGGGCTTCGCATCGGACGCGTTCCTCATCGGCTGGCGTTTGCCCAATCTCTTTCGCGCGCTGTTCGCCGAGGGTGCGTTCGCGGCGGCTTTCGTGCCGATGTTCAATCGCATCCTGGGCAAGGAAGGCGTGGACGATCCGGAGGCAGGGCGCGCCGCCGCGCTTGCCTTTGCCAGTCAGGTGCTCTCCGTGCTGTTCCCGGTGTTGCTGGTGCTCACCGCGCTGCTGATGCTTGCTGCGGGGCCGATCGTCTGGGCCATGACCGGCGGCTTTCCCGATGGCGGGCCGGAGAAGTTCGCGCTGGCACGACATCTCTCGATCATTACCTTCCCCTATCTCGGGTTGGTGTCGCTGGCGTCCCTGCTCGGCGGCATTCTCAACAGCTTCAATCGCTTCTGGATCAATGCGGCCGCGCCCACGCTGCTCAATATCTGCCTGATCACCGCGATTCTCTTCTTCCGTGGCGACACGCCGGCAGAAACCGCAGTCACACAGGCCATTGCGGTGACCGTCTCGGGCGCCCTGCAACTGCTCTGGCTCATCTGGTCGTGCCGGCGGATCGGCGTGGTGCTCAAGCTCGCACGCCCGCGTCTCTCGCCGCAGGTAAAGATGCTGCTGGCCATCATCGCGCCGGCCGCCGTCGGCCAGGGCGCCATTCAGTTCAACCTGCTCATTTCCACATCGCTCGCTGCGAGATTCCTCCCTGAAGGGTCGGTTTCGTGGATCTATTATGCGGACCGGCTGAACCAGCTGCCGCTAGGGCTCATCGGCATAGGCGTGGGCACCGCGATCCTGCCGCTGCTCTCCCGCCAGATCGGCGCCGGAAACGTTCGCGCGGCTGGCGACACCCAGAACCGCGCGCTGGAGCTGGCGCTGTTCCTTGCGCTGCCTGCTGCCATCGCGCTGTTCGTCTCCGCCGTGCCCATTGTGCGCGGCGTCTTCCAGCATGGCGCGTTCACCGCCGCCGATACGCTGGGCTGCGCGGCAACGCTGGCCGCCTTCGCGCCCGGCGTCCCGGCCTATGTGTTCATCAAGGTGCTCACGCCCGGCTTCTATGCCCGCTCGGACACGCGCACGCCGGTGCGGATCGCGCTCGTCGCCATGCTGGTCAATCTCGTCGGTAATCTCATCCTGATCTGGCCGCTCGGCCCGGTCGGCATTGCCCTCTCGACCGCCGTGTCGGCCTGGGTCAATGCCGCCTTGCTGTTCTGGGCGCTGCGCCGCAAGGACCATCTGCACCTCGATGCGCGGTTCCGCGCCAAGGCGCTGCGCATCATCGCAGCAGGCGCGATGATGGGCGCGACGCTCCTCGTCGGAAACGACCTGCTCGACGCCCATATGAATGCGCCCTTCTGGGGACGCATTGCCGCTCTTGCCCTGCTCTGCGGCGGCGGCGCCCTGGTTTACGCCATCGCGGCCATTGGCTTTGGCGCCTACCGGATCGCGGAACTGAAGGCGCAGTTGCGGCGGCGATAAACATAGAGCGCGCGCGCCGATTGCCGGACCGGCCTTGCGGTCTCACAGCGTTACGCGCACATAAAGTTTCATGACGCTCATCACGCAACTCGCCATTGCGACCCTTATCGTCGGGGCGACTGTGATCGTCCATCTCATCGGCCTTGCCATGCTGCTCGCTGTGCTGCGTCGTTATCGACGCGGCGCTGTGCGGTCGGTTGTCGTTCTGCGCAACAGCGCCGCCATTCTGGTCGGCGCGTTTGGCCTGTTCGCGCTCCACGCGATGGAAATCTGGATTTGGGCAGGCGCATTTTTTGGGCTGGGCGCCTTCATTGATTTTGAGCTAGCGCTCTATTTCTCCACATCCACCTATGTGACCATCGGCTATGGCGATGTCGTACTCCCACCGGGCCTGCGTATTCTGGGCGCCATAGAAGGGGCCAGCGGCATCATCCTCATCGGCTGGTCGACGGCTTTCTTCTTCTCGATTGTCGACCGGATGAAGCTTCTGGAGCGCGATTTCGATAGCGATCACGGGCACCAGCCCGCCCCGCCTCCGCCCGAGGGAGGACCGCCTCCGGCTTGACGTGCGCCACACCGGACGACAGAGCGGTCTCACTTTCAACTCAAGGCGATCATTCCATGCGCGTGCTCTCCGGCATCCAGCCGACCGGTAATCTCCATCTGGGCAATTATCTCGGCGCGATCCGCAACTGGGTGCGGATGCAGTATGAGATGGATTCGGAGTCGCACTGTTTCTTCTTCCTGGCGGACATGCACTCGATCACCGTGCACGAGACGCGCGAGCAGCGCTTGGCGAACGTGAGGGATATGGCGGCCGCGCTGGTCGCATGCGGCATCGACCCGGATCGCTCGGTGCTGTTCAATCAAGCCCGCGTACCGGCGCATGCGGAGCTGTGCTGGTTGCTGAACGGCACCGCGCGGATCGGCTGGCTCAACCGCATGACCCAGTTCAAGGACAAGGCGGGCAAGAACCGCGAGGGCGCGAGCGTCGGCCTGTTCGTCTATCCCGTGCTGCAGGCCGCCGACGTGCTGCTCTATCAAGCCACCCACGTGCCGGTGGGCGAGGACCAGAAGCAGCATCTGGAGCTGACCCGCGACATCGCCACCAAGTTCAACACCGATTTCGGCGTGGAGCTGTTCACCCTGCCCGATCCGATCATCCCCAAGGAGACGGCGCGGATCATGAGCCTGCGCGATGGATCGGCCAAGATGTCCAAGTCCGACCCCAGCGACATGAGCCGCATCAACCTGACCGACGACAGCGACACGATCCTCCAGAAGGTCCGCAAGGCCAAGACCGATCCCGAGCCGCTGCCGGGCGAAGCCGCCGGTCTCGAGGGGCGGCCCGAGGCACTCAATCTGGTCGGCATCTATGCCACGCTGGCCGGAACGACACCGGACGCCGTCTGCGCGCAATTTGCCGGGCAGGGGTTCGGCGCCTTCAAGCCCGCCCTGGCCGATCTGCTCGTCGCGCATCTGGCGCCGATCCGGGAGCGCTACGTGGCGCTGCGGGACGATCATGCCGCGCTTGATGCCATATTGGAGAAGGGCGCCGCCGCCGCATCGGAAGCCGCTGCGCCGACTCTGCGCGGCGCCTATGACGCCATGGGGCTGATGCGCTGAATGCGGCACGTGCGCCGTTTCGAAACACGGCGCACCGATTGCAGCAAGCGCATTCAACGCCAGTTCATTTGACCTAAGGTATCAACGGGTTCACTACGTCCTAGAGGGTGAACTCGCCCGAGAAACGGAACCGTCTTATGAACAGCAAGCGTCTCCTCGTCACTGCAGCGGCCTCGCTCCTCGCGCTTGGCCTCGCAGGCTGCGCCACGCCCTTCAAGGCAGATGTGGCGCGCTTCCAGCAGCTCCCGCCCGCGCAGGGCCAGAGCTTCACCGTCATGCCCGGCGCGCAGGATCTCGCCGGCAGCCTCGAGTTCCAGCATTATGCGGATCTCGTCGCCCAGCGCCTTGTCGATAAGGGCTATACGCGCGCCGTCGATCCGGCCAGCGCGCAGCTCGTCGTCGAGCTTGATTATGGCGTCGATCGCGGCACCCAGCGCGTCCGCTCGACCGGCTTTGCCCGCTCGGCCTTCTACGATCCCTTCTACTATCCCGGCTATTATCGCGGCTGGCGCGGCCGTTACGTGATGGGCTGGAACGATCCTTTCATGTGGGGTCCGGGCTATGCCGAGGTCGAGAGCTACATGGTCTACCAGAGCGATCTGCGCATGCGCATCAACCGCGTGGGCGGCGAGCCGCTGTTCGAGGGCACGGCTCGCGCGCAGTCGGTCAGCAACAAGCTCACTTATCTGGTGCCGAACCTCATCGACGCGCTGTTCACCGGCTTCCCCGGCCGCAATGGCGAGGAAATCCGCGTGACCGTGGCGCCCGAACCCAAGAAGTAAATCAGCCTCAAATCACCGAACGGGCCGGCGCGACGACAAGTGGCGCCGGCCCTTTTCTTATGTGCGATCAGCCGGCGTTTTCGGTCGCCGCTTCGCCCAGCTTGTGCTTGCGAAACAGCGTTCGGTCCGCCTCGCCGAACGCGACCTTCCACATCAGTACGCCATAGACGATCAGCATGACCGGCAGCCCGATGACCAGCTCGACCCACTCGAAGCGTGGCGACAGCAGGGTGAAGCCGAAGCCGACGAGGCCCGTCACCAGCCCGCAGATCACCAGACTGGCCCGCCAGATCGGGATCGGCATGCGCAACAGGCCGGAGAGCAGCCAGGACTTGGCGACCGCACCACACCCGAGCGCAATCGCCAGCGCCAGCGCGGGCATCGCCGCCACCCAGGCATCTGCCAGCTCATAACGGCGCGCGACGATAAGCAGGCCCACGGTCAGCACCGCCTGCAGGCCCACCGTCCCCAGCGAGATATAGAGATTGCGCAGCCGCGCGAGGTAAACCAGCGCCGCCTCGCTCACCACCGCCGGACTCGCCAGCACCTCGGCGGCGAGCAGGCCGCCCAGCGCAATCGCGCCGATCACGAAGCTCGGCCCCACCAGCCCCATCACCGCTTCGCCCGGCATCGCCAGCGCAATGGCCACGCCCAGCTGCGCCGCGACGATCCAGAAGCCGACCTGACTCACCTGCCGCCCGATTGCGGCGTGATTGCCCAGCGTGATGTTGCGGGTGATAACCGGGCCAAGGATCGGCTCGAAGCTGGTCTTGAGCCTCTGCGGCAGCGAGGCCACCTGCTGCGCGACATAATAGATACCGACGATCGCCGGTGAGGCGAACAGACCCAGGATCGCGAGATCGAGCCGCCGCGTCCCCCATTCAATGGCGTCGGCGCCGGCCAGCGGCAGATTGCGCACCGCCAGCTTCCAGATCCGCCCCGGGTGCGGCCGCCATCCGCGCGGCGCGCCATAGTGGCCCAAAAGCGGCCAGAACGCCGCGACCATCGCCGCCGCCATCGAGGCGACATAAGCGAGGATCAGCCCATCGCGCGGCGAATAGAAATAGAAGGCCAGCGCCGCGATGCTGATCGTCCACGGCTCGACAATCGCGCGCGCGCGCACCGTCGCGGCGATGTTGTACTGATAGGCGCAGGCCGCCAGCGCCACTTCCGTCATCGCAATGGCAATGATGATGAGCGGCAGCAGCCGATCCAGCCCGTTAAGGCCGCTGTTCGGGAACATCGCCTCCGGGAAGATCATCAGCAATCCCGCGGCTGCCGCACTGACCACGAAGCAAAGCCACAGCGCATCGGCCACGACATGCGATTGCGCGCGGCTGTCCTTCGCGAGTTGCTCGGCAAGCCCGCGCTTGAGGCCCATCGTCGCCAGCTGTGCGGCAAATTCGATGACCAGCACGGCATAGGCAAAGCGCCCGAGCGTCGAGGCGCCGTAGAGTCGTCCGGCAATGAAGAGGAACGGGATGCGCGCCGCCAGCCTCAGCACGAAGCCCAGCACATTGGCGCGGCCGCCCCGTGCCAGCGCCGAGATGTCTTCGCGTTCGGCCTGTTCGGCCTGCCCACGCGCACTGGTCATGCAAGGCGCTCCCCGGCGCGGTCCATTGCTCCGCGCCCGCCCTGCATAGGGGCAATGATGGTTCTGCGCAAAGTTCGTCGGTCCTTCATTCGGCGCGCAAGGGCCGCGCGAGAAGCGATGCGACCACCTCGTCGACCTCCGCCGCGCCGGAAAGAAGCGCACAGACCGCTTCCGTCACCGGCATGTCGATGTTCTGGGCGCGCGCCGCTTCCAGCAAGACAGGCGCCGTGAACGCCCCTTCTGCCACGGTGTGTCGGTTGGCAAGCAGATCACTGGCCTTCTGGCCTCTCCCCAGTTCCTGACCGAGCGTGAAGTTTCTCGAACTGGTCGACGAGCAGGTGAGCACCAGGTCGCCCAGGCCGGACAGCCCGGCCAGCGTCTCGGGTCGTGCGCCGCGCGCCAGCCCGAACCGCGTCATTTCCGCAAAGCCGCGCGCGATGAGGGCTGCCCGGGCATTCTGCCCCAGCCCGGCACCTTCCACCACGCCACAGGCAATGGCGAGGACGTTCTTAACGGCCCCGCCAATCTCCGCACCGACCACGTCGTCGGAAACATAGGGCCGGAACGTCGGCCTTGCGATCACGTCCGCAAGCAGCCGCGCCAGCGCTTCCTCCTCCGCTGCCAGCGTCACCGCCGTGGGCAGGCCCGCCGCCACTTCATGCGCGAAGGTGGGGCCGGAGAGCACCGCGACCGGCGAGCCGGGCATGGCCTCGCGCGCCACCTCGTGCATCAGCAGATGCGAACTCGCCTCGATGCCCTTGGAGCAGAGGATCAGGGACTGACCCTGCGGCGCGAAATGGGATAGCACGGCTCGCATCGACTGCGACGGCGTGACGACCAGCAACGCTGCAGCCCCCGCAAGATCGCCCGGCTCCTGCGTAGCCCTGATCCGCGACGAGAGGCGCTGCCCCGGCAGATAGACTGCATTCTCCCGCCGCACGTTGATCGCCTCGACCACATCGCCGTTGCGCGCCCAGAGCAGCACGTCACTGCCACCATCAGCCAGCACCTGCGCCAGCGCCGTGCCCCAGGCGCCCCCGCCGAGCACGCCAAGCGGGCCCGCCATGTTCATGCCTTCACTCCCGCGCCACGCACAGTCTCCGCCGCTGGATCGAGCGGCCAGCGCGGCCGCGCCGCCACCGAAAGATCATCGATGAGCCCCAGCGCAAAACGTTCCGCGCCAGCCCAGCCGATCATCGCGGCATTGTCCGTGCAGAGCCAGAGCGGCGGGGCCACGAAGCGCAGCTCATGCCCGGTCGCCAGCGCCTCCAGGTCGCCCCGCACTCCGGTATTGGCTGCCACACCCCCGGCAACCACCAGCGCCGTTGGTCGACTCGACATGGCTTCAAGCGCCCGCTGCGTGCGGTCCACCAGACAATCAATGACCGCCTGCTGGAAGCTCGCGGCAATGTCCGCATCGGCCCACTGGCCACTCTCGACCGCACGCATCACGGCGCTCTTGAGGCCGGCAAAGGAGAAATGCGGCTCGCCACTTCCCACCAGCGGGCGCGGCAGCGGCACGGCACGCGCGTTGCCCTCCGCCGCCAGCGCTTCCACCTTCGGCCCGCCCGGAATGCCGAGGCCGAGCAGCTTGGCGGTCTTGTCAAAGGCCTCCCCCGCTGCATCGTCGATCGTCGTGGCAAGACGGCGATAGTCGCCGACGCCGCGCACTTCGAGCAATTGGCAATGCCCGCCCGAGACGAGCAGCAGCAGATAAGGAAATTCAAGCGAAGGATCGGCCAGACGCGGCGAGAGCGCATGGCCCTCGAGATGATTCACCGCGATCAGCGGCTTGCCCGCCGCATGGGCCAGCGCCTTGCCGGTCACGAGGCCGACCATCACGCCACCGATCAGCCCCGGCCCTGCCGTGGCAGCAATGGCATCGATATCGGCAAGGCTCAGCTTGGCATCGGCCAGCGCCGCCTCGACCAGCGGAATCAGCGCCTCCACATGCGCGCGCGCCGCGATTTCCGGCACCACGCCGCCATAGGGGCCGTGCGCCGCTTCCTGCCCCGCAAGGCGGTGGGCAAGGATCGTGCGATCGCTGGCGACCAGCGCAGCCGCGGTTTCGTCGCAGCTAGATTCCAGACCGAGGATGATGGGCATGGCACTTTCCTCTAGAGACGTGCGCGCGCAGGGTCTATCGGCATTCACCATCATGACTGAACAGTTTCCGACGCCCGCTGCCCCGCTACGCCTCGGCACGCGTGGTTCCCCCCTCGCGCTGGCACAAGCCGAAATGACCATGGCGGCGCTGCAGGCCGCTCATGGCCTCCCGCGTGAGGCATTGGAGATCGTCACCGTCACCACCAGCGGCGACCGCATTCAGGACCGCGCACTGGCCGAACTTGGCGGCAAGGCGCTCTGGACCAAGGAACTCGATCGCGCTCTGCTGGCCGGCGAGATCGACTGCGCCGTCCACTCGATGAAGGACGTTGAAACGATCCGCCCCGAGAGCATTCATATCGCCGCCATGCTGCCCCGCGCAGCGGTCGAGGACCGGCTGATCGGCGCGCCGAGCATCGAGGCACTGCCGCAGGGCGCGCTGATCGGCACAGCCTCGCCGCGCCGGGCGGCCCAGCTTCGCGCGCTGCGCCCCGATCTGCGCACCACGCTGCTGCGCGGCAATGTCGCAAGACGTCTGGCGCGGGTGGAGGCGGGTGAAATCGACGCGACGCTGCTCGCCGCCGCCGGGCTGGACCGGCTGGGCATGGCCGATGTCGGCGCGACCGTGCCGGCCGAGGTCATGCTGCCCGCCGTTGCCCAGGGCGCCGTCGGTATCGAATGCCGCGCCGATGATGAACGGATGCAGCGCCTGCTCGCCGCCATCAGCGATGCGCCCACCCAGAGCTGCGTGTTTGCCGAACGCGCACTGCTGCTGGCGCTGGGTGGCAGCTGCCATTCCCCCATCGGGGCGCTCGCGCAGCTTGCCGCGTCCGGCGTACATCTGCGCGGGCAGATCCTGCTGGAAGATGGCAGCGAACAAGTG
This sequence comes from Alphaproteobacteria bacterium, assembly GCA_018823325.1. Classification (GTDB taxonomy): domain Bacteria; phylum Pseudomonadota; class Alphaproteobacteria; order Sphingomonadales; family Sphingomonadaceae; genus Sphingobium. The sequence continues at coordinate 161,166 of JAHJIJ010000019.1, read as the reverse complement.
TCGGGCGAGATGATGCTGTCCAACGGCGATACCGCTGGCGCCGCCGCGCTCGCCGCGCAACTGCTCGATGGCGCCTCCCCCGCCCTGCGGAACCTGTTCACCGGATGACGCGGCCTTACCTCATTCTCCGCCCGCAGCCGGGCAATGATGCGTCTGCACAGCGCGCCACTGCCCTCGGTCTGGAGGTCGTGCAAATTCCCCTGTTCGAGGTGGTGCCGGTTCGCGAGGAAGCTCTCCCCGAGGGACCCTTTGACGCGCTGCTCGTCACCAGCGCCAATGGCGCGCGCTATGGCAGTGAAGCTCTCGCCCGCTTCCCGGACCTGCCAGCCTATGTCGTCGGCGAGGCCAGCGCGCAGGCCGTGCGCGACGCCGGCCACGCCCAAATCATCGTGGGCGGCGGAGACGCAGCCACCACCGTCCCGATGATCGAACAAGCCGGTCACGCCCGCATCCTGCATGTCTGCGGCGAGGAGACGCGCCCCTTCGATCCGCTGAGCCTCAGCATCACGCGCCACATCTGCTACCGCAGCGAAGCGCGGGACATGCGGCCTTTCACCAAGATGCTGGTCACGATGCCGCCCTCGGTCATCGCCGTACATTCGCCCGCAGCCGGGCGCCGGCTGAATGCGCTGCTGCCGCCCTCCTGCCGCAATCACTTCATTCTGGCGATCAGTGAAGCCACTGCGCAGGCAGTCGGATCGGGCTGGCGGCGTGTGACCGTAGCGCCAGAGCCGAACGATAGCGCCTTGCTGCGCCTCGCAACCTCGCTATGTATAGGCGCCACTTGAGGGAGCGGGCGGAACAGATGGACGGCAACGCACCGGAAAACGGTGGCGGCAACAGAACCGATTGGGCGCAACCACAGCGCCCGAGCCGGCTGCGGCTGATCGTCGCCTGCTCGATCCTCGCCTTTCTCCTCGGCCTCGGTGCCATGGCCTGGATTATGACCAATTGGGACAGCCTGTCCATTGGGCGTGGTGGCGATCCGTCCCTGACGGCAGGCGACATGAATGCCGCCCAGAATGGCAGCGATGCCGGTGTCGACGCGCAATCTTCAGACGCCGCCCAGTCCGGCGTCCCGGTCGCAGCCGAAAAGCCGGAAGATCGCATCCTCTCGCTCGAGCAGCGCATGAACCGCATTTCGCTCGCTGCCGTGGCCGCTGCAGGTCACGCCAATCGCGCCGAAGCGATGATGATCGCCTTTGCCGCACGGCGCGCGCTCGATGCCGGGCAGCCGCTCGGCTATGTCGAGGGCCAGCTTCGCCTGCTGTTCGGCGATGCCCAGCCCAAGGCTGTCGCGACAATCATCAACGCGGCGGCGGAACCGGTGACGCTCACCACGCTCCGGCAGGGCCTGGAAACGGTCCGTAGCACGGCCGAGCGCGGCGATCCCACCGAAAGCTGGTGGTCCGCCGCCATGCGTGAACTGCGCGGGCTGGCGGTTATCCGCCATGCCGGCGACCCATCGCCGGAATTGCGCGAACGCATTGCCCGCGCGCGTCTGTTCGTGGAGGCCGGCCAGATGGAAGCCGCCATCGACGAGATTGCTGCCCTGCCGACGCAGCCGGAAACCGAGCTCTGGCTTGAGCAGGCCCGCCGCTACAGGGAAGCGCGTCGGGCGCTCGATGTCATCGAGGCTGCGGCTATTCTGGAACCGCGTGCCGCGCCCATCGTCGCCCCTGTCGTTCAACCGGCTGAAACGGATCAGAGCCCGCAACCCTGAGCGTCCTTCGGGCTGCTCCCTCAGGCCAGAAAAATGTCCGCCAGGTCGCCGGGCACACGCGCCAGCCGACCGGTGTCCTTGTCGATCATCGCCCAGGTCGTGCGCGCATTCACCTTGGGTGCACCGTCCGCGCCGGTGAAGGCGATCAGGCGGTCAAAGCGGGCACCGCGCGGCGGCTCTTCGATCCAGGTCCGCGCAAGCACGTCCTCGCCTTCGGACACATTGCCGCGATAATCGATCTCATGCCGCGTCACGACCCACACATAGCGGGCCTGCGCCTCCGGCGGAGCAAGCGCTTCCCAATGTGCCGTGGCGAGCTGCTCCATCCAGCGCACCCAGACCGCATTGTTCACATGGCCCATGATGTCGATGTCATCGGGGCCGGCCGTGAAGCGCTGCTCGAAGGCCTTACCCATGGCCCCCGTCGCGCGCCGCGCCCTCTTCCATGCCGAGCTGCCAGAGAATGAAGGCGAATTCCTCCGCCGTCTCGCGCAGCGATTCCCAGCGACCGGACTTGCCGCCATGCCCGGCTTCCATGTTTGTCTTGAGCAGCAGCACATTATCGTCCGTCTTCAATTCGCGCAGCTTCGCGACCCATTTTGCCGGTTCCCAATAGGTCACGCGCGGATCGTTGAGACCCGCCGTCACCAGCATCGGCGGATAGGCCTGCGCCTTCACATTGTCGTAGGGCGAGTAGCTCGCGATCAGGTCATAGGCAGCCGCATCCTCGATCGGATTGCCCCATTCGGGCCATTCGCCGGGCGTCAGCGGCAGCGTCTCGTCGAGCATGGTGTTGAGCACATCGACAAACGGCACATGCGCGGCGACCGCGCCCCACAGATCCGGGTCCGAATTGACGATAGCGCCCATCAGCTCGCCGCCCGCCGAGCCGCCGGAAGTCGCGATCTTGCCTGCCGACGTATAGCCGAGCGCGATCAGCCCCTTCGCCACATCCACGAAATCGTTGAACGTGTTGGTGCGCTTCTCCAGCTTGCCGTCCTTGTACCATTGCTGGCCAAGGTCATCCCCACCCCGGATATGCGCGATGGCAAAGGCAAAGCCGCGGTCGACAAGGCTGAGCCGCGTCGTCCCGAAGCCCGGCTCGATGGCAATGCCGTAGGCGCCATAGCCATAGAGATAGAGCGGGCGGGAGCCATCCAGCGGAAAATCGCGGCGGTGGAGGATCGAAACCGGGATCGGCGTCCCGTCCCGCGCCGTGATCGTCAGCCGCTGCGTCGCATAAAGCGCCGGATCGAAGCCGGACGGGATCTCCTGCACCTTCAGGATTTCGCGATGCCCGTCCGCCAGCCGATAATCGAAGATCGTCTCGGGCGTGACCATCGACTCGTAGCTCATTCGCAGCGTGTCGACGTCATATTCCGGATTGTCATCCAGCCCGGCAACATAGCTCGCTTCGGGAAAGTCGAGGCGCTTGGCCGTGTTCGTCGCATAGTCACGGATCTCGACCTGATCGAGCCCGTTCTCGCGCCCTTCGGTCACGTAGAAGCGCTTGAACAGGCTGAAATCGGTCAGATAAAACGCATCCGAGGCGGGGAGCACCTCTTCCCACTGGTCCGGCGTCTCGATCCGCGCGCGTGCGAGGCGGAAGTTCGGGTGCGTGTCGTTGGTGCGGATGTAGAGCCAGCCCTCATGCTCATCCACGTCATATTCCCGCTCGGGCACACGGGCGGAGACGAGAATCGGCGTCGCCGTCGGATCGCCGGCCGGCACCAGCCGCACCTCGCTCGTCACATGGTCCCCGGTCGCGATGACGATCCAGTTTTCCGCGCAAGTCAGGCCCACCGAGACGCGGAAGCCCTCGTCCGCCTCGTGATAGAGCATCACGTCCTGCGCCACATCGCTGCCAAGGCGGTGCAGCATCGCGCGGTCGGTGCGCCACTGGGCATTGGCCGGCGCATAGACCAAAGCGCTGTCATCGCGCGTCCACACCAGCGCCGAGAGCACGTCCGGGATCACATCCGGCAGCATCTCGCCCGTTTCCAGATTGCGGATGCGCACCGTGTAGCGCTCCGATCCATTGTCATCGATGGCATAGGCCAGCAGCCGGTCATCGTTGGAAATCGCCACGCTGCCGAGCCGGAAATAGTCCTTCCCCGCCGCCAGCGCCGGCTCATCGACGATAAGCTCATCCGCCGACCCGTCTTCCGCCGCACCGACCTTGCGGCGCCAGTGGCGGCGATATTGCTCCCCTGCCTCGAAAGTGCTCCAGTAAACATAGGCGCCATCCTTCTGCGGCACGGAGCGATCCTCTTCCTTGATGCGCCCCTTCATCTCGGCGAACAGCGCATCCACCTGTCCCTTGCGCGCCGCCATATGCGCTTCAAAATAGCCGTTCTCGGCCGTCAGATAAGCGAGAACATCGGGGTCCTTCACATCCGGATAGCCCGGATCACGCAGCCAGGCCCAGGGATCCTCCAGCGTGCGGTTATGGTGGATGGTGCGGTGGGGGCGTTGCGCCGCACCGGGCGGCTGGAGCGTGTCTGTCATCTGCGCCAGATAGGCGCTCGCGCCGCGCCGCTCAATGCCGCCCGGCTTTATGCCCTCAGTAAAGCGCTGCCAGCGCCAGACAGGTCACCAGCCCGACCACCAGGTTCATCGGCAGACCGATGCGCAGAAAGTCCGCGAAACGATAGTTGCCCGCCGCATAGACCATCGTGTTGGTCTGATAGCTGATCGGCGTCGCGAAACTGGCCGAAGCGGCAAACATCACCGCAATCAGCAGCGGGCGCGGGTCGGTGCCCAGGCTCGTCCCCAGCCCGATGACGATGGGCGTCATGATCACCGCCACGGCATTGTTGCTCACCGCCTCGGTCAGCGCGCTCGATGCGAAATAGACGATGAACAGCAGCAGGAGCGGACTGGCCCCTTCCAGCAATGGCAGCATGTAGCCCACCAGAAGCGTGATGCTGCCGGCCTGATCGAGCGCGGTGCCGACGCACAGCATGGCGTAGATCAGCACCAGCACATCGCCGTTGATCGAGGCCCATGCCTCGTCCCCGTCCAGACACCGCGCGCCGAGGACCACACCCACCGCAATCAGGCCCGCGACCATGATCGGGATCAGACCGAGCGCGGAGAGGATGATCGTGCCGGCCAGCGCCGCCACGGCAATTGGCGCCTTGGTCGGGCGGAAGGCGACGCCTTCGGTTTCCTGGACGCCGATCAGATTCTGGTTCTCGCGCAGGCTGTTGATGGCGGCTTCCGATCCCGTCACCAGCACCGTGTCGGCCGCGCGAATGCGGCTGTCGGCCAGCGTCGGCCCGGCATCATGGCGGTGGCGGGTGATGCCGAGCAGCCGCACCGGCAGCACGTTCATGAACGGGATTTCGACCATCCGGGTGCCGATGCTGGGATGGCCCGGCGAAATGATCGCTTCCACGACCATCGGTGCATTCGCCGCTGCCTGGCCGACCGTGGCGATGCCCAGTTCGATGTCCTTGTGCGTGCGCAGGGTCATCAGGTCTGCCAGCTTGGCGCGCACCACCAGCCGGTCGCCCGCCATCAGCGGCTCGTCGGCCTCCTCGACGATCTGGCTGCCGCGCTGGACGTTGACCAGCCTCATCCGCTTGAGCAGCCCGCTTTCGGCCATGGTCTTGCCGATCAGCGCGCTATCCTTGGGAATGCGGATTTCGCTCAGGAACACGCGGTCGGCATCGCTGTGATAGGGCGCCATGTCGCCGCCCGGCAGCAGGAACTGCCCGAGAATGGCCAGCGCCACGGTGCCCACCAGCGCAACGATGATGCCCACCGGCGTGATCTCGAAGATGCCGAACGGCTCCATGCCCAGATCGCGCGCCACACCATCCACCAGCAGGTTGGTCGATGTGCCGACCAGTGTCAGCGTGCCCGCGAGCATCGCGATGTAGGAAAGCGGAATAAGGAACTTCTTGGCTGAGACGTTGATGGCCGCCGCCAGCCGCAGGACGATCGGGATCATGATCACGACTACCGGCGTGTTGTTCATGAACGCCGTGGCCACAAGCAGGCCCAGCGCCAGCTCCACCATGGCCCGAATGGGGTGCGCCTTCGCGCGCGCGACGATCCAGTTGCCGATCACGTCCAATATGCCGGTGCGGGTCAACGCAGCCGAGAGCACGAACATGGAGGCAATGGTGATCGGCGCGGGGTTGGCAAAGGCGCGCAGCAGCGAGGCACTGTCCAGCAACCCCGTCACGAGGAAGGCGCAGACGCCCAGCACCGCCGTCACGGTCGCCGGATAGCGCTCCCGCACGAAGGCAGCGAACAGGCCGACAAGGATGACGAGGCCGATGAGCGCCTGGTTCGCCTGGATTATAGCTGAGAGCCAATCAAGCATTGCGCCGACCCGCTGCCCGGATCAAACCCCCGCGACCCGACATCCATGATCCTGAAACCGTGATCCGATCCATTGCAACCCTTGTAGCAGACGCCGCCCCACGGCGCGAACCATCGGCATGAAAGACCGCGCCCTGAATGTCGAGCCGAAACGAGAGGGCGCCGGCCAGGCTGCTCAACAGCGGAGAATTATAGAGTTGAGGGAATGCGCACCGCCGGGTCGCGTTCCCGCGAGGCTCCGGTTGTTTGACGAATCGACGTGGTCCCCTCGCCTTCATATTCGGCGGTCACGTCCTGCTTGGTGCCGGTGAGCCGCACGACGCGCCCTTCGCAGAGCACCGGCGCTGCGGTCAGCCGCATCCAGCGGATGTCTCCGTCGGGGCGGCGCAGCTGCGCATCCAGCGTAAAGCCGCGATGATGGCGAATTGCGTACGCCCGCAGTTCTTCCATGGCCGTGCGCGATTCCGGCAGATAGAGTGAAGCCGCGAGCGATCGCGTGAGCTTCTCCTCCACGGGGATGCCAAACAGATCGTGTACCGCTTGAGACCAGGTCAAGGCATTGTCTGCCAGCCGGCAACTCCACAGCCCCACGCCCAGCGCTTCCAGCACCGCCCGGCCCGCATGCTCCTGCGGAATAATCGGCAGCCGCCAGCTCGCCTCATAGACTGGCCAGCTGTGCGTCAGGGTGATGGTCTCGGCGACGCCCATATTGTGTTTATCTTTGCTCCGGTTCTGATCTCGCTCTTAGCAGCGTCTGATCAATGGCGAAAGCTGCCCGCAAGTGCTGGCAAGCCGTTGCGAAAGCCCTATGTTGGTCCAAACATCTTAACGACAGCCCAAAAATGCGACGAACGGGGCCCAAGAGGAAAACAGCTTACGCATGTCCACCCATGAAGATCGCCTCCGCGCCCTGCGCGCCCAGCTTTCCCGCGAGTCGCTCGACGGCTTCGTCGTGCCGCTCACGGACGAGTATCTTTCCGAATATGTCGGCGCCTATGCCCAGCGCCTCGCCTGGCTGACCGGTTTTCTCGGTTCGGCAGGCAGCGCCGTGGTGCTGCCGGAAGAAGCCGCGATTTTCACGGATGGGCGCTATACGCTGCAGGTGCGCGATCAGGTGGATGGCGCGCACTGGCAGTTCGAGAGCGTGCCGCAGACCAGCGTCGCCGCATGGCTGGGCGACCATGCACCGGCGGGCGGGCGGATCGGCTACGATCCCTGGCTGCACACCCGCCGCTGGGTCGAGGACGCCACAAGCGCGCTCGCAAAGAAGGGCGCCATCCTCGTCCCGGTCGAAAGCAATCCCGTCGATGCCGTGTGGGATGATCGTCCGCACCCCAGCAAGGCGCGCCTGATCCCGCATGAAGATCGTTACGCCGGGCGCAGCAGTGCCGCCAAGCGGGCGGACATGGCCGACTGGATGAAGGCGCAGGATGTGGACGCCACCGTCCTGACGGCGCTCGATTCCATCGCCTGGACCTTCAACATCCGCGGCGCGGACGTGACGCACACGCCTGTCGCGCTGGCTTATGCGCTGCTCCATGCGGATGGGAAGGCGGAGATGTTCGTCGATCCGGCCAAGATCGATGCGGACGTGCGCGCGCATCTCGGCAATGCAGTGACCCTTCTTGATCGCGCAGAGTTCATAACCGCGCTCGGCGGCCTCACCGGCAAGACCGTCGCCGTCGATCCCGACCGGGCCGTGTCCGCAATCTTTGAGGCGCTCGACAAGGCCAACGCGACGATCAAGCCGCTGCGCGATCCCGCCGTGCTGCCCAAGGCCGTGAAAAACGAGACCGAGATTACGGGGCACAAGGCAGCGCAGGCCCGCGACGGCGCGGCGATGGCCAAATTCCTGCGCTGGCTTTCGATTGAAGGGCCAAAGGGCGGCCAGACCGAAATCAGCGTGTCGGACCGCTTGCAGGCCTTCCGCGAGGAAACCGGCGCGCTGGTGGACCTGAGCTTCGACACCATTTCCGGCTCCGGCCCGAATGGCGCAATCGTCCACTACAAGGCGAGTGCGGAAACCTGCCGCCCGGTGGAAAGCGGCACGCTGCTGCTGGTCGATTCCGGTGGGCAATATCGCGACGGGACGACTGACATCACCCGCACCATGGCCATCGGCACGCCCAGCGACGAGATGCGCCACCGCTTCACGCTGGTGCTCAAGGGCCATATCGCACTGGCCTGCGCGCGCTTCCCCGCAGGCACGCGCGGCAGCCAGCTCGATGTGCTGGCCCGGCAGTTCCTCTGGGCCGAAGCGCTGGATTACGCGCATGGCACTGGCCATGGCGTCGGCAGCTTCCTCTCCGTGCATGAAGGCCCGCAGCGCATCGCAACGGCCAGCGGCGATGAGCCCCTCCAGCCGGGCATGATCCTCTCCAACGAGCCGGGCTATTACAAGACCGGCGCCTACGGCATCCGCATCGAGAATCTCGTGCTGGTCGTGGAGAGCGGCACCGGCGAGAATGATCGGCCCTGGTATGCTTTCGAGACGCTGAGCCACACCCCCATCGACCGCGTACTGATCGAGGTCGAGGCGCTCACGCCAGCCGAGCGCGACTGGGTGAATGCCTATCACGCCCGCACGCTGGAGATCGTCGGCCCGCAGCTGGAAGGCGAGGACAAGGCATGGCTGGAGGCCGCCTGCGCGCCGCTGTGAGACGGCGCAGGCACGCGCGCGTCGGGCTGTCCTATTTGCGCGGAACATCGCATAACTTCACACGCGATGGCTGCCTTCGCCGCTCTTTGACTCCGTAAATTATCACGTAAATTCAGAGATGTAGTATATCTCTGGAAGAGATTTTTCAAACTCTCCATGGCGTCTATGCGCGACGTTCGAGAAGTTCCGCTGCAAGAAGCCCGGAATTCCGGGTTTTTTGCTCAGCGAAACGATGATGCCCGCGCGCCAGTGCAGCGCTTTGTCACGCGCTTTCGCTCACGCATGATTCGAACGCGAGCAATGTCGCTCAACGGCGCCCGATTCGCCGGTCGATCCAGACGACCACCGCGCCGACCACCATGAAGCCCGCGGCCATCATCGCCGAGGTCAGGCCCACCTGCATCCAGCCATGCCGGGCGACATCGAGGAAGGGATAGGGGTAGCGTCCGTCAAACTGCGCGCGGCCAAGGGCATAGGCCAGATAGGCCATCGGCAGCAGCGCCCAGCGCAGCGTATCCGAATAGACCAGCCGTCCCTTGGGCGCGAAGATCAGCCAGTAAAGCGCCACGGCGGGCGGCGCGATGTAATGCAGCAGCAGGTTGGATGTCTCTGCCGGCCCGCTCAGATTTTCGGTCGAGCGCAGCAGGACAGCGTAGACGACACCGATGAGTCCCATCAGCAGCATGATGCCGGCCAGTCGCCGGGGATGGCCCGCCGCCTTCACCCCCAGCGCCACGCCGAAGAGGATGATGCAGGTGAGCAGATTGCCGATGATCGTGAAGAAGCGCAGCATCGTCCAGGCTGCCGCCTGCGCCGATCCGGCCTGCTCCAGCGACACCGCAAAGCGGATGGCCAGCGCGGCAAAGGCAATCAGGCCGACGATCAGGGCCGCGATCCGCGCGGCGAGAGGCAGCACTTTCATGGCGGCGCGCATCCTCACGACTAGCTCTGACAGGCCGGACAATAGAAGGTCGAGCGCCCCGAATCGACCCGGCGCCTCACGATGCCGCCGCAGGGACAGACAAGCCCCTCCCGCCCGTAAACCCGCCAGTCCTTGGCAAAATAACCAAGTTCGCCATCGGGCCGTGCATAATCGCGCAAGGTAGAGCCGCCGGCAGCAATCGCGGCAATCAGCACCGCCCGGATCGCATCGACCAGCCGGGCAAGCCGCGCCCTGGAAATGCGCCCCGCCGCCCGCGTTGGCGAGATCCCTGCGATGTTCAGCGCTTCGCAGACATAGATATTGCCGAGTCCCGCCACGATCCGCTGATCGAGCAGCATCGCCTTGATCGGCGCGCCCCGCCCGGCCAGCGCATCGGCCAGAAAGGCAGCGGTCAGATCCTCGCCCAGCGGCTCCGGCCCCAGCGCGACGAAGGGCGGATAAGCGTTGATGGCGCCGCTCTCGACCAGATGCACGAAGCCGAAACGGCGCGGATCGTTGAGCGCAAGGCGATGGCTCGCCGTCTCCACCAGCAGATGATCATGCTTGCCGATCTCGCTCGGATCGATCCGCCAGCGTCCGGACATGCCGAGGTGGAAGATCATCGTATCGCCCCGGTCGGTCTCGATCAGGCCATATTTGGCTCGGCGGGAGAGGCCGGTGACCCGCGCGCCGGTGAGGCGCTGGCGCAGGTCCGGCGGAAACGGAAAGCGCAGGTCCGCGCGGCGCGGCTCGACCATGGTCAGCTGCGCGCCATCCAGCACCTGGCGCAGGCCGGCTACGGTTGTCTCGACTTCAGGAAGCTCAGGCATCCCCTGACGCATAAGCCGCCCGGCGGCCCGCGCCAACAGGCATCAGAGCCAAAGTTGCCAGGGCAGCAACAGCGGCGCGGCAAAGACTAGCGCGAGCGCAAGCATCAGCCGCGCCTTGCCGGGCACGGCGAGCTCGTCGGGCACCAGACCATCGGGTCTTGCCCAGAGGAATGGGCAGGCCAGGAAGGCCAACGACGCCAGCCCCAGCGCGATGCTCCGCGCACCATAAAATGGGCTGTCCAGCCACAGACCCATGGCTCCGAAGGCGAAGCCAAGTGTCAGAGCCCACATCAGCAGGCGCATGGTCGTTCCCTGATCATCATGATGAAGAACGGCTCGGGTGGATGACACTTTAGCCGTCGGACGTGAGCCGGAAGCGAGGGGGATCGAACGAAAAGCTCTGGCCCTCGCGCATCTTTGACCGTAGCGCAGCGCCATGGCTCTGACTGACGATATCGCTCTCGCCCACGCCCTTGCCGACGCGGCAGGCGCAGCAATCCGGCCCTTCTTCCGCGCGCCTTACGACATAGAATCCAAGGCCGATGCCTCGCCGGTGACGGAAGCCGACCGGGCCGCGGAACTGGCCATTCGCGCCCTGCTAGAGAAGCAACGACCGGCAGAGGGCATCATCGGCGAGGAATATGGCACCGTCCGCGAGGGTGCCTCGCGGCAGTGGGTGCTCGATCCCATCGACGGCACGCGCAGCTTCATCGCGGGCCGGCCGATCTTCGGCACACTCATCGCGCTGATGCAGGATGGCTGGCCCGTGCTCGGCATCATAGACCAGCCGATCAGCGGCGAGCGGTGGGTGGGCGCCATGGGCATGCCGACCACTTTTAATGGGAAGCCAGTGCGCACACGCTCCTGCCGCGAATTGCTCGGCGCCCAACTCGCCACGACCAGCCCGCACCTCTTCAGTGCACATGAGGGCGAGCATTATCTCGCGCTCGCCGCTGCAGTGTCGGGCGACAGGATGGGTCAGGGCCCGATTTATGGGGGCGATTGCTACAATTACGGCCTGCTCGCGAGCGGCTATGTCGACATTGTCTGCGAAACCGGCCTCAAGCTCCACGACTTCGCAGCTCTGGTGCCGGTGGTCGAAGGCGCCGGCGGGCATATGTGCGACTGGTCAGGCGAGCCGCTGAACGACGCCAGCGCCGGCGATGTCATTGCGATCGGAGACCCGGCGCGCCTGGATGATGTCATCGAGGCTCTGTCACACAACCACGAGTGATTGCCGTTCGCTCAGTCGACGACAGTGCCAACCACGGCGCCGGCAGCACCGCCAACGACCGCGCCCTTGCCGACGTCATTATCCGTCACGGCGGCTGTACCCGCGCCCGCAGCGGCACCGATCCCCGCGCCCTTCAAGGTGGAGCAGCCCGACACGGCAAGCGCGCCGGCCGTAACCAGTCCAATCAAAACGAGCTTCATGGCGTATCCTTCCAGCTAATTATTTGTGGAAGAAATGCGTAAGGCTCGTCCGCCGTTCCCAGGTCACCCCTTGGGGCAAATTAGCGGGAAAATGCGGCGGCCCATTGCTCAGGCTTGAATCCCACGAGCGTGTCGCCACCGCCAGTCACCACAGGCCGCTTGATCATGGAGGGATGCTCGACCATCAGCGAAAGCGCCTTGCCCTCGTCCAGATCGGTCTTCGCATCCTCCGGTAGCTTGCGGAAAGTCGTTCCTGCCCGGTTCAGCAGCACCTCCCAGCCCAGATTCGCAGACCAGCCGGAAAGCTCGTCGCGCGTGGGCGGCGTCTTCTTGTAATCGCGAAAGTCATAAGCAACGCCATGATCATCCAGCCACTTGCGGGCTTTCTTCACCGTGTCGCAATTGGGGGTGCCGTGCAGGACGATGGTCAATATGGTCTCCTTGAAAATGTTTTCGGATGGGACTCAGGCCGGCGCATCCGCTTCTGCATCCTCAAACTTGTCCGCGAGGGTCAGCCGGTCAAGGATGGCCGCTGTCTCATCACGAACCTTGACCATGATCCGGCGCAATTCACACTCTTCTTCGGGAAGGCAGTTCTTGCACGGCTGGTGCGCGTAGCGGCTGGCACAGGGCACCAGCGCCAGGGCGCCATCGGTGAGCCGGAAGATGTCGCCATAGCGGATGTCGATGGGCGGCAGCGCCAGCCAGTAGCCGCCTTCCCGCCCGCGCCGCGTCGCGACGAGGCCGGCACGGCTGAGTTCGGACAGGATGACGGTCAGAAACTTCGCGGGAATATTCTGCGCGGTCGCGATGTCGGTGAGCTGGATCGGCCCCTCGCCATAATGGCGCGCGAGGTGCTGGAGCGCGCGGATGGAATATCGCGTTCGTTGCGAAAGCATACCAACCTATTTGGCAGAGAATGCAATTCGCGCAAGGGGCATGCCTGAACAAAGGCTTGAAAGCCGCTTTTTCCGGCCCCTTGAGGTAAACCGTGGCGTGACCACGGTTTACCCAAAAAGCATCAGGCAGCCTGCTTGCGCCGCTCCGCCAGCTCGTCGTTGAGCATCTCGGCCAGCAGGAACGCCAGTTCGAGGCTCTGCGCCGCATTGAGACGGGGATCGCAATGCGTGTGATAGCGATCCGCCAGGCTCTGCTCGGTCACGTCGATGGCACCGCCGGTGCATTCGGTCACGTTCTGGCCAGTCATCTCAGCATGAATGCCGCCGCCGAAGCTGCCCTCGGCGCGATGCACGGCGAAGAAGCCGCGCACTTCGGCGAGGATGCGCTCGAACGGGCGCGTCTTGTAGCCATTGGCCGCCTTGATGACATTGCCGTGCATCGGATCGCACGACCACACGACCGGATGACCTTCCCGCATCACGGCGCGCACCAGCGGCGGCAGCGCACCTTCGATCTTGTCATGCCCGTAGCGCGTGATGAGCGTGATCCGCCCCGCCTCGCGACGCGGGTTCAACGTATCGAGCAGGCGCAGCAGCACGTCCGGCTGCAGGCTCGGGCCGACCTTCATGCCGATGGGATTGCCGATGCCGCGCAAATACTCGACATGCGCCGAGCCCTCGAAGCGCGTACGGTCGCCAATCCAGAGCATGTGCGCGCTGGTGTCATACCACTGGCCAGTGAGGGAATCCTGACGGGTCAGGGCCTGCTCATAAGGCAGCAGCAGCGCCTCATGGCTGGTGTAGAAGCTGGTTCCGCCAAGCTGGGGCACCGTGTCCGGCGAAAGGCCACAGGCCTTCATGAACTCAAGCGCCTCGCCGATGCGATCGGCCATTTCGCTGAACTTCTTGGCCCACGGGCTGCGGCCCATGAAATCAAGCATCCAGCCATGCACCTTGTCGAGGCTGGCATAGCCGCCCGTCGAGAAAGCGCGCAGCAGATTGAGCGTTGCAGCAGACTGATTGTAGGCGCGGATCATACGTGCCGGATCAGGCTCGCGGCCTTCTGCCGTGAACGCGATGTCGTTCACATTGTCGCCGCGATAGCTGGGGAGCTCGACGCCGTTGATTGCCTCGGTTCCGGACGAGCGCGGCTTGGCAAATTGGCCAGCCATGCGCCCGACCTTCACCACCGGCAGCTTGCTGGCGAAGGTGAGGACGACAGCCATTTGCAGCAGCACGCGGAACGTGTCGCGGATGTTGTTCGGATGGAACTCAGCGAAGGACTCAGCGCAGTCCCCGCCCTGAAGAAGGAAGGCCTCGCCTGCGGCGACCTTGGCCAGATCATTCGTCAGATTGCGGGCTTCGCCTGCAAAGACGAGCGGCGGAAAGGTCCCAAGCTGCGCCTCAGCTGCCGCGAGTGCCGCAGCATCGCGATAGACAGGCATTTGCAACCCTTCATGATCCCGCCAGCTTGCGGGCGACCACTTCGCCGTCATGACTTTCAAAACTCCAAGCGCATGTGCACCACAAGATGGGGTGTGGCGGACAAGGGGCAAGCCCCTACGCTTTTGGTGCCCGAGAGGCAAGGCGCATGGCCGGGCACCACCTATTGAGCGCTCGGAAGGTTACGAAGGTTACGGGGTAAACAAATTTATTTCGCCTCCCCAAGCCAATTGAAACGCTGCCGCGAAGGGCGTCGGAAGGATCGGGACGGGGCGCGAATCGGCATAGGGCTGACCATTGCAGAAGCAGCGGCCTGTAGGACAGCGCCGCAGACAGGGACATTCAGATCCATGTCAGAGGCGCAACAACGGCCACATATGATCGCTGACCGATGATTATCGCATATTGATGCATCGATATTGATGTTCTATATATCAGTTCTCACGCCCCATACGGACCTGCCCCATGATGACCTCCGCTCAGATGCGCGCCGCGCGCGCCCTGCTCGGCATCGACCAGCGCCAGCTCGCCGATCTCTCCGGCATTTCGCTGCCGACAATCCAGCGCATGGAATCCAGCGACGGCAATGTGCGCGGCAATGTCGACAGCCTCGTCAAGGTGGTCGAGGCACTATCGCGGGGCGGGGTCGAGCTGATCGGGGATGACGCGCCGAGCCACGGCGGCGGCCGGGGCGTCCGGCTCAAATGGCCGGAAAGCCGGACAGAGCCATGACCGCGCGCGCAAAGAAGCCGAGCTTTGCGGAGCTCTACACGCCCAAGCTCGTGACGGTCTTGCGCGAGGGGTATAATGCCACCGGCCTCAAGGCCGATGTAATGGCAGGGCTCACCGTCGCCATCGTTGCTCTGCCCTTGTCGATGGCGATTGCCATTGCGTCTGGCGTCGGACCAGAGCGCGGGCTGTATGCCGCCATTGTCGGCGGCTTCGTCGTCTCGATGCTTGGCGGCAGCCGTTTCCAGATCGGCGGGCCGGCGGGCGCCTTCATCGTGCTGGTCGCGGCGACCGTCGCGCAGCATGGGCTGGAGGGGCTGCTGATCGCGACCTTTCTTTCCGGCCTGATGCTCATGGCAGTGGGCTGGCTTGGGCTGGGCACATTCATCAAGTTCATCCCCTACCCGGTGACGGTGGGGTTCACAGCAGGCATCGGCATCGTCATCCTCGCAAGCCAGCTGAAGGACTTAGCGGGCCTAACCCTCGCGGGGCCGGAGCCGGGCGCGCTGCTGCCCAAGCTGGAGGCACTGGCGCAAGCAATGCCGACGGCAAGCCCTGCTGCCGTAGCACTGGCATTGCTGGCCATCGCCCTCATTCTGGGCTGCCGCAAATGGCGGCCCAGCTGGCCGGGCTATCTCATCGCCGCGTTGGTCACGGCCACGCTCGCGGCGCTGCTGCACCTGCCGGTCGAGACGATCGGCTCAAAATTCGGCGGCATCCCGCGCGGCCTGCCCGCCCCGGCCCTGCCGGATCTCTCGCCCGCGCGCATCCTTGCGCTGCTGCCGGCCGCCGTCTCCTTCACGCTGCTCGGCGCCATCGAGAGCCTTCTCTCGGCCGTGGTCGCGGACAGCATGAGTGGCCGGCGGCACCGATCCAATTGCGAGCTGGTCGCCCAGGGCGCAGCCAATTGCGCGAGCGCGCTCTTTGGCGGCATGTGCGTGACCGGCACGATCGCGCGCACGGCGACCAATGTGCGCGCAGGTGCGCGTGGACCGGTCTCCGGGATGCTCCACGCGCTGTTCATTCTGGCCTTCATGCTCGTGGCCGCACCGCTCGCCAGTTACATTCCCCTCGCGGCGCTGGCCGGGGTGCTGGCAACCGTTGCCTGGAACATGGTCGAGCGCGACCATATCGCCACGCTGATCCGCACTTCGCGCGGGGACGCGCTGGTGCTGGTCGTCACCTTCGGCCTCGTGATCTTCCACGATCTGGCGCTGGGCATTCTCGTCGGTTTCAGCCTTGGTACGCTGATCTTCCTGAACCGCATGGCGCAGTCTGTCGAAGTGGAGACGGGTGAGCGCATGATCGAGGTGGATCGACCGGACAGTGAATTGCCTCGCAGCCCATATGAAGGCGGCCGTCCTGCCGATCCGGACATCGTGCTGTGTCGCATTTCGGGCGCGTTCTTCTTCGGCGCCGCAAGCGCGGTCTCGGCCATGCTGGACCGGCTCGACGAGCACACCCGCGCCTATGTGATCAACATGGCGGACGTGGGGATGCTCGACTCCACTGGTGCGGCGACGATAGAAGCCTTCGCCCGCAAAGTGCGCCAGCGTGGTGCTGAGCTTTATATAGCCGGTGCCCGACCCGCGGTGCGGCGGATGCTGCTCACACATAATGTCCGCCCGCCGCACGTGCATTATCGCGCCAATATGAGTGAAGCGATCGAAGCTGCCCGCATGGAGACGGCAGCGCCTGTCAGCGCGTAGCCCGGCCAGTCACGGGAGGGTCAGTAGTCCCGCGTCAGATCGGCGACATGCTCGAGGGGCTCACCCGCGAGATAATGCTGCAGATTGCGCATAAAACGCGCGGCGCCGCGCTCGAACATGCTGTTCTGGCTCGGGCCAGAGAGATGCATGGTGATGAGGACATTGGGCGCGCGCCAGAGCGGGTCATCCGACGGCAGCGGCTCAGGGGTGGTGACATCCAGGAACGCGCCAGCAAGGTGCCCACTCTCAAGCGCCCGAATGAGTGCAGGCTGGTCGACAAGGTCGCCGCGCGCGACGTTGATGAGTCGCGCGCCCGGCTTCATCCCGGCCAGTTCCTCCGGCCCGATCATGGCCTTGGTTTCCGCCGTGTTCGGGGCGCTAATGATGATCCAGTCGAATTCGGCGAGACGCCCACGCCATTCGTCCGCGCCGATAACGAAGGCCGACGCATCGGCGGATCGACGCACGCCGGTGACCTCTACGCCGAAGGCCTGCAAGCGTGTTGCGATCTCCTTGCCAATGGCGCCATAGCCAATGATCAAGGCCTTTGTGCCCCGCATCTCAAACGTGCCGGGCGGCTTTCTCAACCACTCACGCCGGTCATGTGCACGCACCACCTCGTCCAGCCGCTTGGCCAGCGTGAGCGCGCCCATCACGGCATAATCGGCGATCACATCCGGGATCAGCCCTGCGCCGTTGGTGAAGATCTGGCCCCGTGCGCGCATCTCGTCGATGGGGAAGGCGTCGAACCCCACAATCACGGTGTTGATCCACCGCGCGTTGACGGCTGCACGAGGCCCCTTGCTGTAAATCCCGCCGGCAAATTCATCGAACCAGCCGATGTCCGCCTCCGGCGCCAGCGCCATCGCCTCCTCGAGCGTGGTGAATCCGCGCAATGTCACGCGCTCGGCAAGGGTGTCCCCCAACAGGGCCTCCAGCGGCGACCGATAACGCTCCGGCAGGACGATGAGCGGCTTATGCGCCATGGTCGAGCTTCCATTCCCAGCCGAGCGGATCGCCATCCATGACCTCGACACCGGATGCGATCAGCTTGTCGCGCAGGGCATCCGAGGCAGCAAAATCCTTCGCCGCGCGCGCGGCCTTGCGCTCAGCCATCAGCGCTTCGATGGCACTCTCCTCAATCGCGGCTCCCTTCGGACGAAGGCGCAGCGCTTCGCGGTCCAGCGTGAGCAGCGCGAGGCCAAGAACGGCATCCATGGTCTCGACCAGCGCACGCTTTTCTTCTGCCGGTACTTTCTTTGTGGCCAGCACTTCATCGAGCACGGTGAGCGCGACGGACGTGTTGAGATCGTCACTGACGGCGGCCTCGAAACGGGCCAGCAATGGCTGGAGCTTCGGGTGCCGCACGGCATCGGCGGGAGCGACGTCGCGAAGGGGCGCCGCGCTCATCAGCATGCGCTTCAACCGGGTCAGCGCCGCACCGAGATTCTCCCAGCTGAATTCCAGCTCCGAGCGATAATGCGCCTGCAGGCACATCATGCGGTAGGCGAGCGGGTGATAGCCCCGGTCGATGAGCAGTTGCAGGCGCAGGAACTCGCCCGAGGACTTGCTCATCTTGCCGGTACGGTCGATCAGGAAATTATTGTGCATCCACAAACGCGCGCCGGAGTGGACGGCGCAATCGAGATGGCCGTGCTCTGCATCATAGCCCTGGATCGCCTGATTTTGGGCGATCTCGTTAGGGTGGTGAATTTCGCGATGATCGATGCCGCCGGTGTGGATGTCGAAAGGCAGACCGAGGAGTGCGCGGCTCATCACTGAGCATTCCAGATGCCAGCCCGGCGCGCCCCTGCCCCAGGGCGAATCCCATTCCATCTGGCGGCTCTCGCCCGGCGGCGTCTTGCGCCAGATCGCGAAGTCGGCGGCATGGCGCTTGCCTTCCACCGGATCGATGCGGCCTTCGCCTTCATCGGTCGCGGCGCGGGCGAGCCGGCCATAATCGGCCACTGTGCTGGTATCGAAATAGAGGCCGCTCGGCAGTTCGTAGCAATGCTTGTCCGCGATGCTCTGCGCGAAAGCGATCATCTGCGGGACATAATCGGTCGCAATCGACCAATGCGCGGGCTGGCGGATGTTGAGCGCCGCCACGTCGGCCCAATAGGCCTGGGTATAGTGTTTCGCGATGTCCCAGATCGACTGCGCCTGCTGCGCGGCCATCTTCTCCATCTTGTCCTCGCCGGCATCGGCATCGTCGGTCAGGTGGCCGACGTCGGTGATGTTGATGACGTGGGTGAGCTTGTAGCCCTTGAAGCTGAGCGTGCGCCCCAGCGTGTCCGCGAACACATAGGCGCGCATGTTGCCGATGTGCGGATAATTATAGACCGTCGGGCCGCAGCTGTAGACGCGCGCCTCACCGGGGTGGACGGGCTCGAACGGTTCGAGCTGGCGGGTCAGGCTGTTGAAGAGCGTGAGAGGCGTGGCATCGGTCATGGCGTTGCCATCTGATCGCAGGCAGCGCGCGGGTCAACCGGGGATGACCTTGCCGGCGCGAGTCTGTCTCAGTGCGGCTTAAACGAAAGGGGGTGCGCACGCGGCACACCCCCTGTCCGTTCTAATCCGGGTGGCGTTCACGCCTTGGGCGAGAGCACCATGAGCATCTGCCGGCCTTCGAGGCGCGGATAGGATTCGACCTTGGCGACCTCGGCGGTATTCTCGGCGACGCGCTGGAGAAGCTGCATACCAAGCTGCTGGTGCGCCATCTCGCGGCCACGGAAGCGCAGGGTGACCTTCACCTTGTCACCTTCCTCGATGAAGTCGAAGACCTTCTTCATCTTCGTATCATAATCATGATCGTCGATGTTCGGACGCATCTTGATCTCCTTGATCTCCTGCGTCTTCTGGGTCTTGCGGGCGATGTTCGCCTTCTTCTGGGCCTCGTACTTGTATTTGCCGATGTCCAGGAACTTGCAGACCGGCGGGTCCGCATTGGGAGAGACTTCCACCAGGTCCAGACCGACGTCCGCCGCCTGCTCGATGGCCTCGCGCGTGAACATCACGCCCAGATTCTCGCCCTCTTCATCAATGACGCGCACCTTGGGCACAGTGATGAATTCATTGTAGCGGGGGCCGTTCGCGGGCTGTGGCGCCATCGGACGGCGCATCATAGGGGGACGTATAGCAGTTTCTCCTGTAGCCAATTCAAATATGCGAGGCGCGCACCATACCGGTTTTCCATGGGAACGGAAAGAGGCCGTAGCGCGGCACGAGACGGACTGCGGCACGAAGGCCACAGTATTGTGCACGGTGCATTTAGGGACGCATGCGCCGCAGGGCAAGGGCCGCGCTCCCATTGACGATGAGTGCCAATCCGACCCGACGGGCGCCTGACCGTCACGCTGAATGTCTGAAATGAACAAGCGGATATGGCCGCCCTGCCGGGTCCGTCTCCGAGCGGCCCGTGCGGACGAAGCCCCGCCTTTCATAGAACGCCACGGCTTGCGGCGCCTGCTCGCTCGCATCGACTCTTGCGCCCGGCACCAGCTTTAAGGCGTGGCCGACCAGCGCCGTGCCAAAGCCGCAGCCGTGCATGGCGGGATCGACGAACAGCGAATCGATCTCGCCCTCGCCCATACCGAGAAAACCCTGCACGGTGTCCGCTTCATCCGTGGCGACCCATAGATCCACCGTCGGCAGATGCTCGCGCTCCACCATGATATCGATCTCGGCGCGGTCCTGCGGGGTGATGAAACCGTGCGTCGCATCCACCGCCGCCCGCCAGATCTCCAGCGCGCGTGGAAGATCGGCGGGGGTGGCCTTGCGGACGCGGATGGTCACCGCAGGTCCGGCGGCGTGGCCTCGGCGACCAGTTGCGCGATGACGTCATCGACACTCATCACCTTCTGGTGCTCGTCGCTGCCGAGGCGGCGCAGGGCAACGGTGCCCTCCTCCGCCTCGCGGCGGCCGACGACCAGCAGATTGGGCACGCGCCCAAGGCTGTGCTCGCGCACCTTGTAGTTGATCTTCTCGTTGCGCAGGTCCGTCTCGGCGCGAATGCCCGCGCCGCGCAGCTTCTCGACCACGGCCTTGGCATACTCATCCGCATCCGAGACGATGGTCGCGACCACCGCCTGAACCGGCGCCAGCCAGAGCGGGAACTTGCCGGCATAATGCTCGATGAGGATGCCGATGAAGCGCTCATAGCTGCCGAAAATCGCACGGTGGAGCATCACGGGGCGGTGGCGGGCGCCATCCTCACCGACATAGCTCGCATCGAGCCGCTCGGGCAGCACGCGGTCCGACTGGATGGTGCCGACCTGCCAGGTGCGGCCGATCGCGTCGGTGAGATGCCATTCCAGCTTGGGCGCATAGAAGGCGCCTTCGCCGGGCAGTTCTTCCCACCCATACTCTTCCGTGGCGAGGCCGGCCGCGATGACGGCGTTGCGCAATTCCGTCTCCGCCAGATCCCACATCTCGTCCGAGCCGAAGCGCTTCTCCGGGCGGAGCGCGAGCTTGATCGAATAGGTGAAACCGAAATCCTTGTAGATGCGGTCGGCGAGCGCGCAGAAGGCGCGGACCTCATCGACGATCTGGTCCTCGCGGCAGAAGATGTGGGCATCGTCCTGCGTGAACTGGCGCACGCGCATCAGGCCGTGCAGCGCGCCATGCGGCTCGTTGCGGTGGCAGCAGCCATTCTCGTAGATGCGCAGGGGCAGATCGCGATAGCTCTTGATGCCCTGGCGGAAGATGAGGACATGCGCCGGGCAGTTCATCGGCTTGAGCGCCATCCACTCGGCCTCGTCCGAGACGAGCGGGCCTTCGTCCTCCACGTTCGGCACCTCGTCGGGGATGACGAACATATTCTCGCGATATTTGCCCCAGTGGCCGGACTGCTCCCACTGGCGGGCGTCCATCACCTGCGGGGTCTTCACTTCGTTGTAGCCGGCATCATCGATCGCGCGGCGCATATAGGCCTCGAGCTGGCGCCAGATGACGAAGCCCTGCGGGTGCCAGAACACGCTGCCATGCGCTTCCTGCTGGAGGTGGAACAGGTCCATCTCCTGCCCGATCTTGCGGTGATCGCGCTTGGCGGCTTCCTCCAGCCGCAGCAGATGCGCATCGAGCTGCTTCTTGTTGAGCCAGCCAGTGCCGTAGATGCGCGAGAGCATCGCGTTCTTCTGGTCGCCGCGCCAGTAGGCGCCGGAGACGCGCGTGAGCTTGAACGCCTGCGGATCGACCTTGCCGGTGGAAGCCAGATGCGGACCGCGGCACATGTCCAGCCAGTCGCTACCCGACCAATAGACGGTCAGCTCCTCGTCATCGGGCAGCGCGGCCGCCCACTCGGCCTTGAAGCTCTCGCCCTGCCCGGCCCAGCGCTCGATGAGTTGTTGGCGCGTCCACACCTCGCGGCGCAGCGGCTTGTCGGCGGCGATGATCTCCCGCATCTTTGCCTCGATGGCAGGCAGATCGTCCTCGGTGAAGGGGCCGTGGTCCGCCGGCGGGGCGACGTCATAATAGAAGCCGTCGTCCGTCGCCGGGCCGAAGGTGATCTGCGTGCCGGGGAACAGCGCCTGCACCGCCTCGGCCAGGATATGCGCATAATCGTGGCGGACGAGCTCAAGCGCGTCCTTCTCGTCCCGGGCGGTGACGAGGGCGAGCTGCGCGTCCGCCTCGATCGGGCGGCCGATGTCGACCAGCTCGCCATCGATGCGCGCCGCGAGCGCCGCCTTGGCGAGGCCGGGGCCGATGGAAGCCGCGATCTCGGCCGGGGTGGTGCCGCGCGCGACCTCGCGCTGCGAGCCATCAAGGAGCGTGATCTTCACCTGTTGCGTCATCGGTCTGGTTCCTGTTGCGCCCTGCGCTTAGGCAAGAGCGGGAGACTTTGGAAGAGGCGGAACGGGCCGGGAGGGGACGAGCGACCCGGTCCGCTGATCGGATGGGGTCTTCGGATCCGCGCGCTTCAGGGCTGGAGGCGCGTGCCGATGACCCCGGTGCTAGTCCGGGTGGTGGGGGTGGTCGTGCCTGTGGGGAGCGGCGTCGGCATGAGGCTCACATAAGGGGGCCGCGCTGCTTTGTCACCTGCTGGAAGGCACCGGCGGCACCGCCAATCAGCGCAGCCGGGCGAGCATGGATGCTGCGTAGGCTGCATAGGGGCCGATCCAGCGCTCGTGGATCGCGTGGATGGGCAGCGCATCGAGGTGATTCCAGCGCTCGCGGCCGCGCCGCTCGGCAATGACGAGCCCGGCGCTCTCCAGCACGCCCAGATGCTGCATGACCGTGCAGCGATCCAGCTCCGGCAGGAGCGCGCACAACATGCCGGTGGTCTGCGGGCCGCCCTTGAGCGCATCGAGCATGCGGCGGCGGGCACGATGGCCGAGCGCCTTGAACAGGGCATCGGCGGCGTCCTCATCGCGGTCCGCATCGGCCGGCGCAATCTGGGTCTGCGTTGACATGTTATGTTTTTATAACATATGAGTCGCACGTTCAAGAGTCGGGTGAGACTCACGCAATGTTTCCGGTGCGAAAGGACGGACGATGGAGCTGAAGTTCACGGTTGGCGGGCGGATCGACAAGCCGGTGCACGAGGTGTTCGAAGCCGTGGTGAACCCCGCGCACCTCTCCCAATTCTTCACCACCGGCGGCGCGCAGGGGCGATTGGAGCCGGGCGCGACCGTGACCTGGGACTTCCACGACTTCCCCGGCGCCTTCCCTGTCGAGGTGATCGACGTGGAGCAGGACAAGCGCATCGTGCTGCGCTGGGACGGCGCCGAGGACACCGTGACACCGGACGCGCAGGGCCGCGCGCTCACCACCGTGACCATGACCTTCGCCGCGCTGGACGACGGGCGCACCCATGTGCGGATCAGCGAGGAAGGCTGGCGCGAGACCGAGGCCGGCCTGAAGGCCTCCTATGGCAATTGCGAGGGCTGGACCGGCATGCTCTGCGCCATGCGCATGTGGCTGGAGCATGGGGTGAATCTGCGGGAGGGGTTCTATAAGTAGAGGCGCTGTGCCTGATTGGGGTCGTTCGGCGACATTCACTCGCGCGATTTGGTAAAAGGTCCTGCCTGCAAGTCGTTTGAGCGTCGTCCGGTCAGGCATAGTTTGGCCCCCGCGGACGACCCTTGCAAAGCGTCCGGCGACACCGCCGGAACAACCCCACTCCACATCGGTTACAAAAGCAGACCTATTTGTGGAGTCCCGATATGATCCGACCGTTTCTCATTGGCCTTGTGGCCGGCCAGCGTGGCATCACGCCTCTCGCAGCGATTGCCGCCGGCACGCGAACCGGGGACATCCCGGTCACGTTGCCGCTGCAGGGATTGCTTCGCAATCCGGTTATCGCCGCGGGGACGGCCTCCCTTGCCGCAGCCGAGATGGCGGGCGACAAGATGAAGTCCGCGCCGGACCGGGTCGTGACCACAGGCCTTCTGGTGCGACGGGTGACGGCAGCCTATGCCGGCGCGGCGCTGGCTCCGCCCGGCCGGCGTGTTCTAGGCGCGGCGGTGGCGGCGGGAACCGCGGTGGCCTCGTCCTATATCGGCTGGCGCCTGCGCTGCGCTGCCATGCGCCGCTACGGGCAGACGAAGACCGGATTCGTCGAGGATGCCCTGGCACTGGCCGCGGCCCTCGCCATTGCCAGCCCCAAGCTGGTGACCGCACGACGCTGAGCTCGGGCGGGACAGCATCGCCGGCACTGCCACCCCGCGACCTCAGTGAACGGCGGGGCATCGCCCCACCTCCCCAATTACAACGACGGCCGCGCCCAGGAGGGAGGAGTGGCGCGGCCGTCGTTGCTCACGGCTGGGTGCAGGCAATTTGCACGGCAGCCGGATCCTGTGTTTCGCTTGTGCGTCGGGCGATGGCGGGCGCGGCGCAGATGGGGCGTTTGATGCCGTTCAGCCCGGACATCGGCCCAGCAGTGCCCATGAGCTCATCCGGGCGCTTGCCCTCCTCGACCCATTGGACGAGGGCGCCGAAGGCGTCATATTGATCCGTGGCGGGGCCGCCCTGGCAATGGCCCATGCCGGGCACGGGGAAGACGCGCACGAACGCCTTCGCGCCGTCCCGATAGCGGGCATCGACCTCCTGCCACCAGCCGAGCGTATCGTTCACGGAGAAGACCGGGTCCGAGACGCCATGGGGCACGATGAGCTTGCCGCCGCGCGTCCGGAACCCATCGAGATCGCTCGAGCGCGCGCCGATGTCCTGCCAGGCCGAGCGCGTAAGGGGCGGCGCAACGGCGGCAATGCCGGCGGCGGCGCGATCCATGTCGAGCTGCATGGCCCAGGCGAGCAGCGCGTCCGGCGTGGCGCCAGCCAGCGCGGGCGGCGTCATGAACACGCTGGCGAGCGCAGGCAGGCCCATGGCGACATTGATCGGCGGGACGCTGCCATCGGGCGTGCCGAGCATCCAGATCCGCCAGCCCATGTCCGCCCAGCCGGCATCCCAGGGGAAGCCGGGATAGATCTGCCTGCCCTTGCTGTCCCGCGCGCCCTCGTGAATGCGCACCAGCGCATCGATCTGCGGTTGCGAGAGGCACCCCTCGGCCTTGGCGCCGGTGCACAGGCTGGCCCGCAGTTGCGGCAGCACCTTGTCCGACGTGCACTGGCCGACGGCCGCGACAAGCCCGTCCGTGGTGCCGTCGAGCCCGTCGCAGGCGGTGCGCACGGCCTGCCCCACGAGCGCGAGATCGTCCATGCTGAAGCTCGCGCGCAGATTGGCGAGCGTCACCGGCTGGCCGGCGGCCTGCACGACGGAAGCGAAGGCTTGCGTATTCCACGCCTCGGCAATGGCGGCCCTGGGCAGCGAGAAGCCCGGCGCGGCGGCAACGATCCCGTCGAACAGGTCCGGGTAGCGCTGGGCGAGCATCATGCCCTCCTGCCCTCCCTTGGAGCAGCCGACGAAATAGCTCTTGCGCGGATCGCTGCCGTAGAACTGGCGGATCGCGGCGCGGGCCGCGAGCGTCACCGGCTGGAGCGAAGTGCCGCCATAATCGGCGCGGGCCTGCGGATCGAAGCCGAAGGCGGTCGGCCCACCCCGCGCGGGATCGCTGTTCGTGGCATTGTCATGCCCGCTGTCCTGCGAAAGCACGGCATAGCCCTGCGCCAGCGCGGGCGGCGCGGCGGTGAGGCGGCCGATCGCATCGCCCAGCTCGCCATTGGTGCCGCCGCCGCCGGAGAAGAAGAAGCGGCCGTTCCAGGCGACGGGCAGGCGCAGGTGGAACCGGATGGCATAACGCTGGCCATCCACCCCGCTGCGCTCGCGCATCGTGCCGACGAGCGCGCAATGCGCCGGCAGCTCGACCGGTGGGGGCGTCATGCCCGGAGGGCCGGGCGGGACCGGTGCGGGGCCGGCGGCGTTGAATGTAGCGCTGAGCAGGCGGGTGGAAGCCTCCGGCCAGTGCCCCGCCATCGCCTGCGCGAGGGCAGTGCAGCGGGCGGCAGCGGCTGTATCGGTGGATGCGGGCTCGGCTGCACGTGCTTGATGGGGCAACAGGCCGATGAATGCCGCCAGGGGCATGACCAAGATGCGATGCATATTCATTGCGCTTTCCTCCCGCTCCTCTCCGGAATCGACGCCACAGTAAACGCGTGACAGCGATTCAGCAATCGATTACAAGGTGACTCTGTCTGGGAATCGAGGGGCCATTGCCGAGACGATCGCGCAAGCCGCTCATCATGATGAAATTCCCACCCAGTTATAACTGTGGGCGAACTGCCACAGTCAGGCCGTTTTCTTTTTTGGGTTAAACGAAAGGGATCGCCGAAACAAACGAAACTTCTTACAGAATGGTGACAGTGAACGACCCTGCTTCTGCCCGGCAGCGACCCAGCCGCCGAAAAGCATAATTCCTTGGCAGGAGACGCGGCGTCCGCTGAACTGGAAGCAAAACATGCGCCCGCCCCAAAGGGAAACTGGTGACGGGAACGCACAATAGAGAAACAGGAGAGGGAGGATATGAAGTCCTACACACAGTCAAACACCCTGCGCACGCTGCTGGCGTTGCTTTCGTCAACTTCCTGCATCGTCACCGCCGCGCCTGCGCTTGCCCAGCAAGCGCCGCAGCAGAGCGAAGCGCTGGAAGAGATCATCGTCACCGCACAGCGCCGTGAGGAAAACCTCCAGAAGGTCGCGGTCGCCGCAACCGCGCTCTCAGGCGAAGGCCTGACCGACAAGGGCGTGACGCGCGTCGACGAGCTACAGCTGGTCGCGCCCTCGCTCTCCGTGACCGACGCCGGCTTGACTCAGAACGTCAACATCCGCGGCATCGGCCTCGCCAGCGGATCGCCAGCGGTGGCCAATGGCGTCGCGACCTATGTCGACGGCATCTTCCAGCCGCCGATCGTCACCACCAACAGCTTCTACGATCTGGCGACGGTGGAAGTGCTGCGTGGTCCGCAGGGCACGTTCGTCGGCTCCAACTCGACCGGCGGTGCGATCTTCATCAACACCCGCAACCCCAGCCTCTCCGGCTTGGAAGGCTATATCGAGGGATCGGTGGGCAGCTATGACGCCCGCGGCGCGGAAGGCGCGCTGAACGTGCCTCTTTCCAACACGCTGGCCATTCGCGGCGCCGGCAAGTGGCGCAAGCGCGATTCCTTCTACGATGATCTTGGTCCGCTCAACAACGAGGCAGGAAAGGTCGACGAGCTGGCCGGACGCTTCGGCGCGTTGTGGCGCCCGGACGATGCCTTCCAGGCGCTCTTCAAGCTGGAAGCGGCGAGCAAGGACAGCGGCGGCTATGCCTACCGTCCATCCCCCGCCACCCCTTATGCCGATTATCGCACGGCCAGCATCCGTGACGTGGACTTCGACAGTCCCACGAAGAATGACGAGCGCGCCATCCAGCTCTCGCTCGAGCTGCGCTACGAGCTTGGCTCGGGCGTGATCCTGCGCTCGCTGAGCGGCTATCAGAACAAGCGCATCTTCAACCTCTACGACAGCGACGCGACCAACGCCGCGCGCTACACGCCGGCTGACGTAGGGCGGCTCGCGGTCTCGACGCAGGATCAGTTCGTACGCGAGCGAGTGTGGACGCAGGAGTTCAACATCATCTCCCCGACCGACCAGACGCTCTCATGGATCGTCGGCGGCTATTATCAGCGCAACCGCATCGACGTGGACATCGAACTCCAGTCCGATGGGTTCATCACCGACATCCTGATCGACAATGACAAGATCACCACCGGCGTCTTCGGCCAGGTGACTTACAAGCTCACCCCCAGCCTGGCGCTGGACGTTGGTGCCCGCTATTCGCACTTTTCGGCCACCGGGGGCGGCGCGGTGCTCATCGGCCGGGGCGTTCCCATCTTCCCGCCGGACGGCCTGCCGGTGGCGGACCTGAGCGGCGAGCACAAGGACGGGCGCATGACCGGCAAGGTCTCGCTCAACTGGACGCCGGACGACAACAATCTGTTCTACGCCTTCGTTGCGCGTGGCTACAAGCCGGGCGGCTTCAACTCCGCGATCTCTGAATTCGATCCGGAAACGGTCATCGACTATGAAATCGGCTGGAAAGGCACGCTGCTCGGCGGCCTGCTGCGCACCCAGCTTGGCGCCTTCTATTATGACTACAAGAACTTCCAGTTCGACATTCTGGACACCACCAGCGCGCAGACGGCGCCCACCAACCTGACCGGCGCAACCGTGAAAGGCATCGAGGCGCAGGTTCAGGCCCGCGTTGGCGGCTTCACCTTCGATGCCGGCCTTGCCTATGTCGATTCGGAACTGGGCGACGTCACCTTCGTCGACCAGCGGGCCTTCAGCCGGGACAATCCCGGCCTGACTCCGGTTCGCCAGTGCGCGCCAGGAGAAACCGCTAATCCGACTGATCCGGTGAATCCCTGCATCGACTATACGCCATTCCTGCGCACCACGAGCGGCGGACAGAACCTTTACTCACCGAAATGGACCTACAATCTGGGCGCGCGCTACGACCTGTGGGTGGGCGACGTGAAGATCACGCCGAGCGTGAGCTATGCCTATGTCGGCCCGCAATGGACCTATATCGGCTATTCGCCGATCAGCGACCGGCTGCCCTCGCGCGGGCTGCTCGGTGCGCGGCTGGGCGTGCAAAAGGGCAATCTGCTCGTCGAGGCCTATGGCACCAACCTGACCGACGACGAATATGTCTCGGGCCAGTTCGGTAACAATGAGTTCTACGGCGCACCGCGCGAATATGGCGTGCGCGTCCGCTACGACTTCTAATTGAAGGATCAGGCCGGCTGCGCGCAAGCGTGGCCGGCCGACCTCGGCGAAACGCCGCTATTCGACACCGCAGGACGATGTTCAGCCCGCTTTCTTCCTGATCGGGTGAACCGTCTCTCCAAGCCTGTCCACTGAACGCGCGACCCGGTTTCGCCCGCGCGCCTTCGCCTGGTAAAGCGCCTTGTCCGCTGCGGCGATCACCTGCTCCACACTGGCATGAGGCGATGATCGCACCACCGAAGCGCCAATGCTGACCGTCACGACGTTACCGGGGCAGCCCGGATGCGGAATCGCAAGCTCCTCCACGATCCGCCGCAACGTCTCGGCAACTTCGAGTGCCGGCTCCGGCGCCATACCGGGCATGATCGCCGTGAACTCCTCGCCGCCGAAACGGGCAATATAATGGCCGTTGCGCGTCGTTTCGACCTGAAGCGCCTGCGCCACCTTCTCTAGGCAGCGATCGCCCGCATCATGGCCAGCGGTATCGTTGAACAGCTTGAACCGATCGATATCGATCATGAGTATGCCGAACCAGTCGTTCCGCGCACAGGCCTCCGCCCATTTGCGGTTGAGCGTCTCGGACAGGCTGCGTCGATTGCGCAAGCCGGTCAGCGGGTCTGTATCCGCCAGTTCCGCCAGCGCCTTGGTCAGCGCGACGAGATGGGCGGATTTCAGTTCATCCCGCAAGTCGACGAGAAATGCGTTCCGCGACCCCTTTTCCGCCCGGAAGCGCACGATGAGCGGCAGGACCGATCCTCCTGCAATGAACGCACATAAGGAGACCGTGTCGGCATCCAGACCTTTCTCGAGATAAGCGAGCGCAAACATGGTCAGGGCCGCGAGCAACACCGCCGTCAAGGCCTGCCGAAAGGACGTCGGCACCACAATGGTGTTGAACAAGAGCATCAGCCCCGTCGCCATCAAATAGCGATCACTGTGTGGCGGACCGACCTGAAAGCCCAGAAAGGCGACCGTCGAGACGAATGCGACCAGTGGCAGGACAATCGCAATCGCCTCCACCTGCCTAACACCACGCAGCAAGGCGAATATCGCAAGGAAATAGAGCGGCGTCACGACACCAAGCCGCAGCATGACACCAAGCTGCAACTGGTCGACCATATAATCCAGAGGCAGGCAAACAAGGTTCGCCACGACCGCGACGCCTTGCCATCCGGCAATCGTGATCAGCCTCTTTCGCGCGGTGCGGTCCTGATACTCTGCCTCCAGCTCCGGCTCGAGCGCGATCTTCGCGAACGGGCGCGACAACGCCCTTTCGATCGCCTCGATTCTCACGCTGGAATAATGGTCATCCACGCTGACAGGCCTGCAATTGCTACTCCTGACAGGCAGCGTAAAAGCGGCGCATTAAGATGGCGTTAGCATCTTCCTCATTCGGCTGTCTGGGTCGGCATGCGGCAGCGGAAGCCTCGCGCCTCGCTTATTATGGTGAAGCGTCCCGATCAGCCCGCACGCCGGACCTGCATGTTCATCCCGGCTCGTTGAAAAGATCGGCAAGCGCGTCCACATCGTTGCCGACCTCGTCAATGCCCGCGCGCAAGCGGGCTTCGCTGACGCTGAAGCGATCAGTCCAATAGAGCAGATCGGTCTTGTCCTCCAAGGTGACGCGGTTCGGGTCCCGGGGTGGACGAGGGCTCTGTGACTCCATCATGCGTCTGGCTCCTTCATGCCTTGAAGCTTGCCGTTCAACCGTTCCCAGGCGAACCCGGCTTGCGAGGTCGGGGCATGACGCCCGAACCGCCGCCTCCGACCGCATCCTCACTGTAACTCTCGCCGCCGGCGCTCCTGCCCGTGCCGCCAGCCTCCGCTCCCGAGCCGGTAACGACGCCGCTACCTTCCCGCGGTGCCTTGCGGCCGCGATCGCTGCCTTCGCTGCGGGTCTTCACCGGAGGCCCCTCATGCGGCAACCGATCCTTGTCTTCGTCCCCCTGGTAGGCTGGAGGATGAAAGGGATGGGCGCCTTTTCTCGAATGCTTTTGCGACATGCTCTGATTTCCCGATTGCTACGGCTAGAGAACCATCGGGATGGCAGGCTGTTCCAACGGACCCAGCAGGTCGGGGCGGCAGAGCATCAGGCAACCATCGCTGCTGGCAGGCATTCCCCGGAAGCCACGCTGCCTCGGGTGCCGTCGCTTCACAAAGCCGTGCCCCTGGCGCCAGCCCTGGAGCAAGCCATGTCCGTCACCGTTACCGTCGCCGTCATCGTTCTGGTCGCAGCCCTTTTGCTGGGGTTGCTGTATGCGGCCCTGCGCAGAGGCAAGATCGGTCGCACGCCGGCGATCGTCCTCGCCATGATCATCATCCTGCTTGGCGGAGTGACAATCCTGTATCCGTCCGTGATGATCGTCGAACAGGAAATCACCGGCTGACGATGTCGAGTGTGCCCGGTCGCCTCTAGGTGGACCAGCCCCCGCCAAGCGCCCGGAACACATCGATCTGCGCGCGCGCGACACTGGCATCCTGCACTGCGAGCGCCGCTTCCGCCTCGGCGAAGGTCCGCTCGGTATCGAGCAGCTCGAGGGAGTCGATGGCGCCTTCGCGCTGCTGGGCGCGCGTGATGCGGGCAGCAGCGCCGGCGGAATCGCGCGCAGCCTGCAGCAGCTGTCGCCGCTCCAGCGCCCGAGCGTAATTGGAGAGCGCCGTCTCGGTCTCCTCCAGCGCATTGAGCACCGCGCCATCGAAAGCGGCGAGCGCGGCATCCCCGTCCGCCCGAGCGCCGGCGATCTGCGCCCGCACCGCTTCCTGATTGGGGAAGGACCAGCTGATCAGGCCGCCAAGCAGCCAGCGCAAGGGGCCGGCGCTGAACATGGAGCCGATGTCATTGCCGGTCGAGCCTGCCGATCCACCCAGGGTGATGCGCGGATAGAGATCCGCCGTGGCGACGCCGATCCGTGCGGTATCGGCCGCGAGGCGACGCTCGGCAGCGCGCACGTCCGGGCGGCGAGCCAGCAGCGCCGCGCCATCGCCGACCGGGATGGCCTGTTTGATCTCAAGCCCGATGGCGCGCTGACCGGCAATCTCCGGCAATGCCTCAGGCGTGCGACCGGTGAGCGTCGCGAGGCGGAAGAGCGCGGCCTGCCGCTGGGCCTCGATCTGCGGGATATTCGCTGCACGCTGATCGCGCAGGGTGGCGATACGCGAGACATCGAGCGTGGTTGCCAGCCCGGCCTCGCGGCGTTGGCGCGTGAGGTCCAGCAACCGATCAAGCAGGCCGACGATCTCGCGATTGACGGCAAGCTGCGCCGCGCCCGAGGCAGCATCGGCATAAGCGCGGGTGGTGCTGGCGATGACGGCGACGCGCACCGCATCGGCATCGGCGGCGGCCGCATCGGCATCGCCGCGCGCAGCCTCCACGCCCCGGCTCACCCGGCCGAACAGATCGACCTCGTAAGCAACGGAAAGCCCGGCATCGAGCGCCCAGTCCTCACGCGGTGCGCCGGGCGCGCGCTGCGCGGCGGGCAAGCGGCCATAATTGCCCCCGGCAGAGAGGTCGGTGCTCGGCAGACGATCCGCCCGTGCGCCACGAAGGCCAGCGCGGGCCTTCTCCAGCCGGGCGAGCGCAATGCGCACATCCGTATTGGCGGCCAGCGCGTCTGCGACCAGCCCGTCCAGCACCGGGTCCTCATAGAGCCGCCACCAGTCCGACCGGACCGGCGCCGACGCAAAGGCCGGGGACGCGGCGGAAATAAAGGGGCCGGAGGACGCCGAGGGGGGCGTTGGGGCGACGTAGTCCGGCCCCACCGCGCACGCTGAAAGCGCCAGCGCGGAAACAAGAGGTGCGAAGATGCGATGAGCAGTCATGATATGATCCTCCTCACTCACTCGGCGGGGGCCGGCACGGCATCGCCACCGGAGCGCCCGCGCAGGCGCGCGATCCGGTCGCCAAGCGCGCGGCTCACGACGTAGAAAGTGGGTGTGAAGATGAGGCCGAAGATGGTGACGCCGGCCATGCCGAAGAACACCGCCGTGCCGAGCGCCTGCCGCAGCTCCGCACCCGCTCCGGTGGCGAGCACCAGCGGCACGGCACCCAGGATGAAGGCGAAGCTGGTCATCAGGATCGGCCGCAAGCGCTGCCCGGCGGCATGGACCGCCGCATCCAGCGTGCTCATCCCCTGCTGCTCGCCCTGCCGGGCGAACTCGACGATGAGGATCGCATTCTTGGCCGCAAGCGCCACGAGCACGATCATGCCGATCTGCGTGAGGACGTTGTTGTCCATGCCGCGCAGATTGACGCCGATGAGCGCCGCCAGCACCGACATAGGCACGATCAGGATGATCGCGAGCGGCATCACCAGGCTCTCATATTGCGCCGCCAGCACCAGGAAGACGAGCAGCACGGCCAGACCGAAGACGAGACCGGCGGTATTGCCTGCCGTCTTCTGCTGATAGGCAATGCCCGTCCACTCATGGCTGAAGCCGCGGGGCAGACTGGCATTGGCGATCTGCTCCATGCTCTCCAGCGACTGACCTGAGGAGAAGCCGGGCGCGGTATCGCCATCGATGGCAACGGCAGGCGCCAGATTGTAGCGCTGTACCCGATACGGTCCGGTCGTATCCCGGAAGGTCGCGATCGAGCCGATCGGCACCATCTGGTTATAGTCCGAGCGCGTCTGGAGGTTCGCGATGTCCGCCGTGGTCCGCCGGAAGGCTTCGTCGGCCTGCGCGGTCACCCGATAGGTGCGGCCAAGCAGGTTGAAATCATTGACGAAGGCCGAGCCGAGATAGACCTGCAGCGTCTCGAACACGCGCTCGGGCGGCACGCCCAGCATCTGCGCCTTCTCCCGGTCGATGTCCGCAAAGATGCGCGGCGTCGCTGTATCGAAGAAGGTGTAGACGAAGGACAGGCCGGGAGTCTGGTTGGCCGGGCCGATGACGCCATAGGCCACCTTCTCCAGCGCCTTGGCACCGGCGCCTTCACGATCCTGCACCATCATGCGGAAGCCGCCGGCCGAGCCGATGCCGCGAATGAGCGGTGGCTTGACGATCATCAGGCGCGCTTCGGTGATGTCGGCAGTGGCCTTGCGGGCTTCCTCCATCAGCTTGTCGATGGTCTGGCCCTTGGCCGCGCGCTCGTCGAAATCATCGAGCACCCAATAGGCCGCCGCCGAGCTGGCGTTGCGCGTCTCCGAGGCGCCATCGAAGCCCGAGAGCATGACGGCGTTGTTGATGCCCGGAATGGGCAGCATCCGCTCGGCAACCTTCTTCATCGCCACGTCGGTGCGCGCGGTTGCCGAGCCGGGCGGCAACTGGATGATGGTGAAGAAATAGCCCTGATCCTGCGCCGGGATGAAGCCCGACGGCGTGTAGACCAGCGCGCCGACCGTGAGCGCGATCAGCCCGGCATAAGCGGCCATGATCTTCCTGGGCTGGCGGACCAGCCGCGCGGTCAGGCTTGCATAGCGCGCACTGAACCGGTCGAACCCGCGATTGAACGCATCGCCCGCCCGCTCGATCAGCTGACGCCAGCGTGGTGCGCCCTCCGACAGGGCGTGGCGGTGCCGCAGCAGCAGCGCCGCAAAGGCCGGTGAGAGGGTGAGCGACAGGACGAGCGAGATGATCGTCGCAGCCGAGATCGTCACGGCAAACTGCTGGTAGAAGGCACCCGACATGCCGCCAATGAACAGCGTCGGCACGAACACGGCGCACAGCACCAGCACGATTGCGATGAGCGCGCCGCCCACCTCGTCCATCGAGGTCCGCGCGGCCTGGAGCGGGCTCATCCCGTTCTCAAGATTGCGCTCGACATTCTCGACCACCACGATGGCATCATCGACGACGATACCAATGGCGAGGACGAGACCGAAGAGCGAGAGATTGTTGATCGAATAGCCCATGCCCGCCAGCACCGCGAAGGTGCCGATGAGCGAGACCGGGATCGCCAGCACCGGGATCAGCGCCGCCCGCCATTTCTGCAGGAAGACGATGATGACGAGCACGACGAGGATGACGGCCTCGATGAGCGTCTTCACGACCTCGTCGATGGACTTCTGGATGAACTCGGTAGGGTTGTAGACGATGCGATATTCCAGCCCCTGCGGGAAGTCGGCGGACAGCACGTCCATCTCGGCTTTGATCGCCTCGGCAGCGGCCAGCGCGTTCGATCCCGGCATCTGGAAGACGGGGATGATCACGCTGTCCTTGTCGCCCAGATAGGCCGACGTGCCGTAATCCTCCGCGCCCAGCTCGACGCGGGCGACATCGGCGACGCGCACCTGCCGGCCCTGCACATCCGTGCGGATGACGACATTGGCGAACTGCTGCGGATCGGTAAAGCGACCCTGCGTCTCGACATTGAGCTGGAAGGCCGAGCCACCCGACGGCGGCTGACCGAGCGTGCCGGCGGCAACCTGCACATTCTGCTGGCGCAGCGCGGACACGATGTCGCCTGCCGTCAGGCCGAGCGAGGCGGCACGGCGTGGATCGATCCACACGCGCATGGAAAGATCGCGTGAGCCGAACAGCTGCACGTCGCCTACACCATCGATCCGGGCGAGCCGGTCCTTGATGCGCGTCTGCGCGTAGTTGGAGATATATTCGCGGTTGAGCGAACCATCTGGCGAAATGAGGTTCACGACCAGCAGGAAGTCCGGCGAGGTCTTCTTGGTGACGATGCCGAGACGCCGCACGTCCTCCGGCAGGCGCGGCTCGGCAATGGCGACGCGGTTCTGCACGAGAACCTGCGCCTCATCGAGATCCGTGCCCTGCTTGAAGGTCACGGTGATGACCACGCGCCCATCACCCGTCGATTGTGACGAGAGATAGAGCATGTTTTCAACGCCGTTGATCTCCTGCTCGATGGGGCTGGCAACGGTTTCCGCCACCGTCTCGGCAGAAGCGCCGGGATACATGGCGGAAACCGTCACGGTCGGGGGGACGACCTCGGGATATTGCGAGACGGGCAGGAAGAAATAGCTGATCGCGCCGATGATCATGATGATCACCGCGATCACGGCCGCGAAGATCGGCCGATCGATAAAGAAACGGGACAGACGCATGAGGAGCCCTCCTCGGGGCAGCGCTTAGCGCGTGAAAGTGGCCTGGCCGGACATGAGCGCGGTCGCGGCGGCAGGTGTGGCTGCCTGCGCCTCGGGCTCAATGCGGCCTTTTTGCGGTTGGACCTTGCCGCCGGGCATGGCGAGCTGGGTGCCCACGATCACCACCTGATCGGCAGGATCGAGCCCGGCGCGAATGACGCGCAGACCATCGACGACCGGCCCGAGTTCCACCGCCTTGGCAGAAACCGTG
This sequence comes from Alphaproteobacteria bacterium, assembly GCA_018823325.1. Taxonomy (GTDB): domain Bacteria; phylum Pseudomonadota; class Alphaproteobacteria; order Sphingomonadales; family Sphingomonadaceae; genus Sphingobium. Next base: position 125,052 of record JAHJIJ010000019.1, on the reverse strand, counting down.
CCATCCTTGCCGACGACGAGCAGCGTCTTGCGCGCCTGATCTGTCTGCACGGCGGTGTCCGGCACCAGCAGCGCCTGCGTGGCCGAGCCGGTCGAAAGGCGCATGTTGCCGAACATGCCCGGCGTCAGGAACAGGTCCGGATTGGGCAGCACGGCGCGGGCGCGAATGGTGCCCGAGCGCGGATCGAGGCCGTTGTCGGTGAAGTCGAGCTTGCCTTTCCAGCGATAGGCATTCTCGTCCTGCAGCTTGATTTCCACCGGCGTTGCCGTGGCATCGGCATCGCGCTTGGTCTTGAGGAACAGCGCCTCCGAGCCCTCGAAGGTGAAGTAGATGGGATCAAGCGCGTTGATGGTGGTCAGCAAGGTGCCCGAAGCGCCCTCGCCCGATGAAGCCAGATTACCCGCGTCCACGCGCCGATCCGAAATGCGGCCGGCAATCGGCGCGCGCACGGTGGTGAACTCAAGGTCCAGCGCCCGGCTGCGGGCGCGCGCCTGCGCTCCGGCTAGGGCAGCGGATGCAGCGGCGACGCGCGCGCGCAGCCGATCGACCTCGCTTTGCGAGACAGCCTCGACCTCCACCAGCCGTTCAGCGCGCTCCAGATCGGTGCGGGCAAGCGCCAGATCGCTCTGCGCGGTGGCAACACCGGCGCGAGCCTCTGCAAGCGCCGCCTGGAAGGGGCGCGGATCAATGGTGAAGAGCGGCTGGCCGGCGCGGACCATCTGGCCGTCCTTGAAATGCACGGCGGTGATCTGGCCGGAAATGCGCGGGCGCACCTCAACTGCACGGCTCGGCTCGAAACGGCCGACATAATCGTCCCACAGCATGATCTCACGCGCGAGCGGCGCGGAAACGGTGACGGTGGGCAGTGCCATGGCGGCCTGCGCCGGCGGAGACGGGCGCATCAGCGCATAACCGCCTGCAATCGCAAGAACCGGCAACGCAACCCAGGCGGCGCGGCGCAAGGCACGGCGGCGCGAGGGCGCGCCCTCGATGGGTGTCGCCTCGGCAGGGGTCAGTCGTTTCAACATGTTCATGGGCGGTTCCTCCGCTTCGTCGTCAGGCGCTGCGTGCCGATGTGGCGGAGCAGCGTCTCGTAATGTTGGGGGGCGTAGCCGGCGGCGTAAAAGCGGCCGAGCTCGGATGGGGCGACGTTGTAGCCATGGTGCCAACTCAGCACCGCCATGCGGCGCAACGCTTCGAGCCGCTCGCTCGCCAGCGGTGTCGCGCGACGGAAGCCGAAGATCAGTCGCAATATGCGGCCAACCCGTCCTTCTTCGCGGAGCGAGGACAGACCGTCCTCACGCGCCAGCTTCACGATGGTCCACTCCACCGGGCCAAGCCGGCCCTCGGTTGTCGCGCGCTCATCGGTCATGGCGCGGCCCGCAGAAAGGGCAGCAGCGCCTGATTCACTCAGATCCAGATATGCCATCATCATGTCTCCTCCTGCCCACCTGACGGACACGATCCTCCGATCCCGGAAAGCCAAGCCTTCCAAGGCCGCGTATCGCAGACGCGTGTGGTCGATCCGGGAAGGAGCGCGCGACCGGCGCATCCATTCCGAAAACAGAACCTATGAAATTGCTGTCAAATTATAGCGTGCAAGCGGAGCGTGCCCGGATGGACCGCGCATGCCCCCATGCCTTCTGTACTGACCGGTATATTAATCGGGAACTCTCAGGTCAACCCGCTTTTTTGTACCGACCGATATTTTATTTTGCGGTGCGCAAAATCGGTCTTTCTCTAACCGCGCCTAGCGGCTGGGCCACATCGCCAAAGTCGTCTCCGCAATCCGCTCCAGCTCCTCGCGCGGCGTACCGGCACCGGCCATGACGGCCATGCCTTGCAGAACTGCAACGAGATATTTGGTGATCGCCTCTGCATCGGCAGGTCCAGGGAAGTCGCCCTCGTCAATTGCCCGCTGCATGCGTGCGATGATTGCTTGCTGGACGATGCGCCCGCGCTTGAGCACTTCCTCGCGAATCGATTGCGCCTCTGCGCCACAAGCTGTCGAGCTGATAACGCCCAGGCACCCGCACGGCTCGCCATTGCCGGCAATGTTCGCCAGCGCGCCATCCAGAAAATACTTCACCACGCCGCGCGCCGTCGGCCGCTCCAGCGCCGGGCCAATATAGGCCTGCTTCTCGCGCTCGTAGAGATCCAGAGTCTGGCGAAACAGCGCTTCCTTGTTGCCGAAGGCGGCGTAGAGACTCGGGCGGGTAATGCCCATCGCCTCGGTCAGGTCGTTCAGCGAAGCGCCTTCATAGCCCTTGCTCCAGAACACGCGCAAAGCAGCCGCAAGCGCCTCCTCGCAGCAGAATTCCCGGGGTCGACCCCTGATAGCAAGCTGTTCCATATCGGCCGGTATATAATTCGAGACCGCATTTGTCCAGCATGGTGCGACCATCGGTCAGCGCAAGGCATCATGGCGCCGGAAAATGTTCGACATGCGTTTCGCCGGTGCGCCCGATATACAGGGCACGGGCGCCGGAGAATGAAACATGGTAGCTGGCACAGCCCGCAACGGCAGCTTTCTCGCAAAAGCCAAGATAGGAATAGCCCGGCACCTGTTGCTGGGCCTCCCGAATGGCAGCCAGAAGGCCCGCGCTGTCGAGCGCCGGTGCGACCGGGGAATCGACTCTGCGCGCGGCCAGTTCGACACTGGCTCCGTCGGGCAGATAGTAAATGGCAGTGCTTCGCCGCAGATCGATCGCATAACCCTCGAACCCCGCGCCGATCAATGTCGCAACAATCTCCGGAAACGGCATGGCATCCTGCTCGGCCGCATCCAGGCAGGCACGCGCAACGCTCTTCTGATCATCGGTCATAGGGCTTCTCCTTTTGGCAAGCGCGCTCAGGCGATCGGCATGGCTTTCATCTGCCCCTGTTCCGCCAAGGTCCTGAGGATCCGTTGCAGCGCCTCCCGGTCTGCATCCGCAAGACTGCCGAAGAACGCGGCATCGTTGCGATCGGCCAGCTCGGCAAGATCCGGCACGAGTGCAGCGCCACGCTCCGTCAGCGCCAGCGTCTGTGCGCGGCCGTCATCGGCGCTGGCCTCCCGCACGATCAGCGACTTTGCGATCAGCCTGTCTGCCAGCTTGGTGATGGCGCCGCGGGTCATGCCCATCTCATCGGCGATACGGCTGGGCGGCGTCGGCGCGCGATCATAGAGCGCACGCATCAGACTCCATTCCGCCACCGTGATGTGCCGGTCCGCCAACCGCGCGGCGAAGGCATGTGACACATGGTTGGACACAAGGCGCAGCCAGAAGCCCACATGCGCCGTAAGATCTGAAACCGGTCTGCGCGATGGCATGAAACACCCTCATTAAGTTGACTAGGAAACTGCATTGTTTTAGTTTCCTAGTCAACTTAATTGATCCGGGAGCTTTGTTCCGCAGAACGGGCTTGAGAGGTTATTCGCGCCGCGCCGCCACGGCATTGCGGGCGGCCGCCAGCTCAGCCCGGTCAATCACGTTGTCGCCATTGCTATCGGCACGATCGAACCCCGGCGCGGGAGCATTCATGAATTCCTCGCGAGTGAGGCGCCCGTCGCCATTGCCATCGAGCCTTTTGATGATGGACGCGAAGCGCTCGCCGGCAGAGCGGCGAAACAGGCCGCCGGGCGCATCCGATTGGGTCACAGTGCCATTGCCGTCCCGGTCCAGCCGGTCGAACATTTGTGCACGGGCTTGACGATGCTCCTCACGGGTGATGCGCCCATCGCCATTCAGGTCCGCGCGTTCGAGCATCTGCACGGGGTCGCGCTGGCCCTGCGCCTGTGCGGGAAAAGCGAGCGTGCACAACCCGGCAACAGTCGCGAAAGCAAGGGAGGGGAAACGCTTGAGTTTCATGCCTGCACACTCCTTCAATTGCCGCGCGGATAAGTGCGCGTGCTGCTGACCGACCGGCCGGAATTGGTAACGGCGTTGCGATTGACCGTCACCTGATCATCCTGCACCGAGACATCGCGGCTGGCCGAATAGCCTCGCCCATTGGAGGTCGAGGCGCCGCGCTGGGCGGTATAGCCATCATCGGTGCGGTAGATGGTGCTCCAGCCCGACCGGCTGTTGCCGCCCGGCCCGGTGCGCGAGCGGCTGGCGCTTACCGAGCCATCGTCATTGCGCGTCACCGATCCGCTGCGGCTCATGCTCGCGCCATTGGCATAGCGGCGCTCGACCTGATTGCTGACCGTGCCATCGCCCGCGCTGGTCGTTCGCGTCTGGCGATAGCCATGGCCGCTGCGGGTCAGCGCGCCGCGTGTGACCTGCGTTTCGCCCGACTCGCGGGAGACATGGCGACCGGCGATATAGCCGCCGCCGGAAGGGCCGCGAACCACTGTGACACGGCCGTGATCACGGGCCTGCACCGGCGTAACGGCGAGGGCGGTGGCGGCGGCGACACAGGCCCCGACAAGGCGGTGGATGTTGCGTTTGGACATGAGAAGCATTCCTTTGCTGTGGGAGCACCTGTCTCGCCCCGGCCCATGTGCCGGGCACGAACCGCGCGTAAGGAAGCGCAACGAAATGTAACAGCCGCGCGATTTCCCTTGAGATGCGCGGCGTGCTGGAGTGACCTGTCGCCATGTCGTCCGCTCCCCTGCCCTCCCCGGCACCCATGCCGAGCACCTTCATCGCGCTGGTGGAGGATGATGACGACATTCGCGATCTCGTCGGCGACCTGCTCGAGCGCGAGGGTTATGACGTGGGCCGCTGCCGCAACGGCACGGAGCTGGACCGGCTGATCGAGCGGCGCCGTGTCGATCTGGTGCTGCTCGATCTCATGCTGCCCGGCGAAGACGGGCTTTCCATCTGCCGGCGGCTGCATAATGCGCCGGTGCGCCTGCCCGTGATCATGATCACCGCCAAGGGCGACGACATCGACCGCATTCTTGGGCTGGAGATCGGCGCGGACGATTATCTGCCCAAGCCTTTCAATCCGCGCGAGCTGGTCGCACGGGTGCGCGCCGTGCTCCGCCGCACGCGCGAGGCTCACCGCCCGGCCCCCGTCAGCGGACGGCATTATCGCTTTTCCGGCTGGACGCTCGACGCCGGCTCGCGCGCACTCTCCGATCCGCAGGGACAGTCGGTGGAGTTGACCGGCGGCGAGTTCAGCCTGTTGCTTGCATTGCTCGATCATCCCCAGCGCGTGCTGACCCGCGACCAACTGCTCGACTGGACGCGCGGGCGCGATGCCGGGCCGTTCGACCGCACCATCGACGTGCAGTTGAGCCGCCTGCGCCGCAAGCTGGGCGACGACCCCAAGCATCCCGACATGATCCGCACCGTGCGCGGCGGGGGCTATCTGTTCGCACCCACTGTCGAGACGAGCGGCGGCTGAGATGCGCGCACTGTTCGGCAGCCTCTTATTTCGTATCAGCGCGCTGGTGCTGACCGGCCTTGTCGCGCTGCTGCTCACGATCTTCCTTGCGGTGAGCTGGCCCGATGGCCGCCCGATGATGTTCCGCATGGTCGATCCACAGGACGCACGGGAAATCGCCGAGACGCTGGAAGCAGCGCCGCAGGCGCTGCGCCCGGCCATCGCGGCGGCGGCAAGCCACGGCGGCACGAGCGTGACGCTGCTCGATGGCTTTCCAGACGAGAGGGAAGCAGCAGCGGACGGGCGCCGCCCGGCGCCACGGCTGGAGGAGCGCTTCCGCCTCTATGCCGATGCGCTCGACGGGCGTTGCATCCATGTGCAGGTCCGCAACGGCACGTTGTTTGCTCGACCGCTGCGCGCCGATGAGCCGCCCCGCGGGCCGGTGCGCGCGCTGGTGGGTCTCTCGACCGGCGAGGTCATTGCCATAGAGCGGGCGCCCCGCGCGCTACAGACGCTGGCGGATCGCGCCGTGATCGTCGGCGCAGTGGCAGCATTGGTCCTGCTGGTCATCCTCTTCACCCTGCTCTGGCAAGTGGTGCGGCCAATGGCGCGGCTGGCGCAGGCCACACAGGCCTTTCAGCACGACATCGCTGCGCCCGACGCCCGACCCAGCGGCGCGCGGGAAGTGCGCACGCTCGCCAGCGCCTTCAATGCCATGAAAGCCCAGATCAGCGGGCTGGTGAGTGAACGCACGCGAATGCTCGCCGCCATCGCCCATGATCTGCGCACTTATCTCACGCGCCTGCGGCTGCGCGCCGACCTGATCCCGGACGATCGCCAGCGCAACCGCGCGATTGGCGACATCGAGGATATGGGCAAGCTGCTGGACGACATTCTGCTCTTCGCGCGCACGGATGCGGGCGCCGAACCCGCGCCGCCGGTCATCGATGCCCGGGCCGAAGCGGCGGCCTATGTCGACCTGCGCCGGGAAGCGGGCGATGCCGTGTCGCTGAGCGCACCAGATACACCCCTGCCCTGCTGCTGCGCGCCGCTCGCCTTCCGTCGCATCCTCGGCAATCTGATCGACAATGCCGTGCGCTACGGGACGCAGGCGCAAGTCGCACTGCGCGTTGAGGGCAGCATGACGACGCTTGTCGTGACTGACGACGGCCCCGGCGCGCCTGATGCCGTAATCGATCGGCTGACAGGTGCTTTCGAGCGCGTGGAGGCCTCGCGCGGGCGCCACAGCGGCGGCGCCGGGCTGGGCCTCGCCATCGTCAAGGCACTGGCCGAGAGCCATGGCGGCACACTGGCCATCGAGAATGAATTGGCGGGCGGGCTGCGGGTCACCGTCCGGCTCCCGAACGGCGATCCGCAGCCGAACTGACCGGTCAGCTCAGCCGGCGAGGCTGTGCTTGCGCCATCACCTCGAACCGGCGAATGGATTTATCCTGATAGTCCCGCGACAGGATGGTCGAGACGGAGACATAGTCGGCCACCGCCTTGTCGCGTGTGAGCGTGATCAGAACATAGCCCTTTGATCGCTGATCGCAAAACACCACCTCCGGGCTCGCCTGCGTGAGCAGGTCGCCGATCGGCAACGCCGGGAGCGCATCGCCCACCGACGGGCTGCTGATCGCGCTGGTGCCGAACTCGACACCGACAGGCGCGCCCGCCTCATCGGCAAGATTGTTCGCCCAGAAGGCGTGACTGTCCCCCGCCAGCACCAGCGGCTGCGCGCCGGCGCGGCGGAAGCTGGCATAGAGCCGCTCACGCGCTGCCGGATAGCCATCCCACGCGTCCAGATTGAACGGCAGGCCAGCGCGATAGCCAAGCTGCGACGCCTCGACCTGCGCTCGGATGGCGGGCGCGAGCTGCGCGGTCATCGCAGCGGCTTTCTCCGCGCCGAACAGCTTGGCAAGCTGGGGGCCATTGACCCGCGCCATCACCACCTGATTGCCGATGATCTGCCAGGGCATGCCGGCCTGAACCGAGGCGGCGAGTTGCTGTTCGATCCAGCCGCGCTGCGGCTCCCCCAGCAATTCCCGCGCGGGATCATTGCGCTCGGCAAGCACCGACGTGATTTGCTCAGCAGACGGGGTTTCGCCCTTGAAGCCTGCCTGCTCCGACCGGGCGAGCAGCCGCGTCTCGACCATCAGCAAGGTCGCAAGATCGCCGAAAGCGAAGCTGCGGTTGATCGCGTCCCACGGCTCGCCGGGCCGAGGATCGCGGATTGGCATCCATTCGAAATAGGCCTGCATCGCGGCGGCCTTGCGCACCGGCCACCAGCCTTCGCTCTCGGTCTGATGGTTTTGCGCCCCGTGGAGCCAGGCATCGTTGGCCGTCTCATGATCGTCCCACACGCAGATGAAGGCCGCGCGGGCATGCGCGGCCTGCAGCATGGGGTCGCTCTTGTACTGCGCATGACGCTGGCGGTAATCGGCGAGCGTCACGATCTCATGCGCCGGCTCGTGCACCCGGCCGATCTTGGCGCCGATCTGCGCGCCATAGCTCTCCGCGCCATATTCATAGATATAGTCGCCCAGATGGATGACGGCATCCAGCCGGTCCCGCTTCGCAAGCGAATCCCAGGCATTGAAGAAGCCGCCGGGGTAAAGCTGGCAAGAAGCCACCGCGAGAACGAGATCGTCGGCCTTGCCCATAGGCAGCGTGCGGAAGCGGCCCACCGGCGAACGGGTGCCGTCCGCCAGCTCGAACCAGAACCAGTGATCGCGGCCCGGCGCCAATGTGCGCGGCTCGACCTTGAGCGTGAAATCGCGGCCCGGCCGCGCTTCGCTCTCACCGCTTTCCACCGGCTTGCCCTCGGGCTGCGTGGCGACATGCCAGGTCACCGGGATAGGCGTGCCATGCGCCGGATCGGCGGGGGTGACGCGGGTCCAGAGAATGGCGCCCGAGGCGGTGGGATCGCCGCTGGCCACGCCGTGGCGGAAGGCGGCGCGTGCCGGCGTAGCGGCATGGACCGCGCCGATGGGGAGAACGGCGCCCGAGCCGATCAGGCCGAGCGCGGAGCGACGATCGAGCCTCACCGTACACCTCCGAAGCGAACGCTGGCGGCAATGCCGTAGTAGCGCGGCGCGCCCGCGATGAAGGTCGGCAGACCAAGGCTGTCGCCCGTGTTGCCGGCATCCATGATGTATTCCTTGTCGAACAGGTTCTCGACGAAGGCCTCGACCCGCCAGCCGCCGTCAGCCGCTTCATAGCCAAGACGGGCATTCACGAGTGCATAGCCATCCTGATACTCGTCCTGGATATTATCGGCGACCAGGGCGGCCGGGGGCTGCTGAAGGTCCGTCCGATCATTGTCGTCATCGAAGAAGATGCGCGACTGCACGGTGACGCTGGGCGAGAAGCTGATCCGCCCCGGCCCGGCGGGCACCGTCACGATCGTGCCAAGCGAGGCGCTGTGATCCGGACTCAGGCGGAAGCGGTTGCCATCCCGCACGCCGGTCTTGAAGCGGCCATGACTGTAGCCATAAGTGGCGAAGAGGCTGAACATGTCATTGGGCACCCAGCGAACCTGCCCCTCGAAGCCGTAGCTTTCCGCCTTGCCGGCATTGGTCGTGATGAACTGCGTGCCTTGCTGCTCGGTCGTCTGGAAATTCTCATACTGGTAGAAGAAGACCGCGCCATCCACGAACAGCGTGCGGTCCATCAGGGCCGTCTTGGCACCGATCTCGAAACTGTCGACCGTTTCGGACGGCAGCACGTTGAAGCCGGCAGCACCAAAGGGCGCGCCGGGGCCGCGTGGCGAGAGAATCTCGGGTCGGCGTCCACGCGCATAAGCGGCATAGATGCTGCTGTCCGGCCCGGCGATGTACCGTGCAGTGATGCGCCATGAGAAGCCGCTGTCCTTATGGTCCGCCTCGGCGATGTCGCCATTGTTTGCGGTCGGCTGCGCGCCCAGGCCGAAGAGCGGCACCGGATAGGCAGCCGAAGGCGGGATCGTCGCGGCGCCGGGGGCAGCGAGCCCCTGCAGCAGGCCGGTACGGAGCGGCTCGGCCAGACCGAGCGCGCCAATGAAGCCGCCGAGGATGGAGCGACCGTTGAGCACGGCAGCGGTATAGCTGCTGCGCTTGTCGTCATGCGTGTAGCGAAGGCCCGCGCCCAGCTCGAACTGCTCGGCAACGCGCAATGTCACGTCTCCGAACAGATCGACGGCATTCGTGCGCGCGCTGTTGGTGCTGGTTTCCAGATGGCTGCTCTTAAGGTTGGCGGCAATCGCCTGCGCCAGCGCAGCATCCAGCGCAACGCCATAGGCACCCGCCACGCCTTGCAGAAGCTGGCCGGCAAAGGCCGTGTTGGCGAACAGCGCAGCCGGAGCAGGATCAGTGGCAGGACGGCCGGGAATGGCGCCGCCGCCATTGAGCGCGCCGGAGAGGCGCGCCAGCGTCATGCGCTCATCGAACTGCGCGGGCGTGCGCTGCGAGCCATCCTCATGGAAGTAGCTCGCGCCAACGAAGGCCGTGAGCGGGCCAGCCTCATAAGCCAGCCGCAGCTCCTGACTGAACTGCTTGCCGCGCGCATCCTCGGCTGCCGTCAGGATCGGCAGCGAGATGCCGTCAGCATCGAAAATCTCCAGCGAGCTGAAGCGGCGATAGGCGGTGATGGAGGTCAGCTTGAAGCGATCGTCCAGCTCCAGACTGGCGATGCCGGTGACACCCCACACATCGCGCTCCAGCCCGAGCGGGCGCCCGCCTTCAAAGCCAGCGGGGGTTGCCAGCGCCGCGCCGCTGTTGCGGCCCCGGTCGCCGATCACCGCACCGGTCGTCGGGTCGGTCGGGTTATAGGCAATCGACTTGAAGGAGGTGCCTGCCGGGCTGTCCTCCTGATAATTGCCGATAAGATCGAACGTGAAGCCGCCGCTGCCGGCATGAATGGCGCCGCGAATGGCCTTGGTGTCGGCCGAGTCGAAATCGGCGCCGCCCAGCAGGTTCTCGACATAACCATCGCGCTGGCGGATGCGGCCGGAGAGACGCACGGCGACATTCTCGCCGACCGGTGCGTTCAGCATCGCCTCGGCCATGAAGCTCTCATGATTGCCGTAGGAGACCCCGGCTGCCCCCTCGATTGCATCGGGATTAGCCTTGTTCTGGATCACGTTCACTGCGCCGATCAGCGCGCCACGTCCATAAAGCGTGGACTGCGGCCCCTTCGCGATCTCCACCCGCTCGACATCGAACAGCTCCACATAGGAGCCGCGCGACTTGGAGATGGAGACGCCGTCCTGATAGACGGAGACGCGCGGCTCGGTCGTCGCGGCGCCGCTGTCCGAGGTGATGCCGCGCATCACGAAGCCGGGATTGTTCGGCGACTGGTTCTGCACGACGAAGCCGGGCACGAAGCGCGAGAGTTCATCGAATTCCTGCAGCCCGAAGCGATCCAACTCCTCGGCGCTGATGGCAGAGAGCGCCATCGGCACGTCGATGGGGTCCTGCTCGCGCAGCTGCGCGGTGACGATAATATTAGCGCCATCGGCCTCCGCCTCGGCATGGGCCTGGGTGGCTGCGAGCGAGGCGAGGCTGGCCGTGGCCAGCGCGAGAATACGGATGTTCATGCGACTTATCCCCTTTCAGACAACTGCCGCTAGGCGCGATCCGTGAAAGCGGCGTGACAGTCCGGGGCAGGCGCAGGGCAACGCAGCGTGTCAGATGCAAAGCGTGACTTTTTTGCCTTGGCATTCGCGCTGCCGGTGCGGCACAAGACGCCAGACAAAATCAATCTGACGAGCGGCGCGACCGCTTGCGGGGGAGGATAGTTTGCACGTTCCGGCGCTCGATCTGGCGTTTCATGTTCGCCTCGATTTCGGCGAGGGACCGCGCACGCGCTTCCAGCCTGCCCTGCAAAGCTACACACGCGGTTTCGTGGCGCTGGTCGGTGGCGACGTCAGCGGGCCGCGCCTTTCCGGCACCGTCGTGCCTTATTCGGGCGGCGACTGGCCCAAGCTCTGGGCAAGCGGCCTCGTCGAATTCGAAGCGCACTACATGCTCGAGGCCAGCGACGGCACGCCGATCTACATCCACAATCGCGGCATCGCTTATTCCAACCCGGCATTACTGGCCAGGATTGAGGCTGGCGAGGCCGTGGACCCGCAGGACAATTACTGCCGCATCACGCCGCGCTTCGAGGCGCCGGAAGGCCCGCATGACTGGCTCAACCGCACAATCTTCGTTGGCATTGCCGAGCGGCGGGGCGCCTCGACCTTCTTCGACTATTATGCGGTGACCTGACTGATGACGACACGCCTCTCCGCCGACGATCAGCTCGCCATTCGCGACACCATCGCGCATTATGCCTGGGCGCTGGATACCGGCAATGTCGAGGCGTTCGTCGCCTGCTTCACCCGCGACGGCCTGCTGATCTGGGATGCCTTCGAGGAACCGCTGCGCTGGCAGGGCGCCGACGCCATCCGCCATTTCGCCACCTTCATCCGCGATCAGCCCGCATCGGCCGGGCGGCAGCATCATGTCACCAACATCATCGTCACGCCCTGCGAGAGTGGCGCGCGGGCGATCTCCTATGGCGCGGTGGCGCTGCGGCAGGGCGATGGCCCCCATAAGCTGCATGTGATGGGCTATTATGAGGATGTGTTCCGGCAGGAGGACGGCGCCTGGCGCATGGCCCAGCGGACGATCCGCGACTGGTCCGGCCCGATCCTCGCGGGCTTTGCCGGACAGACCGGCGCGCGCGAAGGCCGCCCGCTGCCGCCGCCCCTCAAGGGGCTGCTCTACGATCAGCAGAATTGAAATGAATCAAACAGGCGGATGATGCGGCATGGATGAGTTCGATTACATCGTTGTCGGCGCGGGATCGGCAGGCTGCGTGGTGGCCTCGCGGCTCAGCGAGGACCCCGGCGCGTCCGTGCTGCTGCTGGAAGCGGGCGGCAGCGACAAGCGGCTGGACATCGCCATGCCGCTCGCCTTCCTCAAGACCATATCCGACCCCAAGCTGAGCTGGGGCGACATGGGCGAGCCGGAGCCGCATCTGAATGGCCGGCGGATCTGGATTCCGCGCGGCAAGGTGCTTGGCGGCTCCTCCTCGATCAACGGCATGTTCTACATGCGCGGCCACCCCAATGACTTCGACACTTGGGCGCAGATGGGCGCGCGCGGCTGGAGCTACGACGATGTGCTGCCCTATTTTCGGCAGATGGAGGACAGCTGGCGCGGCGAGAACGCCTATCATGGCGTCGGCGGGCCACTGCGGGTCGAGCCGATCCAGACCGGGCATCTGCTACACGAGCCGCTGAGACAGGCGACGCTTGCCGCGGGCTATCCCGCGACCGACGACATCAATGGCGCGGACGCCGAGGGTCCGGCTCGGGGCGAAGTGACGATCGACAAGCGCGGGCGGCGAGCAAGCGCGGCGGCCGCCTATATCCGCCCTGCCCTTGGCCGCAAGAATCTGGATGTGCGGCTGAAAGCGATGGCGCGGCGCATCCTGTTCGACGGGAATCGCGCCGTGGGCATCGAATATTCAGTGGACGGCGAGACACGGCAAGTGCGTGCGCGGCGCGAGGTGATCCTGAGCGGCGGCGTCTATAACAGCCCGCAATTGCTGATGCTCTCCGGCGTCGGGCCAGCCGCGCATCTGAGCGAGATGGGCATATCCGTGAAAGCCGACGTGCCGGGCGTGGGCCGCAACATTTCCGAGCACCCCTGCTGCATGATGGAGTTCGCCGCTGCGAAGCCGGTCACTTTCGTCAACGAGTTGCGGCTGGACCGCGCGACACGGCATTTCTTCCAGTGGCTGCTCTTTGGCACCGGCAAGTTCGCAACCCAGCTCAACAGCTGTAACGTCATCCTCCGTACCGATCCGGCGCTGGCACAGCCGGACATCCAGCTCATGTCCAATCCAGTGACCTTCGGCGCGCGCCTGTGGATGCCGCCGTTCCGCCCCCGGCCCGATCACAAGCTGGCCTGCGGCGTGGTGGTGCTCAACCAGCGGAGCCGGGGCTGGATGACCCTGCGCTCGACCGATCCCAATGACCGCCCCGCGATCACGCTCAACATCATGGACGATCCCTGGGACATGCAGACCATGATCCGCGGCATCCGCGAGGCGCGGCGGATCTACCGCACCGCGCCGCAAGCTGCGCTCACCGGCACCGAGCTGATGCCGGGCGATCAGGTGCAGAGCGACGATGAGATGGAGGACTGGGTGCGGCAGGTGGTCGAGATCGGCCAGCACGCCGTCGGCTCCTGTACCATGGGCACCGGGCCGGATGCGGTGGTGGACCCGGCCCTGCGGGTAAAGGGCGTCACCGGCCTACGCGTCATCGATGCATCGGTGATGCCGACCGTGCCGGGTGCGAACACCAATGCGACCGTTATCATGATCGGCGAGAAAGGCGCGGATCTGGTGAAGGCCGAGGCCTGACCGTCCGAAAAGCCCTCAGGCCGAAAAGCCGTCAGGAAGGCCTCGGGCGGTCGATCACGCCGCTGTCCAGCAACGGCGCGGCATCGATGCTCTCGGCGTTCATGAGCATGGCGAGCCGCTCTACCCCGGCAAGGATCATCGCCTGCTCCCATTGCGGCAGCCCCTCGAAACGCTCGGTGAAGCTTGCCTGCAGCGGATCGGGTGCGCCGGCCAGCGCCGTTTCGCCAGCCGCCGTCACGTTGAGAATCATCTGGCGCTTGTCCTGCGCGCTGCGCGCGCGCTGCACGAGACCGGCGGAGACGAGTCGATCCACGATGGCCGTGATCGTCGCCTGACTGAACTGCAGGGCGCCCGCCACCACGCCCGGCGTCACCTGCCCCCGCGCGCTGATCTCATGAAGCACGAGCCATTGCGAGGGCGTGAGCCCCGTCGCGACAGCCAACTGCCGGCTGCTGATTTCGGTCGCGCGCAGGATCCGGCGCAATGCCCGCAGCGTTAGCGACGCAATCCCTGAATCCATGTCCGGCTCCTGCATATCGGGACGTGCCTAGGGCGCAAGACCCCCGGCGGCAAGCCGCCGCGCACGGGGCGGACAGGCCTAGACAGCACGATTGCCAGCCGCCGGAACCAGTCCCGCGATGAGGAATTATCCTTCAACTTACGAAGGATTTTATTCCGTGATTCGAGCATTCTGCCAGCATCGACCGCCCACAAGGGTTGAAAAATGACGCATTTATGAGCATATACCGCGCCGACGCCGGAGCGGCGCTCCTTCGCTCCGGCATAAGATAATTAGGGAGACGAACAATTTTGACAACGCAAACCGATGCAGCCGCAGGGCTGCCACGGTCTCACGCGCACCCTGATTCTGAAAGCGGGGATAACGAAATCGAGGCTGATAGTGGCTTCGTCCTGCGCGCCCCCAAGGCTACGGATGGCGCCGCCGTCGCGGCCCTGATCGCCGCCTCGCCGCCGCTGGACCGCAACTCGACCTACTGCAACCTCATCCAGTGCTCGCATTTTGCGGACACGTGCCTCGTGGCCGAGCGCAACGGCGTGATCGAAGGCTGGGTCTCGGGTCACCGCGTCCCGGCCGATCCGTCACTGTTTTTCGTGTGGCAGATCGCGGTGGCCGAAACGGCGCGCGGCCACGGCCTGGCCCGCCGCATGATCGAAGCGCTGGTCGCGCGCCCGGCGGTGCAGGGTGCCAGCGCGCTGATCACCACGATCACGGACGACAACCGCGCCTCCTGGGCGCTGTTCGAGAGCCTGGCACGCAAGTGGAACGCATCGCTCGAAAGGAGCGCGATGTTTGACCGCGAGATTCACTTCAACGGCGCGCACGACAGCGAATGGCAAGCGCGCATCAGCCCGCTGCCACACCATGCGGCGCCGCAGACCACTCAGGAGCTTTGACACCATGACCCCCACCCTTCCCAAACCCACCGCCAATATTCCCGATCGCGCCATTTACGAGCGACGTGAGTCCGGCGTCCGCAGCTACGCCCGCTCCATGCCGCGCCAGTTCCACCGCGCGCAGGACGTGTGGATGTATGACAATCAGGGCGGGCGCTATCTCGACTTCCTGTCGGGCTGCTCGACCCTGAACTATGGCCACAACCATCCGATCCTCAAGCAGGCGCTGCTTGATTATATTGCGGCGGACGGCATCACCCACGGCCTCGACCTGCACACCGATGCCAAGCAGGACTTTCTCGAGACGTTCGAGGAGTTGATCCTCAAGCCCCGCAACCTCGATTATCGCGCCATGTTCACGGGCCCGACCGGCACGAACGCCGTCGAAGCCGCGATCAAGCTGGCGCGCAAGATCACCGGGCGCGAGATGATCGTCGCGTTCACCAATGGCTTCCACGGCATGACGCTGGGTGCGCTGGCCTGCACCGGCAACGCCGCCAAGCGCGGCGGCGCGGGTGTGCCGCTCAACCATGTCAGCCATGAGCCTTATGCGAATTATCACGGCACCGACGTCAACAGCGCCGAGCAGCTTGAGCGGCGTCTGTCCGATCCCTCGAGCGGCCTCGATGCCCCGGCGGCGATCCTGGTCGAAACGACGCAAGGCGAAGGTGGCCTCAACACCGCCTCGCCCGAATGGCTGCGCAAGATCGCGCAGATCGCGCGGGACCACGGCGCGCTGCTGATCATCGATGATATTCAGGCCGGCATTGGCCGCACCGGCGGCTTCTTCAGCTTCGAGGGCATGGGCTTCACGCCCGACATCGTCACCATGGCGAAGTCGCTCTCCGGCATGGGCCTGCCTTTCGCGCTCACGCTGTTCCGGCCCGAGTTGGACCAGTGGTCGCCCGGTGAGCACAACGGCACCTTCCGCGGCAACAACCATGCCTTCGTGACGGCGACCGCAGCGATCAAGCACTTCTGGAGCGACGGCCGCTTCGAGGAGGATATTCGCCGCCGTGGCGCGCTGCTTGAGCAGCGGCTCGACGCCATGGCCGCCGAGCACGGCCTTTCCACGCGCGGTCGTGGCATGATGCGCGGCATTGACGTGGGCTCCGGCGAGACCGCGAGCGCAATCACCCAGGCCTGCTTCGCGAAGGGCCTGATCATCGAAACCAGCGGCGCTCACGACGAGATCGTGAAGGTGCTCGCGCCCCTCATCATCGACGACGCCGTGCTGTCGGCCGGCCTCGACATTCTCGAACAGAGCGTCCGCGAGGCGCTGCAGGGCAGCTACGACATCGCTGCCGAATAACCAGACAGGAGAACAGACCATGCTTATCCGCAAACTCAAGGAAATCCGCGCCTCTGAGAAGAACGTGAAGTCCGATGGCTGGGAAAGCGCCCGCCTGCTCCTCAAGGGAGACGGCATGGGCTTTTCCATGCACCTCACCACGCTTCACGCCGGCGCCGAACTGAAGATGCACTATCAGAACCATCTCGAAGCCGTGCTCGTGCTCAAGGGCACCGGCACCATTGAGGACCTGGGCACTGGCGAGACGCACAAGCTCGCACCGGGCACGCTCTATGCGCTGAACGATCATGACAAGCACATCGTGCGGCCCGAGACCGAGATGCTGACCGCCTGCGTGTTCAATCCGCCCGTCACCGGGCAGGAAGTGCATGATGAGACCGGCGCTTATCCCGCCGACACCGAGGCTGACGTGGCCGACAAGGTCGCCGCGCACGCCTGACCTTTTCAAGACAACAGAAGGGGGAAGTCCCTTGCAAGACATCTACCCATCCCGAAACAGCGCGGTGGCAGAAATGCTGCCGCGTCAGGACCCTGTCGTCCACGGCACATGGACCGACGATGCACCGGTCAGCCGCGAACAGGCCGACCATTTCGAACGCAACGGCTATCTCGTGCTGGAGGACATCTTCTCGGACGACGAGATCACTTACCTTCAGCGTGAGGCCGGCAAGCTGCTTGGCGACCCGAAGGGGCTTGAGGACGAGACCGTCATCACCGAGCCGGGCAGCAACGAGATCCGCTCGATCTTCCGCATTCACGCGCAAAGCCGGGTGGTTGCCCGCCTTGCCGCCGACGTGCGGTTGGCGGAAGTTGCCCGTTTTCTGCTGGGGGACGAAGTGTATCTCCACCAGTCGCGCCTCAACTACAAGCCGGGCTTCAAGGGCCGTGAGTTCTACTGGCACAGCGATTTCGAGACCTGGCATGTGGAAGACGGCATGCCGCGCATGCGCGCCCTTTCCATGTCCGTCCTGCTTGCCGAGAACACGCCGAACAACGGCCCGCTGATGCTGATTCCCGGATCGCACCGCACCTTCCTCACCTGCGTCGGCGAAACGCCGCAGGACCACTACCGCATGTCGCTCAAGAAGCAGGAATATGGCGTGCCGGACGAGGACAGCCTCGCCGAACTGGCCGACAAGCACGGCATCGTCGCGCCGACCGGCAAGCCCGGCTCGGTGGTGATCTTCGACTGCAACACCATGCATGGATCGAATGGCAACATCACGCCCTTCCCGCGGGCCAATGCCTTTCTGGTCTACAATGCCGTCAGCAACCGCCTGGTCGCGCCGTTCGGCGTTGAGAAGCCCAGGCCGGAATTCATTGCCGCGCGGGGGGAACCGCAGGCCATCCAGCCCGTAATGGGTAAACTCAACGAGGAGGCGATGGCATGACCGGATCGCACAGTGTGGAAAAGATCGGCGGCACATCCATGGCCGCCACAGCCGTGTTGTTCGACAATGTGTTGATCGCGGGTCGAAAAGGCGCCGATCTCTACAACCGCATCTTCGTCGTTTCCGCTTATGCGGGCATGACGGACCTGCTGCTGGAGCACAAGAAAAGCGGCAAGCCCGGCGTCTACGCCCGCTTCGTGGCGGATGACGATGTCGATGGCTGGCGTCGCGCCATGGAGGATGTTCGCGCGGCGATGCACGCGCGCAATGCCGAGATGTTCACGCGGGCGGAAAGTCGCGCCGAAGCCGATGACTTCGTGAACAAGCGGATCGATACCATCCGGCAATGCCTCAGCGACCTTGCCCGGCTGCGCAGCCATGGCCGCTTCGCACTCAAGGAGCAGTTGCTCACCGTGCGCGAGCTGCTGGCTGGCCTCGGCGAAGCGCACAGCGCGCATTCCACCGCACTGCTGCTGCGCGATCGGGGCGTGAATGCCCGCTTTGTCGATCTCACCTTGTGGAACGAGCAGGACCTGCGCAGTCTCGACGAGCGTATCGAGTCAGCCTTTGCCGACATCGATCTCGAGACGACACTGCCCATCGTGACGGGTTATGCCGGCTGCCGCGACGGGATGGTGCGGCGTTATGCGCGCGGCTATTCGGAGATGACCTTCTCACGCATCGCGGTACTCACCGGTGCGCGTGAAGCGATCATCCACAAGGAGTTCCACCTCTCCAGCGCCGATCCCAAGCTGGTCGGCGTGGACAAAGCCCGCAAGATTGGCCGCACCAATTACGACGTGGCGGATCAGCTCGCCAATCTCGGCATGGAAGCGATCCACCCCGGCGCCGGGCGCGGCCTGCGCCAGACCAACATCCCGCTCCGTGTGCGCAACACCTTCGATCGGGAAGATGGCGGCACGCTCATCTCGCGCGATTACGTCTCAGAGACACCGCGCGTGGAAATCATCACCGGCGTCCGGCAACTGCAGGCCCTGCAGTTCTTCGAGCAGGATATGGTTGGCGTGAAGGGCTATGATGCGGCGATCCTGGAAGCGCTGACCCGTCATGGCGCCTGGATCGTGAGCAAGTCCTCCAATGCGAACACGATCACGCATTATCTGACCGCTGATGCGGCCACGCTGACCCGCGTGATCGCAGACCTGCAAAAGCTATACCCGGAAGCCGCCATCACGGCGCAGCCCGTGGCCATGGTTTCGGCCATCGGCAGCGATATTGCCCAGCCGGGGCTGGTCGCACACGCAATCACGGCACTGGCGACCGCGCAAATCGACATCATCGCCATGCAGCACCAGATCCGCAACGTGGACGTGCAGTTCGTGGTGGATGTAGCCGAGTTCGACGCCGCGGTGCGCGTGCTGCACGAAGCCCTGGTCGAGCGGAATATGGAAGCGCGGGAAGGCCGGCAAGCGGCCTGACCGCTGCACGCCAGCCCGCCAATGATCGCTGCCCTCACCCCTGTCCGGAGCCTGCTGCTCGCCATCTTCATGCTGATGGCGGGCAGCGGCTTCATGGCTACGCTCATCAGCTTGCGGCTGGAGCGTGCGGGCGCGGACACGATGATTATCGGCGCGGTCGCCATGGCTTATTTCGGCGGTCTGATCCTCGGTGCCCTCCGCGCCGATGAGGTGGTTCGCCGGGTCGGCCACATCCGCGCCTTCGCGGCCTTTGTCGCGCTGTTTTCCGCCAGTACCCTGGCGTACGCGCTGTTCAGCCATCCGCTCCCGTGGATGGCCCTGCGTTTTGTTGACGGACTTTGCGTCGCGGGCGTGTTCATCTGCCTGGAAAGCTGGCTGAACGACAGGGCGGAAATGGAAACACGCGGCGCGATCCTGGCTGCCTATATGGTTGCGCTTTATTGCGGGCAGGCGATCGGCCAGCTGCTGCTTGCGGCCAGCGGCGAGCAGGCCGTCGTGCCGTTCCAGCTCGCCTCCATCCTCATTTCGCTGGCGATCATTCCGCTCTGCCTCACGCGCAGTTCAGCGCCTGCGCCAAGCGAAACGACCACATTCTCCCTGCGCACGCTGGTCAATGTCTCGCCGCTCGGTAGTCTTGGGGCCGTGGCCACCGGGCTGATGCTGGGCGCATTTTACGGCATGGCGGCTGTCCATGTCCGCCGCCTGGGGCTCGATCTCAACGAGACAGCCACGTTCATGACCGTCGTGATCCTCGGCGGCGTCGCGCTGCAATGGCCGCTCGGCCGCCTCTCGGATCGCTTTGATCGCCGCCGCGTTATCGTGCTGTGCTTCGCCGCCACGCTGTGTGTCAGCCTCGCGATGGCCCTGCTGCCGGTCGGCGGCGTGATCCTGCTCGCGCTTGGCGCGCTGTTCGGTGGCCTCAGCTTCGCGCTCTATCCGCTGTGCGTCGCGCAGTGCAATGATCGGCTGCTGGCGAGCGAGCGCGTGGCGGCAAGCGGGCGGCTTATACTGCTCTATTCCATCGGCGCGGCGCTTGGGCCGATGGGCGGCGCGGCATTCATGAGCGTGCTGGGTAGTGGCGGCCTGTTCCTGTTCATCGCGCTCTGTGCAGCGTCTTTGCTTGCTTTCGGCATCTGGCGCCAGTCGATCTCCGCACCGGTCCCCGCGCCCGAGCAACAGGATTTCCAGATCGTGCCCCGGACGACGCCCATGGCCTCACTGCTCGACCCCAATACGCCCGATGACGAGGCAACCGCAGGACAGACATCATGACTGACACCGATTCTCTCCATCCGCCCATTAATGCCGTTGCCACGGAATCCACCGATCCCGCCGACCGCAGCGTGTTGCGCCGGGCAATCGCCGCCTCGGCGCTGGGCAACGCGACCGAGTGGTTCGATTATGGTATCTACGCTTATGGCGTGACTTATATTTCGGCTGCGTTGTTCCCCGGCGATGTTGAGGAAGCAGTGCTGTTCGCGCTTGCGACCTTTGCCATTTCCTTCCTCGTGCGTCCTCTCGGGGGCCTGTTCTGGGGGCCTCTGGGGGATCGCCTCGGGCGCAAATCCGTGCTGGCGCTCACCATCATCCTCATGTCCGGGGCAACCTTGTGCATGGGGTTCATTCCCTCTTATGCGAGCATCGGCTTCTGGGCGCCTGCCCTGCTCATCCTGCTGCGGATGATCCAGGGCTTCTCGACTGGCGGCGAATATGGCGGCGCTGCGACCTTCATGGCCGAATATGCGCCGGACGACAAACGCGGCTTTTATGGCAGCTTCCTTGAGTTCGGCACGCTCGCCGGTTTCTCGCTCGGCGCGATCCTGATGCTCGGCTTCTCGCTGATGCTGGGCGACGCGGCCATGTATGACTGGGGCTGGCGCGTGCCCTTCCTCGTCGCGGCGCCGCTCGGCCTGGTCGGGCTCTATCTGCGCTCGAAGATGGAGGATACGCCGGTCTTTCGCGCCCATGAGGCGACGAGCGAGGACACGCCCTCGCCCGGCCTGGGAACGCTGATGCGCCATCACTGGCAGCCGATGCTGGTCGTCAGCGGCCTCGTCGTGGCCCTCAATGTCGTCAACTACACGCTGCTCAGCTACATGCCGACCTATCTGCAGCGCCGCATCGGCCTCTCCACGGACGAAGCGCTGGTGGTGCCGATCATCGGCATGCTGTTCATGATGGTGCTGATGCCGGTATTCGGCCATCTGTCGGACAGGATCGGCCGCCGCCCTATGTGGCGCTTCTCCCTGATCAGCCTCTTCCTTCTCGTCGTGCCGCTGTACATGCTGATGGGCACCGGCCTCGCCGGCGCGACCATCGCTTTCCTGGTGCTGGGGCTGCTCTATGCACCGCAGCTGGCGACGATCTCCGCCACCTTCCCGGCCCTGTTCCCTACCTATGTGCGCTTCGCCGGCTTCGCGATCGCCTACAATGTCTCGACCTCGATCTTCGGTGGCACGGCGCCTGCAATCGGCAGCGGACTCATCTCGCTGACCGGCAATCCGCTGATGCCGGCCTTCTACATGATGGCTGCCTGCGCCGTTGGCATGGTCGCCCTGCGCTACATGCCGGAGACGGCGAAATGCTCGCTGCATGACGACCCGTTCCGGCGGACGTGATGGCGCCTATTCTCCTCCCGCAAGGTAGGACGGGCGTTCAAACGCGCGACCATCGCTCTCATCGCCATTGAGCGCAGCGTCGCGCGTATCCGTCTGCGGTAGCTCGATCCACGAGGGGTGCGCCGCGTCGCTGAGCAGGGCGACGGGCGCGCCCGAAACGCCGGTGCGCGGATTGCGGGTGGTGACGGCCAGACGGACGAGATCGCCGGGCCGGAAGGTATAGGCCGTCGGGCTCAGCGTGATATCGAGCGCAACCGGTTCGCCGGGCGTGAGGGGTTGCGCATCGGCACGGCGGTGCGTCTGCCAGGGCAATCCGCCGGTGTCATATGGCGCTTCCCCGGTCCGGCGATGGGAGGCCCGCAAGGCGCCGCGCGCAATCACTTGCGCGCCCCCCTGGCGATTGACATGTTCGAGATAGACGAAGACATCGGCATCGCTCGCCGGGGCGGAGATCCACAGCCGCACCGCCGGAGATCCGATGACTTCACGCCACGCCGTTTGCGGCGGCAGTGTGAAGGTGGCGCTGATCGGATCGACGCCCGCGCGCATGGTGCCATAGATCATCACCGGCTGGACCGGCGGAAGATCGCCAAGAATGACCGCTGCGGCCCCGGCACCGGGAGGCTGGGCCTTCAGCCCGCCAGAAAAGAACGGCGTCTGGGCACCGCGGGCACCCGCCGGCCTGGTCTCCTGCGTGGAAAGGTACAGGCGCGTGCGCGGTGCATCCGGCCATGCGTCGAGCGCGCGCCATTCCGTCCCGTCTTTCGCGCGGGAGACGTAAACATGCACGGGCTTCTCGGTCATCACGCCGTTGGCCACGCCCTTGAGCCAGTGATCGAAGAAGCGAAGCCGCTCGATGTCCATGCGGAACCCCGGCGTCTCGCAATGAACCCAGTCCCCGTAGGCCAGCTTCTTGTTCGCCTTCACGTTCCGATAGGCGAGGATGGTCTGATCGGCATAGACGTCATGATAGCCGCCATAGAGATAGATCCCGACATCGTCCCTGATCTGGCCGACATAGGGATAGAAGCTGCCAGCCTCCCACCAGCGGCTCTTGGTGTAGGGATTGACGTCATCGCGATACGGCGTGGAGGCGAAGAACTTGCCCGTCGGCGTATTGCCCGGGCGCAGCGTCAACGCCTCGGCCAGCAGCGCACGATCCGTATCGGCATCGACTTCGCTCACAGCGTCGGACGAGACATTTTCGTCGGCCAGCCCCGGCGATGTGATGCCGCCCTGGGCAAAGGTGTCATATTGGTCGAACATCGTCGTGCCCACGAACGCCGCCTTGAGGCTGGGCGCGCCCGACCGCACGGCCTGCAACGCGGTGGCGCCGAAATAGGAGCAGCCTGTCATCCCCACCTTGCCGGTCGACCAGGGCTGCCGGGCCAGCCATTCGGTGATGTCGTGCGCGTCGTTGGTTTCATTGGCGTCGGCGGGGCCATTGCGCACGCCGAAGGAAGCGCCTTTGCCGCGCACGTCTGCAATCGCGACGACATAGCCGTAGGAGACGAGGCTGAGTTGCGAGGCATCGCTGGGCCGCACAGTCCCGTCCGCTGCACGCGTGGCGCGATTATAGGGCGTGAACGTCCAGACGACGGGCAACGGCGTCTCGACCAGAACCCCGTTTCGCGTTGGCCGATAGACATCGACCGCGAGCCGCGTGCCGTCGCGTACGACCACATATTGCGAGAAGCGCCGGTGGCCATCGTAAACAGGTTCGGCATATCCCTTGTAGACGCCATAGCCAGATTGCGGTGCGGAAACCGGCGCAGGCGCCTGCCCGCCCAACAGCAGCCATGCCGCCACAAGTGCACTGGCCTTCATTGCCTTTCCCATCTCCACCTCCTTTTTCGATGCCCGACGTTTACGCTGGGCCTTGCAATGCCCCGATCGCGACCCGCAACGCGGCGACCAGCGCAACCGGCTGATCGACCATGACATGATGCGCAGCGTCCGGAATGGCCGCCGCGATCGGGCAGTTGGCCAGCCGCGATTTCATCTCCTGCACCGTCTCGCTCGCGACCAGCGCCGATCGCTCACCATAGAGAAGCCCAATCGGCGCGGTGACCTTGTCGAGCAGTGCATCAGCCCCGGTCCTGTCCAGCTTGGACCAGAAATTGGGGTCGAAGCACCATGTCCAGCCATCCTCGACAGTCCGGAGGGAGTGCCGGGCAATGTAATCGACGATGTCGAGATGCTGCGAGTCCTGAACCGGTGCGAACCGATAGCGCGCCAGAGCCGCCGCAACCGAAGGATAGACCGGCATGGCCTCGCGCCCGGCCGCCCACTGGCCCGGCCGATGATTGGCGTGGGCAATGAAGCTGTCGATCATGATCCCGCCACAGATGCGGTCAGGATGTTCGAAAGCCGTCTGCAGCAGCGGCAGGCCACCGAACGAATGGCCAGCCAGAACCGGGCGCGATGCCCCGGCATCAAGCCCCGCGACGTCAATCGCGGCGAGCACATCGCGCGCCAGCTGGGGCAGCGTGTAGTCCGAGCGCCAGTCCGAGCGCCCCATGCCCGGCCATGAGATCGCCGCAACGCGGTGATCTGTCGCAAGCGCCGGCGCCGTGAACCGCCACCAGTCGGCATGCGCGCCCATTCCATGCAGCAGCAGCACGCCCGGCGCACCCGGCTCGCCCCAGGTCAGCAGTTCGATTGCAGTGCCCCCACTCTCGAATGTGCAGCGCTCCGGCTCATGGACAAGCTGAGCTTCGACCCAGGGGGTACAGGGCGGCTCCTCTCCCTCCAGATGAGCGAGGAGATAGGGGTTTTCCGGAGCATTGGTCGACATTCAGTTCAATATCCTGGCAAGCGAGACGCGGTGTTTGCGGAAAGCACGGCAGACCCCCTATCGGCTCACGCGTTCTCGGCGTGAGGCGCGAATGTGCGGCTGCACATCCAGTAGGCGAACGCCGCGGCAAAATAGGTGAGGGTCGCGATCAGCAACGCGTAAGTGAGGCCCTGCGCGGAGGCGGCACTGCACATCTGCTGGACCTGATCGGCAACCGTGCTCGCCCGACAGAGGGTGTCGTAAGACCCTTCAGGCGATGCAAACAGCCGCGCGGCAAACGCGTCGCTCAAGAAGCCGCTGAGCGGGGGACCGACGCTGAAGCCGATGAGGGTTGGGCCGAGCATGTAGACGCCCGCCGCCGTCGCGCGCATCCGGGGCGGTGCGATATTCTGCACGGCAGCGAAATTAGGGCCGTTCTTCAGGTCTGTTGCAATGCCTGCCATCAGCAGCAGGCCGAAGACGGGAAGCCACGCGGACTGTGCAAAAGCAGTGAGATAGAGAACGCCGGCTGCGAGCGCGCCGACAGCGCATACCAGCGGATAGGACCGGCCCCGCTCGCCGCTCAGTCTGTCGGCCAGATAGCCGCCGACCAACGTGCCGAGCAGGCCCATCGCGCCGAGCAGACCCAATACGCTGCCCGCTTCCACGAGCGTGCGCTCATGAGCGCGCATCATGTAGGAAATCAGGAAAACGCCGACACCGCCATTGCCCATGCCCATGAACGCGCCAGCAATGAACAGCCAGCGATAGGCCTTGTTCGCAAACAGCCAGCGCACGTCGGTCATCAGGGGGCTTCGGGAAGGCAGCAGCTTGCCGGTCGCGCTCGGCTTATCACGCGGTTCACGCAGGAAAAGCACTGGAACTGCAAGCAGGATGCCACAAAGGCCCATGGTCACGAACGCAGCGCGCCATCCCCAGATGGTCGCGATGGTTGCGCCGATGATCGGGGTGATGACGGCGGCGGCGGGTTGCGCGGCACTGAGCACCGCCATGGCCAGTCCGCGCTGGCGCAGCGGAAAATTGTCCGAGAGCAGCGAATGGGTGATGGGCACGCACCCGCCTTCGGCAAAGCCGACGCCGAGCCGGAAGGCAATGAGTGAGGCAAGGTTGCTGGCCATGCCGCACAGCGCCGTCAGCCCGGACCAGAGGGTCATGATGCCGGCGAGCAGCCGCACCCTGTTCACGCGCTCGGCCAGCCGCGCCATGGGGATTGCGGACAGGGCATAGAAGGAGGCGAAGAACGGTCCGCTCAGCAAGCCCAGATCGCTGTCGCGCAGATTGAGATCGGCTTTGATCAGTTCCTGCAGGAGCGGCAGAATCCCGCGGTCGATGTAATTGCAGATCGTGACAGAAAGGAGCACCGCGAGGAGGAAAGATTGATAGCGCGTCCAGAACCGTCGCCCGCCGCCGGGCTGGTCAGCCGCCGGGGGAGCGGACTGGACATCGCCCGCGCTCATTGCCCCTCCAATATCCGCGTTTGCACAAAGCAATCGATCAAGCCGTGGATTTCTTCATCGTCAGCGTCGCGCGGCAGCGCCAGATAGGCGAGCCCTGCCGCTTCCACCACCCGGCGGTAACGGGAGGGCAGCGAGGGATCGCGCTCAAGGCCGATCACGCCCTGCGCGCCCCAGCGCTTCGCCTCATGGACCTCCCAATGCGGCTCCTTGTCGAAGAGGAACAGCTGGCGCGCGGCGAGCGCTTCAAGCGGTCCTTCGCGGGAGAGGTCGCGCGCATACATTGGCGCAATCCCGCTGTAGCGACTGGAAACGATCGCGCCGCCCCATCGCTCGCGCAGATAGCGGTGATAGAGCGGATCATTGCCGCTGGTCGCCAGATACAGGCGGAAGCGCTCCTGCGGGTAACAGCCGGCGCCATCGGCAACCAGTTGGCGCACTTCGGTCAGGAAATCGCGCATCAGCGCGATATTGGGTGCGGTGCCGCGCTGCCAGTTGAGCTGATAGAGAGCGGTCTGGTCGCGCAGGCTCACCGGGAGCGGCCGCACCGTCGCGATCAGGTCGAATGCCTCCTGCCAGAGCGCCATCTGCTCGTTAATCCCCTCCATGATCTCGCGGAACCGCGCATGATCGAAGGGTTGATCGAGCCGCTCTTCGAGATGGGCAATCAGCCGCTCCATCTGCCGGACGCGCTCAGCATGCCTGGCCGGATCGATCATCTCGCCCGAGCGAGAGAAATGCAGGTTCCACCAGCCCGGAGGCGGAAGCTGGCGATATTGCGAGGTCCAGCTGAAATCGAGCGGGTAGCATTCGCACCCGAACGCGCGGGCCCACAGTTCCATCACGCGCAGCTGGGTTTCGTCCCGCGTGGTGCCGATCATGATCGTCGGCTTGGGGAGACCGCCCCAGGGCGCCTCGGCGGGATCGAGGGTGGTCGCCAGCCCCATCGAAAACATGTTGGGCGTATAACCCCGCTCACGGAGCACAGCGCCGAAATGCGGCCCTTTGCGCTCCGAGAAGGTGACGATGGAATTCCAATAGTTCACGACCATCACCGGAATGCCGAACGCCGTGAAGATCTCCTCGAAGTCATCGGCATTGCAGATGGCGAACCTGCCGCCACCCTCCCCGACTGCCGCGCGTGTCTCCTCCAGCCAGGTGCGCTGATGGGCGCGAACGGCATCGACGCTCGCGAGCCGTGTCTGCTCGCCGGGCTTCATGCTGGCTGCCTCCGGTCGCGCGCCGGGACGGTGGCTAGAAATGCGCTGATCTGGGCCTTGATGTCTTCCGGCGGGGCGCAATCGTAGCGCTGCTCCGCCAGATGCAACGTGGGGATACCCCGCTCCCGGAGCGCCTTGACCTCGTCGGGCGTTTCCCAGCTCTGCGTGTTGTCCCCGGCGA
The DNA here is from genome assembly GCA_018823325.1 of Alphaproteobacteria bacterium. Lineage (GTDB taxonomy): Bacteria > Pseudomonadota > Alphaproteobacteria > Sphingomonadales > Sphingomonadaceae > Sphingobium. The sequence goes on along the minus strand of JAHJIJ010000019.1, from coordinate 97,511 downwards.
ACACATAATGGATCGCGCAATCCACATCGGCAGATACCGCGCGGTTGACCGAGGCGTCGATGGTATCCTCGAACGAGTAGCGGATCGAGCAGGCAGGTGCCGCGTGAAACCGCGCGGCCAGCCGATCCAGCGGCGCGCCCTGCGGCAGGGCATAGTCGTCCGCCGTCCGCGCGCCCCAGCAATGATCTTCCGTGACGACCGTTGCACCAAGCGCGTCGATCAGCGCGTATAGCCGATCATGATCGAACGGGCTGCCGCCGAGGAACAGGCGCGGGCCGTTCCGTTCGGGAAGACCGGGGAGTTCATCGAGCATGGCGCGGGCCGCGCGCGCGAATTGATCGGGGGGGAGCAGCATCGCTGCGGCATGCGCCCAGAGTGCTGCGCTGCTGCTCACTTTCGTCGGATGGTCCAGCCGGGCGGCATTGATCTCACGCAGCAGGCTGCGCGTAGCCTCTGCCACCTCGATCGACGTCGCAATGTCTGCATCGTCAATCGCTCGGCCACGCCACGCCGCCAGTGCGTCGCGCAGTCCAACGACCGCATTGCGATTGAAACCGTCTGGCTCCGAGAATGGCGACCACGCCTTGTCCATGTAATGCAATGGCGGCAGCTTCAGATCGGCATTCTCCTGCGCTGCTTCCTGCAACTCCCGGTAGATGGCCTGAATGGCGTGTCGATTATGTGGGATGATGAGATAATCGAGGAACGCCAGTTCGCTGCCCAGAAGTTGGCTGAGCATTGAGGCGACGAACTCGGGGCGGGTGGCGAGATCGTTCTGATAGAGCGCATCGATCTGATCGCGCACGCGCATGAGGTCAGCCTCCGGCTGCCCGCTGATGCGATAGGGGAGGAAGCCCGCCGCGTGGATCAGCTCGGTCGGCACATTGTCGCAGAAGTAGCCGACGACCTTGCCGCCCCTTTCCTTCCAGGCCCGTGCAGGCGCATTCCGGTCCTCATAGACGCGCCGGAAGACATCCAGCCCGGTGCCGTTCGCGCCCTCAGTCATGATTGATCGCAATCGTGCGGCTGGCGAGCAGGAAGCACCCCATGGCCAAAAGGAAGGTGACGGGAACGACGGCGAGCGTCGTCTTCAGGCCGGCGGCCACTGCCTCACGGCAGGCGGTGTCCACAGCTGCCGATGCGCCCGCAATGCCATGTCCAGCCACGCAGAACTGGTCGATATCGCCAAGCGTGAAATGATTGGCCGCAGCGACGTCACTGAAAGCGCCAACGAGCAGTCCGCCCAGTCCTCCGCCAAGCACGGTGGCGGCAATGAAGAAGATCGCCGATGCCGTCGTGCGCATGGTCGATGGCACGATGTTCTGGACCGCCGCCCAGTTCGGGCCATTCTTGAGGTCCGTCATGACGTTGCCAACGAGGATGAAGGCAATCCCGAGAATGATCGTATCCATGCGGAACGCCAGCCCGAAGGCAAGGAACGACAGGCCCGCCCCGACCGCCGGGACCAGCACATAGGAGCGCCCGCGATCATCAGCGAACCTGTCCGCCAGATAGCCGCCGATGAACGTGCCGAGCAGGCCCATGGCGCCGGCGATGCTGATGATCGTGCCGACCTGCGCAATGTTCAGCTGATACTCGCGCAGCAGGAAGGAGGCCGTGAAGAGGCCAACGCCCATAATGCCGATGCCATTGAACACAGCCGCTGCAAACACCCAGGAGAAAGCGCGATTGCGGAACATCCAGGCAAGGTCGGTATGGAAGCGCCCGGCGACGACCGGTTCGGTGCGCGCATGGCGCGGCTCCCGCACCATGAACCAGACGATCGGCGCGAGGATCAGGCCGGGAAGACCAGCCACCAGAAACGCAACCCGCCAGCCCCATTCATGCGCGACAAAACCGATGGTCAGTGGCGCAATCACCATGCCCAGCGGGATCGCGGCGCTCAGCACCGACATGGCGATGCCGCGCTGACGGGCCGTGAAGGTATCGGCCACCAGCGAATGGCTGATCGGGTTCGCGCCCCCTTCGCCAAGCCCGACCCCCGCGCGGAACAGAGCGATCTGCAGGAAGCTTGAGGCCGTGCTGCACAGCACCGTCGCCGCCGACCAGAAGGCCAGGCAGCAGGCAAGCAGGCGGCTGCGGTTCCACCGCTCCGACAATCGCGCAACCGGAAGGCCCGCAAGGGAGTAGAACACCGCGAAAACCGGCCCGCTCAGCAACCCCAGCTGGAGATCGCTCAATTCCAGCTCGCGCTTCACATGCTCCTGCACCAGAGTCAGCACGCCGCGATCCATGGTGTTGCAGATGCTCACGAGGACAAGGACGGTGATCAGCAGGCACTGATATTTCGTCCACAGCCTGGACGCCTCGCCAGCCTTGCCCGGCATCGCGGTCTTCTCTGTCACCTGCCGGCCTCCCCGCTCACGTGCTTACGCTAGATCACTTTCTCTGCCGAGAGGCGATCGATCTCCTCGTCGGAATAGCCCAGCATGTCGGCATAGACGGCCTTGTTGTGTGCACGCAGCGGAACGCTTTCCTCGGCCATGGCGACCGGCGTGGCCGAGAAGCTGATCGGCACCCCCGGCCCATAGACTTCGTCCGCCGCGCCATATTTGGGATGCTCGAGGCGCACGACTTCCTTGCGCTTGAGCACGCCGGGATCGCGCACCGCCTCTGCGGGTCCACGCACCCGCGCGCTGGCGATGCCGGCGGCCTCCAGGATGTCGTTCACCTCGGAGATCGTCCTGCGGCTGCTCCATTCGCCCACAATCGCATCGAGCGCCTCATAATTGCGAAGGCGCGCCGACTGCGAGGAATAGTCGGGATCGTCCAGCAACTCCGGCCGGCCGATCGCAGGCGCGAACTTCTCGAAACTGCGCTCGCCTGCACAACAGATCACGACATAGCCATCGGATGCGGGGTAGACGCCAAATGGCGCGAGGCGCGGCACGGTCGGCCCCGTGCGCATCGGGACCCCCAGACGCTCCAGCACGTCGAACGGCTCGGTCGAGAGCATGGAGGTCAGCACCCCCAGCATCGACACGTCGATATATTGGCCTTCGCCCGTGTTCTTGTGATGGAACAAGGCCGCAAGGATGCCGATCACGGCGAACAGCGGCGTGTTGAGGTCGCCGAACGGCACGGCGATGCGCGCAGGCGGCTCGTCAGGCATGCCGCTGGTCATCATCATGCCGCTCAGCGCCTGGATGATGTTGTCCATGGCCTTGCCGCCCCCCGGCGTACCTTCCTGGCCAAAGCCGCTGATCGAGCAGTAGATGATGTCCGGCTTGACTGCCCGCGCCGCGCTATAGCCCACGCCCAGCCGCTCGGACGTTCCGCGTGAAAAATTCTCGACCACCACATCGACGTGGGGGACGATCTCCTGAAAGATCCGCTTTGCCTCGGGGTGCTTGAGATTGAGGGTAATGGATTCCTTGCCCCGGTGCCGGATGAGGTGGGCTATCGAGACGTCGTCCTCATGCTGCCGCCGCAACGAGGCTCCGTCACGGCCATAAAAGGGCGCGCTTTCCCGTCCGTCTCCCCGGGGCTCCTCAATCCGTATGATCCGTGCGCCGAGGCCACCGAGCAGAAGGGTGGCATAAGGGCCAGCCAGCGCCCGGGTGAAGTCCAGAATCGTGATACCGGATAGCGGCCCGGAACTGCCTTCAGTCACTCAACTCTCCTGCGTTGCGCCCAGATCGGGTCCGAGCGGGCAATGCTCGCCTGAGACCGTCGGACCACTCAAAAATGCATGGGTCATTTGTAATGTCAACAATTACGTTGACAAATAGATCGCATTGTAGAAACTTTCGTAGACATCAAAAACATATGCGAGGGGATGCCAACAATGGCACAAATCCGTTCTATTGGCCGCGCCGTCCTGTTCGGTTCGGCGGCGTCCATTGCCCTGTGTGCAGGCACGTCTGCCATTGGCCAGACAACTGCCGGCAATGCGCCCGAAAACGAGGAGACTGTCGCATCGCCGGCAGCACAGCCCGCCGAAGCGATCGTCGTCACCGGCAGCCGCATTCGCGGTGTGGCGCCAGTAGGCTCCGGCGTCATCGCAGTCGGGCGGGACGACATCACCGTCACCTCCGCCGTGAGCACCTCAGAGGTGTTCAGGAACATTCCTCAAGTCGTGAACGTGGGCATTCAGGAGTCGAACCGCGGCGCCCAGGGCGGCGCTGGCAACATCACTTATGCCAGTTCGGTCAATCTGCGTGGCATCGGGCCATTCGCGACACTGACGCTCATCGATGGTCACCGCGTTGTGGGCGGCGGCACGCAGGGGCTGTTCGTCGACCCCTCCATTATCCCCATTACCGCTTTGCAGCGTGTGGAAGTCGTCGCCGATGGCGCCTCGGCCATTTATGGTTCGGATGCAGTGGCCGGCGTGGTCAATCTCATCCTGCGGCGCAATCTCGATGGTGTGGACGTCAATGCGCGCATGGGCTTCGCGGATAACTACACCACCCGTCAGCTCGGCGCTGCGGTCGGCAAGGTGTGGGACACCGGCCAGATCATGCTGTCGGGCGAATACAGCTATCACAGCGCGCTCAACGGCACGGACCGTTCCTACATCCGCTCGGATCTGCGTGCGTTCGGGGGCCCCGACTTTCGGTCCACGAACTGCAATCCCGGCACAATCGTCGTGGGTGGCGTCAACTATGCCATTCCCGCGGGCGGGGTTACGCCCGCAAATAGCAATGCGCTCATTCCCGGCACAATCAACCGTTGCGAAGTCGGCGGCTATGCGGATGTCATTCCGGAGATCGAGAAGATCGGCGCTGTCGTCACATTCCGTCAGGAACTGTCGCCCACCATCACGCTGGAGGCTGACGGCTTCTACTATCGACGCGAATTTCTCCGGCAGGCAGAGGTTCCCGCGCAGGCCCTTTCGGTGCCCAGCACCAATGCCTTCTTTGTCGCCCCGCCCGGCACGAATCCTTCACGCGTGTCGGTCAACTATTTCTTCGGCAACGATTTCGGCAACACGTTCGGTTATAATGGCTCGTCCGAGGCCTATCAGGGCACCGTGGGGCTGGACATCAAGCTGTCCCCCGAATGGACCTTCGAAGCCGGGATTTCGCACGGTCATAACGAGGATATTGCCTATAACTACGGGCCGAATCCCGGTGCTCTCGCCGCCGCGCTGGCCAGCAGCGATCCGGCCACGGCATTCAATCCGTTCGGCGGCGCAAACAGCCCGGCGGTCATCGCAGCGATCGGCAATTATGTGAGGCTCGCCGCGCCCGGTGAGAATGACCTTCTGCAAGCCCAGGCGAAAATCGATGGGCCGCTGTTTGCCTTGCCGGGCGGCGATGTCCGTGTGGCGGTGGGCGGCGAATATGTGAAGATCGACGTGACTGCCGGCGCCCGCTCCGGTCCGATCGGCGCGCTGACCGGCGCAGACGGGAGCTTCAGCCGCAACGTGAAGTCCGCCTATGCGGAACTGTTCATTCCGATCTTTGGGGCCGATAACGAGACGCCCGGCTTCCGTCGTCTGGTTCTCAACCTTGCCGGCCGTTACGATAGCTACAGCGACGTGGGCGAGACCTGGAACCCCAAGATCGGCCTCAACTGGGAGCCGGTCGACGGGCTGAAATTCCGGGGCAACTGGGGCACCTCCTTCCGCGCGCCGCCGCTGACCAGCCTCGTCTCCATCAATGCCTCATTGTCAGGCCAGAACTATTCGGATCCGCTCTCGCCGACTGGCTTCTCTGCCGGCTACGCCATCAACGAGGGCAATATCGATCTCAAGCCGGAGGAGGCCACGACCTGGTCCGTGGGTGTCGACTTCACGCCACCGTCGCTGCCCGGCTTCAACGCCAGCGTCACCTATTTCAACGTGGATTATCGCGGCCAGATCACCTCTTTGCTCGGCGACCTCAACGTGCTGCAGCGTGAAGAGCTTTATCCGGGTCTCATCATCCGCAACCCGTCTGCGCAACAAGTGGCAGACCTGCTTGCGCGGCTTCCAGTCCGTGGCGTGCCGCTTTCCCAGGTGGACGTGCTCATCGATGCACGCCCCAACAACCTGGGCGTTTCGAAAATCGACGGCATCGACTTCAGCGTCAACTATCAGCTGGAGACCGATAGCGCCGGCACATTCGGCTTCGGCCTGAATGGCATCTGGTACTCCCGTTACAAGGTGGCGCAGAGCGCGAACGCACCACTGATCGAGCGTGTCGGCTACATCAATTTCCCCACCAAATATAATCTCCGGGGGAATGTGAACTGGCGGAAGGATTGGTTCAGCGCCAACATGTTCGTGAACCACGTGCCGTCCTACGAGAACAACTCGATCAACCCGTCGGAGAGGATCGACGCCTGGACGACCGTCGATCTCAATCTGGCCTTTGACGTGCCACAAGTCGAGAACAGCTGGTATCGAGGCATGACCTTCTCGATCAACGTTCAGAACCTGTTTGATCGCGATCCGCCCTATGCCTCCTTGCCACCGAATGTAATCCAGAGCGGCGGCTTCGACATCCAGCAATCAAATCCGCTCGATCGCTTGATCACGGCCGGCGTCTCGCTGAAATTCTGAGGAGTCGTCTCAAAAGCGATTGACGCGTGAAGATAAGGCATCGAGGCGTCGACCCTTGCAGGGGCGGCGCCTCGATGCCCGTTCATGACAAGGGAGCCTCCATGGCAATGGTTTTGAAGTTTCGCGATGTTGAACAGCCGATGGTGATGTGAAGACATGAGATTTGCCCAGCCCCATGACGGCGTGTCGGAATGACCCAGCCGCTTCAATTGCTTCTCGCGAGCTATGGCGATCCGCTGAGGACCGCGCGAGAGGCGCACGCGCAGGGTTCGCCGGTGATTGCGCGTATCGGCCTTGGCATTCCGGATGAAATTATTCTTGCGGCCGGCGGCTTCGCCACTGCGCTGGCACCCCGGCTCGACCAGCCGACGCCATTGGCCGATGCCTTCATGGATCCCAGTGAGCAGCCGGAGTTGCGGAGCCTGCTTGAGCAGATCGCATCCTCCCAGTCCCGGTTCCTGTCACTGGCCGTGCTGACAGCGCCCTATTCAGCCCTCGCCGCAACGATCGAAGACTTGCGTCGCGTAGCGCTTCTGCCGGATGCGGCACCAACGAGCTACATGGAGTTTCCGGCGGTCCGGGGCGACGGAGCCCGCCGCTACGCCGAGGCGCGGGTGCGTGACCTCGCCTCGCGTATCGGCTCGGCAACCGGTCAACCCGTGACCACAGAAGCGCTACGGCGCGCGATCGCGTTGACCAATCGCCGCCGGGAAGCCCTGCGCACCTTCATGGCACATCGCAGGGACACGGCCGCGATCAGCGGCATCGAAGCCTTCGGCGCGGTGGGCGCGGCCAGTTTCCTGCCGCCAGCCGTCTTCACCGATGCATTGGACGCTCTCACCGCGTCGCTCAGGTCTTCTGATCGCCTGCATGGCCTGCCGCGCATCCTGCTGGTGCCGTCCAGTCCGCTGACTCACGACCGTGCCCACGCCGCCATCGAGGCTGCCGGAGCCCTCGTCATTGCAGAAGATGACCCCTTGGGTTCGCGCGCGGCAGAACCGGCCATTCGCGAGGACGAGGACCCAATGCGGGCCATTGCCGACCATTATCTGGATCAGCTGTCCGGCACGCGCGCCTTCCCGGCCGACAGGCGCCTTGCCTGGTTTTATGAAGAAGCTGCCAGGCCGGATGTGGATGCCGTCATCTTCTACGGCCAGGAGCCGCGCTACGGCTGGGATCATCCCGCCATGCGCGACTTTCTCGATAGTCGGGGCACGCCCTCCACCTTCATTCGCGCGGATGCACGAACCGCCGATGGTTTTGCTCAGGTGGAAGCCGCCGCAATAGCGCTGCTCCAGACGCTGCCCACGCGAGAGACAGGAACGACCCCATGAGCGAACCCTCAGCAGCGCGTGGCGCGCAAGGACGGGCGCGCAATGACCTCGACTGCACGCCCCTCATTCGCGGCGCCCAGAAGGAATGGTTCGCCCAGCTGCGGGAGGAGGTCGCCGCTGGCCGCCCCTATGTCTATACGGATGCCTACGCCCCGCATGAGATTCTCGAGGCGTTCGATCTGCCGCATGTCATCAACGAGTGGTGGTCCGGCATCGTGGCGGCGCGACGCCAATCTGCTTATTATTTTGATACGCTGGAATCGCAGGGCTACCACTCCGGGCTGGAGCGCTACACCGCGCTTGGTCTGGCAACGGTGCTGGATGATGGAGCAGCCGAAGCGCCATGGGGCGGGCTGCCGAAACCGGCATTTATCTGCGCCTCCGCCATGTCCGCCCGGGGCGATGCGCTCGCCCGCTGGGAAATTCTTTCCAGGGCCTGGGACGTGCCGCTGTTCGTCGCCGAGGTTCCGGCGTCGGGCCTCCCCTTGCCGCCCCGCTGGTGGGAAATCGCCCGGCATGGCTGGGAGCAGATGTATCCCACCTGGCAGCTCGACCGGATGACCGAAACCTACTGGGACCTCATCCGCAAGTGCGAGGAGGTCACGGGCACCCGGTTCGATATCGACAAGCTGCGCGAGGTAATGGACCGCGCCAATCTCCAGCAGACCTATTTCGAGGAGATCCGCGACACGATCATCAACGGCAAGTCGCCGGTCAGCATGTCCGAGCAGCTTGGCAATGTGATGACCATCCAGTGGCGCCGTGGCAGCGAATGGGCGACGAACGCCGCCCGCCAGTTCCGCGACGAAATCGTGGAGCGTGCGGCGAACGGGCAATTCAGTTGCCCGGACGAAACCTATCGCCTCACCTGGTTCGGCGCGGGACTCTGGCAGAACACGGCGTTCTACCGCGCGTTCGAGGAGAGCCACGCCACCATCTTCGCGCGGTCGATGTACATGTCCATCGCGATCGACGGTTATCCGCGTTACGGGCGCGATCCGGTTCGCGCGCTTGCCTCGCGCTATTGCGGCATCGGCCTGGGGAGCCTCGATTGGGAGATCCATGATACCAAGCGCCATCGGGCCGACGGCGTCGTGACCGTGGGCAACAACATCGGCGGGCGAGCGCGCGCGGCGTTTGCCGAGGCCGATCTGCCCCTGCTCATTCTGGATGTCGATCTGGTCGACGGGCGCACCTGGGATGAGGAGCGCGTGATGGGCCAGATGAAGGCCTTCATCGAAGAGCAGATCATGCCGCGCCGAAATCTTTCATCGAACAACACAGGAGCATGACAGTGCGTCCCCTCGAAGGCACCCGGATCATCGATCTCACTCACGCGCTTGCAGGCCCCGTCTGCACCTATCAACTCGCGCTGCTCGGCGCCGAGGTGATCAAGGTCGAGAATCCGGGCGTGGGTGACGATTTCCGGCATTTCGCGAAGCCGGCGTTTGATGCGGTCAATGGCGGAAAGCAGTCCATCACGCTGAATTTCAAGCAGGAAGGTGCGCTGGACGTGCTCGCCCGGCTGGTCCGCGATGCCGATGTGCTGGTCGATAATTTCAAACCCGGCACGGCGGCCCGGTTCGGCATCACGCCGGAGGCTGTCGCCGGTTGGAACGATCGTCTCATCTGGTGCTCGATCAGCGGCTTCGGCCTGACCGGCCCCTGGCGCGACATGCCTGCCGTCGAATGGTCGGCCCAGGCGGCCTCCGGCCTCAGCGACAGCTATCTTGGCACGGATGTTGACCCCCATGACTTGGGCCTCGGCGTCCTTGATGTCAGCACCGGTCACGCGGCGGCCACATCCATCCTCGCCGCGCTTCTCCAGCGCGCGAAGACGGGCACGGGCCAGCGCATCGACGTGGCCATGCTGGACGTCGCGCTCAACATCATGGCGCCGCGCATTTCGGGTGACGGGCCATCGCGCATGGGTCGGCGGCCAGCGGTTGGCCGGTTCATGGCCAAGGACCGGCCATTGTTCATCATGGGCGCGCATCAGCGCTGGTTCGAGGCAATCTCGTCGGTGTTGGGCGAACCTTCGTTGGTCGCCGATCCGCGCTTTGCGACCCAGAAGGACCGTGAAGCCAATCGCGAGGCATTGCGCACCGCACTGGAAGAGCGTCTCGCGCAGCGCACGGCTGCGGAATGGGAAGCCGAACTGGCCGGGGCAGGCGTTCCGGCTTCAGAAGTTCGTGCCCTTTCCGATGTTGTGGCCAGCCGCCACGTTCAGGAGCGCGGATCGGTCTTCACCGTCCCTGTCTCGCAAACCGATGTGACGCGCCTCGTCAGCGGTCTTCCCTATCAGTTCTCGGAGGGCGGCTATCGAACGGGACCGGTGCCCGCCCTGGGAGAGCACACGCGCGGCATTCTTGATCAACTGGGTTTAAGCGCAAACGAGATTGACGATCTGGAAAAGCAGTCGATCATCTGAGGAACACGACACGCGGCGCGTTTCTCGAGCGCAGTCGCGCCCAAGCTTAAAAGACGTGCCGATACATCTTGTCCAGCGCACGGCGCAGGACTTCGGTCTCCTCGTCGGACAAGGCGGCAAGGGGAATGGCTTCGTTCTCGATGGCGCAACGGCAAAGTTCTTCCAGAACCGTGCGTCCGGCTGGCGTGATTTCCAGTTTGTGGCGCCGCCGATCATTCCGGTCGCGCTTGCGGATCGCCAAGCCGCGGTCCTCGAGGTCATCCAGAATTCCGACAAGCACCGCGCGATCGCAGCCCCCGATACGAGCGAGGTCGGTCTGAGAAATCGCGGGATTGGCATCGATCAGCGCCAATATTGTGAAATCGCCTGTTTTCAGGCCACCTTTTTCGGCAAGTGAATTTCGGAAACCTTCAAAAATGAAGTCTCGCAACCGCCGGAAACGAAAAACAAGAATCTGGTCGAGCTTGCCCAACGAGAACTGCTCGGCATGCCTTCCGTTCTGAGAATCGGACAGGTCTTTCTTCACCGATGTCACATCAATCGAAATGGAGCACCTCAAGAACAATCATATAAAAACATTTTTGCAAGAAAATATTATGATAATCAATAATTACCCCAAGTCAAACCTGGATGCCTTGCATGGCGTGATAACTGCGCAGTGCCATGTTCGCAGCGGTTCGGATGGTGCCGCAGCCTCGGTCCTAAACCGTAAGCAACGCCCAGACCCTCATAGCGGATTGCATGATGCCGCTGGTTGCCCGCACGGAAACTGTCGGAAACGCTCCTCAGTGCAAGGCCCGGCGAGGACATGAGCCGTTCAAGAGCTTCGGGCATTCACTACAACGAAACCGTCAACTCCCGCGCCTTTTTGGCGAAGAACACCCTGGTCAAGCGGCTTGCCCGCTGGCGGCCGGTCCACTTGAATTGATGTCCGCAACAACGCCAGGCATTCCGAACAGATAGCCTTGAGCCTGCATGCAACCTTCCGCCATGACGATCGCGCGCTGCGCCTCCGTTTCGACGCCTTCGGCCACCACCGGCAGCGCGAGGCTGCGACCGATCCCCGTGATCGCGCGAACGATGGATCGAGCAGCTTCATCGGTCTGCATGGACTGGACGAAGCTTCGATCGATCTTGATTTTGTCGAACGGAAAGCTCTGCAGGTTACTCAAGGAGGAATAGCCGGTCCCGAAATCGTCCATGACGATCTTGACGCCTTTGCTCTTGATCGCCTTGAGTGTCTTAATGGTCTTGTTGCGATCCTTCATCAGCGCGGTTTCGGTTATCTCCAGTTCAAGCCGGGCAGGCGCGAGGCCCGAGGCCGCCAGAGCGGATGCAATGACATCTTCCAGATTGGCGAGTTGGAACTGAACGGCAGAAATGTTCACCGACAGGAACAGATCTTCGCTCCACGATGCGGCGTCTGTGCAGGCCTGACGCAGCACCCATTCCCCCAATGGAAGGATAGCGCCGGTCTCCTCCGCGATAGGAATGAAGTCGTCCGGCAAAAGGTCGCCCCGCTCCGGATGCTTCCATCGCAGCAAGGCTTCATAGCCAGCGACTTTTTCATTCTCGGTCGATACGAGCGGCTGATAGGCGATCGAGAATTGATTGCGCGCAATTGCGTGGCGCAGATCGCTTTCCAGCTGGCGGCGCTGGCGCGCCTCGATATCCATATCCCGATCGAAGAAAGTTGCCGTCCCCTTTCCGGAGGTTTTCGCCCGATAGAGCGCGATGTCGGCAGCGTGATGAAGGCTTGCAACATCCTCCCCATCCTGCGGGAAGACAGCTACCCCAACGCTCACGCCCACGGCCGTGGGATCGACGGACGGATTCATCTCGGTACGAAAGATCTGGAGGATACGGTTTGCCAGACGGTGCGAGCCTTCGGGCTGCGGCGCGCCCACTTGCAGGATGATGAATTCGTCTCCGCCCAGGCGCGCAACCGTATCGGCTCCGCGGACGCACCGCTTCAGCATTGATGCGACCGCTATCAGCACCCGATCACCCTCGGCATGACCGAACAAATCGTTCACTGCCTTGAACCGATCGAGATCAAGGGCGAGGAGCGCCAAAGGCTCTCCCGTACGCTTGGACAGGGCAATGGCATGGTCCAGCCGCTCCTTGAGCAGCGTGCGATTGGGCAGCCCGGTCAAGCCATCATGGCGCGCGAGATGTTCAATCTGGCGTTGAGCTGCCTTCGCATTTGTCAGGTCGCGGACTGCCAGCACCTTCGATGGCCGGCCACGATACTCGATCTCATGAACGCCAACTTCGAACACGCGCTCGCCAAGCTGAGCGCGCGGCACCGCTTCAACGGGATCATCCCGCAGGTCACCGATGGGGCAGCCATCAATAGCGGCAAGGAGACTGTCGGGGTTGAGGCCGACCAAGTCGGATCCGCTCATGCCCATCCACTCCGCGAACCGGTCATTTGCCTCGACCACTCTCCCTTCGCGCAAGATCACGATGCCTTCGAGTGTCGCATCGGCGAAGCCCTTCAGGTCAGTGAGATAACGGTCGATAAGCGTGGCAAATCCAGTCAGCAGCACCACGATCAGCGTGGAACCGGCCGTTGCACCAATGAGCCAGGTCCTGCTGTGACTCACTTCCACGGCCGGCAGCGTCGGATCGAAGACCAGAGTCGTCGCCGACATCCCGGTGAAATGAAGCGCGCAAACGCCGATGACCGAGGCCAAAGCTGCGCTGGGAATATGCCAGAAACGGGGAAGCCGATTGAACAGGATGAAGGCGAGTGTGAACAGCGCGCCCGCGATCAGCGCGCTCGTCGTGACCATCATCCAATCATATTTGATCTGCGCCTGCACCTCCAGCGCAGCCATGCCGGTGAAGTGCATGATGCCAACTGCGGCGGTCAAGACCACCCCGGCCAGCAGACATCGACCGACGCTGAACGCGCCCAGCATTCTCAACGCCAGCCAGCATCCCACTATGGCAATTGCGGCGGAGAGTGCCGTGGCAGCGAGCGAATAGCCGATAGGAAGGCCACCCTTATATGCAAGCATCGCCACGAAGTGCGTCGCCCATACACCTAACCCGCCCGCCAGCGCTCCAGTGGCAAGCCACGCCGCCCGTCTATGATGCTGGCACTCCTGCGCCCGCTCCAGCGCCAGAAAGAACGCCAGGCTACCGATGATCCAGATTAAAGCTGCAAGACCAGTCGTAACATGGTCATGCTGCGTCCAAATGCACTCAAATACACGAAACATGACTTCCCCCCTGACCGGACAAGAAGCCACTATTGTGTTGAAATGTAGTAAATTAATCCGCAAACGGGCACGCAGGACCGTCTGTTGGGAATATCAGACCGGCATCTAGCCATCTCTGGCTATCGGAATTCGTTGCGGCCGATGAGCGGGGAACTCAGCTAAACGCTCCGGCGCCTTCGGAGCAAAAAACGGTCATTGTCGACAATTTTGTTTGACACATTCCACTTGCCATTCCGTGATGTCTGCCATCACCTTCACCGCTTCGGGAGACCGCGATCCGCCAACGTCGTGGCGTCGTATGTGACCGTCGGCGGGATGCCGAAAGGCATGAACCGCAGCCAGTGGAGAGGGATGAATGAAATCCGGCAACGCGATTTGGCAAAAGTGCCTGGCCGGATCGGCCGGGGCCTTGCTCCTGACCTCCGGCCTCTCAGCTCAGGCGCCGCAACCTCGGATCTCTCTGCCCGGAAAATACGCCGGCTACAGCAGTGAACGGTTCGACGGCTACCAACGCACGGCCGAACATGTCGCAGCACGAGACGGTGCGAGGCTCGCTGTCACCATATACCGGCCGACGAAGGGAGGCGCGGTCACGACCGAGCGTCTGCCCGTGTTGTTCAGTTTCACGCCCTACCTGTCGCGCCGTATCGACAAGAATGGCAAAATTATTGGTAGCGCAGAACGGGGCGATGCCGAAAGCAGACCGTTCGCCGATTTCACGAAATATGGTTACGTTGTTGCTGTTGCCGATGTCCGCGGGAAAGGCTCCTCTTTCGGGACGCGTGTGGCTTATGCGGACCGTCTGGAAGGGGAGGATGGTTACGACCTGGTCGAATGGCTGGCGGCACAGCCCTACAGCGATGGCAAGGTCGGCATGTTCGGGTGTTCCTACGTGGGGGGCACGCAGTGGGCGACTGCGCGCAACTTGCCGCCCCATCTGAAGGCGATTTTCCCTCAGGCCGCTCAGTTTGACAGCTACCGCAATGTCAGGAGGGGTGGGATCAGTGGCCAGTTCAATACGCGTCCGCAGGACGTCTCGGAAGATTTGCCGACCGCCCCCGTCGACAATGACGTCGATGGCTCGTTGAAGGCAAAGGCGCTCAAACAGCATGAGCGAAACGGGCAGATGATGGACTTCGTTGCGGATCTGCCTTTCCGCGATGATCGCACTCAGGAAGACGTACAATATTGGTCAATCTCATCGGCTTATCCAAAAGCCAAGGAGATCAAGAACTCAGGCATCGCCGTCTACAGTTGGGGGAACTGGATGGACGAGCCGGCCGATCAATCGCTTATCAGCTATGAGAATATGCAAGGTGGCAAGGGCCTTGCCAAACTACTGATGGGTCCCGGCGGACATTGCGACGCCGACACCATCAATAGCTTCGCCGAACATTTGCGGTTTTTCGATCATGTGCTGAAAGGCGTCCCGAACGGCATCGATCGCGAGCCGCCCATAGCCTTCAAGACAATCGGCTTGCCTGAGAGCGGAGCCTGGCGTTTCTCGGATTCGTTGCCGCTTTCGGATGAAACACCCAAACGCCTGTACCTTACACATGGCGGAAGTCTCGGCAGCACCCGTCCCGCTGCTACCGGCGACCGTTATGCAGTCACCTACAATGTCGGCTGCCGGCCGCCGAATTGGGCCATGCCTGGCTTCGGTCGTGAAGAACCGACGCGCGTGGGCAAATATGAACTGCCCCCGCCGGGCTACTGGGCGTGCGTCAACCCGGACGTCGCGAAGACCTACACGACCGAACCGATGACGCAGGACACCTGGCTTTCGGGTTTTTCCAACGTGAAGCTGACACTCTCCTCGACCTCTCCTGAGGCCTATGTTTTCGGCTACCTGGAAGACGTGGCTCCTGATGGAACCGGCACCGTGGTCGCGCACGGACGTCTCCAGGCGTCTCAACGCAAGCTTGGAGACGCGCCATACAGGAACTTCGGCCTTCCATGGCCTTCCGCCCTCCGGGCCGATGCGCAGCCGCTGACACCCGGTGAGCCAGCGACACTCTTGTTCGAACTCAGTCCGACCTCTCGCGTAATCAAAGCGGGACACCGTCTTCGCCTATCCTTTACCGGTGCAGACCAGCGCCAGCGCAATCTTGCCCAGTTGGCCGAAGATCCGTCTCCTGTCTGGACGATAACCACGGGAGGCAGCGAAGCCTCTTATGTGGAGTTGACGCTTCAGAGCGTCGGACAGCTCAAATCGATGGCGCAGCCGATCTCGCTCGACCCCGGTGAATCTCCATGAAACCAGCAGAAGGTCACGCGTCCGCTCCGCTCCTGAACGCTCGAGCCGGGGCGGTCGGCCGCGGACACCTCCGTACGTGCGCTATCAACTGACCGGCAGTCACTGCGGAAATACGCGGAAGCCGGGGCGCTGCGCCTTTCCCACGCAAGTAATCTCGTGCTAGACTTTATTCCTGCATGAAAAACCATACCTCACCTGCCAACTTCACTGGTAGTCGTTCAGAAAAGCCAGTTCTCAACCGTCCAAGTTCGATCGAAGTCGAACGAATGATGGCAATCCTGGAAGAGCAATGGAGTACTGCCGGCGCGTTGAACATTCCATATCTGGTGTTGCTTCTAGCCAAGTTAATCGATCGTATAACCGCTCATCATGTGAAGCAGGTTGCCGACTTGTCCTTGGCGGAATGGCGAGCGATGGCGCAGATCGTCGAATTGCAGCCCTGCAATGCTACGCAAATCGCCAACCGTGCTCTTGTTGATCCGGCGGAGGTCAGTCGTGCCCTGCGATCCTTGGAAAAGCGCGGACTGATCGCTCGTCACCAAAATCCAAGAAATCTCAAAAGCCGTGTTGTGGTGCTGACCGCAGAAGGCGAACGCATCCGCTCCGAGATCCGCGGGGAGCGAGACGAATTTTACGAGCAGTGGATGGTAGACGTCTCTACCGCCGATCGGTCGACGATAGACGCGGCCCTGCGCTCGATCGCGAAGAAGATCGTATCCATCGCTCCACACGTCGTTGAAGGCTAGCCGGGAGCGGCGGCGAGCCAGCGCGCTACTCGGGCTCCCAGCGGGCAGCCGCCCTGAAAAACGCCAGCGTTTCAGCCATAACAGGCACAGCCTCCGGCCCAACCGGGCCATGGCTCATCTTCACGATGACGGTTTGGTGCTCGGGATCGACATAGATGAACTGGCCCTCACCGCCGATAGCCGTAAAGGCCTGCGTGCCTGCGTGGGTCCACCAGAAATAGCCATAGCCCAGGCCGTCGCCGGCATCGACCGTCACGTTTTCGCGCAGAGCCCTCACATAATCCCTGGAAAGCAGCTGTTTGCCATTGAGCTGCCCCTCCTGGAGCATCAACTGGCCAACGCGACCATAATCGCGAAGGCGCGCATTGAAGCCCCCAGCCGTGAACTCGCGCCCCACGCCTGTCGGGCCGTCGATCACATAAAAGGCATCGGCCTCCATACCGGCTGGACGCCATAAGCGCTCGCTGAGATACCGGCTCACCTGCATGCCCGTTGCCCGTTCCACAACCAAGCCGACGAGTGCCGCGTCCATGCTATTATAGGTGAAGTGCGTGCCGGGCTTATGGGTTCGTTTTGTCAGCACGGCCGTGTCAGTGTAGCGCGCCTTCTCCTCCACCCAGGAGGCAACATGCGCATCATAGGCCAAGTTGCCGGGCGTCATGAAGTTATCGATCCAGTCGACACCGGAACGCATCTCGAGCAGATCTCGGATCGTCGTGCCATCATATCCGGTGCCCTTGAGCTCCGGAATGAACTTCACGACCGGCTCGGCGATCGAGCTGATCTTGCCTTGCTCCAGGGCCAGCCCCACCATGATGGCATTGAATGATTTTGCGACGGAATAGGAGTTGAAGAGCGTCGTCTCGTCGGACTGGTTGAAATAGCCTTCGTAGACGATTTTGCCGTTCTTCATGATCAGCAGTGCATCAGTCGACGTCCGCTCGATGACATCCTTCGCCGCCTTGCGCTGATTGTCATATTCATAGGTGAAGTTGAGCGGCACACTTTGCCCTTCGATCGGAAAGGCAGGTGCACCTGCGGTCACTGGCGCGGTATTGAACATCTCGGCGAGGGTACGGTTCGCCAGCATTCGCAACGCCGGGTCAAACATCTGCTTGCGGTATGTTTTCACGGCTTCCGATGGCTCCGCAAGCGCTGCGCCTCCCCCGATCAGGCCTGTGCTGCTCGTTGTTATCAGCAGGGCAAAGCCCATCAAGCGCATTGCATTGAGCTTCATCGATTGCCTTTCTGTCAGTTCATTGAATTGGAAAACCCTGGGGTCGCCTGTCAGATGAGGCATCCCCCTCACAGAGCCTGTCCGACACGTAATCGATCGAGCAATCGGCGCACGTCCCCGTCCGGATCGCTGGCGACACGGCACTCGCGGTCGAAGAGCATCGTGGCTCGCTGTTCGGGCTCATAGGCCGGCCAATCGAGCGCAGGCGTACTTGGCGACCCATTGCGGGCGAAGGCCACCCACGCCGCGCTGATCCGTTCTGATAGATCGAACGCGTCCTGCCCACCTCCGTTGATTCCTGATGCTTCCCGCACATTGCGAAATATCAGAGGGACTTCCAGACCATGCGGTGCTTTCATAAGCCCATCGAAAACCGGCGTTTGCCAATCGACGCGATACATGAAGACAGGCGCCATGCCCGCAGCATGTCGGCGCTGTGCGATCCTGATGGAATTGATCCGTGTCGGCATGTCGGCCGTCATGATCGCGTAGAGGTCCCAAGCCGTGGCTGACGGATAAATCTCGCGATAGCCATTGATGACCGGGACAGGATCGCCCCCGACGTAACCATCCAGTCGTGCGGGAAGATCTTCAAATGACATGCTGGATACGGTGGGATCCCAGCGCAAGGACACTGCCGCCATTTCCTGCCGCGTACTGCCGATGAGCAACGGAACATTGGCCGAGAGGGCCAGCACTTCAGGAGCGAGGGGCTGTCCTGCAACGATCTCACCGTCCACAACGGGGGAGAAGCGGGCGGGGAAGCCCCACAATTGGCGCGGCGGCTGTGCAATTACGGCCTGGTACGCGGCCAGCAAGGTATCGACAGGCAAGGTCTGCAGCGCTTTGCCGTCGCCTTCCTTCACACCCAGAACCGCACATAGTCTGCGCGTCGCGTCCAGCGCCTGATCCTGGGTCAGAAGGCTCGGCGTCTGTCCGCTTTGCACGATTGCCTTGTGGAACAATCCTCGCGCGCTCGGCATCGCCATCAGGGTGGAGATTTTCTGCCCTCCCCCCGAATAGCCGAACACCGTGACGTTCCGCGCATCTCCGCCAAAGCGGGCGATATTGGCCTGAATCCATTTGAGGGCGAGAAGAATGTCGAGCATGCCGGCATTGCCGGATTCTTCAAAGCCGGGCGCGTCGATCTGCGTGAAACCCAGCACATTGAGCCGGTGATTGCAGCTGACGACGACAACATCGCCAAACCGCGAAAGCGCCTCTCCGTCGTGGACTGCGGTAGACGCAGTTCCGGACCAGAACCCGCCACCATGCAGCCAGAGCATGACCGGTCGCTTTCCGTCGTCATTGGTCGAAGGCGTCCAGACGTTCAGCGTCAGGCAATCCTCACTCTCGAAGCTCTGCAGGCTGACGTCGCCTTCAGCGAGCTTGTAGACATTGTTCGAGATGGAGCGATCGTGGGTAGAGTGGCCCTGCGGAGCGCTTGCGCCCCACCCCAGCGTATCAAGGACACCGGTCCACCCGCTGGGAGCAACCGGGGGTCGAAAACGACCATTACCGGCGGTTGTCTGCCCGTAAGGGACGCCTCGAAAGGCATGAACCCCATTTCTCAGGAAGCCTCTGATCTGCCCGTGTTCCGTTTCGACGACCGGGCTGAACGAGCGGCCGGCAGCAGCGACACGTCCAGCTGTCGCCCCGACGGCAAGCGCCGCCCCAGCCTTCAGCAGGGCACGGCGCTCATAAGATAAGGGGGTCAGGTCTGAGCGAACATCCTTGTCGCAAGCCATCGTGCTCGTCTCCCTCTCCCTCACTAGCGCGTACAGAACAGTGAGGCGCTAAGTGTTCTTGTTTGTTTAGCGTTCTGCGGTGTTGGCAGGCATTTTCTGAGCGCCCGATCTGCTTCCCCTGATAACAGAGATCAGACCGTCCTTCAGCGTGTAATAAACCGTACCCTCGGACACGATCGCATCGCCCGTGTCGAGATCGCCTGATGGCATTTTGACGCCGTCCCTTACGGCAACGAGGCGAGTGCTCAACTCCGCGGCCATCATGTTGTGATCGGCATCGATCACGACAGTATGGGCAGTGACGTGCTCATTCAGTTGCGTGCGAATATTGCGATAGAAATCGATGATTGCCTGCCGCCCTTTCATCACGCCGAACATCGGAGCGTGGTGGAAGACAACATCCTCATGATAATAGTCGGCGTAACGCTCATCCCCGTCGTTGAACAGCCGCAGATACTCGGCATAATCTTCGTGGGTCATCGCATCTGCGCCCGGCTCTCGCGCGAACCCGGCCGAAGACATTGTCGCAGCCGCCAGGCCCAGCATCAAGAGCGCGATCGTCTTCATAACTGCCTCCATGGTCGCCTATGCAGATGGCTCTGGTCTCCATCAGCCCGGTCAGTGACCATGCCTCTCCCGATCAGCACCATTGTTATTTGATACTGATGACTATTAACCCTGATTGAAATGTCAATATCTTTATTGATTATTCAAGGATGTCTGGTGCATGAAAGAAGCACATCCAACGGACAACAAAATGGAGTGAGGCGATGCGGAGGGGATCATCGATTGGACACGTCGGCCGGGCAAGCGTCGCGCTGCTCGCGGCTGCGGCGATGGCGGGCGCAACGCCGGCTCATGGCGCCCCGACGGCGGCGGGAACAACGGAAACAAGTTGCCAGGCAGACCCCAGCGCCACGCCTGCCATCCAGACATTGCGGCGTAATTTCATCAACGCGGATATCAATGCTCTGACTTTCCACAGCATTGCATCGATCTTCCATACTGCCCCTGTGAAAAGCGGCGCCGAGGCGTCAAAGTTCGAGGAAGCTCACCATCCCCTGAACTTCACATACGAATATGCCGGCCAAACGATCGCTGCGCCGGATGCTCTCGAACGCACCTTCACCAATGCTCTGCTGATCATGAAGGACGGGAAGATCGTCCACGAGACTTATCGGAACTTTACCGGTCCCGACACGCACTTCCTTTCCATGTCGATGGCCAAGTCGATCACATCGATCCTCATCGGCGCCGCGCTGGAAGATGGCCATATCGCCTCGTTGGATGATCAGGTGGTCTCTTACGTCCCGGAACTGAAAGGCACGTCGTTCGACGGCGCGACAGTCCGGGATCTGCTGCTCATGAAATCGGGTGTGGACCGGCAGGATAATTATCAGCCGGAAGCCGGCAGCGTCCTTGCCCGATTGCGGGAAGAGATCATGGTACTGAACTGTCGCCGCAGCGTCGATGAGGCGCTGTTCACCAAGCGAGCGGACGCGCCGGGCAAGACCTTTCGCTACTCGACACTGAACACCAATATCCTGGGCTGGGTCTTGGAAAAGGCAACGGGAAAGCCGCTCCCTGAATATATGAGCGAGCGGGTGTGGAAGCCGCTCGGCGCAGAGGCTGACGGCTTCTTCATGACGGATGGTCCAGCGCCGCATGGCCGTGCGACAAATGGCATGGGCTTCAACGCTGTCGCGCGGGACTATGCGCGAATAGGGCAAATGATGCTGAACGAAGGCCGGGTCGGCGACCGTCAGATCGTGTCAGCAGAATGGGTACGGGAATCCACTGTGCCGACCGGGCCTGAGCCCGCGTCTCCCAACGATGACCAAGGCTACCAGTATCAATGGTGGACCCTCGTCGACTCAAACGCCTACATGGCCATCGGCCTGCAAGGGCAGTTTATCTTCGTCGACCCCGACACGCGCACGGTGATCGTGAAGCTGAGTTACTTCCCGATAACCAATGAGGAAGCCTATCGCGAAAGCGAAGCGTTCTTCCGCGCAGCATCGGCATGGACGGTTCCTGATTGACCGGAAGCCTCCAACTACAAGCACTTTCGCTCCCTCACCCTTTGCACCCAGGCTGATCAGCGCGGACCCGCAAAGAGGGCCTGGGACATCGCGTCTGAGATAAAGGTGCAGACAGCGCCTCGGCATCGCGTCAGCCGCTCTGCGCACCCGATCGCAGGAAGGGTGGCCGTCGGAAGGCCAAAATTCCCGGGCATCTGTCCCGACCCGGTCCTGCCCCGGCCGAATACTCGTCATTCAGGGAATGAGTGGTGCGGGGCGCAGTATGGAGCGAACCGGTCTCACCCACGAAATTCCCGTAGAAACCCGATTTACTGGGAATTGAGCATATGAAGCGCGTTGCGCTCTTAAATGCTCGGCGGATTTCCCTCGTTTTTGGCGAACGCCCCCAATCTTGCTCGGGAATTTTGATTTCCCGCGGCTCCACCCTATGCGGGAATTCTACCGCACCCAGATCCCAATCTTTCGTCAATGAAAACAATGTATTATTTAATCCATCCTGTTGACACGCCGGTCGGCATCTGGTTGACTGCATAGGTCGTCACGGCCGCGCCGGCCGGACGACCTGGCAGCAGATTTCTTAGGTCATTCGGACCGGAAGCAGCAGCCTTCACGCAAGTGATCCACGTTTGTGGACGCGTGAAGCTATGCTTCCGGCGCGAAAGACTGAGCCATGAAAGCTCCAGTTCGAGCACGCTCCCGTAGCCGTAAAATCGCCGCAGACGTTTCTCCGCGCAACTCGGGTGCACGGAATGACGATCGCCAGATCGAATTTGAATACGTTCCAACCACATCGCTCAAGCCTCCTGCCTTGGCGGTAAAGAAGCAGAGTCAGCGCGGGCGTGTTGCTTTGCGCGCATCAGTGAGCGAATTCGGGATCGTCCGGCCCATCCTGGTCAATCACGACAATACCATCGTATCCGGGTACGCGATCTGGCAGACCGCGCAGGACCTGGATATCGAAACGGTGCCAATCGTCCGCGCCAGTCATCTCACGCAAGCGCAGATTGTTGCCTACTCAATTGCTGACAACCAGATCGCCAACCTCAATCCATGGGATGACGATGTGCTTTGCACGGCATTGGGAAAGCTCAACGACCTCGATTTGGCCGGCAAACTTGAGTTCTCAATCGAACTGACCGGCTTCCAGAGCAAGGAAATCGATCTGCGTCTCGAGCCCGGGGATGGCGAGACGAAAGGCGATAGCGTCCCTGACGTCGAACCCATCGCTATCACCAGGCCGGGCGACATCTGGGCACTGGGTGAGCACCGGCTCCTGTGCGGAAATGCCCTGGAGGCTGAGAGCTACGCGGCTCTTATGCTTGAAGAGCGCGCGCAGATGGTTTGGGCAGACGCTCCGTACAACGTCCGGATAGCCGGCAATGTCTCGGGGCTTGGCAAAAAGAAGCACCGCGAGTTCGCCATGGCCAGTGGCGAGATGAGCAAAGCTGAATTCACCGCGTTTTTGTCTACGGTCTTTTGCCATCTGGCCAACTTCAGTGTCGACGGCTCGATCCATTACCAATGCATGGACTGGCGGCACATCCGCGAGATGCAGGATGCTGGCGAGAGTGCGTACAGCGAACTGAAGAACCTGTGCATCTGGGGCAAGAGCAACGCTGGCATGGGAACATTCTACCGTTCGCAGTTCGAAATGATATTCGTGTGGAAGAACGGGACGGCACCCCACATCAATAATTTCGGGCTCGGTGAAACGGGCCGGCATCGCTCCAACCTGTGGAGCTATCCAGGTGCAAGCAGCTTCGGCTCGAACAGGGCGAAAGACCTGGCGATGCACAGCACGGTCAAGAACCTGTCCATGGTGGCAGACGCCATTCGAGACTGCTCGCACCTTGGCGCCCTGATCCTCGATCCGTTCGGCGGATCGGGCACAACTCTGATCGCCGCGCAGAAGACGGGGCGCAGAGCCAGGCTGATTGAGATCGATCCGCTATACTGCGACGTGACTGTGCGTCGCTGGCAAGCGCTGACGGGCGAGCGTGCTGTCCATGCCGAGAGCGGCGAGACTTTCGATCATCGCGCAATGCTCATCGAAGCCGATGAGGAGGCCCAAGGCAGTGACTGAGCGCAAAAAGCCCAAGAAAACCGGCGGAGCCTCCTATTCGGTCGGCTATGGCAAGCCACCGGTCGAAACCCGGTTCCCCAATCAGACGATCAATCGAGCGGGCCGAAAGAACGGCGCGAAGAACTGGTCCACACTTGTCGACAACGAACTCGACGAGATGGTCATCGTGCAGGAGGGCAATCAGGAAGTCACCCTTTCTAAGCGCGAGATCCTGATCAAATCTCTCGTCAACAAAGCCGCCAAAGGCGAACTCAAGGCCATGGAATTGATCCTGCGGCTGAGCGCTGTGCGCAACGAGGCCGTCGTCGATCTGGATGGCATCACCCCCGAGATGCTTGCAAGCTTCGCTCGACGCTTAGCTTCCTCGGAAGGGGGTGAGCCATGAGCATGCCCACGCAGGCCTTTGTCGATGCCATGGTCCGGCGAGATTTTCCGATGTTCATCGGGCGCGCCATGGCAGAACTGGAGCCCGGCACACCCTATAGCGAAAACCGGCACGTGCTCCATCTCGCTTATCAGCTAGAGCAGGTCCGCCTGGGCTCGATCAAGCGCCTCATGATCAACATGCCGCCACGCAGCCTCAAAACCCATATCTCGAGCATTGCTTATGCTGCTTGGGTGCTGGGCCACGACCCCGGTAAACGGATCATTTGCGTCACCTATAGCCATGATCTCGCGCGGGCGCAGGCCCTGCAGTTCAAGCGCCTCGTCACGAGCGACTGGTATAAGCGCGCCTTTCCCGAACTGAGCCCAGCCTTTCCTAACAAATTGATGGATTGGAACACATCCAAAGGCGGCTATCGCTTTGCCACCTCGATTGAAGGGAGCGTGCTTGGCCGCGGGGCAGACATCATCATTATCGATGATCCCAACAAGGGGCAGGAGATCTATTCCCAGGTCGCGCGCGACCGCGTCAAATCCGCCTATGACAACGTCATCTCATCCCGCCTAAATCATCCCAAGGAAAGTGCGATTATCTGCGTGATGCAGCGTCTGCATGAAGACGATCTGGCAGGCCACATGATGCAGCACGAGGACTGGACTGTCGTCAAGATACCGGCTGTGGCCGTCGCGGATGAACATTGGGACCTGGGCGGTGGTCAATCATACCATCGCGAGGCAGGGGAGCCGCTGCAACCGTTGCGCATGGGCCATGCAGAACTGGCGGTTCGCAAACGACAAATGGGCCTCACCATGTATGAAGCCCAATATCAGCAGTCGCCCGTCCCCACCGACGGTATCGTCATCAAGCGTGAGTGGCTGCGTTATTACGACACGGAGCCTGCTGACTTCGCATTCCGTCTGGCAAGCTGGGACACAGCCTCAACCTTGTCCGAGAATGCCGATTGGTCAGTCGGAACGGTCTGGGGTGTATCGGGCGGACGAATCTACCTCCTCCACGTCGAACGTGCGCGCCTGGAGGTTCCTGCACTGCGTCACCGGATCGAAGACATCCATCGCCGGTTCCGGGTCGATCAGACGATCATCGAGGATGCCGATCTTGGCCGGGGGATCGTTCAGGACCTGCGCCTCAGTTCCGCAATTTGCGTTCCGATCGCGATCCCGGTGCGGATCGAGAAAAGCGCGCGGATGCAGGCGCGGAGCGTGATGTTCGAGACCGAAAAGGTGCTCATCCCTTCTGCCGCGGAATGGCTTCCAGCCTATCTCCAGGAACTGCTCGGGTTTCCCAACGCCCGACACGACGATCAGGTCGACAGCACGTCTCAGGCCCTCGACTTCCTCCAGCAACGATTTGCGCGTCAAATCTCGCCTGAGCTTGAGGAGCGGTCCACCAGGAGGCCACTAGGACGCAACCGTCCGAAAGGAGCACGATTGCCCTGATACATGACGGTAACGCGGCTGCGGTACGGACGCGTTACCGCCCATTCTCGTCCGAGGCGCTGGCCATTGTGTCCAACCTGGACCGGACGTTGCGCCGGACAGCCATATGATGCCGCCATTTTCGACCAGCCCACACCGCCACCCCAAGCGTCATGACGACCATTCCAAGTCTGCGTGGCATGCACAATGTCCCTAATCCTATGTCGTCTATCAGTGACATTTCTCATGCTCCACCCGTGCATACAGTCAAGCAGAATGTCACTTATCGTCTGTAGATTGATCGGCGACAAAGGTGTCGTGCTGCCATCATGGATGTACGGCAGCGCCTCGCAAAAAACCTTCGGCGGCTTCGGACAGAGAAAGGCTGGAGTCAGGAGGACTTTGCCGATCGCGCCGGCCTGCATCGCACCTACGTCAGCGACATCGAGCGCGGCGCCCGTAATCCCACAATCACTGTTGTGGAGAAGCTCGCCGCTCCCTTGGGCGTAAGCGCGAGCGACCTGCTTGCGTGATTTCGATTATTCAGTGACCAGGTTGCGACCGAAGAACTTCCGTCGATGCTCCTACGCTTTTGCGCACCAACGGAAATCATCCGACATAATTAGATTGCAGGGGCATTTTTTGAGCCGAGCAACGTCATATTTGCCCGACATTCGAACCCATGATGTTCTCTACCTTCAACTAGATTCGGCCCCGGGTACCGTGCTTCCCTCAAGAATTTGCAGCGTTTTCAAATCCGAATGGAAATCGAGCGCATAATCGCCACCTTCGCGGCCGATCCCGGAAATTCCTACGCCCCCGAACGGCGCCGTGAGATCGCGGACGAGAAACGTGTTCACCCACACGGTGCCGCCACGCACGGCCCGTCCCACGCGCTCAGCCCTCTCCCGGCTCCCCGTGTAGACCATCGCTGAAAGCCCATAAGCGGTGGAATTAGCCAGCGCGATCCCTTCGGCCTCTTCCTTGAAGCTCTGCACGGTGAGGACCGGGCCAAATACTTCGTTCTGAACGACCTCACTCTGGTTGTCTTTGGGGATGATCAGCGTGGGCTCGACCCAGTTCGCGCCCTCCTTCCACAACTTGCCGCCCCGCACGATGGTGTCCCCCGCCGCCCGCGCACGATCGATGAAGCCCATCACCCGCTCGACATGGACGGGATGGATCAGGGCCGACATCGTCGTGGTAGGCTCCCGACTGTCCCCCATCACATGCGCATCGGTGTAAGCGTGAAAACGCTCCAGGAATGTGTCTCGCACACTCTCCTGAACGATGAGGCGCGTGCCGGCCATGCAGACCTGGCCGCTATCATCATACTGTCCCGCGGCTTTCTTTGCGGCGGCGTCGATGTCTGCGTCCTCAAACACCAGCAGCGGTGACTTGCCGCCCAGCTCGGCAGTGAATGGCACGATGTTCTCCGCAGCAGCCTTGCCGATCACACGCGCGGTCGCCACGCTACCGGTGAAACTGATCCGCTTGATGCCAGGGTCGCTGATCAGCGCATTGCCGACTTCGGCTCCAAGTCCCTGTACGATGTTGAACACCCCGGGGGGAAAGTCGGCCTGTTCGATCAGGTCCGCCAGAACGGATGCGGACAAAGGAGACCAGTCAGCCGGTTTGAGAATGACCGTGTTGCCAGCCGCAAGCGCCGGCGCGCATTTCCATGTCGAAAGCATGAATGGCGCGTTCCAGGGCGTGACGATCAATGCGGGTCCGGCCGGAATTCGAAGGACGCGGTTGAGCGTGCCACGGGACGACCAGACGCGTTCCTGATGCTCGGTAGCTAGATCGGCATAATTACGGAAGTTCGCAGCACCGCGCAGGATCACCCGCAGGCGCAGGCTTTCCAGAAGCATGGCCATGTCCATGCATTCCACGATCGCCAGAGAGTCCACATTCGCTTCTATGAGGTCAGCGAGCCGGTGAAGATATTTGCCCCGCTCAGCAGCGCTCAGCGCCGCCCATTTGGGGAAGGCCTGCGCCGCTGCGTCGACCGCCAGCGCTGCGGTCTGCGCGTCGCCCCGTGACACGTCTGCCAGCTTGAGAGACCAGTCAAACGGGCAGCGTGACTCGAATGTCGCCTCGGAAGATACACGACGCCCTCCGATGAAGTGATCGGGGGAAACGGAAACACCTTCGATGATCTCGCGATTGCGCACGTTCAGGCTCCGGCCTCAGATGTAATGAAGATAATAAGCGATCTGCTCGTCGCCGGATTTGCCCTCCAGTTCGCGCAATTCCTCCCGCTTGATGCACAGGAAATTGTCGACGAGCTCCGCGCCAACAGCCGAACGCAGCGTGGGGTCCGCCTCCAGCGCGTCCAGGGCATCGCCAAGGGTGTTCGGCGTGTGGCGATCCGTCCCCGCACGCACCATACTGTCGCTCGTTTCGGCTTCGGGCAGCGCATAGTCATGCTCCAGCCCCAGCAGGGCCGCCTGCAACATCGCCGCCAGCCCGAAGTACGGACTCGCCGCACAGTCTGCCAACCGATGCTCAATGCGCGCTGCTTGGCCCGTTTCCGTCGATACGCGAACCGTAACGGCGCGGTGATCGATACCCCAATTGGCCCAATAGCCCGAGAGGCTGGCCGGACGCAGCCGTGCATAGCTGTTCGTCGTGGGTGCCATGATCGCGGCAAGAGCTTCATGGTGGTGCAGCAGGCCTGCAATGCACCCTTTCATGGTCTGCGACAGGGTGCCCGATTCCACGTCCCCGGCGAAGACGTTACGGCCCTCGCGATCATTGAAGCTCAAGTTGAAGTGCATGCCGCTGCCGCTCTTCTCAGCAAAGGGCTTAGGCAGGAACGAGAGCAGATAGCCGCGGCGATACAGGATCTCGCGTGCCATGAGACGGAAGAGGAAAGCATCATCCGCCGCGCGGATCGCATCGGCATAGCGAAGGGTCAGCTCGAACTGCGGGGCATCATATTCGGCGTTGATGGATTCGATCAGGATGCCGCATGACTCCGCAACCTTCCATATCTCGTCAATGAGTCCATCCGGATCGCTGAACGGTCCGGTGCCGTAGACGAATGCGCCGGGCGTATCATAAGGGACCCAGTTCCCGGCTGCGTTTTTCTGGAACACATAGGCCTCAAGTTCGATGCCAACCATCGGCTCAAGACCTCTTGCCCGCCACGCATCCACCGCGCGCCGCAGAGCACCGCGTCCGCAGAGCGGAAAGGGCTCTCCCTTGTAATGCAGCTCGCCCAGCGCGATCCGCGTATTGGCTTCCCAAGAGGAGCGAAGATTGTCGGGATCGTACACGACGTCCATGTCGGGCAGACCTTCGAGTACGCCGCCACTGGGCGCTGGCACCATGGTCTTGTTATAGGTGACGGCGAATGTGCCGACGCAGATGCGCGCACGCCCCTTGGCGGCATAACTCATCGGCACATATTTGCCGCGGGCAAGATTGAGCTGGTCCGCAAAGAGGATACGGCAGCGTTGATCCGGTAACAGATCTTTCGACGCCCGTTCGATCAGCGACATCCGGTTCATGTCCTCCCCCATCAGCGCGCTACGACACGCACGGGCAGATGCTTGATGCCGTGAATAAAATTGGAGCGCAGATAGCTGTGCGGGGCAATCTGCTCGAGGCTCTTCACCCGGCTGGCGAACTCCTGCATCACAATCATGACTTCCAGCTTGGCCAGCCACATGCCGAGACAGATATGCGGCCCGCCCTGACCGAAGGAGAGGAAGGGGTTTCGCCCGCGGTCGAGTCTGATGGTGTATGGATCTTCAATGGCGGTTTCGTCGCGGTTGCCTGCGATGAACCACAACAACACCTTGTCGCCCGCCTTGATCTTTCTGCCATGATATTCGAAGTCGCGGGTCGCGGTTCTTCGGAAGTGCGTCGTCGGCGATGCCCAGCGGATCAGTTCGTCCGTCGCCGACTCCCAACTCGCAAGCTCGCCGTCGCGCAGCTTGCGCAACAAGTCTGCGTCATTGGCCAGGGCATGGATCGTCGCCGAGATACTGTAGCGTGTAGTGTCATTGCCGGCGGCAACCAATAGGCAGAAGAAATTGCGGAACTCGTCGCGGGACATTTGCGTGCCGTGACTGGTCGGCTCGCGAACCAGATTGAGCACGCCGATCTGTTCGCCTGCGTCCATCCTGTCGAGCAGGCCGTTCGCATAATCGAAGAGCTCGACAGCCGCAGGTGAACGGAAGGGGAGAAGCCGGTAGGCTTCCGTATCCACCTGATCGATCACGAAATCCGTATAATCGGGATCCGCGTTAGAGATCAGCGCATCGCCTTTTTCAACCAGCCAAGGCCCATCCTCCAGCGGCACGCCGATGATCTGGGCAAGCATCTGCATGGGCAACCGGCGGGCGATCCGATCCACGGCATCGAACTCGCCCTCTTCGAGAGCCTGATCCAGCAAGCTGGTCACGATTGCCCGGATACGCTCCTCATACTGGGCCACCGTCCCTTTCGCGAAGGCTTTGGCAGCCAGAGCCCTGAAGGCGCGATGGACCGGAGGATCGGTTTCCTGAAAGGTCTTGCGCGCTTCATACTCTTCTTCGGTCTGATCCTCCATGCGAATGCCGCGGGCGGAGGACAGCAGATCGGGTTGCCGGTTAAGCTCCAGCAAGTCGGCATGTCGCGTAACAGACCAGAAACCAAGATCTCCGTTGACCATCTCCGCCCAGGCAAGAGGATCTTCCCGGCGCATGCGATCGAAGGTCGCAAACGGCGCACCTTCATTGAAGGCATCAGCGGATGAGAGGTCGACGTGGGGATCTGTCGAGCGAGAGAAAGGAAACTGCATCAAGGGCTCCTGAACCTGATGTGGTGCTATGCTTTCCCCTCGCGCATGGACTTGGCAGAAGCGGACAAGCTGAGACCCGCCTATTCATGTCCTTATCCGGGCGGCCTATTGAAGGGCCTTCACAGGGAAGGACGAGCTATGGGCGAGATCATCGGTGCGGGCCTTGTTGCGCACGCTCCCACAATCATGATGTCGAAGGCCGATCGCTATGAGCTGAACGAAGGCAAGGAGATCAGCCTTGTGCCCGGCCTCCATCGCCTGCGCAGCGAAGTGCTGGACGTTCTGAAGCCAGATACGATCGTGATCTTCGACACACACTGGTTCACGATTGTCGAATTCTGCATCGCGGCCCACGACCGGCGTTCCGGTCTTTACACCTCCGATGAGTTGCCGCGGGGCATGCGGCAGATCCCATATGATCTTAAAGGCAACCCTGCGCTTGCCAATGCGATGGCCGAACAGGCGACTGCGCTGGGGGTCCGAACCACGCCCATCGACGACCCATGTCTCCCGATCCACTACCCGACCGTCAACCTCTCCACCTTCCTGAAGGGCGAGGAAGAGTGGATTTCAGTTAGCCACGCCTATTCGGCCGAGCCGCAGGAATTCCTGACAGTTGGAGAAGGCATTGGCCGCGCGATCAAAGCGTCGGAGAAGCGCGTGGTCCTCATTGCCAGCGGATCGATGAGCCACCGGTTCTGGTCATTCCGGGACATCCCGTTCCACGAGGCCTCGGACCCTATCCACATCTCCTCAGCCGAGGCGCGGGAAGCGGATTATGAGCGCCTGCGTTGGTTTGAAGAGGGCAATCACGCCGCCGTGATCGACACGATGCCGGACTATCTAAGGCATGCCCCCGAGGCGCGCTTCGGCCACTATCTCATGATGGCGGCGGCCTGTGGCGGACGGGACTGGAAGGCCAAAGGCCGACTGTTTTCAGATTACGAGAATGCAACTGGCACCAGCCAGGTTCACGTCTGGTTCGACCGGCCAACGGGCGGGTGGGTTTGACCCGATTGCGTGCGCTCTGGCGGGCGCCGCCTGTTGAGAGCTACACAGCGCATCCCACGCCGAGATGCGTGAGGTCCACCTGTCACTCCATCACTTGATGCTCGATCCAGGCGATAATTTCCGCCCGGCGCCGCCGATCGTCCGTCACATCACCATCGACACCCAGTTGCCAGGCAAGCGCCTTGTCCTGCGGATTGTCGGCAAGCTCGGCAAGCTGATCGCGATAATCCTGCAACTGGCTCAGATCGGCGAAGAACCCCTGCTCGATCATGTCGTCGGCATAGAGCGTATACAACTGAACAAGCTGCTGCAGATCGAATTCCGGATGATATTGCACGGCCCATACCTCACTCTTGCCGAGCGGAATAACGGCGGCCTGAACCTGGCTGTGCGCATTCGAGGCAAGCAGGGTCGCGCCCTCAGGCAACCGGCTGACCTCGTCATAATGAATGCAGGGCGCATCGAAGCTGCCCTGCTTCTCCGCGAACATGGGATGAGTACGGCCCGCCTCGCTGGGCACGATCTTGCGCGCGAAGCCGACCTCCCGCCCCCTCGGGCTTAAAGCCACCTCCCCTCCGCCAGCAATCGTGGCGATCTGAAGCCCCCAGCACGACCCGAAGATGGGCAAGCCCGCCTCCGCGGCCTCGCGCACAAGTTCGATCTGGTTTGTTACAGCAAAATCCTGATCATAGGCATGCAGCGCCGAGCCCGTGATGACGAAGCCGGCATAGTCCTGCCAGCTGCGCCCGGCCGGTAGCGACTCACCTGGGTCTGCGCCATTCAGATCATCCAGTGCGAAGTGCGGATAATGGGCAGCGATCGCCTCACGATAGATTTCGCTGGAGTTACGTACACCGAGCGCGTGAGCACTGGCGCGCTTGGCGGCGGTATTTCCTTCAAGCAGCAGCAGTCGGGTCATGAAAGTCGTTCGCTCTTGTAATAAAGGATGGATCAGTGGCTCGTCTGCGCAATCCGGGTGCGATAGGTCTGCGGCGATATGCCGCTCCAGCGTTGAAAGGCACGCGTGAAGTTGCTGTGCTCCGCATATCCTAATCGAAGCGCGATCTGCGCAATGGACAGGCCCGGCCTTGTACGGAATTCGAACGCTGCCTGACGCATGCGGCACTCGTCCAGCACCTGCTGGAAGGAGGTTCCTTCATCAGCCAGCTTGCGCCGCATCGTGCGACTGGACATACCAACTTCACGGGCCATGCGCTCCTGATCGATCGTCACTGAGTTAAGATCGCGAAAGATCAGGTTTTCGAGCCGTTTGACCAGCGGTGTCGAGCGACGTTGCTCCACCATCTGCCGCACGATCGGCCGGACATCGGCGCATTGCTCTACCGGTTGCAGACCGAGGTCCAGCAAAGCGACTGGGAAACGCATCTGATTACTATCCGCGCCGAAAGAGCAAGGCGCACGCAGCACAGAGCTGATGTCGCCATGCAACTCTGCTTGCTCCGCTTCAAACGCGAACTCCACCTTGTCCCATTCTCCATCCGCCCCTCGACGAATGATCTGCGCAATAATGCCGAGGCTGAACATGGCGTCATGGTGGCGGGGCCAAATGGCAGGATCCAGAATCCTGTAACTCACCGTCGCCATGCCATCGTCCTGGGAGAGGCTAATGTCCGTGCAGTCCTGGAGCAGCGAGAAACAGTCGATCAATCGTCGAATCGCGATCCCGACCTTGCCGGCCGATCGCACAGCAGATCCGATCGGGCCGAGCGCATTCAGATCATAATTGGTTCCGACCAGCCAGGGGATGGCGACATCGCGCGTCTCCTCAACCACCTGTTCGGAGAAGTTCACAAACTCGGCGAGTGGGATCATCTGGTCTGTTGCCCGGTACATCAGAGCCGCTGTATCGAGACATCGCGCGCCTTCATGCCGCACACTCAAGAAGCCGTCCCATCCCGCCATAGCCGTGGCCCGTACAGTCGCGTGTGACATGTCTTCCCCCAGTCAACTTTTTGATCGTTGATTGGGGGAAGCTATCCTGTCGTCGGAGGACTGTATTGATCCGAGCGATCAAAAATTGATCTTCCCGATCGCCGTCAACAATCGCCGAGCCAATGGTTTGACCGGTCCGGCCAAGCAACCGCCGGAGAAAATGACGAAGCGTTTTCTCAACCCAGTCCGGGAGGTCGAATGCCGCTGCATCTGAGCACATCTGTCGATCATGTCGATGCCAATGACTGGCGGGCCGTTCTCAGTGCCATTCTGCTGGGTACGGTCGGCGTCCTCTCCTTCATCATCCAGCCCGGGCTTGTGCAGGGCTACGTAACGCAATTGAACGTCAGCGAAGCGGACGCGGTCTATCTTGCCGGCATCGAAATGCTTGGCGTCGCTTTGGCCACCATTTTCATGGCGCTGAAGGGGGTTCGGCTCGACTGGCGCTGGATCATCGTGAGCGGCCTGAGCCTCGCGGTCATTGGCAACATCGGTTCCGCGCTCACGCTTTCGAATGATGCTTTCAGCGCTTTTCGGCTGCTCTCCGGCGTCGGCGAAGGGATCATCATCTCGATCAGCTTCACGTTCGTCGGCCTGACGACGAAGGCGGAGCGCAACCTGTCACTCTATCTTGTTTCACTGCTGACCTATGGTGCCTTCGGACTCTGGTACTTGCCGGCCTTTCTCGCGGCCTTCGGTCTGACCGGGCTCTTCCTCGGATTTGCGGCATGTTCCGCTGCCGCCATGGTGACGGCGGCCTTCGTACCGCGCGCTTTTTCTATCTCGGCAATGCCCAATCCGGAGGCGCGGCAGCTTCCGCGCGTCTTGCTGGCCGTCGCACTGCTCGGTGTGCTTTCCTACAATGTTGCGCAGGGCATTGCCTGGGCGATCCTGTTCCTGCTCGGCGTTGACGCCGGGCTGGCCGAGCAAAGCGTCGCCAATGCCCTGTTCCTCTCGCAAGTGCTCGCCATTGCCGGGGCGCTCGCCGCTGTCTTTCTCGCCGCGCGCATCAATCGCAATTTCGCAATCGGGTTCGGCATTCTGGCGGGTGGCGCGAGCATCGCCATCCTGCTGGATCATCCGTCGCTGGCGCTCTTCACTCTGGGCGTGTGCGGCTTCAATGTACTCTGGAACTTTGTGCTGCCGTTCATCCTGGGTCGGATTTGCGACTTCGAGGAAAGCGGCCGCATGATGTCCTTTGCCATCGCCGTGCAGATGATCGGCCTGGGCAGCGGACCGCTCGTTGCTGCGGCCCTGCTCGAGCGGTCGGGATATCGTGCGACCGGGCTGGTGTGCGTCGCGTTGTTCGTCTTGAGCTATTTGCTCCTGCTCATTCCCATCCGGCGCCACGGCGCTCTCCTCGCCCGCGCGCAGACTGTGTGAGACCAGATGACTGAGATGTTCCGTGCAGGCGATTCGGACAAACTGATCGTCCGCAATCCCGCGACGGGCGAAACCATAGCCACCGTCCGGGCGTATCGGCCGGCGGAGGTCGCGCCCCTCATCGAGCAGGCCGAGACCGCGCGGCTGGACTGGGCCGGGCGCACCGCCAAGGAACGGGCATTGCTGCTCCGCCGCTGGTTCGATCTCGTCATCTTGCGGCAGGAGGACATGGCACAGCTGATTACGGCCGAGTCCGGCAAGCCACTCGCCGAAGCGCGCGGCGAGGTGACATATGGCGCGGCATTCATCGAATGGTTCGCGGAGGAAGGAAAGCGCGCTTACGGCGAGACCATTCCCACCTTCGCCCCGGGTAAAAGGGTGATGACGATCCGCCAGCCGGTCGGCACCTGCGCTGCAATCACCCCCTGGAATTTTCCAGTAGCGATGATCACGCGCAAGGTCGCACCCGCGCTCGCCGCCGGCTGCTCAATCATCGTCAAACCGGCAGAGGCGACACCCCTGTCGGCACTGTTTCTGGAAGAGCTGGCACAAGAGGCCGGCATCCCGGCCGCTGTTTTTCGCGTCGTGCCGACGACCGACCCCGCGGCCATGGGAAGCCTCTTCTGCAGGCACCCGCTGATCCGCAAGCTCAGCTTCACCGGTTCCACGCGGGTGGGCAAACTGCTGATGGCCCAGGCTGCCGGTCAGGTGAAGCGGGTGAGCATGGAATTGGGTGGCAACGCCCCCTTCATCGTCTTCGATGATGCAGACCTTGATGCCGCCGTTGAGGGTGTGCTCGCCAGCAAATTCCGCAACGCAGGGCAGACCTGCGTCTGCGCAAACCGGATCCTGGTCCAGGCCGGCGTTTACGACGACTTTGTGCGCCGACTTAGCGTCGCAGTGAACGCCCTGCCTGTCGGGGATGGCGCGGACCCGGTTACGAAGATCGGCCCCCTCATCAACAGCGATGCGCTCGACAAGGTCGTCAGGCTGGTGACAGGCGCTCAGCAGGCAGGCGCTCGCATGGAAACCCAAGCGCCTGCCCTTCCTGCAACCGGCCATTTCCATGCGCCGACGGTGCTGAGCGGCGTGACGCAGGACATGGAGATTGCGAGAAGCGAGATCTTCGGCCCTGTCGCGCCGGTCATCCGCTTCTCGAACGAAGCGGAAGGCATCCGCCTCGCCAACGATACACCCTATGGGCTTGCCGCCTATCTGTACGCTCGCGATGTCGGGCGCATCTGGCGAGCCATGGAAGCGCTCGAATACGGCATGGTCGCTGTCAACGACGGCATCCTTTCAACCGAGGTCGCCCCGTTCGGCGGCATCAAGGAATCGGGCGTGGGTCGCGAGGGATCGCGCCACGGTCTCGATGAATATCTGAACATCAAATACTGCATGCTAGGGGGCATCAATCGATGACCGACAACAAGACGCTCTGGGCTCGGCGCGAGGCAGCTGTCCCGCGCGGGGTCGGATCAATGCATCACCGCTTCTTCGCGCGCGGCGCCAATGCCGAAGTGTTCGACGCCGAGGGCACCCGCTATATCGATTTCGCGACCGGCATCGCCGTGTGCAACACAGGCCATGGCGATCCGCGCATCGTTGATGCCGTGAAGCGGCAGCTCGACCTGTTCTCGCATTGCTCCTTCCAGGTCACGCCCTACGAACCCTATGTCGCGCTGGCCGAGCAGCTCAATGCCATTGCGCCCATCAGCGGGCCCGCCAAGACCATCTTCTTTACGACAGGGGCCGAAGCGCTCGAGAATGCCGTGAAGGTCGCCCGCGCCCACACCGGTCGCCGCGGCGTCATTACCTTTCAGGGCGGCTATCACGGCCGCACGCTGCTGACCCTGGCGATGACGGGCAAGGTGACGCCTTACAAGGCGCGCTTTGGTCCCATGCCGGGCGACATCTTCCACACACGCTTTCCCATCGCCTATCACGGTTTCGATGAGGATCAGGCCGTTGCCGGGCTTGAAGCCCTGTTCGCGTCGTCTATCGAACCCTCGGCCGTGGCTGCGATCGTGCTGGAGCCCGTGCTTGGCGAAGGCGGCTTCTACACCGCATCCTACGCATTCTTCAAAGCGCTGCGGGAGATATGCGACCGGCACGGCATTCTACTGATCGCCGACGAGGTCCAATCGGGTTTCGCCCGGACTGGCCGGGTTTTTGCCATGGATTGGGTCAAGGACGCCACCGGCATCACGCCCGACCTCATCACCATCGCCAAGGCCATGGCCGGCGGTTTCCCAATATCCGGCCTGATCGGCAAAGCCGAGGTCATGGACGCGCCGGACGTCGGCGGGCTGGGTGGCACCTATGGCGGCTCCCCGCTCGGCTGTGTCGCCGGTCTCGAAGTGCTGAAGATCATCGAGAGCGACAGGCTGTGCGAACGTGCCGTGGCGCTGGGGGACGAAATCAAGTCGCGTCTGCGGCAGCTCCGGCAAAGCGGCCTGTACGCCATCGGCGACGTGCGCGGTCCGGGCGCGATGGTCGCGGTGGAGCTGGTCAAGGATGGCGACCCAGATCGGCCTGCCCCCGACCTCACACGCGCTGTCGTTCAGGAAGGCGCGGCCAATGGCTTGCTACTGCTCTCTTGCGGCCTGCGGGGCAATGTGGTGCGCTTCCTGCCTGCGCTCACGATGCCGGATGCCCTGCTGGCGGAAGGACTGGATCGGCTGGAGGATGTGCTCCGCAAGCTGGGGTGACGGGGCCGCCGCCCGTCAGGAAATTGCCGATCGAGTCCGATGAATGGCAGCGCCGTGGATCTCGCCCGCGGCGCGGCCCGGTCGATCAGCGCAGCGCCCCCTTCGCGTCATAGACGAGCTCGCCGCCAATGAAGGTCATCAGAACCTTGGTCTTGTGAATGCTCGTCACCGGAACCTCGAAAATATTCTGGTCGAGCACGATGATGTCCGCCAGCTTGCCCTTCTCGATCGTGCCCGTCGCGAAATCAAAGTTCATCTGGCGCGCAGACTGGCGCGTGAAGATATCGAGGGCCTGGGGAAGCGTGATGCGCTGCTGCGCGCCCAGAACCTCGCCACCACCACCGGGCACTTGCCGCGTGATCAGCGTCTCGATGGCAATCCACGGATTGACCGATGGGACGACGTTCCAGTCCGATCCCGGTACGACCAGCGCGCCTGCATCCAAGGCATCCTTGACAGGTATCCAGCGCTTCATGCGCTCTTCGCCAACCGCCTTGCGGATGTCGCCAATGATCGGCGAGGTATACCAGATGTACGGCGAGAACTCGAATGCGGCACCGATGGCCCGTGCACGGCGAATGTCCTCGATCTTGACGAAGCTGTTGTGCCCAACGTTGTGATACTGCCCGCTCGGCCCATTGGCCTTGCGGGCGGCTTCGATCGCGTTGAGGCCCGCGCGCACGGCTGCGTCCCCGGCGGCATGAAACTTCACGGTGAAACCGCGCCGGTCAAGGTCGATCATGGTCTTGTCGAGCTCAGCCTGCCGGATCATCAGCATGCCGCGCTCGCGATTGTCGCCATGATGGCCGTGCAGCGGCTCATAGGGATCGACCATCGCGGCGGTGTGTCCGTCCGTAGGCACACCGTCCAGTGCGATCTTGATACAGGATGGAGAGAAGTTGGGGCGGGCATAGAGCATGTGCTTTTGCAGCAGATCAGGATCACGCGCCCACAGGCAGCCACGCACCCGCTGCTTGAGTTTTCCTTCATCCGCGAGCTTGGCATAAGCCCGCGCGGCAGTTTCCGCGACGCCGGCGTCATCATAGGCGGTGATCCCGTAGGACATCATCTCATGCATTGACCAGGCAAGCGCCGCCGCCGCCTTTTCCACGGATGCTTCCGTAACCTGACGCGAGACGAGCATTGCGGCGTTCTCGCGCAGTACGCCGGTCGCCTCACCAGCCGAATCGCGTTCAATGATGCCGTTATGAGGATCGGGCGTATCCTTGCCGATGCCCGCGATCTGGAGTGCAAGCGAATTGGCCCAGCCACTATGGCCGCTGATATCGCGCAGAATGACAGGATTCTTGGGGGCGACGCTGTCCAGCATTTCCTTGGTGGGCGGCGTAATCCCGAAGCTGTCGTTCTGGTAGCCGCCGCCCGTGATCCACTCGCCCGGTTCCGCCTTGTCCGCGCACCCCTTGATGATCGCAAGAATCTGGGCAGGCGAGGAACCGTGCGGAATGCTGCAGCTCGTCTGCGAAAGGCCGGCGCCCATGGGGTGGACATGCATGTCGTGCAGGCCGGGCAGGACCAGTTGGCCGTCCAGCTTGATGACGCGGGTGGCAAGGGTTTTGTGCGGCTCCATGGCGGCAGCGTCCCCCAGCGCTACAATGGCACCTCCGGCAACAGCCATCGAGGTAACCCAGCCATTGGGCGTGTAGATGCGCGCATTTTCCAGGATCACGTCAGCTGACGCGGGTGGCACGGGTTCGGTCTTGTTGAACTGGGAATTGGCGGCACCCGGAACGAGCATTGTCGCCCCGATCAAATATTTCAACGCGCGCATGGAGCTCTCCCTCACAGAAATGAAACATCGCCCCGGCTCGCAGGGAGCCGAGGCGATGTGGACAGTCGAATTCAATGAGCCTTCAATGTTGGGGGATTGGCGGCATCAAAGACGAGATCACCTTCAATGTAGACCCGCGTCACTTTCGTCTTGTGAACCTCGGTAATCGGGATTTTGAACGGATTCCGTTCGGTCACGATAAAGTCGGCCAGCATGCCTTGTTCGAGCGCGCCCCATTTCGAGCGCTCCTTAAGCTGAGCGGCGCCGTTCTCCGTGAAAATGCGGAAGGCCGTCTCAAGGTCGACTGCCTGGCCGATCCCCAGCGTTTCGTTGCTCCCGCCTGGAATCTGGCGCGTAACCATTGTCTCGATGGCAAGCCACGGATTGACTGAAGGAACGACCGACCAGTCCGACCCCGCCACGACCAGCGCGCCGGTATCCACCGCATCCTTGATGGGTATCCAGCGCTCCATGCGCTCATCGCCCACAGCCTTGCGAATATCCTGCGCGGCGATCGGCGTGGGGTACCAGATGTAGGGCGAGAATTCCCACGTCATGTAGAGATCATGCACACGAGGAATATCCGCCGGGTCGACAAAGCTGTTATGCCCAACGTCGTGCTTCTGCCCTCCGGTGCCATTGACCGAGCGCGCATAGGCGATGGAGTCGATTGCCGCACGCACTGCCGCATCGCCAGCGGCATGGAATTTGATGAGCAGGCCGTCCCGGTCGAAAGCTGCCATGGAGCTATTCAGTTCGTTCTGCTCCACCATCAGCATGCCCTTGCCGCCCGCCGATCCATGCGAATGGCCGACATAGGGTGCCAGCATGGCGGCCGTGTGGCTTTCCGTCGGCACGCCGTCCAGCACGACTTTCACGCAGTCAGCGCTGAACCGTCCACGCGTGTAGAAAGCCCGATCACGGATCAAAGCCATGGTGGCCTCATGGCCGGGCAGAGAAGGGGCGACCCAACGAATGCAGCCCGTGACACGCTGCTTCATCGCCCCGCTGGCGGACAGCCCCGCATAGGTGCCGATTGTGTCCGCAGTGACACCCGCATCGACGAAAGACGTGATTCCGTAGGACAGCATCTGCGCACTGGAGAGCGTCAGCGCCTTGTTCTTCGCCTCGTCGTTGGGCGGTGGCATCACGCGCCCGACCAGTCCCGAAGCCGTCTCCCGCAACAGCCCGGTCGCACGGCCATTTGCATCGCGTTCAATGACGCCGTTGGGTGGATTAGGCGTATCGTCCGTAATGCCCGCGAGTTCGAGGGCTTTCGAGTTCACCCAGGAGCTGTGGTGGGACTCATCTGACAGGATGACCGGATTGTCTGGCGCGATCGCGTCAAGGAACTCTCGGGTCTGCTGCCCCGGCTTGAAGACCGCCGCGACCCAGTTGCCTCCACTGATCCACTCGCCTTTACCGACCTCCTTGACGCAGGCCTTTACGGCAGCCGCAATCGCCTCAGGAGCGGAACCTGGCGCGAATCCGCAAGCATATTGTTCGAGTCCGGCCCCCAGAGCGTGGACATGTGAGTCATGAAGGCCAGGCAGGACGGCCTTGCCACCAAGATCCAGCTTCTGCGTGGTGGACGTCTGCAACTTTGCGACATCAGCGTTGCTGCCGAGGGCGACGATCACGCCGTCCCTGACCGCCATGGCCTGCACCCATCCCGTGGGAGTCTTTATGTCTCCATTCAGCAAAATGAGGTCTGCGGCGGGCTCCACGGCACCAGCTGACGGCGGCTGATCTGCCGCGTGCCCTGGGGTGACCACGATCATCATTGCCGTGGCCAGCAAGGCGTGTCTCTGTTTGATCCAGTCCACTTGATCTTCCTCTCTTTTTGTCAGGGCCGTCAGTAACGCGCAGAAATCGTCAGCCCGACGGTGCGCGGGCGGATGGTGGTCGCGCGATAAAGAGGCGAGGCCGCCGTATCGTGCTGTCGGAACAGCGTACGGTGGGTATTGAAGATGTTGTTGACGAACAGGGAGATATCCAGCGCCTCCGTCTTGACGCCAGTCCGCATCGAGAGGGTATGAAGTTCCTGTCGGCCCGGAATATTCAGATCTGCGCCGCCATTTCTTGGGTCACGCGCTGCCGTGGTGTCCGTCTGCTTGCTCTGGAAACGGTAGTCGAACCGTGTGTAGCCATCCTGGCCCAGGAGCCCATAGCTGTACTGGCCGTTCAGACTGACCTGCCAAGGGTTGAGCGGAATCGCGTTGCCTGCGGTGACGAGGTTGAGCGGCGCCGTCGGCCCGGCCCGCACCGTCTCGTCAAGCGTGGCGTTGACGTACCCCACTTGCCCGCCAAGCGAGAGACTCGGATTGACGCTAAAGCGGAATGCAATGTCAAAGCCCTTGCTGGTCGCCGAACCCAGATTGTCCGTGAAGGAAAAGCCGCATTGCAAGCCCACTGATTGCTGGATGTTTGACCAGTTGATGTAGAATGCACTCGCTTCGACGTTGAGCCGCCGGTCCATGAGGCTGTTCTTGGAGCCGACTTCGTAGCTCCACACCGTGTCGGAATCGAATAGCGCTGGACGATCGGAAAGACCGATATTGCCGAGCGGCGTACCTGGACGGGGCGCTCCGTCGGAGACGCCGCACGGCAAGCCTACTGCGGGATTATACCCGCCGATGCGGAACCCCTTCGCCACCGTGCCATAGAACATGTGGTCCTCGTTCGGCTGGTAAGTGATTCCGAACTTCGGCGTGACCGGCGTTTCGCTCTGCTGACCACGGTCATCTACGTCGGGACCCACCACGGGGCCTTCGAACTGGGCACGGATATTGAAGTCAGTACGGGACACGCGCAGGCCTACCGTAAACGTCAGCGTGTCGGTCATATGCCAGTCGATCTGCCCGAACCCTGCAATCTGCTCGTCAGTCGACCGGGCGTCATCAAGCACGAAGGTGTAAAGGCCGTCCACCAGACCGCGGCCAAAGATGACCTCAAGCGGGATGATGTCCGGCAGGAAGGTGTTCTGCACAAGTTGGGCAGCGATCTGCTTGTTTCTGGAATAGAAGCCGCCGATCACCCAATCGATGCGGGAATCCGGGTTGGTGGACTGGAGCCGGATTTCCTGTGTGAAATTCTGCTGTTTGTTCGTCTGGAACGCGGGGGCGAACGTCCCTGCCGCGAAATAGGGGCTGCCCGTCCAGAGCGCGGACTCAAAAGCCGTGTAGTCGTTTACCGCTTGCTGATTGCGATCGAAATAGGAGGTGTTGGAGAACAGCGCTGCATTGCCAAGGTCAAGCTCTATGGCCAGCGCCGGCAGCACGAAGCGGTCCGTGCTCGTGTTGGCCACCGCGTTGCCGTTCCGGAAATCCCCTTCGCTCTGGTTGGACAGGTCTTCCCAGAAGTAGTTCCCGTCACCAATATCGATATCCTGATAGAAAATCGACGGTGTGATAGTGAGCGTTTCCGTGGGCTTCCACGTAAACGCCGCCTGGGCCACGACGGTGGAGCTGTGGTTAGCGTTCTCATCCACCATGTTGCCGGTGATGTAATCAACGCGATCGATATAACCGCCGTCACGCCGATAATAGCCGCTGGCGCGCACAGCGAGTTTCCCCTCGACCAGCGGAACGTTGACCGCCGCGCCCATTTCGTAGCTGCTGTCGCCGCCCTCCGTGAAGGCCAGCTCCCCGCGCCCGTAGCCTCGCACATAATCGAGATCAGGCTTGGGCGTGATGAATCGAACCGTGCCGCCCTGTGACCCTGCCCCGAACAACGTGCCCTGAGGACCGCGCAGCACTTCCACGCGCTCGAGGTCGAACACGGCGGGGAAGGCCGAGAATGCACTGAAGCCGATACTGCGAGTCTGGATCGGCGTGTCATCGATGTAGACGCCGGTTGTTGCCGAGCCCGCCGTCGAGGAAATCCCGCGAATGGCAATGTTCGCCGCACCGGCATTGCGCTGATCACCACGGGTAAAGGTCACGCCCGGCGTGAGCGAAGCGACATCATCGACTGTACGCACGCCCTGCTGGTCGAGGGCATCCCGCGTGTAGGCCGCGACACTCAGAGGAACATCCGACAGGCTTTCTTCCTGCCTGCGCGCCGTGACGACGATCTCTCCCGGAATCGGCTCGCGAGCCGTGCGTTCCGCAGCACCCCCAGTCTGCGCGCTCGCCGTCCCCGTCCAGCAAGCCGCCCCGCATGTCGCCAACAATATTGCTCTAAGTCCCCGACGATACCCCATGTTCTGCCTCCACTGTCACACTTGTCAGAGGAAAGAGTGACTTATGGATCAAGTTACCATCTTGGCAGATTCGGACAAATCTTACAGAAAGAAGTCAATCCTAAATCAATATCTATTTCCAACGTGAAGATTTTATCAATTTTATCTCGCAATCACCCCCCTATAAATAGCATTGCCCCGCAATTCATTACAATGAATACGGCATTATTATCGGAAATATTTGAACAACGCTCAGATCTCTTGAACATATCTCCTGATGGAAAGCGACTTAAGTCATTCGAGATTTTTGCGCTGGAGCGTCACACCTGCCTTCCAGGACGCCCCGACCTCATGCCAATAGCCGGCGATCTTTTCCTGGGGCGCGATGTCCAGCAGCTCCTCGACGGGGGAATCGAACAGATCGAGCTCGAAATCCCCCCGGAAGCAGCGCCCGAGTTCGATGTCGTAGCTCGACATGGTCACAACCTCGTTGAGGCTGTCGGTCCCGTCGGTCTCTATAGCCGGCATCCAGCGGTTGTGCGCCATCGGCAGGCCATTCACGAACCCGGGCCGCTCAGCCGGACCGGTGATGGTGAGATGCCCCTCGGCCAGTCGGCGATCGAACGCCGCGAGAGTGACACCAAAGGCTCCGCCCGACTCCAGCCGTGGACCGCCACGCCCCACGACCACCGGCCGGCTCATATGAATTGAGCCGAGCTTCTTGGGATAACCCTGGTGCTGCCCACGCAGCACGGCAAATTCCTTGTCGACCCAGATATAGATGCAGCGTGAGTAGTGCTTCCCT
Organism: Alphaproteobacteria bacterium; assembly: GCA_018823325.1. Lineage (GTDB taxonomy): Bacteria > Pseudomonadota > Alphaproteobacteria > Sphingomonadales > Sphingomonadaceae > Sphingobium. Next base: position 53,441 of record JAHJIJ010000019.1, on the reverse strand, counting down.
TGAAACTGGCACCGGACGACGAAGAACATTTCCTTATACTGCACGCGAACCGGATCAAGCGCATGTCCGGGTTCCTCGCTGACGCTCTGCCAGTCCGCCCAGATGGCGGCGACGGCGCCGGGGTCCTCATCGGCCAGAGAGAAGCCTTCGGGCAGCAATCGCGCGATTTTGCCCGGATCGGTCCGGTATTCAAGCGTGATGAGTTCGCCGGAATAATGCCACGGCACTGGTGGCACGATACTCGCCTTTCCGGTTGGCGTTCGTGGATAGAACAGACCTTTGAGAGCGCTCATGATATCCTCGATTGGTTTCCTCCGACTTTAGCCGGCAATTCGGAACGAGCTTGGCCACAACGGCCAAAGCCCACGCGGGCCTTGCTGATTATAAGGACGGCTTCTTGCGAGGAGCAGCAGATGACGATCGAATATCGCCGTATCCTTCTGGATGGCTATCCAATCCTGACTGAACGGCATGGCGACGAGTTGGTTACCCGGGACGGGCGCAGCATCGGCATGGATGAGGCGATCCATCTGGCGCCATGCAACCCCAGAAAAATCATCTGCGTACACTTGAATTATCAGAGCCGCGTCGATGAATTCATGACCCGGCTGCCCCCCGCACCCACCTATTTCCACAAGCCCGTCACGGCGCTCAACACGCACAAGGGGCATGTCGTCCGCCCCGAGCGCTGCAAGTATCTCAATTTCGAGGGTGAAATCGCCATCGTCATCGGCAGGACCTGCCGCAACATCGCGCCCGAGCAAGCCGGCGACTACATTCTCGGCTATTCGGTAGCCAATGATTATGGGCTGCACGATTTCCGCGACACCGATTCCGGTTCGATGCTCCGCGTGAAGGGCTCGGACACGTTGTGCCCAATCGGTCCCGGTCTGGTTACCGGCTGGGATTTCCGCGGCAAAATGATCCGGACCTATGTGAACGGAGCACTGCGCCAGGAAGACAGCACCGACAACATGGAATGGGACATGCACTATCTCGTTGCAGATATTGCGCGGACCATCACGCTCGAGCCGGGCGACGTCCTCCTCTCGGGCACGCCTGCCAACAGCCGCCCGGTCGAGCCCGGCGACGTGGTGGACGTCGAGGTGGAGGGGCTTGGCCGACTGTCCAACACAATTGTGCACGGCCCTACCCCCGTCCGCGACGATTGCGGTGCGCAGCCGACCGAATCCGAAGAAGTGATTTCCACGGCGATGGGCGGTGACTGGGAGTTTCGGGGTATCCGAGCCGCCGGTGGTCAGGGCGCCCAATTCTACAAGTCCAAGCTCGCAGATTGAGGCGGCACGGCGTGGATGCCCTTCACTTCTACATTGGTGGGAGGTGGGTAGAGCCCACCACCTCTGATCGCGCACCGCTGATCGATCCGTCCGATCGGAGCATCATCGGGCAAGTGGCGATGGGGGCCAAGGCAGATGTGGATGCCGCGGTGGCCGCCGCACGCGCAGCCTTTCCGAACTGGTCCGCGACCACGCCGGCTGAGCGAATCCAATGGATCAGAGCCATCAATGCCGGGCTGATCGAACGGCAGGAGGAGATCGGAGACGCCATCACGCGCTGCATGGGCGCGCCGAAATGGCTCGCGCGCGGGGCACAGGCCGGCTCCGGTCCGCAGCATTTTGAGGAAATCCTGCGGGTTCTGGAAACCTATGCCTTCGAAGCGCCGTTGGGCAGCACCTTGGTCCAGCGCGAAGCCATCGGGGTATGCGCGCTCATCACCCCCTGGAACTGGCCAATGAACCAGATCGCCACCAAGGTCGCGCCGGCCCTCGCCGCGGGCTGCACGATGGTCCTCAAGCCGAGCGAACACGCTCCGCTGGATGCGGTTATTCTCGCTGAGATCATCGACGCGATTGGCCTGCCTCCCGGCGTCTTCAATCTCATCCAGGGATCGGGAGAGGCGGTCGGCATGCCGCTGACCAGCCACCCGGACGTCGGCATGGTGTCGTTCACCGGCTCCACCCGGGCCGGTATCGAGATCAGCCGGAACGCCGCGCCGACGGTCAAGCGCGTCGCTCTGGAACTGGGCGGCAAATCAGCCTGCATCCTGCTGCCGGACGCCGATTTCGAGGCCGCCGTTCCGGCCACCGTGCGAAGCTGCATGCTGAACACCGGGCAAAGCTGCAATGCTCCTACCCGCCTCCTCGTCCCGCGAGAGAGGCTCGAGGAAGCTTGTCGCCTGGCTGTGATGGCGGCCGAGGCGCTCGTTGTCGGACTTCCGGACGATGATCCCGACATCGGACCGGTTGCCAACGAAGCGCAGCATCAGCGCGTCTTGAGTGCAATCGAACAGGCGCAGGCTGAGGGCGCGAGACTCATCGCCGGCGGCAGTGCGCCGCTCCAAGGCCTTGAAGGCGGGCTTTTCGTGCCGCCCACGATCTTTCGCGATGTCGCGCCGACCATGACGATCGCGCGCGAGGAGGTATTCGGGCCGGTTCTCGTCATCATGACCTATCGCGACCTAGACGAGGCACTCAAGATCGCCAATGACAGCCCCTACGGCCTGTCTGGCTATGTCTGGAGCGCCGATCCGGATCAGGCCTGCAACGTCGCGCGCAGAATGCGAACAGGCATGGTCCATATCAATGGCGCCTCGCTCGACAGCGCGGCGCCATTCGGCGGCTACGGCATGTCTGGCAACGGCCGCGAATGGGGCCGCTTCGGCGTTGAGGAATTCCTCGAAATCAAATCCATTTACGGCGGAGTCGCGCATGTTTCATTCCAAGGAGCGGGCCATTGACCAAAATCCGTGTTCGTCTGCGCAGCGGCGAAGAAAAGGACATAGCAGCGCAAGAGGATCGTAGCCTGATGGAAGCGCTACGGGACGGAGGCGTGGAAGAGTTGCTGGCATTGTGCGGCGGGTGTTGCTCGTGCGCGACCTGCCATGTCATCTTGGAGCCGGGCGTTTTTGACGCGCTCGATTCGATGAATGTTGACGAAGATGATCTGCTGGACAGCTCCTCTCATCGCAGAGCCACATCGCGCCTCTCGTGTCAGGTGCCTGTGAACGCGTTGCCAGACGGAGCTATCATCACAGTCGCGCCGGAGGACTGACCTACGCATTATAAACGCGCATTGGTTTCTGTTGGGTGGGTTCATGGCTGAACCCACGATCGCAGCCCATTTCTTGCGCCACGTGGCCCACTGCCTTGAGTTGACCGGTCGGCCCGCCGATCCCTTGCTGCAGGCCATTGGCATCGAAAGGGCCTCACTCGAAGATCCGCAACAACTCCTCCTTCTGGCCGACTTCATCCGTTTCTTCGAAGCAGCGGCCGACTATGTGAACAATCTGCATTTTGGGCTGTATGTCGGCCGCCTGGCTGCGTCGGACAGTCTGGGTCCCCTCAGTTTCCTGTTCCTGAGCGCACCGACGCTTCGGGAAGCGTTCTCAAGTTTCACACGCTATCTCGAAACGATGCAGCAGGGATCGCGCCATCGTTTCGAGGAACATGCTCACCTCGCCACGTTCGAATATGGCGTGACCCATCCGAACGTGAGCCAATGTCGGCAGGACACCGAATACTCGATCGGCGCGACCTACACGCTGGCTCGCCAGTTCGTTGGGGGGCAATTTTCGTTGGTGGAAGTCAGGTTCGAACACGAGATCATTGGCGATTATGCGCGCTATCGCGACTATTTCGGCTGCGATGTCTTCTTCTCTCAGGACAGAAATTCGATCTCGTTCGATGTCGACCTCCTGAACTTCAGCAGCCAGGCGCTCAGCCCCACCTTATACCCCATCCTGGAAGAGCATCTCCGGCGAAAGGCCGAAGCGTTTCTCGGCCAGGATACGATGGCCGAGCGCGTTCGCGGCCTGATCGACAGCAAGCCATCTGACGAGAAGCTCTCCATTACAGCCGCAGCAGCAGATCTGGGTATGTCAGTGCCGACCTTGAACCGTCGGCTGCGCGCCGAAGGAGCAGACTGGACGAACCTCCTGCATGAACGGCGGATGCAGAAGGCCTCGCGTCTCTTGCAGGAAAGCCAAAGGAGGATCTCGGATATCGCGCTGGCGATCGGATTTTCCGAGAGCGCAAGCTTCACTCGAAGTTTCGCAAAATACTTTGGTGTGACGCCCAGTCGATATCGAAAAAACTGGTTCAAGGCCGACTAGAACCACGTTCTACAGCAGGTTGATGAGATCGACTAAACGCGCTCCCTCCCGCGGGGTCCCTTCCTTTGTCCTGTGCGAGGCTACCTCTGTCAGAAGTAAGATATAGACCCGCGGTGTTGCGCTGGCGCTTTGGGTTCTGCGGGGATGTTCCAAGGACGACTGATTGATCGCATTCTGACAGGCCTCTGGCTCCGACTATGACCTTGGAAGGAGCCAAAGTCGCCACGCTGCATATAATGGGATTGTAAGACAGGTTCGGCTGCATGGGGCTCAGGCAAGGAAGCGGTGAGCGCTACCGATGAAATGACGCTGTCCACTTCCTACATCAGGAGCATCGCAACTGATGCATGAGAGGCGAGCATGGCCAATGGCTGGGCGCCGGATGGCGCCGTTCAAGAACAGATCGATGACAGCGTTAAGGATGCACTCGCTAGTGCCCGTGCCCGCATGCCATCTGGTTCCGGCCTCGCTGATTGCGAGGACTGCGGCGAAGCCATCCCCGAGGCGCGTCGCCGTGCTTTGCCCGGCGTCCGGACGTGCGTTGCGTGTCAGTCGGCTCGCGACAAACGGCCGGCCGTCTCGGGCATCAACCGGCGCGGTAGCAAGGACAGCCAACTACGGTGAGGGGAAGCAACGTTCGGTGCAGCGCAGGTCTGGCCAATCTGTTCGACGCCCCGCTCGTTCCTGACCTATCAATCCAAGACGATTCGTCGCAACAGCAGCGCCGGCTGACAGGATATAGGTCACTTGGTAGGCATAGGTCAGTGCAGCTGAGCAATTCACGGGAGACGCAGTTCCTCCTGCACCTCCGGGACGGTCGGCGCCGTCTAGAGCTTGGTGCCTGAATCGTTATCGCACTCCTCCCCGGCCTGAGGCCTAGCTGGAGCGGGAATGTACCCAGCGGCTGGACGATCTGATCGGGTGAGGAGCATGCGATGAGGCACGAAGGCACCCTTCGATGGTGCTTGCAGGCATCGGCTTGCCGCATTTTCCGATACAATTAACCAAATTAAAGGAGCTCCGACCGAAAGTTCGATCATGGAACGGCCCAGAGTGGACTTGACTGATCGAGCGAGGCTCAGCTGCCGGGCTTCACCCGTCCAGTGGCTATTCAGACCGGCGAGCAAGGTGGACGATGTTGGGCGCGACTATTTGCTCGCCCAGCTTCTCACTACGCCATTGGCAGCGCTCATGGGCTCCTTCTGCGCCTTGACCGTGGCCATAGTCGCATGGTGGCGGAGCGAAGAGACGGTCTACTGGCTATTCATAGGGGCTGAGGTAACGCTTGCCCTTGGACGGGTAGTTGAATGGCAAAGCCGGTCTCGTCGGGCGCAGTCTCACAAAGCACACGTGCCGGCGATCGACAGGTCAGTGCTGTTATCTGCCTTATGGTGCACGCTTCAGGGACTGCTTGCGTTTACGATCATCGCCTCAGGAGATTTGGTTCTCAGCGTCCTCTCCGCGACCCTGATAATGGCGGTGATAGGGCCAATATGCGCGCGCAATTACGCCGCGCCGCGCTTTGCTTTCTTGCTCGTTCTGCTTTGCGATTTCCCATTTGTTGCCGGGACGATCATGTCTCGTGAGCCGTGGCTCCTTGTGGTGCTGCCGATCACTCCCCCCTTCTTGCTCGGGGCCATGCAGATCATCATGACCTTTCATCGCGCCATGCTGCAAACGCTGACTGCGCAGGCCCACGCACGCCATCTTGCCGAGCATGATTGGCTTACCGGCATCCTCAATCGACAAGGGATGGATCAGGCGCTCAGCCGGACGTCCCCGATGCAGACCGGCATATGGCTCTCATCAGTATCGATCTCGACGGCTTCAAGGAAGTCAACGACCGGTTCGGTCATGGCGCCGGCGACCTCCTGCTCACCCAGGTGGCCCATCGACTGCGCGATACGTTGCGGAACGAAGATCTATTGGCTCGTATGGGAGGTGATGAATTCATGGCCGTCGTTCGAGGTCTCGCGCCCGACGAGATCGGACCGCTTGCCGATCGTTTGATTGCCGCCATCTCCCGCCATTCCTACGAAATCGAACAGGGCGTCACCGCGCGCGTGGGTGCCAGTATTGGCTTTGCCTGCTTGCCTGAAGACGCATCAAATACCGTGGAGCTTCGACTAAGGGCGGACGAAGCACTCTACGCGGCCAAGGGGGCAGGAAAGGGAGTCGGCCGACGCTTCGGTAAGCTCGCATCCGCAGCTTCTCCGCTCCCGCGGTCAGCCTGACCTTTCGGTCGCCGTTCTGGCTGAGCGGGATCCGGGACGCCGGACATCGACGTGGCCGACATTAACGACCTTAACGGCTCGCCCACTGCTCTATCTTTGCGCGCGGGGTAGGAACTTATGGCTTTAGTCAGCTCTCTTCACATTTCGCCCTGACAAACACATCCATCGATTTCGGAAGGTCACTCCCTGTCGCTTCTTCACTGCGTGGTCCATTCGCTTTGCATCGCTCGTTTCTCGGCAGCGGCATCCAAGGGATCTCCGCTGATCTGGGCGTCGATGTAGGCCATTATGGCGGCATTGCCGCTGGTCGCCATGCGATAGTCAGCTTGTTTATGGGGTTGTTGTGAAACCAGCGCGCGCACGGTCCAAGTGCCTTTGTCCCGGCACGCCACGCCGGCGGTGGAGGGTGTCTCGAAGCTCCGACACAGATTGTCGCCAGCATCGCGGAACGTCAGACGAACCCGCACTTGCTGATCGGATTCTCTATCATGATCCGCACTCGCGAGTTGTGTATCCAATGCGGTGAGCACCTGCGCGCTGACGACAAGCCCATCCTGTGGTGTCGCAGCGCCGCCAGCGAGTATGTACCCCCAAAAAATCCCGCAACCAGGGCCGCTGCCACGCCGGCCCAGTGCGGCAAAACCAAAGCGTGGGGCTGCGCGCTTTGCTCGCGCACTTGCCAGCTTCGGACGGAGGCTCGGCCGCACGTGCTGCCTTATTGTCAGCATCTGTGTAGGATCCGGATTGGGCAGACGGTAAGTCGTCACAGGCCATGTTCGCATTGTTAGAGTGGTTGCGCGTGCAGCGTCAGAGGGGCATCATATCCGGTGTGCTTGCCTTTGATGCGGACGAGATCCGCAATGGTGTCGACCGCGAGGAGCAGATGGCGCGGCCTTTGCAGGCAACCGCACTCGAGAAGCGCGGCTTATTCATTGTGCTCACTGGCTCCTATCATGCTCGTTCTCGCTTGGCTGATATTGAAACAACCCGATATCCGCCAATGGCTTCCTTGTTGCCGCGTGCGCGAACATTCAGTGTCCGCATTCAGGGGTTCGGTGGCAGGAGGAGGGCCTGCACCGAGAATGGCTGCGGAGAGCAGGATGCCAATCAGACCGGCAGCCTCCAGCGAAAGCTTTCGCTATGTCCACCAACCGATGGCAGCTACGATGGCGTATACGACCTCGGCATACTGGTCACACCCTCGCCGCCGGTTAAGCAGAAGGCGGGTAATCCACCGAAGCCTTGAATATTGTTTGAACGGTTGGCGTGATCCCGGGGCAGCAATTCCGCGAATGCTGTGAAGCCGAAATAACACGATCAAACAGCTAACAGGGACAGGCTCGAAGGCGTTTCGGCGTTCGCAGACTTTGCGGGTGTCTGAAAGCTGCCGTCAGTTCAGGAAGGCGGTTCGAGGTCGATCACGACTTCCTTGATCTCTCCCGGATAGATGAACGGGCTGGCATAGTCGTCCGAAAGCGTCGTACCATAGTCTCGGCCGATGGAAGCGCCGCCCTCGCTAACCATGAGCGCTCCAATTGTCCGAGGAACTCGCCCTACCGCAGACTCCAACCCATCCACCAAAAGGCGTACGGTGGCACCCGCGCCACGCTTCCCGCCATCATACGCAAATTCCATCGTGATCTGATGCGCGCCAGGCTTCAGAGTTTCGCTCCCCACGATGCGAGTCTTGTCGCGGTCGAGTATTGAGCCGTTATACAGAAAGGTCGGCTTGCCATCCATGATCATCAGGCCCCAGCCGCCCAGCCGACTGCCCTGGGCTACGATCGCTCCGTCGCCGCCCTTTTCCGGTACCACGATGTCTGCGGTCATTTGCCATGAGCGGTTCATGATGTTCGCGAAGCTGTACCGCGAAAGCCGTTCGTAGCTGTTGCGATAAACAAAGCGGGTCTGCCCGTTGCTAAGAAACGGTCGCGGCGCGGCGCTCGAAACGCCGCTCGGTAACCCCACCTGATTTTTTGCTGCTGTTTCCGCATAAGCCCGCTGCATCTCAGCGAGCTTGGCCGGATTGGCGGCAGCGAGATCACGCGATTGGCTGAAATCACGATTGAGATTGTAAAGCTGCCACTCGACAGGCGTGCCTTCCGCTGGCGGCGCTTCTTTCTCCCAAGGCATGACCCGCGGCGTCGTGGATGCCATCCATCCGTCACGATAGTAAGCGATGTTATCCCGCAGTTCCCAATATTGCTCATTGTGGCGGCCCGGCGCGGTAGCCTGTCGGAAGGTGTAGCCGAGGCTTACCCCCACAATCGGCATCTGCTTGACGCCATCCACAACGTCCGGCGGGACAATCCCGGCAGCCTCATAAAGTGTGGGCGCAATGTCGGTCACATGAGAGAACTGCGGCCGCAAGCTCCCGACCTCTTGCATAGCCTTCGGCCAACTGACGACCATCCCGTTGCGAACACCGCCAAGATGAGATGAAATCGCCTTTCCCCATTGGAACGGAGTATTCATCGCCCAAGCCCAGCCTACAGCATAATTGTTCCAGGAGTGCCGCGTACCGAACTGATCGATCTTCTCGATCTGGTCTTCCAGCGTGTCCGACATCCCGTTCTTGCCGCGCGCGATTTCATCCATCGTGCCGATCGGCGAGCCTTCCAGACTGGCGCCGTTATCGCCCTGGATAAAGACGATCAGCGTATTGTCGAAGTCACCATTGTCCTTCACGGCCTGGATCAGCCGTCCGATCTGGTCGTCGGCGAAGGCGAGTTGGGCTGCATAGATTTCCATCATCCGCGCCTGGACGCGTTTGGCGTCTGGGCTGAGCGAGTTCCATGCCGGAATCACATCGGGCCGAGGCGTCAGAACGGCATTGGCGGGGATGATTCCGGCGGCTTTCTGGCGCTTGAAGCTCATCTCACGCGCTTTGTCCCAGCCCTGATCGAACTGGCCCTTGAAGCGCGCGATCCATTCCGGCGGTGCCTGATGTGGCGAGTGCGCCGAGCCGGGCGCATAATAGATCAGGAACGGCGCGCTGCCATTCACACTGCGCTGCGTGTTCATCCACTTGATTGCGTGGTCGGCGAGGTCGCGATCCAGAATGTAATTCGGATCGTCCTGTGGCGCTTCCTTCCAGTTCCGGTTCTCGTAGAGCGCCGGGGCGAACTGATTGGTGGCGCCGCCGAGGAAGCCGTAGAAATAGTCAAAGCCCAGGCCCATCGGCCAGTGATCATAGGGACCGACCGGCGTATCTTCCCACAGCGGCGTGTTGTGGTGCTTGCCGAACATCGCGGTGTTGTAGCCGTTCATCCCCAGCACCTTGGCGAAAGTCGCCGCCGACCGCGGAATGATGGAGTTATAGCCCGGCGCCGGCGCCGCTTCTTCACTGATCACGCCGAACCCGACCGAATGCGGATTGCGCCCGGTGAGCAGGGCGGCGCGGGTGGGCGAACACATGGCTGTGGTGCTGAACTGGTTGTACCGCGCGCCTTTCGCGGCAAGCGCGTCGAAAGTCGGCGTCGGGATCGGGCCTCCGAACGTGCTGCTGGCGGCAAAGCCGACATCGTCCGTCATGATGACGATGATGTTGGGCGCGCCCTTGGGGGCACGGGGCCGTTCGGGATAGGCGCCGTCAGCCCTGGTCTGCGCTAGGGCCGACGTCGCGCCCACGCCGAGCGTGGTCATTGCAGCGATTGCCAGGATGGACGCACGGGCAGCGTTTCGAAAGCGGTTGCGGATCATCACCAGTCTCCTCGAGCAATGGGGGCGCGGCGGGCAGGATATGCCCGCCGCGCAGGGGGATTAGAAGCTCTTGCGAACGCTGATCCGCCATTCGCGCGGTGCGGCCGGCGTCGCCGACACGATACCGATCGGGTATTTGAGCGCACTGATATCGTAATAACGATCGAACAGGTTGGTGACGGAAAGCGCCACCTGCAGATCGCGATCATCATTCATCCAGGTCAGGCGCGAGTTCACGAGGGCGTATCCATCGATCTGCGCGCGCAGATCATTGTCGACCTGCGGGAAGAAGGAGGATTGGTAAGAGACGTCGACGCGCGGCGTGATCGTACCAGCCCCGTTTGTCAGCACTTCATATTGAATCCCGACATTGCCTTTCCACTCAGGCGCAAACGGGGCGCGATTGTCGAGCGAGATGCCGGTGATTGTCGCACCAGCGGCGCCGATCCGCTTGAAATCGAAGCCGAGATAGCTTCCCGACGCGTCGATCTGCAGCCCGGCCAACGGCCGGATGTTGACCTCCAGCTCGACGCCCTGGAATTGCGCGTCACCCGCATTCACGGGCGTCGCGTTCAGAACCGATGTCGGCGTCGGCGACTGGTTGTTGAACAGGATGCCGGTGTATTCGTTGATGAAGAAAGAACCGTTCAGCCGCAGCGCGCGCCCGAAGAGATCGGCCTTGAACCCTGCTTCATACGCTTTCAGCCGCTCGGGATCGAAAGGAACCGCCTGATCCAGCACATAGGGCCGCGGATTGACGCCACCCGCGCGATAACCGGTGGAGAACTGGATGTAGGTCATCACGGCATCGGACCAACGATACTGCAGGTTCGCGCGGTAATCGACACTGTCTCCGCGATAGCTCGCTTCGACGCCGTTGATGCGGCCGGCGGCAGTATAAGCGGGCAGATCGGGGAAATAGGGGTTGAGGCGCCCGAACTGATAGTCCTTGCGGTCCTTCGTATACCGGATGCCGCCAATGACCGAGAGTCGGTCGGTGATGTTGGCCGTGAGGTGTGCGAAGACCGACTTGCTTTCCGACGGGATGCGATCGTTCGAGGCGTAGATGTTCTCGTTCGCCAGGCCCGGCAAGTTATAGTTCGCACCGTTGAAGCGGCCTACGGATTTAAAATAATAGGCCCCGACCGTGTAATCGAGGAAGCGGTTGAAGAGAGCGCCGCCCAGTCGCACTTCCTGCGTGAACTGATCGTAGCGATAGGCCGAGAGCACCGTATTGAGGCCATAGGGCGTCAGGTCGATGTCTGTCGCGTTGCTGCCAGTGTAATGCTGATAAGCAGTGATAGACGTCAGCTTGAGATCATCCGCCAACTCCCAATCGATGGAGCCAGACACCATTTTCGCGCGCAGCCGCAGCTTCGGCTCCAGAGCCGTCGCGGGGTGGGCGCCGGTGCCGGGAATGCCGTTGTAACGCGCCGGATCAGTGAAGGCGGGGTTGATGTAGGTCGCGTAGCTGAAGCGATCCTTCGCACCGGGAATGAAAATGCGCGGATCGATATTGGCCGGAATGTTCGATCGGGTCGTGATGTCGCGCAGCTTTTGGGGCGCAACCTGCGAGTCATCGGACGTAATCATGCCGATCAGGTTCACCTCAACCTGCTCGCTAGGCACGAACCGCACGGCGAGGCGGCCGGCCTGGAAATTGCGGCCACCCTCCTCGCCGGTTTGGCAGTTGCCGGAGGCCGACGAAATGACACCACTCGTGGGGTTGAGGCAACCATAATCATAGCGCTTGAAATAGCCGTCGGCACGCTTGGCCACGCCCGAAACACGCACCATCAACACGTCTGGCACGAGTTCGAAATTTGCCGCGCCCTTCAGTTCGAGGCGATTGAAGCGGCCATAAGCGGCTTCGACATAACCGCTGTTTCCGGTACCGGGCTTGGTAGAAAACAGCTTCACAGCGCCGCCAATCGAGTTCCGTCCGGACAACGTACCCTGCGGGCCGCGCAGCACCTCCACCCGCTCCAGATCGAGAAGGTCGAAAATCGATCCGAAGACAGTGCCATAATAGACATCGTCGACATACATGCCGACGCCAGGCTCAAAGGCGAATTGAGAATCGGACTGTCCCACACCACGGATGAACACCTGCGCCGCACCGCCATTCGCGCCGCCGGCCTGACGCATGGTGACGTTAGGTGCCGTGTTGGCGACATCCAGGATGCTCGATGCGCCCTTGGATTCCAACATGGCACCGCTGACCGCGGTAATCGCGATCGGTGTGTCCTGAAGACGCTGGCTGCGAAACTGCGCCGTCACCACAATATCTTCCGTGGTATTACCCGCAGCTTCCGTCACGGTTTCGGATGACTGGCTGGATGACACCTGCGCGCCGACGTCCTGAGCTTTCGCTACGCCTGCCAAAAGCAAAGCGGCCGCCAACGACGTACCGGCCAAAAAGCGTTGCGTACTGATGATCCGGGTCATTTGGTTTCCCCTCCTTGGTTTAGATTATTGATTGACGAAAATGCCCGGCAACGCGCCGAGCCAGATGGTGACAGCCTCGGCGCCGGGATCGACATGGCCGATCGCGCGGTCGCCTACGTAACTGGAGCGTCCGAAGCGCGGATCGAGGCGAGCGGTCTCATTCGTGCCGGCCCGCGCCGCCTGCACGGCACGGGACAGTCCTTCGCCTGCGGACACACCTTCCGACGCAGCCTTTGCAAGCGCTTCTGCCGCAGGCAGCAAGGCATCCAGCATGGTCCGGTCGCCTTTGCCGGCGCCGCCCAGATCCATGACGGCACGGCATCCACTGTCGAATGCCCGCGCCCAGTCCGCCAGTGCCAGTGCGCCGCCGTCATCCCGCAAGCTCAAAGCGACCGCGAGGGAGAAAGCGGCATAGAGCGGACCTGAGGTGCCCCCCACATTGCGCCGCAACAGGCTCGACACCTGCTCCAGCGCAGCAGCGGGATGAGCCAGATCAAGCGTATCGATCACACCGAGTACCGCTTGGGCGCCCCGCATCATGCTGATGCCGAGATCACCATCGCCGACCTTCGCATCGAGCGCTGTCAGCATGGGCTCTGCCTCGATCAGCGCCTTTGCCACGCTGCGTATAGCCGCATCGAAGATCTTCTGTGCGGCTGGGTCCGCAGCCGGGCCGGTGGTTCCGCCCAAAGCAGCCGCAGGCGGCGGCGGCGTAACTGTGCGGGAGGCATCCGACGGCGTCAGCACTGGCAGCCAGGCCGAAGCCTCGGTCGACGCCTCCAGCCGTTCGATCAGGGCGTCGGAAGCGGTTGCCAAAGTGATCGAGCAGCCTGCCATCTCGATTGCCGTGAGAAACGATCCGACCAACAGACGCCGGACATGCAGGCCGTGCGCGCCACAGGCCGCCACTGCCGATCCGGCAACGATAGCAAGCTCGGCTGGCGGGGTGCCGCCCAGGCCGTTGACGAGCAGGACGACGGGCTTGCCAGCCGGGATCTGCTTGGCTGCCACAATCGCGCCGACCAGACGCGCGGCGATCGCATCGGCGGTATCGATGGGTTCACGGCTGACGCCAGGCTCACCGTGAATGCCCAGACCATATTCAACTTCGCCATCGCCCAGCACAAAGCTCGGCTTGCCGGCGGCAGGCACGGTGCAGGCGGACAGGCCAATGCCCATCGTGCCAATTTGAGGGACGAATGTCTGAACTTCTGCAGCCAGCGCGTCGAGCGAAGTGCCGGCCTCCGCCGAGGCCCCTGCCACTTTATGCACGAGCACGGTTCCAGCCAGACCACGTGCGCCCGCACGGCTCTTCCCTGCCGGGATGGCGATGTCGTCGTCGACCAGCACCATCGCGACATTCAGTCCTTCGCCGCGCGCGATTGCAGCGGCGACACCGAAGTTCAGCCGGTCACCAGTGTAGTTCTTGACGATGAGGAGACATCCCGCCGGGCCGGTGACCAGCCGGATTGCCGCGAGCACGGCGTCGACGCTGGGGGAGGTAAAGACTTCCCCCGCCACTGCGGCAGTCAGCATTCCCTTGCCCACGTAGCCCGCATGGGCCGGCTCATGACCTGAGCCGCCGCCGGAGATCAGCGCGACCTTGCCGCTCTCTCGATGTGCCAGATAATCAGCCCGCAGGACGATGCCATGATCCGGCTCGATCAACAGGCGGTTGTCGGAGCGAGCGAGCGCGGACAGCATGTCGCTGGTGACCGCGTCGGGTGCATTGATGAGCTTCTTCATGATGCGCGTCCCTGAATCCGCTGGGAGATCGTAAGGCTGATGAAGCTGACCACCGCCGCACAGCTGGCGACCAGTGCGAGGGACTGGCCAACCGCTGCCTCATTCCGGAAGAGGTAATCCGTGCACAGTGCGATCAGCGTCGAGCCGAGCGTCATGCCGATCATGGTCACGGCAAAGAGATAGCAGGCGGTGACCTGGCCGCGGAACTGGTTCGGCGTAATCGAATAGAGCGCGACGGGGGCGAGCCCGGTAGGAAGGCCGAGCACGAAGCACGACCAGCCCAGCGCCATCAGCGCCGTTGTCGGTGTCGACACGAAGCCAAAGGCGGCGAGGGAGGGGACCATCAACAGGGCGGACCAGCGCATCGTCACCAGCGCGCCGCGCGACCCCATTTTGGGGACAAGCCGATCGGCGATCCAGCCACCGAGCATGATGCCGCTCGTGCCGCATACAAGCAGCAAGGTTCCGTAAATCGCGCCAATCTGACCAGCCGACCAGCCAAAGACACGAATAAAGTAGGTTGGCGCCCAGCCCGAGAGACTGAAGTTAATGAGGCCGTTGGCACCGAAGGCGAGGATCATCGTGCCCAGTGCAGGGCCATTGCGGCGGAAGAAGGCGAGACTGTCGGCCAGGCTGGCGCCGTCTGCACTGACTTCCATTCGCGCTGGCTCACGCACAAGCATAATCAGCGCGGCGATGAGCAGGCCGGGCGCGCCCACCGCGAAGAACGCGATTTGCCAGCCCGAAACTTCGCCGATGATGGGGAATTGGGTGCCGCTGTAGCGCCCGGTCGCTTCGATGGCCGCGCCACCAAGAATGAGGGCCAGACCCGACCCCACGAACACGCCGGTCGAAAACACGCTCATCGCGCGCGCACGGCGTTCCGGCGGGAAATAATCGGCGATCATCGAGAAGGCGGCCGGCGAAAGCGTGGCCTCACCCACACCGACGAACATTCGCGCAATGAACAATCCCGCAAAGCTGCTTGCGAGGCCGCAGGCGACCGTCGCCAGGCACCAGAGCGTCATGCCGGCCACAATGATGTTGCGGCGGTTATACTTGTCGACCGCCCGCCCGATCAGAATGCCGAACATGGTATAGAAGATGGCAAAGGCAAGCCCGTGGAGCAGACTGATCTGCGTGTCGGAAATATCCAGGCTCGTCTTGATCGGCTGAACGAGAAGGCTGAGCACCTGACGGTCGATCAGGGAAACCGCGTAGGCGAGCAGTAGGAGGACAACCACGGTCCACGCCTGCAACGAAGAATAAGCGAAGCGCGGCGCTGGCCGATCTGGCAGCGGTGAAGCCTGGTCCAAGGCGGCGCTCATGCCGCCACCGTGCGAACCGGCAGGGACGTGAGGCCCCGGAGCCAATTGTTCATCTGATATTGCGGCTCGCCGTCCAGCACGATCTCGCTGGCATGACGGACCAGCGCCGCCAACGCCATTTCGGCCTCGAGCTTGGCGACCATCTGGCCGATGCAGGCATGAATGCCGACACCGAACGCCACATGGCCTGCGGTTTTGCGGCGCAGGTCAAAGCGATCAGGCTCCTCGAACCGGCGCGGGTCGCGATTTGCTGCCGCGACGAGCAGCAGCACTTTGCTCTCGGCTGGGATCGTCACGCCGTCGATCTCGATGTCGCAAGCCGTCGTCCGACCAATGTAAGGACTGGGCGAGCGATGCCGCAGGCTTTCGTCGAATGCGGCTTTCACCAGCGAGGGGTCTTCGCGCACCATGGCCCACTGGTCCGGATGTTCCGCGAGCGACTGCACGGTGAAGCCAATCCCGTTCATCGTCGTATCCATGCTCGCCGAAAAGAACGTGCGAACCAGCACGGCCGCATCATCTTCACCGACCCCGGCCGCCGCGCACTCAGCATAGATTTGCGCACCCAGACCGTCGTCGGACAGGTGCTCGCGCCGGCAATATTCGGCGACGATCTCCAGAATCGGCGCTGCCTTTTCGCGCGATTGCTGCAGCAGGAAGTTGTCCGGTCCCATCGCGTTGAAGTTGAGTTCGGAATAGGTGAGCATCGCATGGCGCACCTCCTGCGGGAGACCCAGCATCGTCGGCACAACGATGAACGGGAAGACTTCTGCGAAATCCCTGGCGGCATCGAACCTGCCCTGCGCCACAAGGCGCGCAGCCAGTTCATCGGCAGCCTGACTGAACTGGTCGCGGATGCGCGTGAGGGTTTTGCCGGTCAGAATAGCCGCCATGATCTTGCGGTAGCGACTGTGCTCCGGCGGATCGGTTTCGAGGATCAGGCTGGGACGACGCCACACCTCGGCCTTGCGGATATTGGTCAGTCCGGTGCCCGACGCGGATGAAAACCGTCGCCAGTCCGTAAAGGCGGACTTGACGAGTTCATGGCGGGCGAGCGCCCAGAGATCATACTGCGGGAGATACAGGACGGGCCCAGCCAACAGCGCCGCACGTTCGAAAGCCTCAGGCGCACGCAACGTCTCTTCAGCGAAGGGATCGATGCCGATGACGCTCGGCTTGAATTTGGCGCTCACGCCCATGCCCTCTCCTGTCAATTGCTCGGTCTGCGCCGCAGTTTATATCCAAACCGTCGTTTAAAGCCAAACTCTAGACAGTCAACCGAGAATGTAGCATTCCGGTAAATGCGACGACGTTGCGTCGCAGCGCGATGGGGAAAAATGACGAAAAAGGCGGAAGATAGACTGCCCTCCGAATATGACGGGGAGCCCTTCCTTCGAAAGGACGAGTTCGTGCCGCACCTGCTAACGGTCGCGAACAACGGCTATGCATGGCACACGTCGCGCATGTATCTCGAAGTGCTCGGCATGGGCGTCAACGAAATGCGTGTGCTGTCGATCCTTTACGAATTCGGCGAGCTTCAGGCTTGGGAAATCTGCGATATTTTGAGCATGAACAAGGCCACCGTCAGCCAGTCCCTGAAGAAACTTGAAAAGGATGGCCTGATCGAAATCGAAACCAATCGCAACGGCCGGTTTGCTAGGCCAACCCCCAATAGCCTGCCGATCCACCGCCAGATCGTCCGGATGGCGCGCTCACGTGAGGAAGTGCTGCTCGACGGGTTCAGCAAGGAAGATCGCGACAAGTTTCGTGAGCTGCTGACCAGATTTGCGGAAAATTTGCCCAAGGCCGTCGCCTACACCGCAAAACACTTTCAGAAGCCGGCCTCCCAAGATTGAAGGCCTTCCAAATGGCCAGATTTCGGGCGCTGTGAACATTGCACAATTCAAGAGACGCGAGTCGCTGACTGACCATAGGACGGCCGCCAGTCTCTTATCCGTCGACATGTCGGTCGTTCGGCCATCGGAGAACGCCGACAAAGCGGGCGTTCGCCATCTCAAAGGAAATCATCGAAAGGTGCCAGAGGTTCATGATCTGACGGTGGCGCTATTACCCGGACTTGAGACGTGCGTCAGTCAGATTCCCTTGGAGAACCCGATGGCAATTCGAGCGCTCCCATACAAGGAGCATCCACGCCATAGGCAGCGAGGCTACGCTTGATCCGAGCTTCTGCTCGGCCCATTTCCTGGACATAAATATAATCCCGCACCTCCCAATCCCAAATGCCGGCATACCCCTCAAGATTCGCAATATACAGGCGATTTCGGAAGTTTTCCGACAAGCCCACTTTCACGAGCCTCGTACTGGCTGAACGGGCGACGTAGACATAGCCCGGCGTGACATTCTTGCGGGCATAGGACAGATACTGCGTATTGCACTGAGGGCATCCACCTGCGGTTTTTAGGGTGTGGCCATTCTTGCACGGGGCAAGGCCATAGGCGAACAGCTTCCCTTCCAGGCTGAGGGCAGCTCGATATTCCCGCGTTGTAAGACCTGTGGCGTTGAGCGCCCACGATTTGGGATCACTGAACCCGTGAGACTTTAAAAAACGTGATTGCTCGGCAGTCCAGCGCCCTATGCCATCTCCTAAGCTTTGCACGCAGAGCGAAACTAATGTGACTTGATACTAGCTACATTCGGCCTTGAGTTTGGGGAGGTCAACCACATCGTGGGTGTCGGACCTAAACCGCCAACAAAGCGGCCGTCTCGCAACTCAAATGCCCGTTCAATAGCCGCCGCTCGTTCATCGACGCCGCAAAGCGCTTTGTTGTAGTTTCGGCTTCTCCCTCTGGATCGTCTACAATCGCGTCAGTGACATGGCTTTCTGCACCGCGTTTCGCAGTAAGACGGGAAATTCTGGATCCTCCAGAAAAATCGGCCCCGGACGATTAATGAAAGCGTTGTTCAGAGTGCCGAGAAGGACCTGAACGGCGAATCTTATTGTCGGCTCGTGAACTGAGCTTTGATCTATGTTCGGCTCGACCCTGATCCTTGCCAGCAGATAGGCTGCAAGCTCATGGCTGTTCCGCCGAAAGGGCTCCCAAGCCTCCGGTTCTTCAAGTGACACCTGGACGGCGCTGCGCAGAAAAACGACGTTGCTTACGTAGGCCCGGACCAAGCGGGCTATCATCTCATTCAAAAGATCGTCGAATGGAACCTGATCGAGACTTTGGCGCGATTGTGCGCGACTGTTCATGGTGTGCTTGACGATAAGCGCCTTGAAGAACGCTTTTTTATCGGGAAATCGCGCGTAGAAGGCGCCTGTGGAGCAGCCCGCTTCAGTGCAGATCCGGGCGACCGACAGTTGATCGTAGCTAAGCTGCCTGGCGAGCGACAGGCCGGTTTCAATAAGCATGTCGCGCATTTGCTTGCTGCGCTCCTGCTGTGCGGGAAACGCGCCCGCTCTATCAAGCCGTTCGTCCAAATCTTCCGACAAGTGAGCGCTCCTTCATGGAACGGTTGACATACAACAGCGCAGATCACAAAAGCCACAAAACATAATGCGAGTATGATTCTTTTTTTTGGAGAGGCGATGTTCACCCGGCGAACCTTTGTGAGCACTGCCGCCGCCGTATCATTCAGTGCAGGAGCGGTGGCCCGCACAGCCTCTCGTAAGCAGCCCAACATTATCTTCATCATGGCTGATGATCTTGGTTATGCGGACCTGAGCTTTACCGGCCGGACAGAATACGACACACCGCATATCGACAGTATCGCGCAGCAGGGCTGCTTCTTTTCCGAGGCCTACGCCAATTCCTCGGTCTGCTCGCCCACCCGAATGGCCCTGGCCACGGGCCGATATCAATATCGGCTGCGTGGAGGCCTGGATGAGCCTATCGGTGCTGGAACGGAAGACGTGGGCTTGCCTCCCGAACATCCGACCATTGCCTCGCTGCTGCGCCAGACGGGATATCGAACGGTTCTCGTCGGAAAGTGGCATCTCGGTTCACCGCCGAATTTCAGCCCGCTGAAGAGCGGGTACGACCGCTTTTTCGGTATCCACAGCGGCGGTGTCGACTATTTCACGCATAGCGGGTCCATGGCAGGACCTGGCACGAGCGATCTCCGTGACGGCAATGAGATCGTCAATCGGCATGGCTATCTCACCGATATTCTGACGGACCGCGCAATTGCGGAAATCGACTTGGCTGCCGCGTCCAACAAGCCGCTATTCCTCAGCCTCCATTACACAGCGCCCCATTGGCCCTGGGAAGGGCCCGAGGATGAAGCGCTCGCCGCCAAGATCAAATCGCTTCTGCATTACGATGGCGGCACCGACTCTACATTTGCCGAGATGGTTCGATCTCTGGATGCCGGTGTTGGCCGGGTGCTTGCAACGCTTGAGGCCCGGGGGCTGACGCACGACACAATCATCGTGTTCACCAGCGACAATGGAGGCGAGCGCTTTTCCAAGGTCTGGCCGTTCGACGGCATGAAGGGAGACCTCCTTGAAGGCGGCATCCGCGTACCGATGATGATGCGCTGGCCCGGCCAGATAGCGGCCGGATCTCGCAGCGATCAGGTCGCCATGACAATGGACTTTCTGCCGACATTGTTGGCCGCCGCCGGCGGAGCCCCGCACCCCCGCTATCCGAGCGATGGCATGGACCTGCTCCCGGTTACCCGCAGTGTCGGCGCGTCAGCCGAACGCACGGTGTTCTGGCGCTACAAAGCCGGCGAGCAGGCGGCAGCACGACGCGGCCGATGGAAAATGCTGCGTGTGAACGGTCATGAATACCTCTTCGATCTGGCGAACGACAAGCAGGAGCGCGCGAACCTCAAGGACGCATATCCACAGATATTCGCAGAACTGAAGGACGCGTGGCGGGGATGGAACGATACCATGCTCCCATATCCCGACAACTCGCCAAGCTACACCACAAAAGGCAAGGGCCTTCTGGCGGTACATGACTGATCCAAAACTCAAAACAACCTTGGGAGGGTGACATGAAATCCAAGAATGCACTTCGAACACTGGCCTGCGCATCATCCGCGATTGCCCTGGTGATGGGCATACAGGCACCCGCCTCGGCACAAGAGACTGCCGATAGCGCAACAGCGACGACCGACAATGCGCCGCAGCCTGCCGAGGCAATTGTTGTGACCGGCAGCCGCCTGGCTCGCGCCGGCTTTCAGGCGCCCACGCCGGTCACCGTCCTGGGGCAGGAAGAAATTGCGAGGCAAGGCGCGGCGAACATCGGCGACGCGCTCAACCAGTTGCCCGCTTTCAGAGCGCAGTCGACGCCGGCTACCGCCGGCGTATCGCTTCAGAACGCGGGTGCGCAGCTTTCCGACCTTCGCGGCCTGGGTGCAAACCGTACGCTCGTGCTGGTGAATGGCAGGCGCTTCGTCTCGGGCACTGTGGCGGGCAACGCCCTGTCTCCGGCAGGCGCCGTCGACCTCAACATGATCCCAACCGCCCTGGTCGCGCGTTCGGAAGTCGTGACCGGTGGCGCTTCGGCTGCCTATGGCTCGGACGCGGTCGCCGGCGTGGTTAACCTGATCCTCGATGACAGGCTGGATGGGCTGCGCGGTTCGGCGCAGTTCGGCATGTCCGAGCGCGGTGACAACTTTGAGCGCTTCTTCTCCCTTGCCGGCGGCACGACCTTTGCCGGCGGCGCCGGGCATCTCGTGCTGGCGGGCGAATATGCCGAGTCCGATGGCATCAAGAGTTGTTATGACCGTCCGTTCTGTGCGGCGGAAGTCGCCCCGATCAGCAACCCCACGCCGCAGACGAACGGCCTGCCAAGGCAGATCCTGCTGCCCAATGCCCGGCCGGCATCGGCATCGTGGGGTGGTCTCATCGTCTCCGGGCCGCTGCGCGGCACCGAATTTGCCGATGACGGCACGACCTTCCAGCATGATTATGGCACCTATTATGGTGCGGGCCTGTTCCAGTCCGGCGGAAGCGCAGACCCCCGCAATGCCTATTTCGACAACTTTCCGCTGATGGCGCCGGTCGAGCGTTACTCTCTCTATGGCCAGCTGAGCTACGAGGTGGCGCCCGACACCAACTTCAAGCTGGATGCGTCCTACGGCCGGGTGAAAGCCGAACTCGTCGGCGCACAGACGCGCGACACGAGCATCACAATTCAGCGCGACAACCCCTTCCTGCCGGCGTCCGTCGTCGACAGCATGACGACGCTTGGGTTGACATCATTCACCTTCGGACGCATCGGCCAGGACCTTGGGCCCATGGTTGGCCGAACTACGCGCGAGACAGCGCGGATCGCAGCGGGTCTCGACGGCAGGATTGGTTCGAACTGGTCGTGGGACGTGTACTATCAGTACGGTCAGACCGATTACGCACAGTCTGCCTCCAATAACCGGATCAACGATAATTTCACTCGCGCCGTGGACGCAGTCCGGGCCGGTGACGGCTCAATCGTTTGCCGATCGACCCTGACCGACCCCTCCAATCCCCTCGTTCAGGGATGCGCCCCGCTGAACTTATTCGGCCAGAACAATTTCTCGGCGGCTGCGAAAGCCTATTCCTACGGAACGGCGCAACAGAACACCAAGCTTACGCAGCATGTTGCCGCGGCGACGTTCAGGGGCGATCTGTTTGAAGGCTGGGCGGGCCCCGTCCCGGTTGCCTTCGGTGCTGAATATCGGGTCGAAGACGCTGAAGGAACGGCAGATCCTGTTTCAACCGCACTGCGCTTTTACACGAGCCCCGGCTCTGGGATAACCGGTCCGGCAACCAAGGTGAAGGAAGCATTTGCCGAGGCAGCGCTGCCGCTGGCTCGAGACCTGCCCTTCATTCAAAGCCTCGAGATCAATGGTGCCGTCCGCTTAACCGATTACTCGACAAGCGGTACGGTGACGACGTGGAAGGTCGGCGGCGTGTGGGAGGTATCCAGCCTCCTGCGTTTGCGGGCGACGCGGTCGCGTGACATCCGCGCGCCCAATTTCTTCGAGCTCTACAGCCCGCCGAGCAGCTCGTTCCAGCGGATCGATGATCCCCGCTTCGGCGGTGCAAGTGCGCTCGTCCCCATCATCGTGGGCGGAAACGATCAGTTGCGTCCGGAAACTGCGGACACATTCACTGCCGGCATTGTCCTCTCTCCGATGGATGGCCTGCGTATCGCCGCCGACTATTATGACATCAATCTGGAAGGGGCGATTTCCACACTCGGCGGTGGAACGATCGTCACACGCTGCGAGCAGGGCGCGGCGGAATTCTGCGCGCTTGTTGATCGCGACCCCACCACGGAGCAGTTGCTCCGCGTCCGCAACGTCAATCTGAACGTGAACTCTCTCAAGGTCCGCGGCGTGGACTTCGAGGCGAGCTATCGCACAGTACTCGGCGATGGATCGCTGGACGTGCGCCTCCTTGGCACCCACGTTATTGATCTGGTTACAGTAGACAGCGGCGGCCCCGTTGATCGGGCGGGCATGAACGGCGCGCCGACCTCACAGACTTCGGGCCTGCCCAGCTGGACCCTGACCGGCAACGTCGGCTGGTCGAAAGGTCCCTTCGCTGCGCAACTGCAGGGTCGTTATCTATCCAAGGGCTCGTACAACGCACAGCTGGTCGGCCCAGGGCAGGAAGGATACAGCCCCACCGCGCCCAACAGCATCAGCGACAACGAAATCGGCGCACGGTTCTATCTGAACCTGACCTCGCAGATCACGGTTTATGAAACGGGGCGGCAGAAGCTGGAATTCTTCGGTGTCGCGAACAATCTGCTGGATACCATGCCACCGGATAACACGCCTTCGAGCTCGGGGCCTGGCAACGCAGTACTCTACGATGTGATTGGCCGTGCTTACAAGATCGGCGTCCGCTTCGCTTACTAAACCTGGAGAATGAGGGATACGGGGGTGGCAAGTGAATAACTTGCCGCCCCAAGAGCCAACGGGGCATCTCCAGGGACCACCTGACCATTGGGTTCGCGCCGATGGGGCAACACTGGCAGAGCCATGATGCCCCCTTCCGCCAACGTAGCCGACATTCCGCAGCCTCAAACGGCTCCCTAAAACCTGCCATTAATTTAGCATGCTGTCGGGGCATAGCGATCGACCGGCCTTGGGACATCGCGATCCTTCCGGCGAGCCACCGGGAACGACGGCTGTGCCTGACAGCCGTCGTTCGAGATCGATGAAAAGCGCGTATTACGTGTGCTGGTGTTGGAAGACTGTCGGCCCGTCCGTCTCTTCCCCTCGGGAGTTTGAGCAGACGGGCCGACCAAATTTTCCTACTCGTCGGAAATCGCATCCACGATCGCCTGCTCGACGGGCGAGTAGCCTCCGTCCTGCCAATGCAAAGAGAGTGGTTCGCGCGGCATCAAAGGCGGTTGCGCCATGAACCGTGGCGTTGTGCCCCGATGCTGCTGCGCAGCGTGCACGAGAAAAGGATGGCACAAATATACCGTGCCCGCATTGCCCAGGGCCAGTTCCTCTTGCCTCTCCGACGAACTGGCGAAACCATCTGCGGCAAGCTCGCGAAGGGTCAGGCCAGCTTCGCCTGCGGGTGCGAGTTGCCTTGCGATATCAGCATGAGAGCCCACGCGGATGCGGGTCGGCGCATCATTAACACCAACATCTGAAAAAAGGAACAGCATGAGCAAGGCTCGCCCTTTGCTGCTGACATTGGCGCGCCACTCCATGAAGTCCGGGTGTTCGTATCCAAAGCTAACATCAATGTGCCAACCATCGTCGCCGACCGAATCTTGAGAGGGGAAGCGAACTGGAAAGGTGCCAAGAGTTCCACGAGGACACCAGCGGCCAGCACCGACAAGCTGATCGAATGCCCCGCACAGCTTCGGCGTATTTGCTGCCTCCCGAAACGGGGCTTGGCTGAATTGGTCCAGTCGCACGACCGGCTGGGTCCATGTTGATCGATCGTCGGGATCGCAACCGGTGGCTTTCCACAAAATTGCGCGCGCTTGTGCTGCTGTGTCTTCGCTGAAGGCCTCGTCGATACGGATGAAGCCGTCGCGCACGAACGCGGCAATGTCATCTGCGCTCAGCGCAGGATTTGATTGGTTTCGCATAAAGTCTCTCAAAAAGGCGTGGGTCATCGGGCGGCAATGCCGCCAATGGAGCCGAAACCGGCTCGCTCAGATCAGCGGGAAAGCGAACGCGCGATTGAGAGAGATGAATTTCATACGACCCTGATAAAGCGATGCGTAGCAGGTGCAACTGCGGAACGGCAGGCTGCACGGCATTCGAGCGTCGGCTCATGTCACATCCGGGCGCACATCCTCGCACTGCAGAACGTCGGGAACTGGTCGACTGTTGCCGGGCTTGCGGACGACCTCGCTGTGGCGATTGTCGCCTGACGGGCGATCAATTGCCAGCCCGCGCTTCGCTTTGCCCATATGTCCGTAAATGGCCGCATTACCTGCTTGCCAGCGCCTGGACCCTTGATCGGGATCATGGTCTCATATCCCATCACCACCGTCACCTCCGGTTTCTCACCCACGAATGTGATGTGCTTGTGGAAGTCCCGATAATCGAGAAAGTCTTGCTCCATGACGCTAATCACATCCTCGCGTCCGATGACCGTGTTGTTTGGCGAATTGACGACGAAATCTTCGGCCCAAACGGTTCTGACACCTGCTGCGTCATGAGCCATCATGGCTTTTCCCAGTCTTCCGTAAGCCGCACCGATCTCGGGCGGCATCCGAACGCCGGGGGCAAGCTGCGCAAGTGCCGGCGCGGCACAAAGGAGCGCGCCAAGCAATACGATCTTTCTGAGCATGCACCTCATCCTCGACCTAAGTGTCCGCGTCTACCATGTTTCGAATCACTGTCGCGGGCAACAGATAGCTCTCGAGCGCTTTCTGGATCGCCTGCTTGGCCGGCACCACCGACGGCTTTCATCAGAAGCGGCCGGTAGCCGAGATGGCGCCGAACGACTGGGTCTGGTCGGCAGCCGTCCGACTGTGACCTCATCAAAAACCTGCCAGTCAGGTTTCAGGCAAAGTCGAGTCCATTTTCGGCGCGGAACGTGGAAGTCCGGTGGAAAGCGGACATTCGCGGGGCAGCATGATCGAGGTCCGCTAGGGTCAGAAGCGGACTGGTGCCGGACGGATCAGGCAGGAAAATGAATTCCGCACAGTTTGTTACCGTCGGGATCACGAAAATAGGCCAGTTCGATGGTGCCCATGGAGGCAGTTTCGCGCGGTCCAGGCGGAGCTTCGATCGAGGTCCCGCCAGCGGCAACAGCGGTATCGTGAAGCTGCTTCACCTGCTCGGGCGAGTCGCAGGAAAAGGCGACGGTGCTGCCGTTGGCGACGCTTGCTGGTTCATCGTTGATCGGCTGGCTGACGATGAAGTTGGTCCCGTTGCCGTTATTGTAGATCAGACGTGTATGGCCGCTGTCGGCGATGTTCCTCGTCCCTTCCCCTGCACCCAAGGTGCCGAGCACCGTGTCGTAGAAGCGCTTGGACCGTTCAATCTCGTTTGATCCGACCATGGTGTGAAAAAGCACGCATACTCTCCTGAAGGCTGATCGACTTCCGATCGCCATTAGCGGTCTCACTTAACAGGCACATCATCCGCGGTCACCCCCGACCCCTCGGAATGTCCGCTACTGGGGCGCTTGCCGTCCGGCAGCATCTGTCCGATCCAGACGTTCGCACCGCGCTTGTTGAACGGCAACACCTGGTCGTTTGATGGTCACTCGGTCGGGGGCGAAAGAAAGGGCAGGAGCCGCCGCAATTGTCGCTTCTCGTTCAACGTCCTAGCGTCGTGGCAGCGGCCGCTTGAGAGAACATCTGGATTGACATCCACATCTCCTAGACGAAGGTCGTTGACAGCGATCGCGCTCGTCCAGCTTCAACTGGATCGCACCTTACCTCGTAGATATACAGTCCCGGGCATCAGGAGCTTAAGGCATTGGACTCAACCGGAACCGACGCGAGGACCATCGACGAACTGCAGGCCATGGTCGCGCGCTCGCGTCTGGACGGAGACCGTCTCAAGCTAGCGCTCGCAGCCGGCGCGATTGTTGGGACATGGTTTTGGGACGTGCCTGCCGATCGCTTCACCGTCGATGAGCCTTTTGCCCAGGCCTTCGGTCTCGACCCAGCCCTGGGACGGGACGGTCTCAGTCTCGAGAAGATCGTTGAGACCGTCCATCCCGAGGATCGCGCAGGCCTTGTGGCCGCCATTGAGGAGGCGCTTGCGAGGGGCGGCCGTTATGCTCATCAATATCGTGTATGCCGGACCGATGGCCAATATTACTGGATCGAGGCCAACGGACACGTCGTGCATGACGGAAGCGGCAAGCCTATAAGCTTTCCGGGCGTTATTATCGACGTTGGAGAACGACGCCGTGTCGAGGCCGAACGCGATCACGCACGAGCGCTCCTGACCAATTTCGTCGAGGCAATGCCGGGCGTCGTTTATGCCAAGGATCGCGACGGGCGTCTGCTGATCGGTAACCATGGCACGAGCGAACTCATCGGCAAGGCACCGCAGGATTTTATCGGCCGCACCGACCTGGAGGTGCTGGAGGACAAACACCAGGCCGCCATTGTGATGGCGACCGACCAGCGCATCATGGCCAGCGGCCGTTCCGAACAAATTGAGGAGGATGTGAATTTTCCCGATGGCCGGCGCGCGATCTGGCTGTCGACCAAATCACCCCTGCGAGATGCCGATGGCACGGTGGTGGGCCTTGTCGGCACATCCCTCGACATTACCGAGCGCAAGGCTATCGAAGCCAGCCACCGCGAGATTGAGGAGCGCTACCGGCTCGCCATTGGAGCGACGAGCGACGTCATCTGGGATTGGCGTCTCGCTGATGGCCACGTCATCTGGAACGAGGCGCTGGTTACGCGTTTTGGCCACGCTCAGGAGCAGACAAGCGCGCAGTGGTGGCTCGATCATATCCATCCCGACGATCGCGAGCGGATCGAGCAAAGCATTCATGCCGTGATCGATCATGGCGGCACCAGCTGGACCGACGAATATCGCTTCCAGCGTGCTGACGGCAGTTATGCGTTTGTGCTCGATCGCGGCACCGTGCTGCGTAGTGAAGATGGCGCTCCCTTGCGCATGATTGGCGCGATGCTCGACCAGACCGAGCGCAAGGCGGCGGAGGCCGCGCTTGCCGAAAGTGAAGAGCGGCTGCGTCTCGCGACCGAAGCCTCCGATATCGGCTTCTGGGACGTCGATATCATCGAAGACGTGCTGATCTGGCCGGCCCGCACCAAGGGCATGTTTGGCATTTCGCCCGATGTGCCAGTATCGATGCGCGACTTCTACGCGGGTCTACATCCCGACGATTTCGAAGCGACCAGCGCGGCATTTGCGGCCGCCGCCGATCCCGATCAGCGCGCGCTCTATGATGTGGAATATCGCACTGTTGGCAAGGAGGACGGCATCGTCCGGTGGGTTGCAGCCAAGGGCCGCGGCGAGTTCGAGGAGGGTCGCTGCGTCCGCGTGGTCGGCGTTGCGATCGACGTCACCGCGCGCAAGGCTGATGAGGCCCGACTCCTCGAACTTAACGAGCGGCTCGAACTGCGCGTCGCTGAGGAGGTCGCCGAGCGGACGAAGGCCGAGGACGCGCTACGGCAGAGCCAGAAGATGGAGGCGGTCGGTCAACTCACCGGCGGGATCGCGCACGACTTCAACAACATGCTTGCCGTCGTTGTCGGGTCGCTGGACCTCCTGACCCGGCGGATGGGAGACTCTGACCCCAGGGCACGGCGCTATGTCGATGCTGCTATGGACGGGGCGCGGCGGGCGGCTCAACTCACCCAACGCCTTCTCGCCTTCTCGCGGCAGCAACCGCTTAAACCTGAGGCGATCGACGCGAACAAGTTGGTTGCCGGAATGTCCGATCTGCTGCGTCACACGCTTCCCGACATTCAGCCCGAGACCGTGCTAGCCGGCGGGCTGTGGCGGACTTTTGCCGATCCCAATCAGCTCGAGAATGTCATCCTGAACCTCGCCGTCAACGCGCGAGATGCCATGACCGATGGCGGAAAGCTGACGGTCGAAACCGCCAATTGTCATCTCGACGCACACTATGCCGCCGGACATCTTGGCGTACCGGCCGGGCAATACGTGATGATCGCTGTGAGCGACACCGGCAGCGGCATGCCCGAGGAGGTCATTGCCAAGGCGTTCGACCCTTTCTTCACCACCAAGGAGGTTGGGCGCGGCACGGGCCTTGGCCTCAGCCAGGTCTATGGGTTCGTCAAACAGTCGGGTGGACATGTGAAGATTTACTCCGAGGTCGGCCAAGGCACCACAGTAAAGGTGTATCTGCCGCGTCTCATGGGTGCAGTCGAAGAGGTGGAATTCGCCCAGACGGACAACGCGTTGCCGCTGGGCGAGAGGCGAGAAGTGATCCTCGTTGTCGAGGATGAGCCGGGCGTGCGGCAGTTTTCGGTCGATGCTCTCACAGAGCTTGGCTACCGCGTGCTCGAGGCCGATGGGGCGGCAGCCGCGCTCAAGTTGATCGATGCCCATCCCGAAATTGCGCTCATGTTCACCGATGTTGTGATGCCTGAAGTCAATGGCCGCAAGCTTGCGGAAGCGGCACGCCAGCGGCGTCCCGACCTCAAGGTTCTTTTTACCACCGGCTATACCCGCAACGCAGTCGTCCATAATGGTGTCCTCGATCCTGGCGTCCATCTGATCGGCAAGCCCTTCACGGTCGAGGAACTGGCAACGGCTGTCCGGCGCGTGATCGAGGAAGAGACCGGATAAACCTTTGAGGCGCACTGCGGACCCGCTGTTTCGCGCAGCCTGACCGGCAGCTTTCGGCGTGAGCCGACACATCGGGCACTGGTTCGGAACGACGCATCCTGGTCGGCAGCCGCCGACATCTCGGACATTCGCGCGCGAGTTTCAGCTTCCCAAGAGCGGCCCTTCGTTCAGTGGTTAAATTAGGCGTCCTTGTCCCTCGGATGTCCGCCGCCTGGCTTTTTGACGGCGTTTGAATGTCCAAGGCGGTTCGGGTTTATCCAATTGCCATAGGCCGCGTCGGTGCTTCTGCGCGTCACTCTGCGCGTCGAAATATTCGTCCTTGCGGTCGAAGGCATACTGTTCGGTCACCCAAGCCCAGCCATTCACAACCATCTCGAGCTCGATGTTGCGTGTGACCAGCCGAGCTTCCTTCACCAAACCCGACCCTGATTTTGCATTGAAGTAGTATTCGACCCGCCCGGCCGACATGTGCTCGGTTAGGAACGCCATGCAGAGCATTCGCCTGTACCGGTCTACAGGTGAGTTTGGCGTCGACTCCTTGACGACAGGATCCAAGCGCAGGGTCTTCCCGTGGATTAGCTGGCTTAGGAAACTTCCGGCCTCCAGACCGAACGGCTGGTCCATCTCAGGCGCATCGATGAATGCCATGCGGAAGGGGACGCGTTTGACCCATGCATGTCTGAGAGGGTTCCATACGTCCGCCAAAAATCCATCGCCGTCGAACACTTTGACGACAGTCGCTTTGAACACCTCGTCGTCGCCAGCGGCTTCCGGATTATCTGGCACGATAATCATTCGGACTGAGCTTCCCAATGGAGTGAATATTGCTTCGCGGTCCAGATCTGGAGTTCAGTATGAGAGAAACTCCTTCACGAATTCGGAATCCCTACAAGCATCGTTAGGCTGTCAAACAGCGCATTGCAGGTAATTCCAAAATGAAATAGGTTGTTCGCACGACCGCGGGGTGACGGCTATAGCCGTCGTCCAGTGCGAGCTTTAGCTCCCCACCAAAGGGACGGTTTATTCCGACCGTTGCACATCCGCTTTGACGAATTTGTCGGAGCGAGTGCACATGAAAAAGCTTACAAGACTAAGATTAGATGCGTTTGCAAAGCAGCGTGGGCGTTGTGCATATTGCCGCCAGCCCATGTGGACCAGAGACGCAGGCACGTTTGCAAAGCGGTTTCATCTCTCACTGCGCCAAGCTCTTCGACTGCAAGCAACGGCGGAGCATCTGATCCCACGTTGGGAGGGTGGTGCTGACATACCATCGAACATTGTCGCCGCCTGCCGGTTTTGTAACTGGACCCGGCACCGCTCACCCGACCCACTTCCTTGGCCGAAATATGGAGAAAAGGTCGCAGCTCGGATGTCCGCTCATCGATGGCACGGCATAGCCTTGATATCGATTTGACTGCAGCCGCCAACATTCCGGACACACACATGCCATGGAGCCGTCCCTGAAAGCTGTCGTTGGTTCAGGAGGTCTTCCCATACCAGGATGGTCACCCGCACTATGTCCCCTCGCGCGAGCAAATGGCAGCGCCTGGCGCAAGTGTCGGGACACCGAATCCTTGAGCCTCAGCGGAGGTACTCTAGCCGCAGGGCAGGTTTCTAAGCCGCAATTCGCCACGAGTCAGGTTCGTCGGTGTTTCATTCTCAAAAGCTCACCCTTGCACCCATCGTGAACCTGCGGCCGACGAGGTCGAAGAGAAACGGGTTGGTGCCCGAACCGCTGTAGACGTTGACCGGAGGCGTGGGGTTCGTGAGGTTCTTGATCGCGCCGTAAATCTGCAGCGAACGCCCGGCAAGATCGAAGGTGTAGCTGGCGCCGACATCAACGTAGAACATGGCTTCGATATGATTGTCACTGATGCTGTTGGGCAGGTCAGTATCGTAGCCGGCGTCCGTCGGACCCACCAGCGTCACGTCCATGATGCCCGCCGAAATAAAGCGGCCCTGCACGTTGAAATTGAACGGTCCGCTGTCGAAGCTGACGGTGGAATTCACCGTCCACCGTGGCAGACCCGGCTGAGCGCCGGTTTGCACGCCGGTCTGGCCGGCACGGTTGATGGAGCCGACCGAATCTACCGTGATCAGATCGGCCACATAGGATGCCAGCACGCGGAAGTTGACGCTCTGCGTGTCACCGACCCGCAGGCGATAATCCGCCTCAAGATCGACACCGCGCACGATCAATGTGTTGAGATTGAGCCAGGGGTTGCGGATCTGGGCAATCTCATTGGGATTCGCGGTGCCAAATGTAATGAGACTGCAGAATTCCGACACGTTCGCCAGAAGGCAGCGATCGACGATGGTCTGGCCGCCCACCTGGCTGATCGCCTCCTCGATCTCGATATTATAGTAGTCGGCGGAAAGGCGCAGGCCATTCAGGACGCCGCGCGGCGTCAGCACGGCACCCACTGTCCAGGTGTCGGCGATCTCCGGGTCCAGCGCCACATTGCCGCCCGAGAAAACACGCGGCAGATATTGCACACCCGAGGCGCCAACGACACGTGACGACACCGAGGTCGTCGAGCCGAACAGCTCCAGGAGATTGGGCGCGCGGATGTCGCGCGAGCGCGTGCCTCGAAGCCGCAACCAGTCCGTCACGTCCCAGATGGCACCGACTTTCCACGTCGTCACACTGCCGCTGGTGCTGTAATCTGTCAGGCGGAGTGCGCCGTTTAGCTCAAGATTCTGCGCAAATGCCATGTCCCTGGCAAGCGGCACAATGGCTTCGACATAGCCCTCCTTAACGCTCACTTTGCCTGACACCGCGCTGCCATTGCCGACATACCAGCCGTTGATCAGCGAGATCGGATCAGCATCGCCGGCGATTGTGTCGCGACGATATTCGGCGCCGGCAGCGATCGAGACAGGTCCCGCCCAGGTGCTGAACGGCTCGCCTTGGATATTGGCCGCCACGACATGCTGTTTGATCGTCGAATTTTGCCAGCCCGTACCGTAGGTGAAGGCCTTGGCAGCCGGATCCCACTGATTTTCGCCGAACGGATTGATCGCGATGCAGCCCGGCGCGTCATTGGCGGGGTTCGCGTCGGCATTGACGCGGCAGACGATATCGCCAGCGCTGTTGCGGACAGCGTCGATGGCTAAGGCAAATCGCGCATTGATGCGATTGTTGGCCATTTCCTGCTCATATTTATTGTGGCCGAACTGATAATAGGCATCCCACCGCCAGCCACCGCCAAAGTCTCCCTGGAGCCCGGCGACACCGCGAAAGGTGCGGTTCTGGCCACGATATTTGGCGACACCGAAGTCATCGCCATCCCGCGCCAAGCCGATGGAAGCCTGATTGGGGCCCATCAACGCCAGGATCTCAGGCGGCAGAAACGGATTATCGCGCCGGATCGTTAGGCCGATCTCGCGGAACTGCGCACCATTCTGCGTACCGAGAACATCGCCATAGGACAGCTCGGCGAAGCCCGTGATCGTGTCCGTGAATTCATACTCGCCATGCATATAGGCCGCCCAGCGGCGAACCGGCGACTTCATGAGATGCGCTGAGGTAAACGGATCATCGTGATGGCCGTCGCCACCCACTTGCGCAAATGTGGAGGGCCACTGACCATAATCCCATCCGTTGATGACAGGCGTCCCATCCGGTCGAAAGTAGGTGCCGCGCAGTAACGGGCTGCCACCTGCGCCCGGCGAATTGATGAGCCCGGGCGTAATCAGCGTCGGATGCTTGTGCGGCAAGGTGACGCGGTTCGGCAGCGGATTGTTGGGGTTGGGATTCGCCGCCGTAGGCGCGATCCAATCATTGTTGGTGAAGTTGCTGTACTCTTTCGCGCAATAGTCTATCTCGAAGCAGCCGCCCATGCCCTTGTTGTCGGCGAACTCAAACGCCGCCACGACGTGGCCTCGTCCCCCACCGAACGAGCTGCCGCCTGCAAGCGCGAACTGATAATTCTTGTCGTCTCCCCGTTCGGAGATGCCATACTGTCCTTGCGCGCGAAACCCGGTGAGCTTGGTGTCCAGGATCAAGTTCACCACGCCGGCGACCGCGTCCGAGCCGTAGGCCGCCGAGGCGCCGCCGGTAACGACCTCGGCACGCTGGATGAGCATGGTTGGGATGAGATTGAGGTCCACCGTTCCCTGCGGCGACGAGGGTATGAAGCGCCGGCCGTTGACCAGCACGAGCGTACGCTGCGGCGCGAGCCCGCGCAGATCGAGGGTGCGCGCGCCGATATTGCCGGTAATGGTCACGAAGGAGTTTTCCGGCGTCTGGCTTGGCCGGAAAGCCGGCATTTCGTTCAGGACCTCGGCAATGTTCGTGTCGCCCTGCGCCTGAATGCTGTCTTGCCCCACGACCGTGACCGGGGTCGGCGCGTTGAAGCCCTGCCGGGCAATGCGGGAGCCGGTCACCACGATCGCGTCATCTGCCTGGGCAGCTTCTTGCTGAGGGCTGAGGTCGTCCCCGCTCTGCGCCAGCCCGTTGCCTGTCGCGAGCATTGCCAAAGCCGCAGCCAGTGCCGACCGGCTCAGGCCATGATTGAGGCTTCCGAATGTGCGAAGTGAACAGGGCATTATCATCTTTCCTCTCCTCGTCGCCATGGTCCGTGCATGGCCATGGTTTTCTCTTCCGGTGCGGGTCTTGCGGGCTGCGAGGTGCTGCATTCCCATGCCGAACTGTTTCTGCGACTTATCGTGCGCTGGCATCTCCACTCTGCCTTTACGCCTGCTCCGCCTCGTCGTTCAGTACTCTGATCACGGCTTCGCCATAGGGACGCATGGCCAGCCAAGTGAGAAGCAGCCCCAGCGGCCCCAGCACCGCTGTCGTGGCCAGCATCGCGTAGCGCAGCATGCTCTCATCGACGAAGACGAAGTCCGTGATCAGCGCGACAAACAGGGGACCCAGGCCGGCACCGACGACGCTGATCGTAAATAGATAGATCGCGCTTAGCTGGCCTCTCATCTCGTTGGGCGTGATGATCTGGATGGCCGAATTCTGCCCGGGCGAACCAATCGCGTTCCCAACCCCGCTCAGCACGATCAGTGCCAGAGAAAGCCAGGGCGTCGGCATCAGCGGCATGGCAATCGCCGCAGGGACCGTGATGAAATTCGAGTAAAGGCACAGGCGGATCATCGCGTCCGGAATCTTCTGCCGGTCCAGCCTTTCGGCGATCAATGTGCCGATGACCAAGCCAATCGGCGTTGTGAGAAGCGCCGCGATGCCGAGCAATGGCCCGACCTCATTGGGTGTCCAGCCATGGGTGCGTTCGAAAAACGCGACACGCCAGGCAGCCATGCCGAATGACTCGATCGCCCCGATGGCGAGGCTGAGCAACAAAGGCACGTAAACGCGCTTGTTAGACCAGACGAAGCGAGCGACGTCCGGTAGAGGCACGGAGCCTTTGACTTTACGGCCCTTGCGGGTGGGCTCCTTCACCGTGAGAAAAAAGATCACCGCGACCAGCAACCCAGGCAAGCCACAGCTGAGGAAAACGAACTGCCAGTCACGCAGGAGACCGAAGCCCGGGACATGGATCGGCGTGATGTCCTTCACGAGTTCGAGAAGAACGCCCCCAATGATCATCGAAGCGGCCATGCCGCCAGCAATGCCCATGGAATAAATGGACATCGCTCTGGGCAATTTGCTGCGGGGCACGATGTCGGAAATCATCGACATCGATGTTGGGCCTTTGACCGATTCCCCGGCGCCCACGATCCCTCGGGCGATAAACAGCGTCAGATAGCTGTAGGCCAAAGCCGAGAGCGCGGTAGCCATGCTCCAGATGCTGAGACCGATCGTCAGAATGTTGCGGCGATTGCGAACGTCCGTCACCCGCGACATGGGCAGGCCCACAAGCATGTAGAAGAACGAAAAGGCGAAACCGATCAGCAGACCCATTTCCGTGTCGCTGACCTGCAGGTCCCGTTTGATCGGTTCGACAAGGAGCGCGATCACACCACGGTCGATGTTTGACAGCACCGATATGAACGAGATCATGCCAACCGCGTACCAAGCGGAACGGGGCCGAGGCCAATCCTTCGCTTCAGCGGGTGGCACACCCTGCTGGTCACTCGTTTCGGACGCCATCGTCACGCGCGCCATGCCAATCCCCTCCCGTGCCAACCGATCGTGCCGGTCGCTGCGAGTGTCAGCTGACCGCGATTCGCAGCCGCCTCAGAAATACATAGCATAACTAATTATATGTGCAACTAATCATCTTGCACTTGATAGGAATCAATCATTTTTCGTGGGTTATGGCGGATCCAAACTTCTCGAGCATGGCGATCCCCGCATGGAGATCCGCTTCCGACCAGCCATTGAGCAAGCGCGCACGTACCTCGTCCGTACGCTGAACCAGACGCTTGGCGAGCGCCAGCCCCTTGGGGGTCGGCTTGATCATCTTGGAGCGTCGATCCTCAACGCCAGCTACACGTTCGATGAGGCCATCCCCTTCCAGCGCATCGAGCAAGCGAACGAGGGTCGCCCCTTCGATTCGCAATCGGTTGGCGAGCGATTTCTGTGTGCTATGGCCACCCGACAGTACGATCACGAGCAGCGCTTCCCACAAGGCACGGGTCTGGCCCTCGGCGCGCAGCTCCTCCTCGAGCATCACGCGCATGGTGCGCATCGCCTCACGAAGACGACTGGTGAAGCGGAACCTCAGATCTTCGATCGAGCCTTCCTGATACCAATGATCATAATGGGGAAGCGCGCTGGGTGGAGACGCCTCGCCCGTCGCGCTCGTCACCTCGGCCGCCCGATCTACATTCGCTCTTCTCGGTACCTTCATTTGCTCCGCCTTGCCGCAACGCCCTATTGTTCCCTCCATCGCATCGGTGGCGAAAACCGCAAGTGACCTGACAGTATGGATCGTATTACTTATAATTAGTATTGCAAAGTAAATTTGCCTGCTTATCCTCATCCCCAGCAAGTGAATTGAGCGCTTCGGCCGGATCGGCTGGGCATGTATCGGAAAAACGGCTGAAAGTCGTTGGTGGAGGATCAAATGACTATCGCCGCATCAGATAATGTCCGTACCGGGCAACCGCACATGATCGCGCACAACCCCGTGGGTTATCCACCCATCGTGACCAAAAAAAGCCTCGCTCCTCGACTCCCCACGTTGCAGGAGAAAACGATCTTCCTGATCGACAGCCGATTCGACGACTCCACGCGGCTGCTCGAGCAAATTGAAATCTGGCTGAACGAGAACCTGCCGAGCGTTCAGACTCACTTGGTTCCAATGTCCGGCTATTATGGTCGGGACGATCCGGAATTGTGGGCGCGCGCTAGGGCTGAAGCAGACGCCGTGATTTTCGGGGTGGGCCACTGCAGCACCTGCGCACCCGCCGTCGCCAAGCATGCGGTGACACTCGAAAGCGACTACGGGCTGCCAACCGTCTCGGTCCACACAGACAAGTTCGCCGCCGTGGTGCGTTCCACGGTCCGCATGGCCGGGCTCGACCGGGCGCCGCGTGCGTTTGTTCCCCAGCCTGTCATGGGGCGGAGCGCGGAGCAGCTGCGTGCTTATGTCGAAGGCGACGACCCCGTCACGGGCTTGCCGTTCATGCGCGAGGTCATCGACGCGTTGACCGTGGGCATTGCGGCGACCAACGAGGAAGCCGTCCAGTTCGCACGCACAGCCAGGCTACTGGACGCGGCGAGCGAGGAGACTCTCCACAAGCTCTTCCTGAACAACAACTGGACGGACAAGCTGCCGATCATCCTGCCGACGGAGGAGCGTGTTGCCGCCATGTTGGCGCACACCAGCCGCAAGCCGGACGATATCGTCGGCCGGATGCAGCCCACGGCAAACCGGGGCCTTTGGGAGTACACCGTCGAGAAGGTGGCGGTGAACGCGGTCATGGCAGGTTGTCTTCCCGAATACTTCCCGGTCGTCCTTGCCATCGCCTCCTCCGGGCTCAGCGCCCGCAGCAGCACGTCGAGCTCCGGGGCGGCCATGGTGGTGGTCAACGGTCCGATCCGTCAGCAGATCAACATGAACAGCGGAATCGGGGCCCTTGGTCCCTACAATCATGCCAATGCCACCATCGGCCGCGCTTATGGCCTGCTTTCCCAGAATCTGCAGGGCGGCTCCGTCCCCGGGGAGACCTACATGGGCTCGCTCGGAAATGGCTACAGTTACAACAGCCTCACCTTCGCGGAGAATGAGGAACGCTCGCCTTGGGAGCCTCTGCACGTGCAGAAGGGCTATGATCGCGAGGACAGCACCGTGAGCATCTTCTACGGCGGCCGGACGACGACGTTCAGCCTGGGCCTGCGTGAGACCTACTGGCGCGAACATGTTCAGGACATGCTCCGCGCCACTGACGTCGTCGGCCCACCAACGCTGTTGCTCGACCCGATCACGGCTCGGCAGTTCATCGACCGCGGTGGATTCGACACGAAGGAGAAATTGATCCGCTTTGCCTACGAAAGCGCCCAGATGCCCGCCGGGCGCTACTGGGACCTGCAGCTGGTACAGAACTACATCTATCCCAACGCCACGCTAGGTGTCGAGCCAGCTGCGACCAAGCTCAAAGCCGCGCCTGATGAGCTTGTACCGATGTTCAACGAGCAGGACATCAATGTCGTTGTCGTCGGCGGCGAAAGCAACGGCTATTGGCAGATCATGGGTGCCGGCTACCGCACGACCATGTCGGTCGACGACTGGCGCTGAAGGGCCCGCAGATGAACGAAGCCGTTGACCTTGTGGTGATTGGTGCGGGCGTTGCTGGATTGACTGCGGCGGCCACTGCGGCGGAATGGGGGCTGGAGACGGTCATCATCGAACATTTGGCCGCAGGCGGGCAGATTGCGACCGTGGACCGCATCATGAACGCGCCCGGCTTTCCGGACGGCGTAGCAGGATATGAACTCGGCCCGGCTCTGCAGTTTCAGGCGGAGAACGCCGGCGCCAGCTTCCTTGTCGACACTGTCGAGGCTGTTTCGCCGATGGATGGCCAATTCAGCATTCGTTGCGCAGAAACGGCACTGCGTTCAAAAACGGTTATCCTGGCGACGGGTTCGCATCGCAAGGCGTTGGGCGTGCCAGGAGAAGCAACTTTCCTCGGCCGCGGCGTGTCTCACTGTGCTTCCTGTGATGGCCCCTTCTTTCGCGGCAAGGACATGGTGATTGTCGGCGGGGGTGATTCTGCCTTTGATGAAGCCGCGTTGCTCGCTGAGCATGCAGCGACGCTCACCATCATCCATCAAGGACCTCGGCCCACGGCGCGCAGTCCTCAGGTGAGGCGCGTCGAAGCGCTACCAAATATTTCGATCCTTGCCGGCAGAAGGGTTGAGGCGATTGAGGGCGATACGGAGCTTGCATCGGTCATGCTCGACGATGGAGTCAGCATACCCGCCGCCGCCGTCTTCCCATACATCGGTCAGACGCCGAACACCGACTTCGTCCAAGCCCTCCTCAGACTGGACAGCGACAGACGGGTGGTGACCGGTTCTGACATGCAGGCCTCTGTCCCGGGTTGCTTTGCGGCGGGCGACGTCCGTTCCGGTTTCCCGGGACTGATCTCGAATGCTTTGGGAGACGGCGCCCAAGCAGCGCAGTCAGCATGGCGGCTAATAAAGACACAGAGCGCTGTAGGCACGGCCTGATGTATCAACATATAGACCATTGACCGGCTCGGCCGGGTATGAGGGAACTTCAGCAGACGCCAACATAGCCGTCGTTCCCGAGTGATATGGACCGGTAAAAGCGTGCCTAACATTCACGTTCCTCCACCTCGAAAGCCAACGAGCACCGAGACCACTAGAGTTTTACGGCGGCATTGCCGCCATCGGCCCACAAGGCCGACCCCGTGACGAAACTTGCCATATCACTCACGAGGAACAGCGCTGCTTGCGCTATTTCTTTCGGTTCAGCGATCCGCTTCATGGCATGAAGACTGGCAGCCCATTTTCGCTGATCAACGTCGCCGGCCATCTCGGTCGCGGTCCCACCTGGGAGAAGGGCGTTTGCGCGGACCCCTGACGCGCCATAGTCTGCCACTATGCCGCGGACCAAGCCCATGAGCCCCCCTTTGGCTGCTGCATAAGCGCTCATGCCCGGTAATCCAACGCTGTTTCCGACAAAGCTGCTGGTAAAAACCAGGGCGCCTCCTCCCTGCTCCAGCATGCAAGGTATTTGTACTCGGGCAGCGAGGAAGGATGCGGTCAAGTTCACCGCCAGCACTTCCGACCATTGCCGCGGCTCGATCTCCGTCAACGGCTTCATGGTTCCAACGAGACCGGCGTTGTTGAAGGCAATGTGCAGGCCGCCGAACGTTGATCGCGCAGCAGCAACAGCCTCCCCATGCGTCTGTTCATCTGCCACGTCACCCACTATCGCAAGCGCTCGCCCGCCGCGCTGTTCGATCTCATCTACCAATTGGTCCAGCAGTCCCCGTCGACGGGCGACGAGCACCACGGCGGCGCCGTTGGCGGCGAACAGCATTGCGGCTGCCCTGCCGATCCCTGAACTCGCGCCTGTGATGATGGCGACCTTGCCGCTCAGTAGCATCATTCTCTAGCTCTCCTTGGTGGAGCTGGGAAATTAGAGCACTTCCTGCCGATTGGCCTCCCGCGGCTTGCGGTCAAACGGGTTCATGCCACCTCACGCCGACGCAGTTGAAATTCACAAAGCCTTATGCGCCTTCCCAAAACCAACCTTTGTTCACGAGCGTCTGAAATCATTGATTGCAGGTCATCTCCTACGCGCCTGAACGCCAAAAGGCGGCCCCCAATGGCAGTGTTGTGTAGGGCGGATGCTCCGATATCATCTACCGCGCCGCCGCGCCTGAATAAGTCAATCAGCGCTGGATCGAACTCGTCACTTGTCGACAACCCGCGAGTTTCGATTGCAGAGAGATAACAGGAGCTCCCGCCTGTGAATGGGGAGCATTGCCTCGTGATCAGAACGTCCAGATCCTTCGGATCAGCGCGAGGATGAAGAGCGCTTCACAGGGCTGGAGGTCTTGAAACTTTGCGCTTTGAGATAGGCCGAGATGTCGCGCGCCTCCGCCTCGGTCATCACATGCGCGAAGCTCGGCATACCCGCGGGTGCCAACGCACCCTGGATCAATATCTGAGGCAGCATGTCGATAACCTCCGGCGAAGAAGCACGCAGATCCGGCGTGGTGCCGCCGTTGACCGCCTGTCCCCCATGACAGATCGCACAATAGTCACCGTAGAGTGCCATGCCGCGCCGCTCGGAAGGCCGGTTGACGGCAATCGGTGGACGAATGACACGCGCGTCGGCCTCCGGTGCTGCAGGCACGGGCGCGTCGCCGTCCAGCGTGAACACCAGGAGCCGCCGGCCTTCTCCGTACCGCCAGCCATAGCTGGCCATGATCGGGCCACCGGCGTTGGCCGCACCACCGCCGACCCCGGTCAGCACCGCGACATATTGCTTGCCATCGACCGCAAAGGAAACGGGCGGCGCGACGATGCCGCCACCGACATAGCGCTGCCACACCGCCTTGCCTGTATCGGCATCCACAGCAATGAACTGACCATCAGGGCGCCCATAGAATACGAGCCCGCCGGCACTCGTCATGGTGCCGCCGATGATCGGGGTCGGGTCCACGGTCCGCCATTTCTCGCGCTGGCCGACAGGACCCCAAGCCAGCAGGCCCGTGCTGGAAGGCCCGGCCGGGCTCAGTCGTGCCGAACGATCGAACTTTCCTGCCACGAAGCGATAGGAGGCGAGATCTGGCGCGTCCTGATAGGTGGCGCTGTTGATCTGATAGGGAATGAAAACGGTCTGCCGTCCCGGATCGTAGGACATGGGCTGCCAATTGTGCGCGCCGGCGCCTGTGGGCGCGATCACAGCCGGTCCATCATCATAGCGGATGTTCGGCGCCTCCACCGGTCGCCCGGTCTTGAGATCGACATGGCTCGCCCAGGTGACGGGCACGATCTTCTCGGCCGAGAGCAATTCTCCGGTCTTGCGATCCAGCACGTAGAAGAAGCCGTTCTTCGGCGCATGCATCAGCACCTGCCGGACCTGACCATTGATCGGCAGGTCGGTCAGGATCATGTCCATGGCCGAGGCGAAGTCCCAGCTGTCGCCCGGTGTCTCCTGATAGTGCCAGATATAGTCGCCGGTATCGACATTCAGGGCGACCACCGAGGCCAGGAACAGATTATCGCCGCCGCCAGGGCTGCGGACATGCTGGTTCCAGGGCCCGCCATTGCCCGTTGCCACATAGACCATGCGCAAGGCGGGATCGTAGGAAAAGGCATTCCAGGGATTGCCACCCCCGCCCATCTTCCACCACTCGCCGGTCCACGTCGCAGCGGCCATCCGCATCGCGTCGCTCTCGAAGCCGTCGGCGGGGTTGCCGGGCACCAGATAGAATTTCCACGCCTGCTTGCCGGTCTCCGCATCGTAAGCCGAGACGAAGCCCCGGGTGCCGACATCGCCACCTGCATTGCCAATGATGACCTTTCCGCCGAAAACGCGCGGCGCGCCGGTGATCGACAACGGCAGCTTGCGATCGAAGGTTTGTGCGGTCCAGACTTCCGCACCCGTCCGGGCGTCCAGAGCGATCAGGCGACCATCGACCAGCGCCACATAGACCTTTCCATTCCACAGCGCGACGCCGCGGTTGCGATCCCACACGATCGCCTCGGCAGCGCGGC
Organism: Alphaproteobacteria bacterium; assembly: GCA_018823325.1. GTDB lineage: Bacteria > Pseudomonadota > Alphaproteobacteria > Sphingomonadales > Sphingomonadaceae > Sphingobium. The sequence goes on along the minus strand of JAHJIJ010000019.1, from coordinate 11,540 downwards.
CCTGCGCCTGGGGATCATAGGACCAGATCTGCTTGCCGGTGCGGGCATCCACGGCATAGACGACGCCCCAGCTCCCGGTCGTGTAGATGATCCCGTTCCAGACCAGCGGCGTTGCTTCCATAGCGCCCTTGGAAGGCAGGTCCAGCGACCAGGCGAGCCCAAGACGCGCGACGCTCTCGCGATTGATCTGATCGAGTGGGCTGAACCGATCCTCGGCATGGGTCCGCCCGTGGCTCAGCCAGTCTCCGGCAAGCGCAGCGTCGCCGATGCTGGCGTCGTCGACCAGTTGCGCGTGAATGTTCGGCGCCTTGCTGCACGCCGCCAGCAACGACGCCGCCATGATCGCCAGAAGCGCTCTGCCCAGAATGCCGCTCAACCGTCCCCCCATCGCCATAACCTACAGCCCGCTCCCGGATAGCGGCAGCGCCCTGATGCGCCGGCCGCTCGCCGCAAAGATCGCATTGGCAAGCGCCGGCGCGATGCCCGGCACGCCGGATTCGCCCACGCCGCGCGGTTCCTCCTCACTTGCCACGATGTGCACCTCAACCGGCGGTGCGGCATTGATGCGCAGGAGCCGGTAATTGGCGAAGCTCGTGGCGGCCATGCGCCCCTTCTCTACCCGTGCAGCCTCCCCGAGCGCGGCGGACAGGCCAAAGAGGATGCCGCCCTCCATCTGCGCGCGAATGCCGTCCGGATTGATCGGCCGCCCGCAATCGATGACGGCGACAATGCGCCTGATGCGCAGCGGCGTCTCGGGCAGCATGGCCACATGAACGATTTGCGCCACAAAGCTCCCAAAGCCCCAGAGCACCGAGACACCGCGCCCTTCCCCGGCCGGCAGAGCCTCGTTCCACCCTGCCCGCTCGGCGGCGACATCCAGCACATGACGCAACCTCGGCTGATCGATCAGCGCCCTACGATAATCAATGGGGTCAATCCCCGCCGCATGAGCCAGCTCGTCAACGAAGCTCTCCAACGGAAAAAGGGTGCGCGCACGCCCGACACCGCGCCATGACCCGGTGCGCACGCCGCATTCGGCACGATGATAGGACAGGTCGCGGATCGGCAGCGCATAGGGCATGTCGATCGCGGACTGGATCGCTCCCAGATCCACGCCATCCTTGAACATGCGCGCGTCCACGCGCGCGAAGACGGAAGAGCCGGCAATCTGATGCGACCAGCCTACGGGCTTGTTACTCCCATCGAGGCTTGCTGTGAGCCGGTCCAGATAGGCGGGACGAAAGAAATCCTGCCGGAAGTCCTCCTCCCTGCTCCAGAGCAGTTTGACCGGCCACGGAACCCTCCGGGCGACATCGACGGCGCGAAGAACGAAGTCGTTGTCCAACCGCCGCCCAAATGTGCCGCCGATGGGGAAATTGTGGAGCACCACCTGCTCGAGAGGCAGGCCTAGCTTTTGCGCGACGGCCTCACGTGCCGGCCCCGGCACCTGCGTGCCAGTCCAGATTTCGCACCTGTCTGCCGTGATGTGCGCCGTGCAGTTCAGCGGCTCGATGGGAGCATGGGCAAGGAAGGATTGGCTGTAGGTGGCGCTGATCCGCTGGTCATCCGCCGCCAGCACGGCTTGGGCGTCACCGCTGGAAAAGGCCATTGCGCCGGGCGCTTGCAGTGCGGCCTCAAGGCCTTGCACCACATCGGCCTGGCTTTGAACGGCGACGCCCTTCGACCATTGCGCCTTCACCGATCTCGCGGCACTCAGCGCTGTCCAGGACTGCTCCGCAACCACGGCAAAGGCATCGTCCAGCATCACCACGGCAACGACGCCCGGCAGCTGCAGCGCCGCCGCTTCATCAAGCGCAAGGAGGCGGCCGCCGACCTCCGGACAGGTCACGATCGCGGCGACCTTCATGTGCGGCACCTTGACGTCAATCCCGTAGCGGATGCTGCCATTCGCGATCGCAGCGCCGTCTACGCGGTGGGCGTCCCGGCCGATAATGCGGTAACCCGTCGGCGTCTTGAGGCTGACTGATTGCGGGACTACCATCAAGGAAGCCACCTGTACGAGATCGCCATAGTGCGCCTGCCTGCCGGTCGGCGGATGGCGTACGACACCCCCAGTCGTCTCGAGCTGCTTCCTCGGCACCTCGAGCTGGCGTGCCGCCGCGTCGAGCAGCATGGCGCGGGCCGTCGCGCCGACCTGACGCAACGGCTCCCAGGCTAAGCGCGCGGAGGTAGAACCGCCGGTCGCCTGCCGACCGCCAATGCCGAACCGTTCGGGATCAGCCTGGGCCTGCTCGACGGTGATCCGATCCAGCGGGAGATCCAGCTCCTCAGCCACCAGCATGGCCGCCATCGTGGTCACGCCCTGCCCCATTTCGCTAAGGCCCAGGAAAAGGGTCGCACGTCCATCTGCATGCAGCTGGAAGCACGGTATTGGTTGAAAGCCGGACCCAAGCCGACGCGCCGCTACCGCTCGCGCCCGCCCTTCGCTCAGCGCGAACGCCAGTCCGGACGCCGCTGCGAGCTTGATGACTGATCGCCGGCTCGTTTCCATGTCGTTTCTCACTGCGTCGCGGCAGCCGCTCTCCCGGATGCGTCTATCGCTTGCGCATAGCGCCGCGGCGAGCCGTCGATAACCGCCTCGGCATCTGCCGGCAGCATCAGGCGCTGCGCGACGAGGCTCTGGGTGGCTTTGCGCATTTCCGCGACATAGGCCTCCACGGTGGGATAGCGCTCCGCAATCGACAGACGGGGATCACCAAGCTCCTCTCGCGCCGCCTTCGTTGGCTCGAACGGGACGTAGGATCCGGTCGCTGGGCACAGTCCGGTGCCTGTCGCCGAAGGGTTCCAGCCCGTGTAGGTGCCGAGCGGCACCATCAACTCGGCATTGCGGATGCCAGCGACCGTATTGCCGTCGGCATCGGTCTTCAGGCGATAGTCGGGGTAGGCTAGGCCCTCGACGGGATCGCCTGAGCCAGGATCGACGAAGTTGAAGGTCTGAAAGCTGGTGTCCACGACCATCTGCGGGATCTTCGGAAAGGTCGCCTGCATCTCGGTAAGGCTGATCAGCGTTCCGTCGGCGCGCATCGGATGCCGGCTGGCTGGTGGGGCGCGATCGGCCGTGACCCACTGATCCAGAGCCACGAGCAGGCTGCGCATGGGCTGCGCATAGGGTAACGGATTGCTCAGATTTTTGCACATCGTCCGCTCCGCCTTCTGAGCGGGACCATGCTGCGTGCCTGCAAGCAGGTACACGCGGACGTTGTCTGGGAACTGGACATCCTGTCCCTTGGTGTCCGTGTAGAGCAGGCTGGTGCCGAACGACATCTCCGAATCGGAGTCAGTGTGGATGATCTTGGGGCAGGTGCCCAGTGCCGAGCAGCGCATCAACACGCCGCCATATTGCCGGCTGATCGGATCGAACATGGCGGCGTAGGTGAACGGGAAGGCGCCGTATTTGTCGCCCGGCCGACCGAACGGTTCGTTCTGCGAATTGAGGCTGGCGCCCGAGATATGAATGAATGCGCCATCGACGACCTTCCGCCCCTGCTCGTCGTCATTGAACAGATAGACCAGCGTCTTGACCGTGCGCCCGGTCTGCGAGGCGCCGAATGCGAAGGTGCCGGTCAAAGGCTTGCGGCCGTTCTCGCGCAGCGGGTTGCCTGCGGTCTCGTGGCGAAAGAAGGACATGAGATCCCGCATCGAGATGAGCGCAAGGCCATAGACGAACGGATCCTTGGCTTCATACACGAACTCGACCGGACCCTGAGCGCCAGCCGGGCGCGTCACCTCGACCTGAAGCTCGTTCAGATAGCGCCAGCTGCTGCCATCACGCAGCGGCTCTGTGGACCCCGCGGCGCGCAGATAGGCGCTTTCGTCCGCTGTATCGGCGGCAGGATAGGTAAGATAGATCTTGCGGCCGTCCGACTGTCCGGCAAAGCCCTCCCCTTCAATCACGCGGCCCGTGACCGGCGTGTCGTTGACGCCACGCGCGATCGGAAGCCGGGCCTTGAGTCCTCCCGCGTCGGGGAGGCGGCTGCCATAGCCAACCGCCATGGTTGGGGCCTCTGCCACCGGGTAGCCGGGCTGCCAGCCACTGAACACGATCGTGTAGCCCTGCTCCATCAGGAAGCCATTGCCGGCGGCTTCCGGGTGATCGAGCGGAGCCGGCGCCGCGCCATTGAACTGGCCTAGCGACAGCGGGCGCCCGCGATTAACGGGCTCGTAGAAGAGATGTCCGTTTCCGGCCGAAGGATCGGTCGGCCGCAGCATCCAGACGTCCGCATCCATCTCGACCTGGCCCCTAGCATTGCGTGGCGCGCGTTGGAGGTTCTTGACGCCGGCATTGGCCGGGAGGCTGGGGTCGACCTCGAAATGCGCCACGGCGCGCACCCATTCATAACTGCCCACGGTGCCGAAGCGCTTGCCGCCGAAGGCGGGCTTCACTTCGCTGACGTCGATCCGGCTGACACGGGCATCCGCCTCGCTGGAAGCCGTCGCCGCAATCGTGACGCTACCCAGCAGCAGCGCGCTCATGAACCTGGACATTCAGACCTCTCCCAATCTTCCACGCCGGTTCTTTGCACGGCATGTCATCACCATTAGCGGCGCGACGGCGACCGCACCATGCGGCCGCCATCACCCTTGATGATTACCAGCGGAACCGCACGCCGGCCGTAATGTAGCGGCCCATGATGCTGGCAACCTGCGCATCATAGGGCAGATTGCCGGCCAGGACGATCGGCGGATCGCGATCGAACAGGTTCTGCACATCTAGGCTGAACGTCACGCCGTTCAGGCCGAACGCTGCCGGATCGTCGATCGTGTAGCGCAGACTCATGTCGGTCGTGAAATAGGCCGGCACTTCCGGACGCGCCGCGATGGAATCGTTCAGATAGCCCTTGGTGTAATTGAAGTAGACATTACCCGCGAACCCACCGTTCTGATAACCCAGCGTGCCACGACCCTTGAGCGAGGACGGGTTGTTGATCGTGTCGAGATCCTGCTCAAGCACCGAATTGGGAGCAATCTTGCGCTTGTAGTTGAGCAGATAGGTCGCAGCCACGCCCAGGTTGACTGTGCCGGCGCCGGTCTCGATGGCGTAGTCCAGCGTGCCTTCCAGCCCGTCCGTTTCCAGCAGACCAACGTTGACCTTCCGGCCATCGACATAGGCGCCGATGGTTGCCGGATCTTCCTTCACGCCGGTGTAGAAGTAAGGCGAGTTCTGCCAGAAATTGACAAGATCCGCGCTCGGGTTGCGGACGACGAGATCGCCCAGCAGCGGCTCGCGGGCGGGCGTCAGAGCCAGCACGTCAGACCCTGGACCCTCGATACGGTCCTTGTAGTTCACATTGAAGTAGGTGAGGCCGAGGCGCAGGCCCGGCACGGAGACCGGTGCGAAGTCGGCGCCCAGCGACCATGTGGTCGCACGCTCGGGGCCAAGGTCCAGGTTGGAGCCGCGTACCCACAGCGTCCGGGTCTGCCCGGACGGCGAGCTTGGATCCGTGAAGTCCTGGAACGCGATCGTCAGCACCGAAGGATCGATGTCGGACAGGGTCGGCGCACGGAACGAGCGACCATAAGTGCCGCGGAACGAAAGACCCGTGAGCGGCCGGTAGCTGAACGACAGCTTGGGGTTCACCGTGGAGCCGAAGTCGCTGTAATCATCGTAACGCACCGCGCCGGCAAGGGAGAGTTCCTCCAGCCCCGGCGAGCCGTTCAGGCTGCTTACCAGCGGCACGTATAGCTCGCCATAGACCGACTTCACCGTGCGCTTCGTGTAGCTCGGGCGATAGCTGATCGTCGAGACATTGGGCGTGTTGGCATTATCGCGGAAGTAGCTGTTGAGATGATGATCCTGATATTCGCCACCCACGGCGAAGCGCACTGCGCCGCCGCCGATGTCGAACAGCGGGCCATCGAGCTTCAGGCCGAAATCGGCCATGCGATATTCGACGCCGATATCACGGAAGCCGAGGATGTTCGCCAGCGTCGCAGGGTTGTTCTGTCCGCCCGAACCGAACGGATTGAACGCCGTGGCCGGTGATGTGTCCGCCAGCGCAAGCTGCATCTGGGGGATGTTGAGCACAGGCTGGTGGCGCTCGTCATCATTGCCGCTGTATGAGCCATAGCCGCTCAGCGAGACGCCCGAACCCAGATTGGCTTCGAAGCCCGCCGCGCCCTGCCAGGCGAGCTGGGCGCCAGTATGCTGTTGCGAACCGAAATCGCCCGAGAAACTGTAGTTCATCAGCACGCTGGAAGCTGCAGGATTGGTCGGGTGGACAAAGAACGGATTGCTGGACGGGACAGTCAGGTTGCTCGTGATCGGCCCGATCTTCCGGTCAGACTTACGGTCCGTATAGAACCCTTCGGCCCAGATCTCGATGTCAGGCGTGATATCCTGACGAATAGTGGCGAGCACCGAGTGTCGCTCTTGCCCAGGAATGGCGTCTGCACCGAGAAAGGCGCTTTGCCGATTGGGCGCGCCGGCGATGAGATCGGAAGGTAGCAGGTTCGTGCCGTCCTGCCCGGCTGGGATAGCATAGCGCGTACCGCCGACCTGGATATTGCCCGGACTTCCAGCGAACAGGCGCTGATCCGAACCGCCATATGGGCGCAGATCGTCTGTGTAGAGCGTGCGGGACGATGCCTTCAGCGCCTCGCGACGATTATACTCGTACGAAATCACTGCGCTGCCGCCGCCCCATTGCACGCCGCCAACGCCCCCGAGCACGAGATTGGGCGCATCGCCGCGTGCGCTGATGCCGCTCTTCGCATAGACTTCAAGCCCGCTGAAGGGGCGCCGAGTCACGATGTTGACCACACCGCCAACAGCATCGGAGCCGTAAACAGCCGAACCGCCATCGGCCATGACTTCCATTCTGCCGATCGCGGACGTCGGAAAGACAGAGGGGTCGAAGAACTGCGCCTGCGTGCCGGCCGGTGCAAGACGACGGCCGTTCAGGAGTGTCAGCGTTGCAGTCGTGCCGAGACCGCGAAGGTTGATGCCGTTGCCACTCGTGATGTTCGCGGCAGAGCCATTGGCACCACCAAAATACTGGTCGTTCGCGCCAAGGCCGACAACGGAGGGCACTTGGCGAAGCAGCTCGGCCGTCGTGGTGGCCGGCTGAGCCTGGATAGCCTCCTGGTCCAGCGTCACAACCGGGGCGCCGACGGGCGCAACGCCGCGGATGCTCGTTCCGGTAATTACGATCTCGGTGGCGGCATCGTCGGCAGCTGCACCGCTCTGCCCGGACTGCGCGAGCGCCAGTGTGGATTGAGAAGCGAGGATCGCAATCAGGCTCGTCCTGATCGCCATGCTCCTGCGGAAATTCCCCATGTTGGTAGTCATTACAACCTCCCTCTAAATTAAATATTATCAGTGATTTAATACGACCGTCTGGATGACGATCCATGTTTGATCATCGCCAGCGCCGCTTTCATCTGACGGTTATGGATCGACAGAAATCTCGATCCTTCTCTGACTGGCATCGCCAGTCTGCGGCTCGTCATCCCATGTGACGACATATTCCGGAGATGTCAGACCTGCCCCCTGAAGCAGGTTTGCTGCTTCCTTCGCGCGCAATTCGGCAAGCCCTTCACGCTCGGTCAGCGCTTCACCGTTGCTCAGGATCGTGCGCCCGCGATAACCCTTGATCACGATGGAGCGCGCATTGATCTGACTGGCATACTCCATCACCGCGACCAGGGACCGCGGGTGGCGGAACCCGACGGTACCGTCGAAATCATAGCGGAGTTGGAAGGAGCGACTCTTGTATGGCGGCATCACCTTCTCGGGCTCGGGGAAGGAGAACGCCAGCCGTCCCCGGCTTGGGCCGGGAGGGCGCGGCGATTCAAAGGGCAAAGTATACCGGTCCTCAGCCATCAGCAGCGTTTGACAATAGTCCGCACGCTCGGGCATCACCGACACAATGACGTTGCGCAACGGAATGCCGCCACAGATCCGGGGTTCATCCGTTTTCTCGCCCTCGACAAGGACCTTGTGCCCAAGCGACGGCGGAGAAAAGGGCGCACTCACATCCGTCTGGATGCCAAGATAGTAGGTTTCCCCTTCATGCTCGGCCAGCCAGCACGGCACCGTCTTCGTGTCGCGCACGATCGGGCAGGACACGAAGGCCAGATGATCCTCCGCGGCACTGGCCGCGGAATGAAGCGCGAGAGAGGCAAGAAGGAGCCCGCGCAGAACGACAGCGCGCTCCATCACAGACTCGCCAGGAAGATCTCGAGATCGAGTCTTTCCTGCTCCGTGAACTGGATATTATAGCGACGATCGTAGAAGTCGATCAGCTCGCGAATGCTGGCGGCTGAACCATTCGAAAAATAGGGCGCTCGGGACGCCAGCGCCCTGAACTGCTGCATCACGATCGTCCCCACGTCATTGCATTTGCCCGAGATCAGCGCACGCCCTGGATCCTGCGTATAGATGATCCGGCCGAGATAGGGGTGCGCCGGCACCCCGGCCTTGCACGTGACCTTGAACAGCGGCATCTCCGCCTTCTTGTCGGTCCATGGATTGACCGGCACTTCCTTTGCCCATGGCAGGTTAGTCGTGCCCAGATCCATCCAGCCGTTGGCGGCATCCATGCCGGTCATGTGCATCCCATGGCAGGTCGCGCAGGTCCGCTTGGTGGGATTACCGAGGCCCACGGTGTTGAGATGCATGGAATCCCTGATCCAGAATGTCCGGAACATGAAGATGTCCTGGCCGCGGAGAATGGCCTCACGCTTGGCGCGCTGCTCCGGGGTTTCGCTCGGTTTGGCGACTTTCCAGGCGTCGCCCATGGGAAAGACGAAGCGCGTCGTATTGTTACCCAGCACGCCTGCTTCGCCACGCGCCAGGTTGCGCGGACCGAACGCCGGAGGCCCATCGGGCTCGACAAGACTGCCAGCCTGCACCAGGCTAACCTGAGCGGCGTACACGCGGCGCTCGAAATCCTCGATCTGGCTCATCTGTCGAGCTGTGAGCCGGCCCTTGAACTCGAGATGCGTGGCGGCCGCGTCGCGCATTTGAACCTTGAGAGTCGGGAAGCGCGCATCGCTCATGAGATTCATACTGGTGGGGCGCCCCGTCTCCGGATCGCGCGCCGTCGGGAGCCCGTTCTTCCCGATGAACGGGCTGACGCCGAAATTCTGATGCGTCGTGTACTTGACATTCGCAACTGGGCGCGGCCTGCGATACACGGATATTCTGGGCTGATCGCTGGTGAGCCCATATCTGGCGTCGGTGTTGCAGCCGGTCGGGTCCCGCACGACCTCGATGGTGAACTCAGGGTCGATGGCTTTGCCGTTGGGATCGCGAGGAGGCCAGGGCAGACTGATCCGGAACAGCCCGCGATTGAGCAACAGGGAATGCGAAGCGGCGTCGCCTGGTGGCAGCGTCGGGCAGTTGGCGCCATCAACCATGGCGAAGATCGGATCTTTGCCCTTGGTTTCCTTCCATCGTTGCTGGATCGATGCGACCGAGAGGCCCATGCCGTCGGCGGGCTGGTGACAGCTTACGCATGCGCGGCCGTTGGCGCCGATCGGCTCGAAGAAAGCGTGCCCCTTCGTCGCGATGGGCGCGCCTTCGGTATAGATACTGAGCTCACCCCAAGAATTGGAATAGGTAAGCATCTCGGGCACCGTCATGTCGATCCCCGGCGACCACCATTCGCGTTCGCCTGCTCTGGCCGCAATTTCCGGCTCGCTCTGCGCAGAAACTTGAAAAGCAACGCCGGCGCCGAAGACCAGCGCAGACCCCAGCAACACGGCGCCTGGCAACCTTCGAAACACTGCCCTCTCCCCATTAATCCATTTCATATCTATATAGAACGCAAACTATTTGCAAGTAGCCAGGCGGAGCCACGGTCGATAGGATCGTCAGCCTCACGCTCAAGGGAGGTGGCTGATGAGTTCAAAGTCGCGGAATTCGGTTCAGTTTGGCTTCCTGAGCGGGCACATCGGGTTCCAGCTGCATTTGTGCGGCCGGGCTGTCTGGCGGCTACTGAGAACAGCCTCAAAGACGCGAGCCAGCCGCCGACCTTCCGGCTTCAACAGCGCCCTTGTGGTCATTGGGTATAATCCGGGCATTTCCCCCAAGCGTTTGGCGGAAGTTCTTTATCTCGATCCCCAAGCGACGAGCTCGATCCTGGACAGACTGGAGGACGAAGGCTTCGCTGACCGCGTCCGATCCGCCTCAGACCGCAGGCGCGTGCTTCTTTCGCTCACTAAAAGGGGTGAGGAAGAAATGTCTGTCGTCGAGACGCGTAGTAAACGACAGGAAGATCAACTCGCGAAAAACTTGACCGACGAGGAACGGGAGACGCTTATTGCGTTACTGACAAAAGTCAGGAACAACATCATGATTGCAAGCTGAATATGCCTTGTTTCGGATTTTGAAAAATTTCGGCCGATTTCATAGCAACCGAAACGGAGACAGCGACGCTTGGATCGATCCTAATCTAACAGGAGACCTACGAGAACCTTCCCTCGGTGATTCATGAGCCGCATAGTGGATCAATGAACGAAGGGCAGCTTGGGCACGGTCGGGCTCGTAAGGAGACTTACCGGTACGTCCAACGAAGCGGACGTTCCTCAGCCAGTCCGGAAGGATTCCAGCGACGACAGCCCCGTTCCAACTTCCCCAGGCTGCGAGGTTGCTCCGGGTCCTAAGCTCGCATCATCATGCGCGCTGCGTGGAGAAGGCTGAGGATACGCTCCGCGTCCTGGGTCAGCTGATCGATCGTCGCAGGCCATTGCTCAACCGACGTTGAACCGATCGACAGCGCGATCGGGCTTGTATCCTCCATCGCCATTCCAGCTCTGGCGCAGAGCTGAGCGATCAAGTCGGCGGTGTCGCGGTCCATGGGTGCACCAAGCCGCCACAGGCGGCGCAAGTCGATATGCAGCTTTGCGGTCTTGCACATTCGACTGGACTTGCTGCGCGGGTCGAGCATTGGTGCTGATCAACCGCGGCCCGGTGACGCGAGCATGCCCTGCCGGCTCGATCGACAGGGCCTTGGGTGGTGGGAGCAGCGTGGTGCTGCTCCTTGCAAGGAGACCACCCATGACCAAACTTAACGATCTGCAACTCGTCCTTCTCTTTGCCGCTGCCCAGCGCGATGATGGCAGCTTGTTGCCGCCACCCGAACATCTCGCGGATCAGGCCGCGCGGATCCGCAAGACCATTCCACCGCTGATCAAGCGCGCGCTGGTGGCGGAAGCAGCCACCAACGATCCTGCCAAGGTCTGGCGTGAGGAGGGCGATGACCGGTTCGCGCTTGTCATCACCGAGGCCGGACGCGCTTGTATCGGTGTCGTGAACGAACAGGGCGCGCCCACTACTGCGTCTGCTGGTGAGATCGCTGGGGTGCCCCCCGCCACCCCGTCAAGATCCGAGCAGGTGCTCGGCCTCCTGCGCCGCGAGGAAGGCGCATCCCTTGATGAGCTGGTCAGCGCGACCGGCTGGCTTCCGCACAGCACGCGTGCCGCACTCACTGGCCTTCGCAAGAAGGGTCATGCCATCGCGCTCGACAAAAGCGGCGAGCGGGCCTGTTACCGCCTTATCGAAAGCGCCGCTGCAT
>JAHJIJ010000001.1 GCA_018823325.1 Alphaproteobacteria bacterium | reverse complement strand
GGCCGCTCTTCAACAGTTTTGGCAACACATGGGTGTGCGGTCCCTCGGGACTCCTGCCCGCGGCCGGCGGGATCGGTTGATAGACCTCGATGCGGCCGAGCCGGCTGATGAAGACGCGATGCGGATTGGCCGCCAGGATCAGTCCCATCGCGGGATTTGTTTCGATCACCGCCCGGCCGGCGTGCCGGCGCAGTTGCGCGGCCGTATCCCCGTCGTCGATGCGCACGCAGAAATCCGCATGCGGCGCGCCGAGGCCGAGGTCGAACAGAACCGATTCGCGATCTTCGGAACGCAGCGCCCCGGTGTCGGCGCCGAGTTCGGTCAGCACGGCTCGCCCGCCCATCGCGCCATCGGCCTCGGACAGGCACAGCGCGATGCGTTGATTCCAGCCTGATTTGGTGATGCCTTCGGACGCCAGCGCCCGGTTGCGCGGATCATGCCGGATGGCGATGCCGCCGCGCGCGGTGACCGCCGACACCGCGTCGCCGGATTGCCGCAAGGCGACCGGCTCCTCGGCGTCGCGCGAGAACTCGGCGATGGCGCCGAAGGTGCCGAGGCTCCATTGCGTCTCGGGATCGGCGATCGCCCGGTGCAGCAGATCAATGGTCGCAGCATTCATCGTTCGATATTCCCCCGGCCTTTGGGCCGGGAGAATATCGTGCGGTGCGGTCAGGGCAAGCCAGTGCTTCTGACCTCGCCCCGCTTGCGGCTGTCGTATGCACACATTTCGGTTGCCGAGGTTCTGGTGGCCTGATTCCGTTTGAGGATCTTTGATTCGCAGCGGAGATTCAGCCATGGACTTTGGGCTGGGGCGGTTTGACGACCGTCGCCTGGAAAAAGGGGGGCCGCCTTTCATGCGGCTCTGGTGGATCGGCCGTGTCCTCATATCCGGCGGATTGCGGGAGGGCGGTCGCAGGAGGTGCGGTTCACACGCTTCCTTCGCAATCCCTCGGTGACCGCCGGGGAGATGTTTTGCCACGCGGGCGACGGCACTGCTGCGCGAGTGGCGGGTCGTGACATCGTTGTGGCTCAGGATACCAGCGAATTGGCGATGGGCGGTCGGCGAGCCCGGGCGAACGGGTATGGACCTGTCGGCAAGGGTGGCGCGCTGGGCGGACTGCTGCTGCATGCCGCCGTAGCGCTGGAGATTGGAACCGGCGCGCTGCTTGGTTTGGTGGATGCCAGTATCTGGAATCGGGACAAGGGCTTAGTCACACCGCGGCGCTCGCGTGAGACGGAAGACAAGGAATCGCAGCGCTGGCTCGATACAACGAGGCGTGCCAGCGAGATACTGGCGGCGGCCAAAAGCATCACCGTGGTGTCGGATCGGGAAAGCGACTTCTACGAACATTTTGCACGCCGCCCGGCCAACACGCATCTGATCGTCCGGGCCTGCCAAAACCGGAGGATCAAGGACCAGGAGGACGCCGACGCGCTGCTGTTCAAGTTCATCGACGATCTGCCTGAAGCGGATCGGTACAGCGTTAAAATCCCGGCTGCACCGGGTCGCAAGGCACGGACGGCGGACCTGGCGTTGCACTTTTCGTCCGTCAAATTATGCAAGCCACTGCATGGAGCTGCAGCCGATTTGCCGGAAAGCGTCACCCTGACATTAGTCGATGTTCGCGAGGTCTCGCCGCTTGAAGACGGCGAGCCGGTTCATTGGCGGCTTCTCACCACCCACACCGTCACGAACTCATCCGAAGCACGCAGAATTGTAGACCTTTACCGGATGCGATGGAGCATCGAAGAGTTCTTCCGAACCCTCAAAACGGCAGGATTCGATATCGAGAAAGCCGACATTGGCGATCCGCAGGTCATGATCAAGTTCGTCGCAGCGGCAACCGTCGCGGCCATTACCATCCTGCAGTTGGTCAAGGCCCGCGAAGGTACGACTGACCGGCAACTGGCCGACGCCTTCGAACCGGAAGACCAGCACATTCTCGAAGCTCTGTCGGTCAAACTCGAAGGGCGTACGGCCCGTCAGAAGAACCCGCATCCCAAGGGCTCACTCGCCTTCGCCGCCTGGGTCATTGCCAGGCTCGGGGGGTGGGATGGCTATTACGGCAAGCCGGGACCCAAAACAATGCGATGGGGCCTGAACGACTTCCAGCGCATCAAGTTTGGCACCACTCTGAGGCTTCAAGATGTGTGAATCCGACAGCCGTTTGCGGGGGAGGGGAGAAGATACTGCCAGGCTTCGTCGTGTGTCGCTATTCCGCGATGGCTTCGCCCGACCCGCCGAGCTCCTTGGGAAAATCCTTCAGCTTTGGCAGGCCGTCCCGCATCGGCAGCACCGTCTCGGCATAGTTGACGTGAACGCCGGGCACGAAAGCGAGCGTGGGGATGGTCGCGGCGAACACGTCGACGAGGCCGAATGTCGGGTGGTTGGTCATCAGGTGACCGCCGCACTTCGCGCAATACTTGCGCTGGCTGAGCGGCGTCTTCTGGAACGTCGCCACATGCTCCTCGCCCGCGGTAATCCGCACCGCCGCCGGCTGCCACAGGCTGAAGGCGTTGACGGGTCCGCCGGACCACGACTGGCAGGAACGGCAGTGGC
>JAHJIJ010000018.1 GCA_018823325.1 Alphaproteobacteria bacterium | reverse complement strand
CAAAGCCTTCAGCCCTGACTCAATAACACCCGTTGGCCAGCCTGCCCGAGGGCGCGAAATGGCTGCCCGCGATGCCGTGAAACGCGTGCCCGAGATCGCGCGAAATCACTGCCCAACTTCCGCGAAATGCGCACCACCCGGCCCTTCGGGGCAGAGAGAGCGCCATATTTCACGGCGTTGGTGCACAGTTCGTGGATAATCATGGAGAGTGATACTGCGGTCTGGGGCGCAATGGTGAAATCCTGGCCCTCATATCGAACGCGGTCGAGGTCGCTGCCAATCGTGGCTTCGGCTGCGCTGCGGACCGTTTCGGCAAAGCCTGCCGTCTTCCAGTTGCTCGTTGTTAGCAGATTGTGCGCCGCCGCCAAAGCAGCGAGGCGCGCGTTGAAGGTCTGGCGCGCGATGTCCGATCCAGGCATCTGCCGGAAGGACTGCATGGCCAGTCCCTGAACAATCGCAAGCGTATTCTTCACGCGATGGTTAAGCTCGTTCATCAGCAATTGCTGTCGCACTTCGGCTTCCACCTGTTCAGTCACGTCATGCCCCTGCACGAACACGCCGGACACCTGACGGGATTCCGCAAAAGTTGGCTGATAGATGAAGTCGAGAAAGCGTTCCTCAGGTGCTGCACGATCTTCGCTTTGCAGCAGAACCTTCATGCGTCGCCCGACGAACGGCTTGCCGGTCTGATGCACACGGTCAAGCAGATCGATAAAACCCTGACCGGCTACTTCCGGTAATGCTTCTGCAACCGGGCGACCAATCAGATCACGGTGTCCGATGAGTTTGCGATAGGCTGCATTCGCCATACGAAACTCATGCTGCGGCCCATGCAGGATAGCCACAAAGCCGGGCGCCTGTTCGAAGAGGGACTTGAACTGATCGGCCTCCTCCGCAAGATCCAGATTGCGTGCCTGGACGGCGTTCGCTCGCTGGATGACGCCCATTTCATCGCGCATGGCCCGGAGGTTCTGCAACTCGGTGACGTCCACAGTATGTTGCAGAATACAGGCGACCTCACCCGAATCGTCCAGAAAGGGCGTGTGCGTCGCGCTCCAGTAGCGCACCTCCATACTGCCGTCGGGTCGCGCGATATCGTAACGGATGAGCGCGATCTCATCTTCCTGTCCCGAGCGGAGAGCGTTCGTGAGGGAATGATCGAGCAGTCTGTGGCTTTCGGAATCCGGATCGCTGGGAAACGCGTCGAACATATGCCGGCCGAGCAGTTCCGCTCGCGAGCGCATGGTCACCCGCAGATAGGCGTCATTCATCCAGATGAGACGAAAATCACGATCCAGGACGACATATGGATTGGGGGATCGCGCCAGAAGGGCCTGAAAATCAATCGTCACTTAGCCCTCTGGATGCGCGGGAGGCGATCGGCTTTTTCTGGCCCGCAGAATGCTAATTTCGCGCGCTCTGCCAACAGAGTCAATTTGATTTGCTTCCCCATGGTTACGTTTTGTTTAACGCCGTTGTTGCCGATCAGAACATGCCGTTCGTGTTCGGTCCGCCGATCATGACATCCTGCGCAACGTCCCAATGCTCTGCAATGAGTCCGCTCTCGATCCGGAAGATGTCAATGACGGCCCAGCCGATGTCCTCCGGCCAGCGGCGCACGTGATAATGGACGATGACATGATCGCCGTCCGCGAACATGCGTTTCACATCATGCACGCCCTGCGGGTGCACGGTCCTGATATGATCCAGAAAGGCCTTGAGCGGCTCGCGGCCTGTTTCCACGTTCGGATTGTGCTGAATGTAATCGGGCGCGACGAAGCGGTCGACGGCACCTGAATTCATGGGGTTGAGCACCTCGTCGAACAGGCCGCGTACCAGCGCGAGATTGGCTTCCTCGTCGGCGGTGTAGCGCATCGGGGCTCCTCTCCATGTTGGCGGCTTTGCTTTCCGCCCTTGTGCTCCGTCATATGCACCGTAAGACCAGCAGAGCAAAGGCCATCAAAGGCCGGGTGAAAATTGACCGGGAGAGGTCGAAGAAGCAGATGGATGAGGCGGACTTCATCATTGTGGGCGCCGGCAGCGCCGGATGCGTGCTCGCCAATCGCCTGAGCGCGCAGGCCGACGCGAGCGTCGCGTTGATCGAGGCGGGCGGAGAGTGCCGCCACCCCATTATCGACATGCCGCTGACCTGGATGCAGGCCGCCGCGACCGAGCGCTTCATCTGGGGAAATGAGAGCGAGCCGGATCCGAATATGGGCAATGGCACCCAGCCCATTCCGCGCGGCAAGGCACTGGGCGGCAGCTCCTCGATCAATGGCACCATGTATATTCGCGGCCATGCCGATGATTATGATCGCTGGCGGGACATGGGCCTGCCCGGCTGGGGCTTTGATGACGTGCTGCCCTATTTCCGACGATCGGAGACGAATTGGCGCGGCGAAAGCGCCGACCATGGCGGAGAGGGCGAGCTGCACGTCACGCCCATGAAGCGGGATCCCGTACTGTTCCCCGCCTTCATGGAGACGGCGCGGAAGCTTGGTTATGCGGAAGCGCCGGATTTCAACGTGCCACGCGCGGAGGGCTTCGGCATCCCGGATTGCACGATCCGCGCGGGACGGCGCCACAGCACGGTGCGCGCTTTCATAGACCCCGTTCGCCGCCGCCAGAACCTGCGGATCGAGACGGACGCACTGGTCACGCGCGTTCTTATCGAGGATGGTCGGGCGGTCGGCATCGAATATCGCAAGGGCGGGGTCACACGCCAGCTACGCGCGCGGCGGGAAGTCATCCTGTGCGGCGGCGCCATCAATTCTCCCCAACTGCTCATGCTCTCCGGCATCGGCCCGGCGGCGCATCTGGCGGAAATGGGCGTGCCCTTGCACCACGATCTGCCGGGCGTCGGCGCCAATCTGCAGGATCACCCGATCGCGCTCACCTTCTGGCAAGCTTCCGGGCCGGTCACCTTTGACGATCAGCTGCGGCTGGATCGGATCGCGCTTCACGCAGCGCGCTGGGCGCTGTTCGGCACCGGCAACATGGCCCAGAGCCCGATGTCCATTCAGGGTTTCCTGCGTTCGGGGCCGGAGCAGGACCGGCCGGACCTGCAATTCCAGATTGTGCATGCGAGCTACGCCGCGCGCCCCTGGTTCCCCGGCTGGCGCAAGGGGGCAGGGCATCAATTTTCGGCGGGCACGCTGCTGCTCAACCCGGAAAGCCGTGGCAGCATCAGCCTGCGCTCCGCCAATCCGGAGGCGCTGCCGAAGATCCAGCTCAATTTCCTCAGCGCGCCGGGCGATCTTCAGCGGCTGCTCTGGTCGATGCATTTCATGCGGCGCTTCTTCGGCACGGCGCCAGCGCGCGACCTGGTGGCGGCGGAAGTGGCGCCCGGTCCTGATGCAGCGGATGACGCCGCGCTGGAGGGCTGGCTGCGCGCGACTGCCCGCAGCGGCGGTCACCCGGGCTGCACCTGCGCGATGGGCACGGGCGAGGATGCGGTCCTCGATGCCGAATTGTGCGTGCGCGGCGTTGATGGCCTGCGGGTCGTCGATGCCTCGTCCATGCCCGCGCTCATCCGGGGCAATACCAACGCGCCTGTCATCATGATTGCAGAGAAGGCGGCGGATCTGATCCTTGGCAGAGCGGCGCTCCAGCACGCCTCGGCGGAAAGCCGGGCGGCGGCCTGAGCGGGACACATTCGATTAAAAGAACAAGGCACAGCCTGACCGGAAGAACGAGAGGACCGAACCGAAGATGAGCCAAGGTGACACAACCCTGCCGGGATCGGTCCCGCTCGAAGCGGTGCCAGCCGACGCGTCAGCCGAGCCGCCGTGTGCGACCCGGCTGCAAATCTTCATGGTCGGTCTGCTCAGCTTCATCATCATGGTCATCGACGGCTATGATATTGGCGCCATGCCGGTGGTGGTGCCGCATCTCGCACCGCTCTGGGGCGAGGAGCCTGCCATCTTCGGCCCGGCGCTGTCTGCGGTGGTGATCGGCCTCGGCATCGGTGCCTTCTTCCTTGCGCCGCTGGGCGATCGGCTGGGACGGCGGACCACCACCGTGGCCGCGCTGGGCGTGATCAGCTTTGCGACGCTCGGCACATCATGGTCGGAGACGGTCAGCCAGCTCTTCTGGTGGCGCCTGCTCACCGGGACGGCGCTTGGGGCCTGCCTGCCCAATGTGCTCGCCATTCTCGCGCAGATCATGCCAACCGCGCGCCGGGCCAGCGCCATGACCATCGTCGGCTGTGGCATTCCGGTCGGCGCGGCGGGTGCCGGGGTCGTCGTGCCCTGGCTCACAACCGGGCGGGGTTGGGAAGCTGCGTTCGTCTTTCCCGCCATCTTCATGTTTGCGATGACGGTCATCCTGGGGATCTATCTCAGCCGCCTCCCGATGCCGGAAGCCATTGCCAAACCGCCGAGGGAGCGTCGCTGGCACTGGACGGACATTCCGGTGCTGGCGCCGCTCGGCAAGCCCTATCTGCTGCGAACGGCGCTGTTTTCCGCACTGTTCTGCTTCAACGCCCTCTCCATGTACATGCTCGCCAGCTGGCTCCCGACCGTGCTGCGCGGCGTTGGCTTCAGCTTCGAGACGTCGGCGCTCATGGCCTCCATCGTGCAGATCGGCGGACTGGTCGGCGGGCTGATCCTCGCAACGCAGATCGACCGGCACCGGACGATCATGGCGTTGCTGACCGGCTATGCACTGGTGTGCCTCGGGCTGCTGGCGCTCACCGTCCTCGTTCCTACGTTCTATGTCTGGGGTGCGATGATGCTGCTGATCGGCATGGGCGTCGGCGGCGCGCACATTGCGCTGACTGCTGTGGCCGCGAGCATTTATCCCATTGCCATGCTGTCAGCCGGGATCGGCCTGGCCGTTACGGTCGCACGGATTGGTGCCATGGCGGGGCCGCTGGTCGGCGCTGCGTTGATCGGCGCCGAAGCGTCCGCCGCTACGTTCTTCCTCGCGCTGCTGGTTCCGGTGGGCTGCTGCATCCTTTGCGTGCTGGCTTTCGCCAAGGCGCGCATCGGGACGGCGCCAGCTGTTCAGGAGGATGCGGCGGGCTGAACCGACTTGTCCGTGTTGTTCGCCGGCTCCACATCATTGGACGGCGGAGGCGGCACCAGCCGATCCGCGCCATTATCGTTCAGCAGATCGAGGAAGCGCCTGAGCCACCAGTGCACATCTTCCGTCTCGACGCTGTCCATCAGCGCGCGCCAGCGGGTCTTGCGCTCCTCGACCGGCATGCGCAGCGCTTGCTGCAAGGCGTCGGCAAGTTCCTCAGGGCTGAACGGGTTGACGAGCAGCGCGTCCTTCAATTGCTCGGCAGCGCCGGCAAAGCGGGAGAGGATCAGCACGCCGGGGTCTTCCGGGTCCTGCGCGGCGACAAATTCCTTGGCGACGAGGTTCATGCCGTCGCGCAACGGCGTCACCAGCGCGGCCCGCGCAGCGCGATACATGCCGGAGAGCGCAATCCGGTCATAGCCGCGATTGACGTAGCGCAGCGGCACCCAGTGGGCCGTCGCGAACTCGCCATTGATATGGCCTGACAGGGCGTCCAGTTCGCGGCGAATGTCCTGATAGCTGCCCACTTCCTCGCGCGAGGGCGGCGCGATCTGGAGGAAGGTGACCTTCTCCTGAAACTCCGGATGATCCTGCAGCAGCCGGCTATAGCCATGGAAGCGCTGCTCCAGACCCTTGGAATAGTCGAGCCGGTCGACGCCCATGATCAGCGTTCGGCCCTCCAGACTGCGCAGGATCGCGTGGCGCGATTCATCCGCTTCCGCACTGGTGGCGCTCTCGATGAATTCCGTTGCATCGATGCCGATCGGGCAGGCGATGACCTGCACCGTGCGGTCGCCGATGCGGATCACATTGTCCTTCACCTCGGCGTGGGGAAACTGGTCCTGCACATAATAGAGGAAGGAATCGAGCCAGGTCTGGCACTGGAAACCGAGCAGATCATAAGCAAACAGCGATTCGACGAATTCCTGATGGCTCGGCAGGGATGTCAGCAGGCGAGCGACTGGCCAGGGCGTGTGCAGGAAGAAGCCGGTGCGGTTTTTCACACCCTGCTTGCGCAGTTCGCTGCCCAGCGGGATCAGATGATAATCATGAATCCACAGCACGTCGTCTGGCGTGATCAGCGGAACCAGCGTCTCGGCGAAGCGCTGGTTGACCCGCGCATATCCGCCGGCAAAGGTGCGCTCATATTCGGCGAGATCCGTGCGATCATGGAACAGCGGCCAGAGCGTGCGGTTGGCGAAGCCGTTGTAATATTCCTCGACATCCTGGGGCTCGAGATCGATCGTTGCGGTCGTCACACCCTCATTGCGGCTGAAATGGACCTGCCCGGTGAACTTCTCCGTCTCATTGCCGGACCAGCCGAACCATATGCCGTTCGTCACGCGCAGCGCGGAGGAAAGGGCAACGGCGAGTCCGCCCTGATTGGCTTGCCCATCTCCGGTGGGCGGACTGACACGATTCGAGACGATGACGAGGCGAGTCATCTGATTGTACTCCAGGGTTTGCTGAGCAAAACGGCGCAGTTGATCAATCCAACCAACGAATAGGTTTGGGGATAGTTGCCCCACAACTCCCCGCTCACGGGGTCGATATCCTCGGAAAGCAGCCCCGCTGCTGTCCGCCGGCTGAGCATTTCCTCGAACAGGACGCGCGCCTCATCGAAGCGCCCCGTGGCATGCAGCGCCTCGATCAGCCAGAAGGTGCAGACGTTGAAGGCCGTGGCCGGCAGGCCGAAATCGTCCTCCGTGGCATAGCGCAGCATGTGGCTGCCGCGCCTCAGACCCTGCTCCACAGCTTCGAGCGTGCTCTTGAAACGCGGGTCGCCGGGGGAGAGGAAGCGCAGGTCGAGCAACTGGATGATGCTGGCATCCAGATCGTCCCCGCCGAAGGTGGCGGACATGCGGTTCGTATCGTCCCGCCATGCCGCCTTGATGATCGTCTCGCGCATGCTGTCGGCGCGCTCCTGCCAGAAGGTCGCGCGCTCCGGCAGATCGAGCGCGGCGGCGGCATTGGCCAGCCGGTCGCACGCCGCCCAGCACATCGCCGCGGAATAAGTGTGGACGTGGCTGCGCGTGCGCAGTTCCCACAGGCCGGCATCGGGCTTGTCATAGACGGCCCAGGCGCGGTCGCCGACCGCTTCCAGCGCATGGAAGTCGTCCACCCCGCCCATGCGCAGCAGGCGCCGGTCGAAAAAGCTCTGCGTGCTGGAGAGGACGATCTGGCCATAAGCATCGTGCTGGATCTGCTCGGCCGCCTGATTGCCCACCCGCACCGGCCCCATGCCGCGATAGCCGGCCAGACCCTCGGCGATCCATTCGGTCAGTGTCGCCTCTCCGCCCACGCCATAGAGCGGCTGAATGTGGCCGCCGCGCGCATTATCGACCAGATTGCGGAGATATTCGAGATAGCCCTCCAGAACGTCGAGTGCCCCGAGCCGGTTGAGCGCCTGCACCGTATAATAAGCGTCGCGAATCCAGCAGTAACGATAATCCCAGTTCCGCCCGCTGTCGGCATGCTCGGGCAGGGATGTGGTCAGCGCCGCGACGATCGCGCCGGTTTCCTCATGCTGGCAAAGCTTGAGCGTAATGGCGGAGCGGATCACGGCCTTCTGCCATTCTACGGGCGTCGCGAGGCCGCGCACCCAGGCTTGCCATTCGCGTATCGTCCGATCGAGCATCGTGTCGAGCGCTATGCGCAGATCGTCGGAAAAGCTCTCGTCTGGCCCAAGGTAGAAGTGCAGCGGACGTTCGACGCGGAACAGCCGCTCATCCTCGATCCAGCCGACCGGCGCCGTCGTGGTGAGGCGCAGCGTCATGTCCGAGAGCATATAGCGAATATGGTTGGTGCCCCGCGTCTTGGCGGGATCACGCGAGCCCCAGTCCCGCGCCGGCCTCAGGCGGATGCGGATGCGCGGATTCCCAGAGACGGGCCTCACGATGCGCGCGTATGCCACCGGACGGAACATGCGCCCGCTGCGCTGGAAGCGCGGGCAGAAATCGATGATCTCTAGCGCATTGCCATGCTTGTCCTCATGCCGAGTGACCAGCACCGGCGTGTTGCGGACATAATGCTGGGTGGTCTCGACACAGTCCTCCAGGTCGATTTCCCAGAAGCCACGCGCCCCATCCGCAGCGCGCGGCGCCGGGTCGAGCAGTGAGGAGAAGGCCGGGTCGCCATCCACGCGCGGCACGCAGCCCCACACGAAGCGCCCGGCGCGGTCGATGAGGGCCGAGACCTGGCAATTGCCAATGGGCCAGAGGTCGAGCGTCGCGGTCATTGCAGCAGAGTCTCCAGCCAGTCGTGCACGGCGGGGGGATTGGCGAGCTTGTATTGCGCGGCGGTCGGTCGCCGTTCGCCGACGATCACCCCAACGCCACCAAATTCCTGCGCGGCCCGAAAAGCCGCCTCATCCGTCTCGTCATCGCCAAGGAACCACGGCAATGTGCCGGCCATTGGCGCGCGGCTCATCAGCGCACGGACGGCTTTGCCCTTGTCTCCACCGGGCATGCGCAACTCCGCCATCATCTTGCCCGGCTGATACAGGAGATCCAATTCGTCCGCGAGCCGGGTCGCGAGCGCGAGCGCATCGGCTTCGATCTGCGGCGCCATGCGGAAGTGCAGCGCCGCGCCATAGCTCTTGTCCTCGACCAGCACGCCCTCATGCTGGCTGGCAAAGGCACGGAAGCGCTCTGCGGCCTCGTCCAGTCCCTTGGGGCGTATCGGGTGCGCCTCCACGCCGCGCCAGCGATGCTCGCTGCCATGGCTGCCGGAAACGGCAAGGTCATGCGCGATGGGGCCGAGAATGCCGTCGATCTGGGCAATGGAACGTCCGCTGACGACGGCCAGTCGACCCTCAAGTCGTTGGCATAGCCGTGTGAGGAGGTTCTGCAGGGCGTCGTCGGCCACCACGTCTTCCGGGCGATCGACCAGTTCGAACAGGGTTCCGTCGAGATCGAGGAACAGGCTGAGATTATCGAGACTGTCGAGTGAAGGTCTGGAAAGGTCGAAAGCAGACGAGTCCGAGATGGTCATTCCCCCTTTTGGTTATTGGTTGGCGTGGCTCTCCTGGCGAACGCCCACAATCGGGGCGGGTTCCTCTATCGCGGCCTTGCCGGACGCGGCGGCTGGCTCGCCTTTGGCTTTCGTGCATGATAGCGAGCCTCATGACCAAGCCAACCCCATCCGCCATTTTGTTCGTGTGTCTTGGAAATATTTGTCGTTCGCCGCTGGCTGAGGCTGCTTTCCGGCATGAGGTTGCCCGCGCCGGCCTGACTGTTGAGGCAGATTCCGCCGGCACGGGTGACTGGCATGTCGGCCATGCGCCCGATCCCCGCGCGCAGGCGACTGCGTTGCGCCACGGCATCGACATTTCGAACTATCGCGCCCGCCAGATCCAGCGCGACGACTTCCACCGATTCGACATGATTTTCGCGCTGGATGCTGAGAATCTGGCGAACATTCACCGCCTCGCACCCGCCGATCACCGCGCTCATGTCGGGCTGTTGCTGGACATGGTGCCGGGGCGCGAGGGGCAGGCCGTCGCCGATCCCTATTATGGCGACGACGCGGGTTTCGACGTGACCTGGCAGGATGTGCAATCCGCCGCACGGGCGCTGATCAGGCATTTTGCCTAGTTGGGGCCTAGTGGGGGACCCGTAAAGCTTCCCGTCATTCCCGCGAACGCGGGAATCCAGAACCCAGCCGGGCGGTACACCACAGCATTGCCCCACCACCCGTTCGCCCTGAGCTTGTCGAAGGGCTGTTCTTCTTCTTCTTCTTCCTCATCCCTCAAGGTCGAAGGACAGGGCTTCGACAGGCTCAGCCCGAACGGAGACAATGTGGCAAGAGCGGTCGCTTTTGGCCCCCGGCACTTCGCGACCGGCTACCCACCCTTGATGGTCGCATAAAGCCGGTCGATATCCGCCGGCCGCGCAAGATCCGTCCCCGGCGTGAGCACCGCTGCCGAGCCACCCGCAATGCCATAACGAAACGCGTCTTCCACCGGCCAGTCGCTGGCCAGCGCATAGACCATGGCCGCCACGAAGCTGTCACCCGCGCCGACCGCGCTTTTCGCCTCGATGGGCAGGGCAGGGTGGAACAACGTCCCCTGCTCCGTCGCGAGTATGGCGCCTTCGTGGCCGAGCGTTACGGCGACATAGCGCGCCTGCCCTTTCCGAACGATCTCCTGCGCCGCCGCCGCGATGGCCTCTTTCCCCTCCAGCGCCTCGCCCACAAGCTGCTGGAGTTCTCCCTGGCTCGGCTTGACCAGCAGCACGTTGCCGCCGGCCAGCCCGCCACGCAGACCAGCGCCTGAACTATCGAGCACGAAGCCGACGCCCCGTGGCGCCAGCTTCGCGGCCAGTTGCCCGTAGAAGTCCTCCGGGACACCCTGAGGAAGCGATCCGCTGGCGACGAAATAATCGCACTCGACCTGCGCGAGCCGCTCCATTGCCAGATCGCATTCCGCTTCGCTCACCACCGGCCCGAGTGGCACGAAGCGATATTCCTTGCCGCTCTCCCGCTCCAGCACGGAGGTTGCCACGCGCGTCGCGCCCTCTATCGGGATTTGCGCCCGCACGAGCTGATGCCTGTCGAGCAGGCCATCCAGCGCCACGCCCGTGGCGCCGCCGGACATATAGTGTACCCGCGCATTGCCGCCGAGCCGCACGAACACCCGCGCCACATTGATGCCGCCGCCGCCGGGATTGTGATACTCGCGAAGGGTCCGCATCTTGTGCGTGGCGAAGACCCTGTCGACCTCATAGGCGACATCGATCGTCGGGTTCAGCGTGAGCGTCGCGATATTCTTCATGCCCTCTGGCTAGCAGCAAGGCGCGCGCGATCAAAGTCGCGCGTCGACCATTCCGCTCCGGTGGCGGGCGTACCTGTCTGCGCCATGGACCATTGGCGGATCGACACGGGCAAGGAGTCGCAAATCAGCCATGGCGTTTACGCGCGTCCCGGGCAAAACTAAGAAGGAGATAAGTTCGATTCGAATTGTTAGATTGAGCAACTAAAGCTAGAGATCGAACAAATCAGAGCCGGCGAGGCGAAATTCGGCGCAAGACCGAATGGCATGACCGGCTTTCTGGGCTCCGCATGGGGTTCTGGAGGGAGAGTATGGCTGGAGACGCTGCGGGATTCCCGCGAGAACATGGCCTGCAAGATCAGTGTCCGCCGTCGGTCGGGCAGGTCCCCACGCGCCGACGAGGGCTCCGCCAGGTTTTGCTGGCGCTCCTGTGCATCCCCCTGCTGCTTACGATGAGCTCGGCAAGCCTGATGGCAGTGCCTGGCGGCAGCGAGCTGATATCCAGCCATGCTTATGCCGTGTTCGGCGAACCGAAATATGGTCCCGATTTCGAGCATCTCGATTATGCAAATCCCGATGCACCCAAGGGCGGCACGCTGCGCGTCGCCTATGTGGGCGGGTTCGACAGTCTCAACCTGATGGCGCTGCTCGGCACGCCACCCCTGGGCATGCCGCAAATCTATGACGCGCTCATGCGGCGCAGTCTGGACGAGCCGGCGGTGCGCTACCCGCTGGTTGCGGAATCGATTACCTATCCCAAGGATCTCTCATGGATGGATTTCCATCTCGATCCGCGCGCGCGCTGGCATGACGGCGTGCCGATCACGCCCGAGGATATCCTCTTCACCATCGCGCAGTCGAAAGGGCTGGTGACGCCATCGCTCAAGCGTGTCGAGCAGGCGGTCGCTCGCGC
This sequence comes from Alphaproteobacteria bacterium, assembly GCA_018823325.1. Lineage (GTDB taxonomy): Bacteria > Pseudomonadota > Alphaproteobacteria > Sphingomonadales > Sphingomonadaceae > Sphingobium. The sequence continues at coordinate 129,846 of JAHJIJ010000018.1, read as the reverse complement.
CGAGAAGCGCGGCCCCCGGACGGTGCGGGTCTATTTCGTCCAGGCCAACAACCCGACTCTGCCGACTGTCCTCATGGACATGTGGCTGCTGCCCAAACATTATTACGACAGCCACGACATCAATTCCGCGTCGCTCGAACCCCCGCTCGGCAGCGGTCCGTACAAGATCGGGCGGTTCAGTCAGGGGCGCTGGATCGAATATGAACGCGTGCCGGATTATTGGGGCAAGGACCTCCCGATCAACAAGGGCCGCTTCAATTTCGATACCCTGCGACATGATTATTACCGCGATCACACCGTTGCCTATGAGGCGTTCCTCGCCGGCAATGTCGATGTGCGTCAGGAGACCGGGGCGGTTCGGTGGGCCAGCGAGAAGAAGCTGCCGACGTTCCGCTCCGGCGACATCAAGCGGGAGATGATCCCCTATCGCAGCCCGTCATTCTATCTGGGGCTGATTATGAACACGCGCCGCCCCGCGCTCGCGGATCGTGAACTGCGCCGCGCCCTGATGCTGGCCTATGATTTCGAGTGGGTGCGGCGGGTGCTGCTGGCCGGGCACCACGGACGTTTGACCAGCTTCTACACGAACAGCGAATTTGCCGCCGAGGGCTTGCCGCAAGGCCGCGAACTGGAATTGCTCGACACGGTGCGCGATCAGGTCCCGCCAGAAGTCTTTACGACGGCGCCGGACCTGCCGGTGGGCGGCAACTGGTCCAATCGCCGGGCCAATCTCATCGAGGCGATGCGCATCCTGCGCGCGGCGGGCTATCGCTATGAGAACGGCCGTCTCCTCGACAAGCAGACCGGCCGGCCCATGGCCTTCGAGCTGGTCAGCTATTCGCCGCTGATGGACAAGCAGGTCTCCCTGTTCATCGAAAATGCGCGCCAGCTTGGCATCGCCGTTAGCTTTCGCTCGTTCGACAGCGCGCAATTCCGCCATCGGTTGCGCCATTATGATTACGACCTGCTGGTCAACAGCCCCATGTTTCCCGGATTCGAAACCCCGAGTATCGGCCAGACGCTGATCTGGGGCTCCAAGGCCGCCGACGTGCCGCAATCCCTCAATTATCCCGGCGTGAAGAACCCGGCGGTCGACGAGATGCTCGCGCGCATGATCACGGCGACGGATCGTGAGACCGTGGTCGGCGCGATGCGCGCGCTCGATCGCATCCTGCTGTGGAATTTCTACGCCATTCCCTTCCAGCATGATTTTCCGGCGCCCATCGGCCAGATGCCGCTCACCTATTGGGATCGGTTCGGCAAGCTGGAGAAGCAGCCGCTCTACATGTTCTCTTCATTGACGCTGGATACCTGGTGGATCGATCCCGCGAAGGAAGCCCGGCTTTCGCAAGGACGGTCCCGATGACAGCGCTCTGGTCCTACATTGCCCGCCGGATCCTGTTGATGGTGCCGACGCTGATCGGCATCGTCACCATCACCTTCATCATCATCCAGTTCGTGCCTGGCGGCCCCATCGAGCAGATCCAGGCCCGCTTTGCCGGTCAGGCGCTGGACGCAACGGCGACGATCAGCGGCAGCGTCGATACCGGCGCCAGCAGCGGCATCGCGCCGACCGGCGAACTGGACCCGGAAATGGTGAAGGAGCTGGAGAAGCTCTACGGTTTCGACAAGCCGGTGCTCTACCGCTACTTCAAGATGCTGGGCGATTTCGCGCGGTTCGAGTTCGGCAACAGCTACTACAAGGATCGACCGGTCGTCGATCTCATCATCGAGAAGCTGCCGGTCTCGATCTCGCTGGGCCTGTGGACCACGCTCATCACCTATCTCGTCGCCATCCCGCTCGGCATCCGCAAGGCGATGCGGAGCGGCACGGCCTTTGATGCCTGGACGAGCTTCTTCGTGACCATTGGCTATGCCATTCCCGGCTTTCTGTTCGCGGTCCTGCTCGTCGTGCTGTTTGCCGGCGGCACCTTCTGGAGCATCTTTCCGGCGCGCGGTCTCGTGTCGGAGAATTGGGAAGAACTCTCGCTCATCGGCAAGGTGCTGGATTATCTCTGGCACATCACCCTGCCGGTCACCGCGATGGTCATCGGCGCCTTCGCGAATCTCACCATGCTCACCAAGAACTCGATCCTCGATGAGGTGAGCAAGCAATATGTCACCACCGCGCGCGCCAAGGGCCTCTCCGAGAATGGCGTGCTCTACCGCCATGTCTTCCGCAACGCGATGCTCATCGTCATCGCCGGCTTCCCCGCCGCCTTCGTCAGCGTGCTGTTCACCTCGTCGCTGCTGATCGAGGTGATCTTCTCGCTGGATGGGCTCGGCCTGCTCGGCTTCGAGGCGACGCTCAACCGCGATTATCCGGTCATGCTGGGCTCGCTGTTCATCTTCTCGCTGCTCGGTCTGCTCACCAACCTGCTGGGTGACATCACCTATGTGCTGGTCGATCCGCGCATCGATTTCGAAAGGCGGGATGTGTGATGAACGCCGAAGCGCCCGTCACCACCGCCACCCCCGCTCGTCCGCCGCGCCTCAAGAGCCGGGTCAGTCCGCTCACCCGCCGGCGCTGGGCCAATTTCAGGGCCCACAAGCGCGGCTACTGGAGCCTGTGGATCTTCCTCACGCTCTATGTCGTCAGCCTGTTCGCGGAAGTGATCGCCAACGACAAGCCCATCCTCATGAGCTACCGCGGCGAGATCTATGCACCCGTCCTGCGCGCCTATCCGGAAACGACCTTCGGCGGGGTGTTCGAGACGGAAGCCAATTATCAGGACCCGGCCGTTCGCGCGATGATCGCGGAGGGCGGCGGCTGGGCGATCTGGCCGATCATTCCCTACAGCTATCGCACGATCGATTATGACATTCCCGTCACGGCGCCGTCGCCGCCGTCCTCGCGCCACTGGCTCGGCACCGACGATCAGGCGCGCGACGTCCTCGCCCGCATCATCTACGGCTTCCGCCTCTCGGTGACGTTCGGCCTGTTGCTCACCTTCTTCAGCTCGATCATCGGCATCACTGCCGGCGCCATACAGGGCTATTTCGGCGGCTGGACGGACCTCATCTTCCAGCGCTGCATCGAGGTCGTGCAGAGTTTGCCGATGCTCTACCTGCTCATCATCATGGCGAGCTTCCTCACGCCCAGCTTCTTCACGCTGCTCGGCGTGCTGCTGCTGGTGAGCTGGATGACGCTGGTGCATGTCGTGCGCGCCGAGTTCCTGCGCGCGCGCAATCTCGATTATGTGCGCGCCGCCCGCGCGCTCGGCCTCGGCAATCGCACCATCATGTTCCGCCATATCCTGCCCAATGCCATGGTCGCGACCATCACCTTCCTGCCGTTCATCCTCTCCTCGTCGATCACCATCCTCACGGCGCTGGATTTCCTCGGCTTCGGCATGCCGCGCGGCTCGCCGTCGATCGGTGAGCTGCTCAATCAGGCGAAGAACAATCTTTATGCGCCCTGGCTCGGCATTGCCGGCTTCGCTGTCATGGCCACCATGCTCTCGCTGCTGATCTTCATCGGAGAAGCCGCGCGGGATGCCTTCGATCCGAGGAAATCGTCGTGACCACCGCCCACACCCCTTTGCTCGCGGTCGATGCGCTGTGCTGCTCCTTCCGGTCGGAAGGCCGCATCGTCGAGGCAGTGAAGGACATCTCCTTCGCGCTGGAGAAGGGCCAGACGCTGGCGCTGGTCGGCGAATCCGGCTCGGGCAAGTCGACCGCCGCGATGTCGATCCTGCAATTGCTGCCTTATCCGGTCGCGTTCCATCCCTCCGGCTCGATCCGGCTGGACGGGCAGGAGATCGTCGGCGCCAGCGAGCGCACGATGCAGACGCTGCGCGGCGCGCGCATCGCGCTCATCCCGCAGGAGCCGCTCACCGCGCTCAATCCGCTCCACACCATCGACCGGCAGATCATCGAGGCGATGAAGCTGCACGATCCCGCGATCACCAAGGCCGCGGCAGTGGCCAAGACCATCGATCTGCTCAAGCTGGTCGGGCTGCGCGATGCCGAGAGCCGCCTCAAATCCTATCCGCACCAGCTCTCCGGCGGGCAGCGCCAGCGCATCATGATCGCCATGGCGCTCGCCAACGAGCCGGACCTGCTCATTGCCGACGAGCCGACCACCGCGCTGGACGTGACCGTGCAGGCGCAGGTGCTCGATCTGCTCAAGGATCTCCAGCAGCGCCTCGGCATGGCCATGCTGCTCATCACCCATGATCTTGGCGTCGTGCGCAAGATGGCCGAGCGCGTGTGCGTGATGACGCAGGGGCGCATCGTCGAGGCCGGCAACACCAGCGAGATCTTCGATGATCCGCAGCACGCCTACACCCGCAAGCTGCTGGACGCGACGCCGCGCGGCGAGCCACTGAAGATCGAAGGCGATCCGCCACCGCTGGTCCGTACCGAGGACCTGAAGGTGCATTTCCCCATCAAGGGCTGGTTCGGCAAGCCGCGCGCCTTCGTGAAGGCGGTGGACGGCGTCACCCTCTCCATCCCGCGCGGGCATACGCTCGGCGTGGTCGGCGAGTCCGGCTCGGGAAAGAGCACGCTCGGCCTCGCGCTGCTGCGCATCAGTCGCTCGGAAGGGCCGATCTGGTTCGAGGACGAGCCGCTGCACGAGCGCAACTGGAAGCAGATGCGGCCGCTGCGCAAGCGGATGCAGATCGTCTTCCAAGACCCCTTCGCCAGCCTCAGCCCCAAGATGACCATCGGCCAGATCGTGGGGGAGGGGCTGCCGATCCATCGGCCCGATCTCACCCCGGCGGAGCGCTACGAGGCGGTCGCGACGATGATCGAGGAAGTCGGCCTCTCCACCGCGGTGCTGGATCGCTACCCGCACGAATTTTCCGGCGGCCAGCGCCAGCGCATCGCCATTGCCCGCGCGATCATCCTGCGGCCCGATCTCGTGATCCTGGACGAGCCCACCTCGGCGCTCGACATGTCCGTGCAGGCCCAGATCGTCGATCTGCTGCGCAATCTGCAGGCGAGCCATGGCCTCACCTATCTGTTCATCAGCCACGATCTCAAGGTCGTCCGCGCCCTTGCGCATGAAGTGGTGGTGATGCGCAACGGCAGGATCGTTGAGCAGGGCTCCTCGCAGCAGATCTTCAACGCGCCGCAAACGAATTATACGCGCGACCTGATCGCGGCCGCGCTGGAGCTGCGGGCGCGGGCGGCGGCTTGATCGGGGTGGCAAGCCGGTGCTGAATAAACGTCCGCTTTGATGTGCCAGGCTCGCATAGTTGAAGGCCGCTTTGGCGTGGGAAGCGGTTGTTCTCATACTTATTCCGTTCGGGCTGAGCTTGTCGAAGCCCCGTTCTTCACCTTTGAAGCATGGGCAGAAGAAGGACAGCCCTTCGACAAGCTCAGGGCGAACGGGTGATTGGGCAACGTCCCCCATTTCTCGTGTCCGGTCAGTCCGCTTTTGAAAGCCGGGACGTTATATCTGCCCTCCCCGCTTTGAGGGCGGACGACGGGCGGGCAATCGACAAGTTTGTTGCGCAGAGCGGACGATCAGCGCTGCGGCGTCAGCTTCTCGATCAGGGTGCTTACCCCTGTCTCAATCCCCAATTCCAGTTTCCCTTCGCGGAAGCGCGGTACCATCTGTTCGTCGATGATCCTTTTGCAAAGTGATTTGGGCAATGCTTGTTCCAAACCATAGCCGACAGCGATCCGCACCTGCCGCTCATTGGGGGCGATGAGAATAACCACGCCGTCGTTGTAGTCCTTGCGACCTATTCCCCATGCGTTCGCGAGGTCACGGGTGTAATCCGAAATATCCTGCCCATCCAGAGAGTTGACCGTCACCACAACCAGTTGGTGACTGGTGGACTCTTCGAATCTCGTCAAACGCTTCCAAAGCGCTGCCTCATGCTTTTCCGAAATGATGTCGGCGAAGTCATTAACGCGGCCAATGAGTGGGATTTTCGCCTGAGGTTGGATGGAGTGTTGCCGCGCATCAGCCATGGACTGGTCTGCTGACTGTCCGTCAGAGCAAGCGGCGGCGAACACAATCAGGAGGGGAACGAGCAGCTTCATCGTCAGCTTTTTGATGCCTAAGCTAAAGGTCCGCAATGGCGTCGTGTCTGGAAGTTCAGCTTTAAGCCGACACCCAGCAGACCCCCACCTCCTTCACCGCACCCGCCACCCCAGGCAAGGATCAATGCCGTCCCATGCATTGCTGGCGGCATCGCCGCTCGCTAGCCTCCTGCCGTCAAACGTGATTGCGAGGGAGAAGAGGATGTCGGCATTCAATATGGCGGTGAGCCATGGCAGCGCGCGCCGGCGCGGTCGCGGCGTCCTGCTTGCCGGTCTTTCGCTGCTTCTCGCCAGCACCTCGGCCTGCACCCAGGCAGACGCGCCGGTTGCCTCGGCGTCGGCTGCCTCCTCAGCTGCTGCGCAGGCGGGCCCGATCCGCGCCTTCGGCAACACAACGGTCTTCGAATTCGCTCCCGTCTTCATCGCGGCGGAATCCTATTATCCCGCCCCCGTCACGCTCGGGCGCGGCAGTGTCGCCAATCTCGTGGGCGAGCCCGGCGCAACGCCGGACGACACCAGCGCGCCCGCGGACATCGCAACCAATGCCGAGACGCAGGCGCTGCGCTACTCGCTGCGCAACCCCGAGATGCGGATCATCATGACCGTCACCGAAGGGCTGTACCGGATCGTCGCCCGCAGATCCGCCGGCATCAATTCGCTGGCGGACCTCAAGGGCAAGCGGATCGCGACCATTTCCGTCACCTCCTCCGGCTTCTTCACGCAGAAGATGCTCAAGACCGTCGGCCTCTCCAGCGACGACGTCACCATGGTCGGCATGAAGCTGCCGGACATGCCGCAGGCGCTGGCGGACCGGAAGGTCGATGCCGTGGCGATCTGGGAGCCGGAAGTCGAGCGCGCCGCGCAGGCGATTGGCGACGATGCCATCGAGTTCAGCGGCAAGGGCGTTTATCGCGAGCTTTTCAATCTCAACACCACCGCCGGCGCGCTGGCCGATCCGCAGATGCGGCGGAACATCGTCGTCATGGTCCGCGCAATCATCGATGCGACGCAGGAGGTGCGCCGCGACCCGACCCGTGCTCAGCAGCTGGTCGCCCAGCACAGCGGCTATCCGCTCGAACTGGTCAAGCAGAGCTGGTCGCACCACAACTGGCTGGCCGACTGGACCGGCGACCTGCTCGACGTGCTGGAGGAAGAGGAAGCCTGGCTCGCCAAGCAGGACAAGCGCACGCCGCGCACGCGCGCGCAGCTTGCGACGCTCATCGACACGAGCATATTGGAAGAAGCCAAGGCCCTGCCGCCTTTGCCCAAGCGGAACTAGGGCTCCACTTTATCCGCCCGGCTGCTGCCGCTTCAGCCGCACGATCGTTTCATCCAGCGCCGAGAGGAAGCGTGAGCGGTCGCTCTTGCTGAACGGCGCGGGGCCGCCGATAATGTCGCCGCCCGCGCGCAGATCGGCCATGATCGCGCGGGTCGCGATCGCGCTGCCGATGGAGGCGGTGGTGAACGGTTTGCCCGTCGGCGCAATGACGCTTGCGCCGGCCTTCAGGCAGCGGTCGGCCAGCAATATGTCCGCCGTGATACAGATCGTCGCCGGCCCGGCTTGCTCCGCGATCCAGTCGTCGGCGGCGTCGAAGGCGTCGGAAACCACCATACGCTCCACCAGTGGATGCTCGGGAATGCGGATGCGCTGGTTGCTGACGATCTTGACGGTCACCTCATGCCGAAACGCGACCCGGTAGATTTCCTCCTTCACCGGGCAGGCGTCGGCATCGACGAGGATCGCGATCATCTATCCTTGCCGGGCTTCTTGTTCGCGAAGGTCTTGGCGCCGCCCTTCCACTTGTTCGGGCCCTTCTTCTTGCCGGCGCCATGCGGGCCAGGCTGGGCCTGATCGGTGCGACCGGCATGCGGCGCGCGCCCCGCTGGTGCGCGATAGGGCTTGGGCGCGTGGACCGGGCGCGTGTTGTCGCGCCGGTTGCGGCGGGCCTCTTCGCGCGGCTTGCCGTCGGTCGGCTGAATATCGACTTCGTCATCCTCGGTCGCCGTGCGCCGCACCGCATCCAGGAAGCGCGCAGCAACACCGCCGGCCACCTCGAACATCGTCTCCTGCGCGGCAATGCGGATCGCGCCGATCTCCGTGCGGCTGATGTGGCCGCGGCGGCAGAGCAGCGGCAGGATCCAGCGCGGATCGGCATTCTGGTTGCGGCCCACATTCAGGCGGAACCAGGCGCTCTGCTCGAAGCCGGGGCGTGGCCCGCGCGGCTCTGTCGGGGCATCGCTGCCCAGCAGTTCCTCGGGCTCGGGCAGCCGCGCGCGATAGGCATGCGCGAGCATGGCGGCGACGTCTTCTGCGCTGCGCTCGGCGAGCAGCTTGCGGCCCAGCTCATGGTCCTGCTCGCTCAGTTCAACCGGGGCGAGCAGCGTATCGACAAGGCGCTGCGTGTCGGCGCGGCGAATGTCGTCGGCGGAGGGCGGATTGATCCACTCGGCCTGAATGCGCGCGCCACGCAGCATCGATTCCACGCGCTTGCGGCGCGGATAGGGCACGATGAGCACAGCCGTGCCCTTCTTGCCCGCGCGCCCGGTGCGCCCGGAGCGGTGCTGCAGCGTCTCGGCATCGCGCGGAATCTCGACATGGACGACGAGGCTGAGCGTCGGCAGATCGATGCCGCGCGCGGCGACGTCGGTCGCCACGCACACGCGCGCGCGCCGGTCCCGCAGCGATTGCAGTGCCTGATTGCGCTCATTCTGGCTGTGCTCGCCAGAGAGCGCGACGACCGCGAAACCGCGCTCGACAAGGCCCGCATGCAGATGCCGCACATTATCCCGCGTGGCGCAGAACAGCATTGCCGTCTCGGCCTCGTGGAAGCGCAGCAGGTTCACCACGGCATGTTCGATGTCGGCCGGCGCCACGGCCATCGCCTGATAGCTGATGTCGCCATGGCCGCGCTCCTGCGTCACCGTCGAGATGCGCAGGGCATCGCGCTGATAGCGCCGCGCCAGCGACACGATTGGCGCCGGCATGGTCGCGGAGAACAGCAGCGTGCGGCGTTCCTGTGGCGTCGCGTCCAGAATCTCCTCCAGATCCTCGCGGAAGCCCATGTCGAGCATCTCGTCGGCCTCGTCGAGCACGACGGCGCGCAGGGTGGAGAGGTTGAGAGCACCGCGCTCCAGATGATCGCGCAAGCGGCCCGGTGTACCGACCACGATCTGCGCGCCATGCGAAAGCGCCCGCCGTTCCTTGCTCGCATCCATGCCGCCCACGCAGGTGGCGATGCGTGCACCGGCCTTGCCGTAGAGCCAGATCAGCTCGCGGCTGACCTGCAGCGCCAGTTCGCGCGTCGGCGCGATGATCAGCGCTTGCGGCAGGCCCGGCGGCTGCATTCGCTCGCCATCTTCCAGCAGGTCGCTGGCGATGGCGAGGCCGAAGGCGACCGTCTTGCCCGATCCGGTCTGCGCGGAAACGATGAGGTCGCGGCCATGGGCCTGCGCTTCGAGGACTTCCGCCTGCACCGGCGTGGGGTCGGCATAGCCGCGTTCGGCAAGCGCCGTGGCGAGAAGGGGAGGGAGTGTGGAAAAGGGCATGGATCTCGCTAATCAAATAAGGTTGTTGCGGTGGAACAGTCTCACCGCCGGGGCCTGATCTCAGGCCTCATGTCCGCGCGGACTCGCGTCCGTTCGTTCGCGTCTGCGCTCCCCATACAGATATGGAGGGCATCTGGCTTGCAAAGATTTTTGCGGGCAGTGGTGCGCCTGATAAGCCCTAAATCTCTTCCCGGTCGAGCTTGCGGATAAAGCCGATCAGCCCGGTCTGGCGGTGGCGCTTCAGTCGCTCGGCCTGCAGGATGGTGCGCACTTTTTCAAAGCAGGACTCGGCATCGTCATTGACGAGCACATAGTCATAGCCGTCCCAATGCGCGATCTCGCTGTGCGCGCGCGCCATGCGCCGCTCGATCACCTCGTTGCTGTCAGTGCCGCGCCCGCGCAGCCGCGCTTCCAGCTCGATCATCGAGGGGGGCAGGATGAACACGCGCACCACATCCCCGCCGGCAAGCTGGTGGAGCTGCTGCGCGCCCTGCCAGTCGATGTCGAACAGCACATCGTGCCCGGCTTCCAGCATGCCCTCCACTGGCGCGCGCGGCGTGCCGTAGCGATGGTCGAACACATGCGCCCATTCCAGGAATTCGTTGTCCGAGACCATGGCGCGGAACCGCTCGAGATCGACGAAGTGATAATCCTTGCCGTCTACCTCGCCGGGCCGCATCGGCCGCGTGGTTGCGGAGACGGACATGGTCAGCCCCGGATCGTGCGCCAGCAATTTGCGCGAGATGGTGGATTTGCCCGCGCCGGATGGCGATGAGAGCACGAAGAGCAGACCCCGCCGCTTGAAGGCGGCGGGCTGGGCAAGCGGATCGGACGGGTTGTTGTCGGTCATGTCGGCCATGCTTGCTCCTGCCGTGACTTGGCGCGCACGTCAATCGGCGGAACGTCAGGCCGGGTCAAATAGGGCCGGATCGGAACTTTCTCGCTGCTCACCCGTCTTTAAGGCAGGGAGCCCATTGTTTGCGCCGTGCGTCAACGGCCCAAAAAAGGTCCCTGACGTTAAGCGCCTGTAAAGCCAAGCCGTGGCATAAGGGCGACAACTGGAGGAAGACATGATTATGCGGATCCTCCGCACCGAACGCGGAGCAAAGGCAATTGAAATCGGGCTGGTTGCCAGCCTCATCGCTATTGCGGCGATTATCGCCGTGGTTTCCGTCAGCTTCGGCTGATCCGCCTTCCGCACAGCGCGTCTTTTTCTGGCGTTTACCGCCTCTCCATGATTTGCAGCGAGGATCCCCCGGCAACGAGGGAGACGGCGCATGCATATCTGCGAATTTCTCACCAGTTTCCGAATGATCGTAACCCGGATCGGCCTGGCCGCAGATCAGCGCGGCGCGACCGCCATCGAATATGGGCTCATCGCCGCGCTCATTTCGCTGGCGTGTATCATTGCGTTCCTTTCGCTCGGCATCAATCTGTCGGATTTGTTCTTCGGCATCAGCAATACGCTTGAAGGCCGATAGTCTTTCAAAGCCAAAAACGAGAAAACTCTGTCCTACAGATAACCTATATGGTTATTTATGCGGTTATGCAGAAATCTCGTCGCCTCGCTCCCGCCCTTGTCCCCGCATTCAGGCCAGTTCCGCGCCGGTATCGGCATGATGGCTGGACGCCCGAACGGCAGCGCGCCTTCATCGAGGCGCTGGCCGACACCGGCTCTGTCCGCCACGCTGTGGCCCGCGTGGGCATGGCAAGTGAAAACGCATATGCCCTCCGGCGCGCGCGGGGTGCCGAGCAATTCGCCGCCGCCTGGCAGGCTGCGCTGGATCACGGCATCCGTCAGCTTGAAGACATCGCGATGGAGCGCGCCATCCATGGTCAGGAAGTTCCGGTCTACAGCTATGGCAAGCTGATCGGCACACGCCGCGTCTTCAATGACCGGCTCATCATGTTCCTGCTCCGCAACCGAGCCGTCGATCGCTTCCCGGCAAGTGCGTCGCAGGCAGCCATCCAATTCCACGAGCGTCTGAAATGGAGGCGCGAGGAAGAAGAGGCGCCCGATCTGGACGAGGTGCGCATGTCGATCCTGCGCAGGATCGAGGCCATCGAGCGCCACGACAAGCGCAAGGAGGCTGCGCGTCTTGCGCGCGAAGCACAGGAAAACGAAGCGGGTCCAGCAGTAGAAGCGGAGGGCGAGGATAGCGCCACCGGATCGGACGCATCTGCGCAATCCGTGGACGCTCGCCCATTGCCCCGCTGTACGCGCCCGATTTGAAGACGGCGGTGTTGCGAGTCAGGCCCGCGCCCTCGCTGAAGGTGCGGATATGCAGGCCCAATTCGCCCGGCCAAATGTCAGCGCGACATAAAAATGCATAGGTCGAAAAGAGAGCATTCCCGACGCGCCACAAAGTGCTTAGGCTCCCTCCAACCATAAGCAGGAGAGCGTGCCCATGTTCGTCAAGTTCACCAGTCCGGACCGGGCGCCCGTCGCCGTCAACGCCACGCAGATTTCCTTCATTTCCAATGTGGAGGAGGGGACGCGCATTCGCTTCGGCGAGGGCCGCAGCGTCACCGTCGTCGAGCCGCTCGACGAAGTGGTCGATCGCCTCAATCGCACCAATCAGTTGCCGGACGGCTAGGGGTTCCGCGCTTCGGCAAAAGCCGGGGACGATGCGGCGCAGATAATCGTGCACTGCCCGCGCGCGACGTTGCCGTTGTCCCGCGATCGAAGGAGCCTCAACTCCCCGCGTGCAAATTCACCGGCGGAGCGAGTGGATTGCCCTCGTCTGACGGGGTGCCGCCATCCGCGCCGCCGAGCGCTGCCGCGATCATCGCGTCCCACACGGCTTCGTCGCCGGCCTCCGCCATGGCCGCATCCGGCTCCCGCATCGTGCGCAGCACCGCGCGGGCATCCTCGATGCGGTCTTCCCATTCCAGTTCCACGGACTGGCTGGCGCTGGCCTCCACCCCCTCGCCATTGTCGCTGAGCCGCAATCCGGCCAGCACACGGGCAATGCGTTCGAGCAGGGGTGTATGGGCAACAGGCATGGCAATGTTCTCCGTCGGGTCCCGATGCAATGGGGGCACGCGCCGGCTTGCGTCCGTCACGTGCCCCTGCAGCGATTGGCCAGTCCATCTCGCAAGGCGCTGGCGCAGACGAGACGCACGGCGCAAGCCGTGGTTGCCGGAAGCTAACTTCGGTTAGCAGGAGCAGTCAGAGGGAAGCGGAAGTGCGTCTGTCTCCTCGACGGAGCTACTCCCAAAGCATGGCGGTTGGGATCGGCGACAAAACAGATTGGGCATATGATGCTGCGGCTAACCTGCCGAGCAACGGGTCTATTGCTTATAGCAATGTTCTCGATGCCACTGAAGAAACCTTGGATGGGGCTTTAACTCGTTCGGAACGGGGAGATTCGCTTTTCCAGAGCTATTCAACATTCGGTAATTCGTTCCGCGTCGTTTACTTGCCTTGAAACGAGGATGTCTAGATCGTTCGTTAAGGAGATAAGCCCCCGATCAAACATCCAGTGAACTGTACCGCAAAGCGCCAATCCGTTTGCAACGCGGTCGGGCCCGTTGCTCTCCACAGGCACTATATGGGCAGCTTCAACTTCTGCTCGCCCTCCACCATTGATAAATTTTAGCCCTGTCAGTGCACAGCGACTGTCGTAGGCGGCGAGAACTTTCGCGCGGAAAATTCGGTCGCGTTTCGGTCTGTTTGTGAGTTGAGAAATGCGGTCTCTTTCAACTTCAAAGCGGTAGGGGGTTCGCTCTTCCTGAAGCCACTGATGGCGAAATGGCTCAGCCTCCGGGAGCCGGGGTAAAATCTCAGCCTCATCTTCGAATCCGCGATCAATTATGCGATTGAAATCCGCTTCTGGAATCGTTCGTACCGCCGCTTGAGCGCGGCCGGATACGCGACCGTGCTCGTTGAGAACGCTGTTTTCAGGGTAACCTTCCACCCCGGAAAAAGGGACATAACTCTCGAATTCAAGATAGCTTCCAGGTTCAATGAGCGCCAAATAGTGCTTAGCTTTGGTCGGATCAGGAACAATTTTTTCCAGCCTGGCCATCGCATGATAGCCTCGTTTGCCCGCCTTCGAAGGTTCTAGATAGACAATCCAGTCGCCGATGCATTGGCTGGCGCGACCAAGGTAAATGTCAGGAAACTGATATTGGCGTTCGGGCTGGTCATCGTAGATCGAATCTGCTCGGTGCAGGAAAACCCCCTTGGCCATACCGTGTGCTATCCTTCAGCCATCGGCAGCATCGCTGCGATGGAAGATTCTGGCAGGATGAGCGGGGGAAGCATAGAGCCTTCGCCTTACCGCAACTTCGCAATCGTCAGCCCGTCCGATTTCGCGCGGTCTTTCACGGATTCCTCGCTGCGGGTCAGCGCCTTGGCAATGGATTTGAGCGGCATGCCCTTCTTCGCCAGCGTATGCAGCTTGTCGATTTCCGCTGATGTCCACGGCTGGCGATGGCGCTCGAAGCGTCCGCTTGCATCACCCTTGGCCATCAGTTCCGGCTCCTTTCATGGCGCCGCGGCCTGCGCGGCTCAACGCTTCTTCACGAACTCGGCGCGCAGCACCAGCCCCTTGATCCCGTCGAACCGGCAGTCGATTTCCTGGCTGTCGCCGGTCAGGCGGATCGACTTGATGAGCGTCCCGCGCTTGAGCGTCTGCCCCGCGCCCTTCACCGTCAGGTCCTTGATGAGCGTCACCTGATCGCCATCGGCCAGCAGATTGCCAACCGCATCGCGCACTTCCACCGCGTCCGCCGCACCCTGCTTGGCCGCCAGCTCAGAGGCCGGCATCCATTCGCCGCTGGCCTCATCGAAAACATAGTCTTCGCCCCCGTCGCCAGCAGTCATCAATTCTCGTCCCCCATGCGCAGTGCGGCGATGAAGGCCTCCTGCGGGATTTGCACGCTACCATATTCGCGCATCCGCTTCTTGCCCTCTTTCTGCTTCTCCAGCAGCTTCTTCTTGCGAGTGATGTCGCCGCCATAGCATTTGGCGGTCACGTCCTTGCGCATCGCGGCGATGGTTTCGCGCGCGATCACCTTGCCGCCGATGGCCGCCTGGATGGGGATCTTGAAGAGGTGGCGGGGGATCAGGTCCTTCAGCCGCTCGCACATGTGCCGCCCGCGCGCCTCGGCGGCGCTGCGGTGGACGATCATGCTGAGCGCGTCGACCGGCTCGTTGTTGACGAGGATGCTCATCTTCACGAGGTCGCCCTCGCGCGTGCCGATCTGGTGATAATCGAAGCTCGCATAGCCGCGCGAGATCGACTTCAGGCGATCGTAGAAGTCGAACACCACCTCGTTGAGCGGCAGCTCGTAAGTTACCTGCGCGCGCCCGCCGACATAGGTCAGGTTCTTCTGGATGCCGCGGCGGTCCTGGCAGAGCTTGAGGATTGAGCCGAGATACTCGTCCGGGCAATAGATCACTGCCTCGATCCACGGCTCCTCGATCATCTCGATATGATTGGGGTCGGGCATGTCGGCGGGGTTGTGCAGATGCTTCACGGTCCCGTCGCGCATGTGCATGTCATACACCACCGAGGGCGCGGTGGTGATGAGGTCGAGATCATATTCCCGCGTCAGCCGCTCCTGGATGATCTCCAGATGCAGCAGCCCCAGGAACCCGCAGCGGAAGCCGAAGCCCAGCGCCGCGCTCGTCTCCATCTCGAAGCTGAACGAGGCGTCGTTCAGGCGCAGTTTGGAGATGCTGTCGCGCAGCTTCTCGAAGTCGTTGGCATCGACCGGGAAGAGGCCGCAGAACACCACCGGCTGCACTTCCTTGAAGCCGGGCAGGGGCTTGGCCGCGCCGTTCTTCACGGTGGTGATGGTGTCGCCCACCCGCGTCTCGGTGATGTCCTTGATCTGCGCGGTGATAAAGCCGATCTCGCCGGCCGCGATCTCCGGCAGCTGCTCAATCTTGGGGCGCATGCAGCCCACCCGGTCCACCAGATGCTCGGTGCCGCCGATCATGAACTTGATGTTCTGGCCCTTCTTGATGACGCCGTTCATCACGCGCACCAGAATGACGACGCCAAGATACGGGTCATACCATGAGTCGACCAGCATCGCTTCCAGCGGCGCATTGCGGTCGCCCTTGGGTGGGGGAATCTTCTTCACAATGGCTTCGAGAATATCGTCGATGCCGATGCCGCTCTTGGCGCTGGCGAGCACCGCTTCGCTGGCATCCAGGCCGATCACTTCCTCGATTTCCGCGCGCACCTTTTCCGGCTCGGCAGCGGGCAGGTCGATCTTGTTGAGCACCGGCACGATCTCATGGTCATGCTCGATGCTCTGGTAGACGTTGGCCAGCGTCTGCGCTTCCACGCCCTGCGCGGCGTCCACCACCAGCAGCGCGCCTTCGCAGGCGGCGAGGCTGCGCGAGACTTCATAAGCGAAGTCGACATGGCCCGGCGTGTCCATGAGATTGAGCTCATAGGTCTCGCCGTCGGCCGCCTTGTAGTCCAGCCGCACGGTCTGCGCCTTGATGGTGATGCCGCGCTCTTTTTCAATGTCCATATTATCAAGGACTTGAGCAGTCATCTCGCGCTCGGTCAGGCCGCCGCAGCGCTGGATGAGCCGGTCGGCCAGCGTCGACTTGCCATGGTCGATATGCGCGATGATCGAGAAGTTCCGAATGTGGGCAAGGTCTGTCATCCCGCGCCGATAGCAGCAGGAACGATTCCGGCAAAGCCTTCTGAAAGGGCGGCACTGCGTCCATTTCGTACAAGACGGCCCCGGCGGCATCATTCATGGGCAGGCGCAATCCGGTCGTTAAGCTTGTCCCCACTTGTTGCTGTGATAAACAGCATCCCGTGGGGTCTGGCAGGGGTGCCGGATTCACGATCTATTGTGGGGTGAGGTGAAATAATGAAGGGATTGATCAAACTCGCACTGGCCGCATCCGCGCTGGCCGTGGTGGCGCAGCCTGCCATGGCGCAGTCGTCTGGCCGCAAGGCGCAGGAGAAGGGCACGCGCGAGATTCCGCGCTGCACGAAGAACCTGGGCACGGTCGCAATCGTGGAGCCGGATACGCAGTGGTGGCGCGAGTTGAGCCTGGGTAGCCCCGAGGCGATCCTGCGCATCTTCATCCAGCAGTCGGGCTGCTTCACGCTCGTCAACCGTGGCCGCTCGATGCAGAACCGCGCCATGGAGCGCGCGCTCGCCGATCAGGGCGAGCTGCAGGAAGGCAGCAACATCGGTCGCGGTCAGGTCAAGGCGGCGGACTATTTCCTCCAGCCGGATATCGTGACGTCGAACAAGAACAGCGGCGGCAACGCGCTGGGCGGCATGCTCGGCGGGTTCCTGGGGCGCAGCACCTTCGGCGCGCTCGCCGGCGGCATCAACATCAAGAAGAGCGAGGCCAATGTCACGCTCTCCATCGTCAATGCGCGCACCACGGTCGAGGAAGCGCTGACCGAGGGCTATTCCCGCAAATCGGACCTGAGCTTCGGTGCCGGTGGCGGCGCTGGCTGGTGGGGCGGTTTTGCTGGCGCAGCTGGCGGCGGCTACCAGAATACGGATATCGGCCAGGTGATCGTGCTGGCCTATCTCGATGCTTATACCAAGCTGGTGACCCAGCTCGGCGGCCTGCCTGCCGATGCCTCCGCTGCGGCGCCTGCCGCACGCTGAACGGCGCATCATCGTGATCGCGAGAGGGCGGGCCATCTGGCTCGCCCTTTTCGTTTGAGCGCATCCTTCTCTCCGCGCGCGCCCTCATGTGTCATGCGCCCTTGCGTCGGGCGCGCCCTCGACTAGGCTGGCAGGCAATCACCCCTGTTTTACTGGAGAGGCCCTGTTCCATGCGCCATATCGCCATCATCGGGTCCGGACCGGCCGGCTACTACACCGCAGAGGCTTGCCAGAAGCAGTTCGGGGATGATGTCGCGATCGACATCATAGACATGCTGCCGGTCCCCTTCGGCCTCATCCGCACTGGCGTCGCGCCGGATCACCAATCCATCAAGGCCGTTTCCCGCCGTTATGAGGCGGTGGCGATCACCGATACCGTCCGCTTCGTCGGCAATCTCGCCATCGGTCGCGATCTCTCGATCCCGGAGCTGCAGGGCCTCTATGATGCCGTGATTCTCGCCACCGGCGCCCCGGCGGATCGCCCGCTCGGCGTGCCGGGCGATGACATGCCCGGCGTCATCGGCAGCGCTGCATTCGTCGGCTGGTACAATGGCCACCCCGATCATGTCGATCTCGCCCCCAAGATCGATGAGCGCCATGTCGTCATCATCGGCAACGGCAATGTCGCGCTGGATTGCGCCCGCATCCTCGCCAAGACCGCGCGCGAGCTGGAAGAAAGCGATGTCGTCGCCCACGCTTATGATGTGCTCAAGAGCGCGCAGCCCCGCTCGATCACCATCCTCGGCCGGCGCGGCCCTGCGCAGATCGCCATGACGCCCAAGGAGCTTGGCGAGCTTGGCCGGCTGGATCGCGCGTCCGTCCATGTCGATCCCGACGATCTCCCGCCGACCTCCGTGGATGAGGCGCTGGAGCCTGGCCAGCGCAAGTCGCTCGCGCTGCTCCGCCAGTTCGCCGAGCCGTCACCGGAAAAGGTCGTGCCGATCCACTTCGATTTCTTCGTGCAGACGCAGCGCGTGGAGGGCGATCGCCGGGTCCAGCGGCTGGTGCTGGAGCAGACCCGCCTCGACGCCCAGCAGCAAAGCATCGGCACTGGCGAGAGCCTCACGATCCCCGCCGATCTCGTGATCAGCTGCATCGGCTACCGGACGCCGCCCATCCCCGACGTGCCTTATGATGAAGCGCGCGGCCGCTTCGCCAATGAGGAAGGGCGCATCCGCCCCGGCCTCTATTGCGTCGGCTGGGCACGGCGCGGGCCGAGCGGCACCATCGGCACCAACAAGCCGGACGGCTTCATGATCGCCGAGGCCATCGCCACCGATCAGCCCGCCCCCGCCGGCAAAGCGGGCCGCGCCGGCCTCGATGCACTGGTCGCCGAACGCGGGCTGGAGATCGTCACTTTCCGCGACTGGCAAAAGATCGACGAGGCCGAAATCGGCCGAGCCCGCGACGGCGCCCCGCGCGAGAAGTTCGTGCGGATCGCGGATATGGTGAAGGCGAGCCGAGGGTAGGGGGTCTTGAAGTTCTCTAGAAGTTACATTTTCTCCCTGCGGTGAAGTCAAAATAACTTGGTATTATTTATGTTTGCGCGGTAGCCAGCCGTTCGCTGAGCTTTCGATTTGAGAAGCAGTCGGCGATTTACACAAGGGCAGAGGGGGCTGACATGGCATTCGATGGTCGGGATGAACCACTGCCAAATAGATTGCTCACACTAGCTCTTCTTCTGCTTCTTCTGTGCGCTATTGTTGCTTTCTTCAATATCGAATATTTTGCGAGTGCATACGCTGGGATCGTCGCCTTCTTGGTAATACCTGCCGCCATCGGAGGATTGATTTCTCACTTGTTTGATCCTGGCGGACGACAAACCCCGATGGGCTGCTTTTTTTGGCCAACGGTCGGTCTGCTCGTCATCGTCACTTTCGCATGGGCGATTTTTGAAGAAGGCGCGATCTGTATCGCGATGGTACTTCCAATATGGATACCGGCTGCAATTTTCGGAGCCTTGATGAATCGCTACAATGCGCGCCGTGATCGGCAACACAACAATCCAGCGCGCCTTAACAGCGTTGCATGGCTGTCGATTCCGCTTCTGATGGTCACTTGGGATGCGACAATGCCGACACATTGGCAGACCCGTTCGGTCGTCCGCGAAGTCGTAATTGACGCCAATCGGGAAGACATCTGGCCTCTACTTTTGAGAGTTCCAAACATTTCTCGCGGTGAAGGGGTGGCTAATTTTACTCAAGATATCCTCGGAGTTCCAAGACCAACGCATGCGGATTTGGTAGCGCGCGCCGACAGGCTTGTGAGGATCGCTCATTGGGGAGAAGATCTGAGCTTCGAAGAAGCTATTATAGTCAAAAAGCCCGGAGAGCTTCTTAGCTGGCAGTTTGTGTTTCCAAACAAATCTGTGCAATATCATACTGATAATCACATATCGCCAAACGGCCCGCTGCTGAAAATCGATTCCGGACGATATGAACTGTTGGCCTTGCGTAATGGACGTTCGCTGCTGAGGTTGACCACAGAATACGAGATGAGAACTCGGCTTGGTGTATATCTGGGCTGGTGGGGCGAAAGGCTGCTTGGCGACGTGCAAGACAACGTCTTGGCAGTCATAAAGGATCGAGCAGAGGGACGAAAGGCAAACAGCTAAGCAGAAAGCTGAGCTGCTGCCATACCGTCTTCTACGTTCGCTAAATCAAACCCGCATCGGCATCAGCACATAAAGCGCAGACGCCTTCTCATTCTCGCGGATCAGCGTCGGTGCGGCGGCGTCGGCCAGATGCACTTCCACCGAGTCTCCTTCGACCTGCCCGAGAATGTCGAGCAGATAGCGCGCGTTGAAGCCCACTTCGATGGGCGCGGCGCTGTAGTCGCCGGGCACTTCCTCGGCGGCGGTGCCGTTTTCGGGGCTGGTGACGGAGAGGGTGATCTTGTCCTTCTCCAGCGCCATTTTCACGGCGCGGGTCTTTTCGGTGGCGATGGTCGCCACGCGGTCCACGCCTTCCTCGAAGCTGCGCGGATCGATCTTGAGCAGCTTGTCATTGCCCGTCGGGATTACGCGGCTGTAATCGGGGAAGGTGCCGTCGATCAGCTTGCTGGTCAGCACCGCATTGCCAAGATCGAAGCGGATCTTTGTGGGTGAGAGGTCGATGCGCACGCTGCCGTCCACTTCGTCGAGCAGCTTGCGCAGCTCGGCGATGCATTTGCGCGGAATGATGATGTCCGGCATGCTCTCCGCGCCATCAGGGCGGGCGAGCGTCACGCGGGCGAGGCGGTGGCCATCGGTGGCGGCGGCCTTCAGCACCGGCGCGGGGTCTTCGGCCACGTGCAGGAAGATGCCGTTCAGATAATAGCGCGTCTCCTCGGTGGAGATGGCAAAGCGCGTCTTGTCGATGATCTCGATCAGCGCCTTGGCGGGCAGTTCGAAGCTGGTCGGCAGCGGGCCTTCCGCGATGATCGGGAAGTCGTCGCGCGGCAGCGTCTGCAGGTTGAACCGCGCGCGGCCGGCCTGCACGAGCATCTTGCCCTCGGCGGCTTCCAGACGCACCTGGCTGCCCTCGGGCAGCTTGCGGGCGATGTCGAACAGCGTGTGCGCCGAGACGGTCGTGGCGCCGGCCGTTTCCACCTGCGCCTGCACATTCTCCACGATCTGCAGATCGAGGTCGGTGGCCATCAGCTTGATCGCGCCGTCGCTCGTCGCGTCAATCAGCACGTTGGAAAGGATCGGAATCGTGTTGCGCCGCTCCACGACCGATTGGACATGGCCAAGGCTCTTCAGGAGCGTCGCACGTTCGATGGTGGCCTTCATCCCTCTGGTGTCCGTTTCTTGTCCGGTTGATGGAGTCGGAGCGAAGGAGTCCGCTCTTGGAGGGTCATTCCTTATCGAAATTGCCGGAAGGGGCAAGCCGCCCCGAGAAAAAAGCCCTGTCCCGCTTTGGCGCCGCACTTGTGTTCGGCGGCACATTGGGCTTTGTCCGGCGCATGATGCTGACCCGCTTCCTCCGCGCGCTTGGCCCGGCATTGCTCGGCGTTGCGCTTGCATTGCCGGTGCAAGGCCATGCGCGCGATGTATTGGGCATTTTCGAGGATTGGGGCGCGTTTCGCGATGCGCGCCAGCAGCGCTGCTTTGCCATGGCGCAGCCGATGGCCGGCGGGTGGGAGGCCTCGCCCTGGCGGCCTTTCGCAGCCGTGGGCTACTGGCCGCGCGCGGGTCTGCGCGGTCAGCTCAACATCCGCCTGAGCCATCAGCTTGCCAGGAACACGCGCGCCGTGCTGTCCATCGGCGGCCAGCAATTCCCGCTGGTCGGTTCGGAAGCGGATGTGTGGGCAGCCGACGCGCGTGCCGATGCGGCGATCATCGCCGCCATGCGCTCGAACCGCATCATGAGCATATCGGGGCAGGCCCGGTCAGGCGGGCGATTTACGGATCGCTATGCCCTGCGCGGCGCTGCGACGGCCATCGATGCAGCGGCGCTGGGCTGCGCGCGCCGGAAATAAATGCTGCCTGATCGGGCTGACCAGTGATCCGTTGACACCAATCTTGTTGCATTGCAGCATGAGTGGTCATCTCTCCTGCGGAGACAATGCGTGATCTCATATCGCCTTGCCATCGGCTCCTTCGCTGCCTGCCTGCTCACCGCCGCGCCACTGTCCGCGCAAATGCCGGAGCCTTCGCCCGAGCGGATCGCTGCCTGGTGGGGCCATATCGAGGAGATCGCCAGCGACGCCAATGAAGGGCGCGGCGCCGGCACGCCCGGTTATGATCGCGCGGCCGATTATGTCGTGGCGCAGTTCCGCAAGCTCGGCGCGCAGCCCGCCGGCACGGACGGCTATTTCCAGCGGGTCGATCTGGTCGAGCAGCGCTTCGATCAGGCGGCGAGCACGGCTATCCTCAAGCGCGCCTCCGGCAATGTGGCTCTGGCGACGCCGCAGGATCTGTTCTTCCGTGGCAGCGCGCCCATGCCGGCCAGTCTGGAGGCGCCTCTGGTCTTCGCCGGCTACGGCCTCTCAATCCCCGAGGCTGGGCATGACGATTTCGCGGGCATCGACGTCAAGGGCAAGGTTGTGGTCGTGCTGTCTGGCGGCCCGGCGGAAATTTCCGGCGCGCTCAAGTCCGATGCGCGCTCGGGCCGCGCGAAGCTGCTCGCCGCGCGGGGCGCCGTGGGCATGATCGCAGTCACCACCCCCAAACAGGTCGAGATTCGCTGGGAGCGGCAGGTCGGCAATGCCAGCCTCTCGTCCATGTTCCTTGCCGACCCCGCGCTGCGCGATGTCTCGGTCCCGTTCATGATGGCGACGATCTCGCCGGAGAAGGCCGCTCTGCTATTCGAGGGTTCAGCCCACAGCTTCGAGGCGCTGTCTGCCCTGTCGGATGCATCCGCGCCGGTGCCGGCGTTCGATCTGCCGGGGCTCTTCGCCGCGACGATCAAGGCAACGCAAAAGCCGCTCAGCAGCAACAACATCATTGCCGTGCTGCCCGGTTCCGATCCCGCTCTGGCCTCGGAGCATATTGTCCTCTCCGCTCATCTCGATGGCTATGGCATCGGCACGCCGGTCAATGGCGATGCGATCTACAACGGCGCGTTCGATAACGCCGTCGGTGTCGCCAGCATGATCGAGGCCGCAAAGGCGTTCGCGGCGGCGCCACAAAAGCCGAAGCGCTCGATTCTCTTCGCCATCGTGACGGCGGAAGAAAAGGGCCTGCTTGGGTCACGCTATTTCGCCAGCCGGCCCACCGTCCCCGCCGAATCGATCGTCGCCAACATCAATCTGGATATGCCGCTGCCGATCTTCCCGCTGACCACGATCACGCCCATCGGCTATGAGGAAAGCACGCTCGGTGCGCATGCCCAGGCCGTGAGCGCGGCGATGGGCCTGCCCACCGTCCCGGACCCCAAGCCGGACCGCAACGTGTTCATCCGGTCGGATCAATACAGCTTCATCAAGCAGGGCATCCCCGCGCTCTTCCCCAAATATGGCTTCAAGGTCGGCACGCCTGAGGAGAAGGTGGAGGCCGCGTGGCGCGCGAATATCTACCATTCCCCGCAGGATGACCCGTTGCAGCCGGTGATGAAGGCGGAAGGCGTCAAGCTGACCGACTATGTCATCGCGCTCGCCCAACGCGTCGCAGACGCGCCGGAGCGCCCGCGCTGGCTCGAAACGAGCTATTTCCGGCGCTTCGCGAAGTAGCGCTCGCCGTCACAGCCGCCTTCCATCGCCTCTGGCGCATGATCCCACATGCGATTATATGCGCCCGATGCCCCATACAGCTACGCCTCTCATGCCGATCCCCGGCCATGTCGATCCTGTGCCGGTCCCGCGCGCCATCACCCCGCGTGAGGATGGGCGCGTGGATCTCGTCGGCCTGTCCCGCGAGCAGATCCGTGCCGAACTCGCCACGGCGGGTCTGGACGAGAAGCAGGCGAAGCTGCGCGCCAAGCAGCTGTTCCACTGGCTCTACCATCGCGGCGAGACCGATTTCGAGAAGATGACCGATCTCGCCAAGCCGATGCGCGGCTGGCTGGCGGAGCGCTTCATCGTCGGGCGGCCCGATGTGGTCGAAGCGCAGATCAGCTCGGATGGCACGCGCAAGTGGCTGCTCCGCTCGGATGACGGGCAGGATTACGAGATGGTCTTCATCCCGGACGCGGACCGCGGCACCTTGTGCGTCTCAAGCCAGGTCGGCTGCACCCTCAATTGCCGTTTCTGTCACACCGGCACGATGCGGCTGGTGCGCAATCTCACCCCCGGCGAGATTGTGGGACAGGTCATGCTCGCGCGCGATGCGCTGGGCGAGTGGCCCAAGGGCAGCATGGCTGGCTTCGGCGATGCCGATGAGGCTGAGGATGACGACGCCCCCCAATACACCACGGACGGGCGCCTGCTCACCAACATCGTGATGATGGGCATGGGCGAGCCACTCTATAATTTCGAGAACGTCCGAGACGCCCTCAAGGTTGTCATGGATGGTGACGGCCTGGCCCTCTCCAAACGCCGCATCACATTGTCCACCAGCGGCGTCGTGCCGATGATGGCACGCGCCGGCCAGGAGATCGGCGTCAATCTGGCGGTCTCGCTCCATGCCGTGAACAAGGAGGTACGGGACGAGATCGTGCCGCTCAATCGCAAGTTCGGGCTGGAGGAATTGCTGCAGGCCTGTGCCGATTATCCCGGCGCCAACAATGCCCGGCGCATCACCTTCGAATATGTGATGCTCAAGGACAAGAATGACAGTGATGAGGATGCGCGCGAGCTGGTGCGCCTGATGCGTCACTACCGGCTGCCTGCCAAGATCAACCTCATCCCGTTCAATCCCTGGCCGGGCGCGCCTTATGAATGCTCGACGCCCGAGCGGATCAAGCGCTTCTCGAATATCGTGTTCGAGGCAGGCATTTCCGCCCCTGTGCGCACGCCGCGCGGGCGCGACATCATGGCCGCATGCGGGCAGCTCAAGTCCGCCAGCGAGAAGAAAAGCCGCGCGGAACTGGATCGGCTGGCGGCGGAGAAGCAGGCCGCGCTCGGTTGAGCGCGTGGCCGCTCAGTCAGGCCGCGTCATGAAGAACATGGTGTCCTCGCGAATCTCGTAATAGTCGGCGAGGCCCCCGCCGCGCGCAACCGGCACCGGATCGGTCGTGCGGTAGATCCCCTCGTGCAGGCAGGCCGGATCGATGTGGACATGCACCACTTCGCCGAACACCATGATGTTGCCGCTTTCCTCGCCGGAGAGGCCGCGAAGCGGATGGATTTCGGTCACGCGGCATTCGAACTGCACCGGGCTGGCCGCCACGCGCGGCGCTGCAATTTCCGTCGAGGGCAAGCTTTCCAGCCCGGCGAGGTCAAATTCATCGGTTTCGGCACCGACTTGGGCGGAAGTTGCATTCATCGCCTCGGCGAGGGCGCGGCTCACGAGGTTCCAGGTGAACACCCCGGTGTCGCGGGCATTGACCAGACTGTCCTTTTCTCCCGCGGAGGAAAATCCGACGATGGGCGGGCGGTAGGCGAAGAGATTGAAGAAGCTGTACGGCGCGAGATTGCGAACGCCGGCGGCGCTCACCGTGCCGATCCAGCCGATCGGTCGCGGCGCAATGATGGCATTCAGCGGATTATGCGCCAGCCCATGCCCATCAGCGGGTCGATAGCTGTGGAAGGCGGGAACATTCATATCGTCTCTCTCCGGCTGGAAGCCTGTCGGGCGATAGCAGATGCCGGCGCGAGGGAAAGCATGTCGCAGGCTCCATCAGGTCGGTCTATCGCGCCCCGCGAATATGGGGGTGACCAGCACGACCGCTGCGCTATAAACCGCGCTCATGAGAATATTGGGCCGCCTGCTCGGCAAGATCATCAGTCAGGGCACACTGACGATCAGCTATGCCGATGGATCGCAAGAAGTGCTGGGCAAAGCCGCAGAAGGCTGGCCGGATGTATCGATCCGGTTCACCGATGATGGCGCCGCTCGCGCCATTCTCACCAATCCCGCGCTCGGCGCTGCCGAGGGGTTCATGGATGGTAAGCTCATCATCGAGCAGGGCAGCATCTGGAACCTCATCATGCTGGTTTCGGCCAACGCGCCGCTGGAAAGTGGCAAGTCGCTCGATGAGCCCAGCCTGCTTGGATGGGTCGGCGAACGACTCAAGCACTGGCGAGACAGCTACAACAAGCGCAGTCGCTCGAAGGCGAATGTCGCGCATCATTACGACCTCTCGGAGCGGCTCTACGCGCTGTTTCTGGACAAGGACCGGCAGTATAGCTGCGCCTATTTCACGGATCCCGATACGGTCAGTCTCGAGCAGGCCCAGATCGACAAGAAGGCGCACATCGCCGCCAAGCTGGCGCTGAAGCCGGGGCAGCGTGTGCTGGATATCGGCTGCGGCTGGGGCGGCATGGCGCTCTATCTCAACAGGGTTGCCGATGTGGACGTGCTCGGTGTCACGCTCTCGGAAGAACAGCTGAAAGTTGCTCGCCGTCGCGCCGAGGAAGCCGGGGTTGGGGATCGGGTCCGGTTTGAGTTGACCGATTATCGCGACGTGCAGGGCACGTTCGATCGCATCGTTTCAGTCGGCATGTTCGAGCATGTCGGCGTGCGGCATTATCGCGAGTTCTTCCGCACTTGCCACAATCTGCTGAAGACTGACGGGGTGATGCTGCTGCACACCATCGGGCGCCTGAACGGCCCCTCGTCGACCGACGGGTTCATGCGCAAATATATCTTCCCCGGCGGCTATGCTCCGTCGCTTTCGGAAATCATGCAGGGCAGCGAGCCAAACCGGCTGCTGCTGACCGACGTCGAAGTGCTGCGGCTGCATTATTACTACACGCTTGAGCACTGGTATCAGCGCACGCTGGCCGCGAAGGCTGAGATCGTTGCGCTCTACGATGAGCGCTTCTTCCGCATGTGGACCTTCTATCTCGCGGCGGCAGCGTCCGGCTTCCTTTATGGCAGCCAGACCATCTACCAGCTCCAGTTCGTGCGCAATCGCCACACGCTGCCAATCACGCGCGACTATATGGCGCAGGCTGAGTCTCATTACCGGGGCATGACATGACCGGACGCGCCTGATCGAAATTCTTGCTTTGAATAACAGAGTTTAATCGCTGTCTCGCCGGGGCCATGTCCGGTACTCTCTTCGGGCTGCATCTTGAGCCTTAAGGAGAACGGATATGGACGCGAAGACGAGCGGCGATCCTTTGAGTTGCCCGATGAAGAATCCCGGCGCGCGGCGGTCCTTGCTTGGCCGCACCAACCGCGATTGGTGGCCCAATCAGCTCTCACTGGAGATCCTGCAGCAGAACGGCCTGTCGGGCGATCCGATGGGCGAGGATTTCGATTACACGCAGGCGTTCAAGTCGCTGGATTATGAGGCGGTGAAGCGCGATCTGCATGCGCTCATGACGGACAGCCAGCCCTGGTGGCCGGCGGATTACGGCCATTACGGCCCGTTCTTCATCCGCATGGCGTGGCACTCTGCCGGCACCTATCGCACGGGCGACGGGCGCGGCGGCGCCAATTCCGGGCAGCAACGCTTTGCGCCGCTCAACAGCTGGCCGGACAATGCCAATCTGGACAAGGCGCGTCGGCTGCTCTGGCCGATCAAGCAGAAATATGGTGCCAAGCTCAGCTGGGCCGACCTCATGATCCTCACCGGCAATGTCGCCATCGAGTCGATGGGCGGGCCGGTTTTCGGCTTCGGCGGCGGCCGTGCTGACGTGTTCGAGCCGGAGAAGGACGTCTACTGGGGCACGGAAGAATTCTGGGTCGGCCATGAGAAGAACGAGACCCGCATCCAGCCCGAGAAGGAAGTGGTGCTGGAAGACCCGCTCGCCGCGATCCAGATGGGCCTCATCTATGTGAATCCGGAAGGCCCCGGCGGCAATCCCGATCCGCTCCAGTCCGCGCGCGACATTCGCGAGACGTTCAAGCGCATGGGCATGGACGATGAGGAGACCGCAGCGCTCACCGCCGGGGGGCACACCTTCGGCAAGGCGCATGGCGCGGGCGATGCCTCCAAGGTCGGTGCCGAGCCGGAAGGGTCGGACATCGCGCAGCAAGGTCTTGGCTGGCACTCCGGCCATGAGAGCGGGATGGGCGATCACACCATCACCAGCGGCATCGAGGGCGCCTGGACGCCGACCCCGATCAAATGGGACATGACCTATTTCGACATGCTGCTCGATCATGAGTATGAGCTGGTGCGCAGCGCCGCGGGGGCGAAGCAGTGGCAGCCGGTGGGCAATCCGCCCGAGACGCTGGCGCCGGCTGCCCACACGCCCGGCAAGCGCGTGCCGACGATGATGACGACCGCCGACATGGCGTTCAAGATGGACCCGGAATACCGCAAGATCATGGAGAAATTCCGGGCCAACCCGGACTATTTCGCCGACACCTTCGCGCGCGCCTGGTTCAAGCTGTGTCATCGCGACATGGGGCCAAAGGCCCGCTATCTCGGCCCCGAAGTCCCGGCGGAAGACCTGATCTGGCAGGACCCGATCCCCAAGGCGAACTATGCGCCGATCGATGTTGCCGACCTGGCCGCACTCAAGGACAAGATCGCGGCATCGGGTCTCTCCATCGCGGAGCTGGTGACGACTGCCTGGGCCTCCGCCTCCACCTATCGCGGCTCGGATCATCGCGGTGGTGCCAATGGTGCGCGCATCCGCCTTGCCCCACAGAAGGATTGGGCAGTCAATCAGCCTGACCAGCTTGCCCGTGTGCTGGGCGTCTATGAGGACATCAAGGCCGATTTCGATAATGCGGCGAGCGGCGGCAAGAAGGTCAGCATCGCCGATCTCATCGTGCTGGGCGGCAGCGTCGGCATCGAGCAGGCCGCGAAGGCTGCGGGGCGCACGGTCACGGTGCCCTTCACGCCGGGCCGCACCGATGCCAGCCAGGAGTGGACCGATGCCGAGAGCTTTGCCGTGCTCGAACCGCGCGCCGATGGCTTCCGCAATTATCTGCAGACCCGCTTCAGCGTGCCGACGGAGGAATTGCTGATCGATCGGGCGCAACTGCTGCGGCTGAGCGCACCGGAGATGACCGTGCTGGTCGGCGGCCTGCGGGTGCTGGGCGCCAACCATGGCGGTTCCAGCCATGGCGTGCTCACTGATCGGCCCGGTCAGCTCACCAACGATTTCTTCGTCAACCTGCTCGACATGGGCACGGCGTGGAAAGTCGTCGATGAGTCCGGCGATCAGGAGTTCATCGGCACGGACCGGCAAAGCAATGCGCAGAAATGGACCGCCACCCGCACCGATCTGGTGTTTGGCGCCAATTCGCAGCTTCGGGCGCTGTCCGAGGTCTATGCCGCGTCCGATGCAGCCGACAAGTTCGTGGACGACTTCATCGCCGCCTGGGTCAAGGTGATGAACGCGGACCGCTTCGATCTCGCGCAATAGCCGCATCGCGCCCCGATCTGCTCAGCCAGCCGCCCGGTCCCTATCGACCGGGCGGCTGATTTTTGCGCGCTCTGCCGCGTCGGGCCGATCGCAAAATGTGAGATGTGATTGAAAGCGCCCTCGTCGCGACTACGGACTGTCGCGGATACGAAGCTGCCCCGGCTGGGAGGGAGGAGCCGGGGCAGCAGGGCTCGGGCGGCCGTGGGGGAGCCGGCGAGCCTTAAACGCAACGCAATGGCCGCGTTTCAGGGAGTAGGGGTTTTATATCGCAACCAGCTAATGAGTTGAAATCGATTAAAGTCGTAACTTTGATCGACCAAGGCGATGAGCGGCGCGTATGATAACGCTTGGTACCATGGACGACGCGCGGCTCAGCCGGCTTGCGCCTCCCTCACAGGTTGCGCGATTTGAGCGACGCTGATAGGCGACCCGCCTGATCATCGACCTCCAGTTCGAAAGACCCTCGTCGCCATGTCCGACACGATCAAGCGCGTTGTTCTCGCCTATTCCGGCGGCCTCGATACCAGCGTCATCCTCAAGTGGCTGCAGATCCATTATGGCTGCGAGGTCGTCACGTTCACGGCTGATCTGGGGCAGGGCGAGGAGCTTGAACCGGCCCGCCAGAAGGCGCTCAACGCCGGCGTGAAGCCCGAGCACATCTTCATCGATGATCTGCGCGAAGAGTTCGTTCGCGATTATGTCTTCCCGATGATGCGCGCCAATGCGTTGTATGAGGGGCTTTACCTGCTCGGTACGTCCATCGCGCGTCCGCTCATCGCCAAGCGCCAGATCGAGATTGCGAAGATGGTCGGTGCCGACGCCGTGTCCCATGGCGCCACCGGCAAGGGCAATGATCAGGTCCGCTTCGAGCTCGGCTATTACGCGCTCCAGCCGGACATCAAGGTGATCGCGCCCTGGCGCGAATGGGATCTGACCTCGCGCACCAAGCTCATTGAGTGGGCCGAGCAGCACCAGATCATGGTGCCCAAGGACAAGCGCGGCGAGGCGCCCTTCTCGACCGATGCCAACATGCTGCACACGTCCTCGGAAGGCAAAGTGCTGGAAGATCCGTGGGAGGAGGTGCCGGACTATGTCTATTCGCGCACCGTCAATCCCGAGGACGCGCCGGATACGCCGGAATATATCACGGTCGATTTCGAGAAGGGTGACGGCACGGCGCTCAATGGCCAGGCGATGAGCCCGGCCACGCTGCTGGAAGCGCTCAACGAGCTGGGCCGCAAGCATGGCATTGGCCGGCTCGACCTGGTCGAGAACCGCTTCGTCGGCATGAAATCGCGCGGCATGTATGAGACGCCCGGCGGCACGATCTACGCACTGGCCCATCGCGGCATCGAGCAGCTCACGCTCGATCGCGGTGCCGCGCATCTCAAGGATGAGCTGGCGCCGCGTTATGCGGAGCTGGTCTATAACGGCTTCTGGTTCTCGCCCGAGCGCGAGATGCTGCAGGCCGCCATCGATCACAGCCAGCAGAAGGTTTCCGGCACGGTCCGGCTCAAGCTCTACAAGGGGAGCTGCATCGTGGTCGGGCGCAAGTCGCCAAATTCGCTCTACAGTGAGAAGGTCGTCACGTTCGAGGATGATGCGGGCGCTTATGATCAGCGCGATGCCGCCGGGTTCATCAAGCTCAACGCCCTGCGGCTGCGGCTTCTTGGGCGCCGGGATATCTGATGCGCGTGGCGCCGGTCAAACACCGGCCCACGAACAGGAGGCCGCTCAGCTCTGGGTCGAACCCCAGAACAGCACAAACCCCATCACGACCACCGCAAGCACGAGCGAGATGCTCAGCACATAGCGCACGATGTGGGGGGTGGAGCCTGAACGGGCTTCCTCGGTGTTCTTGTGAACCTCTTCATCCATGTGGAGACTCCTTTCATCAGTCTCAACGCGCGACTCTTCGCCGTCGTTCCTGAAATTGCCCGAAAGTGAGTCCCGATCAGGGGCAGTTTTTACGCGTTCAGACTGCGGTGGTGGTGGTGGGAAGAGTTCTCGCCCGTTCCGCCGCGTCGCTCGCCAGCCGGTCGGCGCGCTCGTTCTCGGGATGGCCGGAATGGCCCTTCACCCATTGCCAGTCGATGCGGTGCGGCGCGACGGCAGCGAGCAGGTCCTGCCAGAGATCGGCGTTCTTCACCGGCTTCTTGTCGGCGGTGCGCCAGCCATTCTTCTGCCAGCCGTGAATCCAGCGGGTGATGCCGTCCTTCACATAATTGCTGTCGGTGGAGAGGATGACATGACAGGGCCGCTTGAGCGCCCTCAGCCCCGCAATCGCCGCCATCAGCTCCATGCGGTTGTTGGTCGTATGTGCCTCGCCGCCGGAAAGCTCCTTTTCCTGGGCATTGAAGCGCAGCACGACTCCCCAGCCGCCCGGCCCCGGATTGCCCTTGCAGGCGCCGTCGGTAAACATATGAACGGTGTTCATGGCGCCGTGCCGAACAACGTCGTCGCGCTGTTTCCGGCGTAGAATTCGAGCCGCCGCAGATAGGCGAGCGGGTCCTTGCGCGTCACCAGCGCGTTGGCTGGCGTGTTGATCCAGTCATAGGCGCGGGTCAGCAGGAAGCGCAGCGCCGCGCCGCGCGCGAGCGTGGGCAGCGCCGCATATTCCGCCGCCGTCAGACCGTGCGCGGCCCGATATCCCTCGATCAGCGCAAGCGCGACATTGGCGTCGAAGTCGGCGCCGTCCGGCGTGAAGCACCATGCGCCGTGCATGATGGCGAGGTCATAGGCGCGGATGTCCGTGCAGCTGAAATAGAAGTCGATCAGGCCACCCACCTCGTCGCCGCGCATCAGCACATTGTCGGGAAACAGGTCCGCATGGATGACGCCGCGCGCAAGGTCGGTCGGCCAGTGCGCGTCCAGATGGGCAAGCTCTGCGCGCACCCGATATTCCAGACCGGGCTGGATGGTATCGAGCGCCGCGCCGCAGTCGCTCGCGAGCCGGTGCCAGCCTTCCGGCCCCAGTGTGTTCGGGCGCTCGCCCGAGAAGTCCTCGGCAGCGCGATGAAATTGCCCCAACGCCGCACCTGCCGATCGTGCTTGCGGCGGAGTCGGGCGCGTCACCGATACGCCGGTAAGGAACTCGATCAAGGCTGCGGGTCGGTCGCACAGCGTCTGCAGAGCCTCGCCGTCGCGATCATGGATGAACCGCGGCACGGGGCACCCGCGCGCGCCGACATGGTCGAGCAAGTCCATGAAGAAGGGCAGGTCAGCCACGTTCACGCGCTTCTCGTAGAGCGTCAGGATGAAGCGGGCGCCCTTGCCATCCGCGCCGGTCGTATCGACCAGATAATTGCTGTTCTCCACGCCCTCGGCGATGCCTTTTGCGGCAAGCAGCGTGCCGACATCATAGCGCTCGAGAAACCTGGCCAGCGTCTCGGCGGGCACCTGCGTATAGACAGCCATGCGATCAGGCCGCTTCCAGCCCGCGCGGCAACTTGAACGTGATCGACTCGGTGGTCGTCAGAACTTCCTCTTCGGTCACGTCGAAGCGCGTCGCCAGCCTGTCGATCACAGCGCGCACCAGAACCTCGGGTGCGCTTGCCCCGGCAGTCAGCCCCAGCGTGTCGATGCCGCCCAGCCAATCGAAGTCGATCTCGTCGGCAGTCTGGATCAGCCGGGCGCGCGCGCCGCTGCGCTCGGCGACCTCCACCAGACGCATGGAATTGGAGCTGTTCGGCGCGCCGATCACCAGCACCGCTTGTGCACGGCTCGCGATTTCCTTCGCGGCTGCCTGCCGATTGGACGTAGCGTAGCAGATGTCCTCGCCCTTGGGCGCGGCGATATCCGGGAAGCGGCGTTCGAGCGTCGCGACGATGGCGGCGGTGTCATCCACCGAGAGCGTGGTCTGCGTGAGAAAGGCAAGCTGCTGCCCCGCGGCAGGCTCGAAGACTTCGGCGTCCTCCTGCGTTTCGATCAGCGTCATGCTGCCGTCGGGCACCTGACCGAATGTGCCGATCACCTCGGGATGGTTGGCATGGCCGATGAAGAGGATGTGGCGGCCAGCCTCCACTTGCCGTTCGGCCTGGCGATGAACCTTGGAGACCAGCGGGCAGGTCGCATCGAGATAATCGAGGCCCCGTGCCTGCGCATTGGCGGGCACCGCCTTGGGCACGCCATGGGCCGAGAAGACGACCGGGCGCCCATCGGGCACCTGATCCAGCTCGTCCACGAACACGGCGCCTTTCGCGCGCAGTCCATCGACGACGAACCGGTTGTGGACGATTTCGTGTCGCACATAGACCGGCGCGCCGAACTTCTCGAGCGCCCGGTCCACGATCATGATCGCCCGGTCCACGCCTGCGCAAAAGCCGCGCGGTGCGGCCACCAGCACCCTCAGCGCAGGACGCTGGCCGGGGGCAGGGGCATCGGTCTTGTCTGTCGATCCATCCATGCAGCCCCATTAGGGGCATGGTCGCGCAAGGGAAAGCCGGAACAGAGGGCAATCGAGGACTCAAGGCGTGCCGGGTCTGTCCTACAGCCAGCATTTGCGCTTAATCAGTCCTTATGGCGTGGTCGATTTTTCAAGTTGCGGGAGGGAAAGATTGGCGTTGGAGGGAAGGGAATAAATTTGTTTACCCCGTAACCTTCGTAACCTTCCGCGCTCTGGCCAGCCCCGGTGGGTGCAAAGGACAGCGGTTCATCCTGCGGTCATCTGCGCCGCGCGACGTCTCGCACGCCCCATCCGGGCCATACGCCCTTTCGGTTGCGCGCCCGTGGGAGCGCGACTAAGAAGCGCGGACCTGATCGCACGCGGGACAGATCCTGCGCGCCCGAGTATGAAGGAATTGGAGCCATCGTGCGGATCGCCGCTGTATCGAAACCCGCCATTCTGGCAGCCCTCGTCGCCTTGATGGCCGGCTGCGCGAAGCGCGGCGACATCGACTCCGCCGGACAGGGGATCATCCAGTTCCGCACTGCCTGCCCGACCGTGGCCGTGGCAGCGCATACCGGTGACATCACCCTGTTCGATCCTGCGGACAGCCGGGATGCCAACGCGATCGACGTGGTCGCGACGCTGACGGACTTGCGCCCGACCTGCACGACAGGCGACGCGGACATCTATTCGCAGGTCGGGTACAAGGTCGTCGCGGTGCGCCGCGATGCCGGCCCGGCCCGCTCGGTTGACCTGCCCGTCTTTTCTGCCGTCGTGCGCGGCGGCACGTCGGTGACCGCCAAGCGTATCGCCACGGTGCGGCTCAACTTCGCGCAAGGGTCTTTGCGTGCCGAGGCGGATGGGAGTGCTGCGGCCTATATCAATCGCGAGGCCGCGACCCTGCCGCCCGAGATCGAGCGCCTGATCACCCGGCCACGCCGCACTGGCGATGAAGATGCCGCGCTCGATCCGCTGGCCCGCCCGGAAGTGCGCGAGGCGATCCAGCGAAGCAGTTTCGAGCTGCTCCTGGGGTTCAACCTCACCAGCGACCAGCTCCGCTATAACGTGACCCGCTGATTTTTCCGGCGGCCGGACGACCGCAGCATCCTGCAGCCGCGCCGCCGATGCTGACAGGACCGCTGACCCGATGAATATCTTCGCCCGAATCGCTGCCGCGCTGGACGGCCTGCTCAACGACATGGTGCAGGCCGGCGAACTGCCCGCCGGCCTCAACCGTGCCGCCGTGACAGTCGAGCCGCCGCGCGACCCTGCTCATGGTGACATGGCGACCAACGCCGCGATGGTGCTCGCCAAGCCCGCCGGCACCAACCCGCGCGCCCTTGCCGAACTGATCGCCACCCGGCTGCGCGCCCTGCCAGATGTGGAGGCGGTCGAGATCGCCGGCCCCGGCTTCATCAACCTGCGCCTCGTGCGCACCTGCTGGGAAGCCGAGCTGGCTGCTGTCCACGAAGCAGGCGAAAATTATGGTCGCTCGACCATGGGCGAGGGTGTCAACGTCAACATCGAGTACGTCTCCGCCAATCCGACCGGTCCCATGCACATGGGGCACTGCCGTGGCGCGGTGGTGGGCGATGCGCTCGCCAGCCTGCTGCAGTTCGCCGGTCACCAGGTCACCCGCGAATATTATATCAACGACGCCGGCGGCCAGGTTGATGTTCTCGCCCGCTCCGTCCACCTCCGCTATCGCGAGGCGCTGGGCGAGGAAGTCGGCGAGGTGCCGGAGGGGCTGTATCCCGGTGCCTATCTCGTGCCGGTGGGGCATCAGTTGGCGACGCATTATGGCAGCCGCTTCGTCGATGCGCCGGAGAACGAGTGGCTCGCCCTCTTCCGCGAGACCGCGGTGGCGCAGATGATGGACATGATCCGGGCCGATCTGGCGCTGCTCGGCATTCACCATGACGTCTTCTCGTCCGAGGCCGCCTTGCAGGCTGCGGGCAAGCCCGAGGAGGCCGAGCAATGGCTGCGCGAGCACGATCTGGTCTATGACGGCGTGCTGGAAGCCCCCAAGGGCGAGACGCCCGAGGATTGGGAGCCGGTCGAACTGCCGCTGTTCCGCTCGACCAAGTTCGGCGACGATCAGGATCGACCGATCAAGAAGTCCAACGGAAGCTGGACCTATTTCGGCGCCGACATGGCCTATCATTTCCAGAAGGCCCAGACCGCCGATCAGCTTATCGATATCTGGGGTGCCGATCATGCGGGTACGGTGAAGCGCATTCAGGCCGCCGTGGCCGCGCTGACCGAGGGCAAGGTCCGCTTCGACGTCAAGCTCGTCCAGATGGTGCGTCTGCTGCGCGATGGCGAGCCGGTGAAGATGAGCAAGCGTGCCGGCAATTTCGTGACGCTCGCCGATGTGGTGAACGAGGTCGGCAAGGATGTCGTGCGCTTCACCATGCTCACCCGCAAGGCCGATGCGCAGATGGATTTCGACTTTGCGAAGGTAGTCGAGGCGAGCAAGGACAATCCGGTCTTCTACGTGCAATACGCCCATGCGCGCATCGCCTCGCTCGGGCGCCGCGTGCAGGAGACGTTCCCGGATGGTTTGCCGGCCGTGGACAGCACGCTGTTCGGCCCGGAGGAGCTGGATCTCGTCAAGCAGCTGGCGACATTCCCCCGCGTTGTCGAGGCCGCCGCCAATGCGCGCGAGCCGCACCGGATCGCTTTCTATCTCTATGATCTCGCCGCGAGCTTCCACGGCTGGTGGAACCTGGGCAATGATCAGCCCGAGCGCCGCGTCATCGTCGCAGGCGATCCTGCACTGACCGCCGCGCGACTGCACTTGAGCGCCGGAATCGGGCAGGTTATCAGGAACGGCCTCGCCTTGATGGGAGTGAAGGCGCTTGAGGAGATGAACTGATGTCAGTCGGGGAACAGAGCAACGGTCTCAATCTGGATGACGAGGACCGGCTGCCCTGGCTGGAACCCGCTGGTATCGAGGAAGAGCCCGAGTCCGTTTCGCCGCTCAGGATCGTCGGTCTGGTGGTTCTGGGCCTTGTGCTTCTGGGCGTGATCGTGACGGGCGGCTATTGGCTCAACAACCGTGATCGCACCGGCTCTGACGGCGATGCGCCGCTGATCGCCGCCGAGAGCAAGAATTACAAGATCCCCGCCAACGCTTCCGACGCGCGCACCTTCGAAGGGGAGGGGGACGAGGCCTTCGCCGCGAGCGAGGGGCAGGAAGCGTCTGGCCGCATCGATGCCAGCCGGGTGCCCGAGGCGCCGCGGACGGACTTGCGGCCCGCAGTCGAGCCCACCGCTCCAGCGCTCGCCGTCCCGGCGTCCAAGCCGGCGACGAAGCCTTCGGTCAGCGCCCCGGTGCGAACCGGACCTGCAACCCGCCCCGCCGTGGCCGCAGCGCCGCCGGAGAAAGACAACGGAACGCTGACCGGGCCGCGCGTGCAACTTGGCGCATTCGCGTCTCGTGCGATTGCCGAAGAGGTCTGGAAGAAGCATTCCAGCCGCTTCGATTACCTCGCCCCGCTCGATCACAGCGTCGAGCCTGTCGAAACGGGCGGACGCACGCTCTATCGCTTGCGCGTGGGCGTGGCATCGCAGGCCGCGGCGACCGAGACCTGCGGACGGCTGCGCGTGGCGGGCGAAAATTGCATAGTGGTCCGCTGAGCCGGGCGCGCCGAGCGACGCGCCCCGTCGAGATGGCGCGATGAAGCCCGTCATCTTCGGCCTTGCCGGCGAGCGCGTGAGCGCCGAGGAGCGCGCCCTGTTTCAGGCCTGCGATCCGGCGGGCTACATCCTCTTCGGGCGCAATATCAGGGATCGCGCTCAGCTCCGGGCGCTCACCGACGATCTGCGCGACCTTGCCGGTCGCGACGATCTCTTCATTATGATCGATCAGGAAGGCGGGCGCGTGGCGCGGATGCGTCCGCCCGAATGGCCGGAATGTCCGCCTGCCGCCCGGTTCGACGCGCTCTACGAAGTCGCCCCGTCGAGCGCGATCGAGGCAGCACGCTGCAATGCGCGCCTGCTCGGCAGTATGCTCGCTGAAGTGGGCATCACCGCCAATGCCGCGCCGGTCCTCGATCTGCGCTATGCCGGTGCAAGCGACATTGTGGGCGATCGCTCGTTCGGGGAGGAGCCGATGCGCGTGGCCGCGCTGGGTCGCGCCACGCTGGAAGGCCTGCGGAGCAGCGCGGTGGTCGGCATCGTCAAGCATATGCCGGGCCATGGTCGTGCGCTTGTCGACAGTCATCTTGCTTTGCCGACTGTCTCGGCAAGCAGTTGGGACTTGGAGCGCGACCTGGCGCCCTTCCGTGCGTTGCGCGACGCACCGGTAGGGATGACCGCGCATATCGTGTACACGGCCTGGGATGCGGAACGGCCCGCCAGTCTCTCACCCCGCGTGATTGGTGAGATCATCCGGGAAGGGATCGGCTTTGACGGTCTGCTCATGTCCGACGATCTCGACATGAAGGCTCTCAATGGTCCGGCGGATGAACTCGCAGAGGCCGTCGTGGCCGCCGGTTGTGACTTGGCGCTTAATTGCTGGGGCCGGATGGATGAAATGACCGCCATCGCGGCGCGCCTGCAGGACATGAGCGATGTCGCGCGCGCGCGACTGGATCGGGCCATGAAGAGCATCGAGGCCGGCCCCGATTCCGAATGGTCTGGGGAACGGGCAATGGCGACACGCGATGCCCTGCTGGCGAAAGTCCTGGCATGACCCAGGAGGCGCCCGGCAATCTGTCTGACGGGATGTCTGCCGGCGCGGCCGAAGGCGAGTGGATGGAGCCCGTCCGGCGTCTGCCGGGCGATGCGGTGCTCAACGTGTCAGTCGAAAGCTGGGAAGGTCCACTTGACCTCCTGCTCGCTCTCGCCCGCACACAGAAAGTCGATCTGCGTGAAATTTCCATCCTCGCCCTTGTCGAGCAGTATCTGCGCTTCATCGAGGAAGCAGCGGAGCTGAGGCTGGAGCTGGCCGCCGATTATCTGGTGATGGCGGCCTGGCTGGCCTATCTGAAGTCGGGCCTGCTGCTTCCGAAGGAAGCGCAACCCGACCCTTCGCCCGAAGAACTGGCCTTGCGCCTGCATCTGCGCCTGCAGCGGCTGGAAGCCATGCGCGAGGCGGGCGCCCGGCTGATGGCGCGAGACAGGCTCGGTCGCGATGTGTTCGTGAGGCCCGCTCCGGAAGGATTGCATCGACCGCGATCCATCATTTGGCAGGCGAGCCTGTTCGATCTCATTCAGGCGTACGGCCAGCTGAAGGCCCGCACGGCACCGCGTATCCACATCGTTCATCGCCGGGCTGTCATGACGCTCGATGAAGCGATCGAGCGAGTCTCCCGATTGCTCGGCATGGAACTGGATTGGGCCGAACTGGGCCGGTTCCTGCCCGATACAGCCGATCCGCAGCTCCGCCGGTCGGCTCTTGCCAGCAGCTTTCTGGCAGCGCTCGAGCTGGCGCGGCTTGGTCGCATCGAAATCCGGCAGGAAGAGACGTTCGCACCTCTGTATCTCAAATCATCGGTGGCACCGGCATGAGCGAGTCCGATCATCTGCCTGATCGCGCGGCCGGCACGATCGCAGACCCTCCCGCTGATGCTGAGCGTCTGGTGGAAGCAGTGCTCTTCGCCGCCGAGGCGCCGTTGAGCGTTCTCGAGATCGCGCGCCATGCCGGACTGGATGGCGATGTGCGCCCCTGCCTCGCAGCGCTCGCAGCGCGTTATGCGGGCCGTGGCATCGAACTGGTCGAGCGGGGCGGGCGCTGGCATTTCCAGACTGCGGCTGATCTCAGCCACATCCTGCGCCGTGAACGCGAGGAGCCGCGCAAGCTCAGCCGTGCCGCGGTCGAGACGCTGGCGATCATTGCCTATCATGAGCCGGTAAGTCGCGCCGAGATTGAGGCGATTCGCGGCGTGCAGGTCGCCAAGGGTACATTGGACGTGCTGATGGAGGCAGGCTGGATTCGTCCGGCTGGGCGTCGCGAAGTGCCGGGGCGCCCGCTGACTTACGCCACAACCCCTGATTTTCTGAGCCATTTCGGCCTTTCAAGCCGCCGCGATCTCCCCGGCATCGAGGATCTGCGCGCCGCAGGCCTGCTTGATCCGGTAGATCTCGCGATGGAATCGCTCGAATCCCAGTCGTTGCTGGAAAAAGACGAAGAAGATGAAGGGGACGAATCTTGAGTGTCCGCTGTGCGGAAGCAAGCCATCGTGCCGGTATGGCCATTGCGCAATGCACGCGCAGGGCCTAGTTATAGAGCATTCACAGGAGATTTCTGATGGGTTTCGGTTCCCCGATTCACTGGGTCGTGCTGGTGCTGGTGATCGTGCTGCTGTTCGGCGGCGGACGCATCTCCAGTCTGATGGGCGATGTCGCCAAGGGTATTAAGAGCTTCAAGAAGGGCCTTTCGGATGATGAGGGCGAGACAGCGAGCGCGGCCAAGCCTGCGCAACGCATCGATCGTCAATCCGCGCCCGCTGAGCAAACTGCGACGCGCGAAGAGCAGAAGCTCGATAGCTGATCCGGGCAGGCTGATCAGGCCAACCGGTCATGTTTGACATCGCTTCGACAGAGCTGCTGCTGATTGCGGTGGTGGCGGTCCTCGTGATCGGCCCCAAGGATTTGCCGCGCGCGCTTTACAAATTTGGACAAGTGGTCGGGAAAGCGCGCGGAATGGCACGCCACTTCCGCAGCGGCATCGATGCGATGGTCCGTGAGGCCGAACTGGAAGAGCTGCAGAAGCAGTGGGCGGCCCAGAACCAGAAGATCATGAACGAGACACGCAAGACCGACGCTGGAGGTGAGGCGTCGGATTCGACGTCGGAAGCGGCGGAACCAAGCCTGATCGCACCGGAGCTGGTTGCGGACGACAAGGCCGCTCCAGCGGCAGACCTCACGGTGGAATCCGCACGAGATGAAAGCACCGGGCCTGAAGTCTCCGATTCGAAGGATCGGAAAGATGATGCGGATCAGGCGAGCTTGCCGCTCGATATGTCTGACGGACCTACCGGATCGCGCACGGCATGAACGATATTGACGACACCAAGGCCCCGCTGCTTGATCATTTGATCGAACTGAGGAAGCGGCTCCTGCTTTGCGTGGCTGCGCTCATCATTTCGGGCGCCGTCTGCTATTATTTCGCTAGCGAGATTCTTGGATTCCTCGTCGAGCCCCTCAAGCAGGGCTTTGGGGATAGTGTAGGAAAGCTGGTTTACACCAAGCTCTACGAGGCCTTCTTCGTGGAGTTGAAGGTGGCCATGTTCGGGGCATTCTTCATCTCGTTCCCCATTACCGCCAATCAGCTTTGGGCCTTCGTTGCGCCGGGCCTCTATGCCAAGGAAAAGCGCGCCCTGCTCCCCTTCCTGCTGGCAACGCCCGTATTGTTCGTCGGGGGAGCGGCCTTCGCTTATTATCTTGTCATGCCGACGGCTTTCCACTTTTTCCTGCGTTTCCAAGGGGACGCCGGTGGTTTGCAGCTTGAGGCGCTGCCGAGCATCGACAGTTATCTCAGCCTGGTCATGCAGTTCATCCTCGCGTTCGGGATCAGTTTTCTGTTGCCGGTGCTGATGATGCTGCTCAATCGCGCGGGCATTGTCTCCCGCGCGCAACTGGTGGGCGCGCGCCGCTACTTCATTGTCGGCGCTGTTGCCGTGGCAGCGGTCATCACGCCGCCGGATGTCGTCTCGCAGCTGATGCTGGCGATACCGCTTTGCCTGCTTTACGAGCTGACACTGATCTTCATCTGGTTCACCGATCGCCGCAACGCGCGTGAGAAAGCCGAGGAAGAGCAGGCACTCGTCAGCTCGGAATGATAGGAGCTTTGCGGTTTGGCGATGCAAGTTATGCTTGCGCTGGCCGTGATATCTCCTTCCTTGCCGAGCGCGTCTTGTCGTCCTAGTCAGTCTGTATGACCGTCCATCCCAACACGCTCTCCCTTATCGGCAATACGCCTCTCGTTCGCCTGGCGGGACCGTCGGAGGCCAGCGGCGCCGAGATCTTCGGAAAATGCGAGTTCATGAACCCCGGTGCGTCGGTCAAGGACCGTGCCGCGCTGTTCATTGTCGAGGATGCCGAGGAGAAGGGCCTGCTCCGGCCCGGCGGCACGATCGTCGAGGGAACGGCGGGGAACACGGGTATCGGCCTTGCGCTTGTCGGCAATGCAAAGGGCTATCGCACGATCATCGTCATGCCCGAGACGCAGAGCCGGGAGAAGATGGATACGCTGCGGGCGCTGGGTGCCGAACTCGTACTCGTTCCCGCCGCGCCTTATTCCAACCCCGGTCATTTCGTGCACACGTCCCGCCGGCTGGCCGAGGAAACGCCGAATGCGATCTGGGCCAATCAGTTCGACAACATTGCCAACCGCAAGGCCCATATCGTCGGCACGGCTGAGGAAATCTGGGCGCAGATGGATGGCCACATTGATGGCTTCACCTGCGCAGCAGGCACGGGCGGTACGCTGGCCGGTGTCGGGCTGGGCCTCAAGCAGAAGAGCGAGGCCGTCACCATTGCGCTGACCGATCCTTATGGGGCCGCGCTCTACAATTATTACGCGCATGGCGAGCTGAAGGCCGAGGGTTCGTCGGTTGCCGAGGGCATCGGGCAGGGGCGGATCACCGCCAATCTCGAGGGCGCGCCGGTCGATACGCAGTT
This sequence comes from Alphaproteobacteria bacterium, assembly GCA_018823325.1. Taxonomy (GTDB): domain Bacteria; phylum Pseudomonadota; class Alphaproteobacteria; order Sphingomonadales; family Sphingomonadaceae; genus Sphingobium. Next base: position 87,818 of record JAHJIJ010000018.1, on the reverse strand, counting down.
CCGCATGTCCGATGAGGAAGGCATGTTCTGGGTGGAAAAGCTGATGGGCGAGGGCCTGTGCGTCGGCCTCTCCACCGGCATCAACGTCGCCGGTGCCGTCGCTCTGGGGCGGCAGCTCGGCCCCGGCAGCCGCGTCGTGACCATTCTTTGCGACACGGGCCTGCGTTATCTCTCGACGCTTTACAATCGCGACTGGCTGGTTTCCAAAGGGCTCACGCCATTCCCATGGCTGACAGACTAGGGAGCGCATGATGTCGGACGGTCGGACCGAGCGGGACGCATTGAGCCGGAAGGGAGACGTCCGCGCCCATCGCGAAGAGCTGCAGCGGGTCCAGATCGGACTGGTAGGACTGGCTGCCGTGTTGCTCGTCGTCACGCTCGCCAATCTTATCGTGGATGCCGTTCGCAAGGATGGCGGCAGCGAGAGCGCGGCGACGTCGGCCGATGTGCCGTCTGCATCCCTTCAGTCGGGCGGCAATAGCGCCGCGAGCCAGGCATCGACGAACAATGAGCCGCTTGCCGATCTTGGCGTGACGCCAACCACGCCGGAAAGCAGTACGCCTATCCTCCCGTCCCCCGTTCCCGATCTCGAGCCGGACCCGCAGTTGCGCGAACGGATGGATCAGGATCGCGAGCAGCCCCAGTCCCAATCGCCGCAGACGCCCTGACGCTGCGGCCAGATTTCGGTGATGCTCCGCAATGTCCTGTTGCTGGCGGTCACGCTGGTCCCCGCTGCACTGGCGCTGCTTCTCGGGTTGACGGGCACAGCCTTGTGGACTGGCCGGCTTGATCCGCTGGATTGGCTGTTGCCGGGCACGGGCGCCATCATATTTTCATATGTTCTTCTGGCGCGCTGTCGCCGGCAAGCTGTCGAACATGGCGGGATCGACACAGGCTCCCTACGTCCCTGGTTAAACGCCGCTATGATCTGGGCCGTCGTCACCCTGCCTGCGCTGTTGTTGCTCGCTCAGTCCGCGATCCGTCCGCCATGGGCGGGCATGGTCGCGCTGGCGCTGGGGCTAGTGCTCGTCGCCGGCGTCTGGACAACGGTCGATAGGCGATCGAGGTCAGTGCGGCTCATCGCGGCATTGGGACTTGGAGCCGCGTCGTTGCTGGTGGCAAACGCGGGCGTGCCAGCGTTGCGGGAGGCAGCGTCCCAAAGTACGGATGCGGAGTGGCGCAAGGTTGGCCTCTTCTCGGCACTTCCGTTGCAGGGTGTGGCGATGGGGGCTGTGCTCGGACTCCCGGCGGCCGAGTCGATCGGTCTGCGCTCTCCGCTGTTGCAAGTGCTTGAGCCGCAGGCGCGTATTCACCCTCTCGACGCGTTGAGCGAACAAAGTCTCGCCGAGCTAGACGTGATCCTCCTCGCCCAGCCTCGCGCCATGGCCCCTGAGGAGCTGGTCGCGCTGGATAGCTGGGTGCGCCGGGGCGGCCTGGCTGTCATTCTGGCCGATCCGCTGCTTCTCTGGCCGGACCCACGCCCACTGGCGCATCCGGCGCGGGCGCCGCTCACCAGCCTGCTTGATCCGCTGCTGACTCATTGGGGGTTGCGACTGGAAGCAGCGGAAGTGAGCGCGGGCAGTCATGGGGACGGCCATGGCGCGGACGCCGTTGATCGCCGGATATTGGCATCGGGCGCCTTGCTCCAGCTGGCGGGCGCATCGCGCTTTCAGGTCCGGGCGGGGTCATCCGATTGCGTACTCGCCGAGGACGGCCTTATCGCCAGATGCCAGCCGGGGGAGGGCCGCGCACTCCTCATTGCGGACGCTGACTGGATCGATGATCGGCTCTGGACGCTTGCGTCGCACGATGCCGTCAGCCGTCGTGACCGGACAAGCGATGCGCCGGAGTTGCTCTCGGCCTGGCTGCGGAGTGAAGCCTTTTCGTCCATCGGGTTCACTGGATGGATGAGGGGTGAAGAGTCGCTCGTTCTCGGCCTTCGCTCGGCTTTGCTTCTGCTGCTGGCGCTGTCCCTCGTTTCGCTCCCTGTGGTGCGCCGTCCCCTGTTTGCCCAGCCGATCCAAAATACAAATGAAGATCATAAAAAGAACATACGGCAAACGGAGGCAAATCCTCCCTGATCTGCCCAAGAATTTCCCATCATTTCCCACTCTATCCAAGATTCTCCCTTTTCTCCCCGGGCGCGTGCTGCTAACACTGCATGCCTAGGGGCGCTCGTATTTTCGCGAGTCTAAGGGCCGGTGAGCTTCAGTGCTTTCCGGAGCGGGAAAACGTGCGCCCGCGCAGGGAGTTCGTTGGGTGTCATCGGCTTATTTCATGGGGAACGGGGCCAGCGCCCTGGATGGCAAGGGGCGCTTCGCGCTGCCCATGTCATTCCGCTCCGTTCTCAATGAGCACAGCACCCAGCCCGGCAATATGCTCGTGCGGGCAGACCCCACCCGCAAATATGTGTCCCTGTTCGGCAGCCGCCAGCTCGATTTCTTCCAGAACAAGTTTGATGAAACCGCCCGGATCGCCATGACCCGCGGCGAGGATTTCGACGCCGAAATGGCCGATGCGAACTTCTGGAGCACCATCAAGACGGTCACCATCGACTCCGGCGGCAGATTCACTCTGCCGCCGGCTTTTCGGCGCCTCTACGGAATTACCGATGCCGTCTTCATCGTCGGTGGCGGTCGCCTGGTTCAGCTCTGGAGCCCCGAGCGTTTCCTTGCTGAAAACACGGCCAATCTGCTCGCCATCGAGGAATGCGAGACGTTCCTGGAAGAGCTCAAGTCCAAGCGGGAGGCGCATTGATGAATGCTCTCTCCCCCGCGAACCCGCCGGCCGAGCCGCACCGCCCCGTGCTGCTCGACGAAGTGCTGGACGCGCTCGCCATTGCCCCTGGCGAGCGTCACGTCGACGGCACATTCGGTGCCGGCGGGTACAGCCGCGCCATGGCCGCGCACGGCGCCCATGTCTTCGCAATCGATCAGGATCCTGACGCGATTGCAGAAGGGCAGGCTGTCGTTGCTGCAAGTGGTGGCGCGATCACGCTGCTGTCGGGCAATTTTGCGCAAATGGATCGCTTGCTGGCTGAGGCTGGCGTCGATTCCGTGGATGGTGTGACGCTGGACATCGGCGTGTCCTCAATGCAGCTTGACCGTGGGCATCGCGGCTTCTCCTTCCGCTTTCCCGACGCGCCGCTGGATATGCGGATGAGCCAGTCGGGCGAGACGGCTGCCGAGTTTCTCAATCGGGTGGATGAGGCAGAGCTGGCCGACGTCCTCTATCATTATGGGGAAGAGCGGCAATCGCGCCGCGTTGCCCGTGCCATTGTCGCGGCGCGCCCCCTCGTGACGGTTGGTGATCTTGTGGGTGCGGTGCATCGCGCGCTGGGCAAGCGTCCCGGCGACAAGACCGATCCGGCGACCCGCACCTTTCAGGCAATTCGTATTCATCTCAACGGCGAACTGGATGCCCTTGAGCGGGGACTGGATGCTGCGGAAGCCGTGCTTCGGCCCGGCGGGCGTCTGGCGGTCGTCACCTTCCACAGTCTGGAAGACCGCATCGTGAAGAACTTTCTGCGGTCTCGCAGCGGACAGGAAGGCGCTGGGTCGCGCCACCGTCCGGAAGTCAAATCCGGTGTCCGGCCGACCTTTCACAAGCCCGCTCGCGCCATCCGTCCAGGTGAAGCCGAGATCCGATCCAACCCCCGTTCGCGGTCTGCCACGCTGCGCAGCGCCGTGCGGACGGAAGCCCCTGCCTCGAACGCCTCCGTGGGAGCACGATCATGATTGCCATCAAGCGTTTGCAAAGCATCATGTGGATTCTCTTGGTCGCGATGGGAGCGCTGGCCGCCTATCTGATCAGTCTGCAGGTGGCGACCGAGCGCAACGCCGTGCGCCATACCATTGACCAGATTCGCTGGACCCGGAGCGATATTCGCTATCTGGAGGCGGAGTTTGGCGCGCGTGCGACCATGCGTCAGCTGCATGCCTGGAATACCAGTGATCTGCGGCTTTATGTTCCGGGGCCGGCGCAGTACCTCCCCAATGAGCGGGCGCTGGCCAATCTGGACCGGATGGCTCCCGTGTCTGGCGGATACAGCCCCCCGCCCGTCATGACCGCTATGGCGGAGAGTTCAGCTGTTCCCGCTCAGGCCGAAGCTGCCGAAAAGCCGGCTCAGAGCCGCGCGGAGTCGGTGGCCTCAGAGTTTGCCTTCATTCGGACGGCGTCCGCAGCGGAGCCGAAGCCGGTCATCGGCCAGCCGCGGCGAAACGGTGTCGTCGCGCGTGCGTCGGAAGCTTCCGGCGAAGCGTCGCCCCGCAAGACGGTTGAGCCGGATCCGGCGGCCCGCAAGAACGCGCGTCTCGCCTTGCTGGATGAAAAGTTGCTCGGCGGTCCGGCCCTGAGTGAAGCCCGCGTGCCCTGATGGCCACCATTCTCGCGCGGCCGGAGCCGCGATCCGATAATCGGAAACAGATTGATCTGGTCACAGTTGCCCATGGCCGGGTTATGCTCCTTCTCCTCATTTTCGCCGCGATCACCATGGTGATGGCGGCGAAAATGGTCTGGATGGGGGTCGATGCCGGCACGCAGGCCGAGCGTATGGCAAGCCCGATCCCGATCCCGGGCCGCGCCGATATTGTCGATCGTAACGGCGTTCCGCTGGCGCGGGATATTGACGGATATGCCATCGCGGTGCGTCGTGATCGCCTGCTCGGCGATCCGCGCGACCTTGCCCGCAAGCTCCACGCCATATTCCCCGATCAGTCCGAAGCCGATTTTTACGCGAAGCTGACCTCGGGCGGGCAGTGGAATTACCTGCGTACGCGCGCCGTGCCGCGCGATGTTGCGGCGGTGAATGCGCTTGGTGAGATCGGTATCGAATTCCCGCGCGAGGCTGAGCGACTTTATCCTCAGCGCACGCTCGCTGCGCATCTGGTCGGCTTCGTCAATCGTGACGGGTTCGGCGCCATGGGTGTCGAGCGCGCATTTGACGAGCGCCTCAAGGATGAGCGCACGCGCGGGCAGCCTCTCCAACTCTCGATCGACAGCCGTGTGCAGGCCGCGCTCGAGGAAGAGCTTTCTCTGGGCATGGCCGAGCAGAACGCCAAGGGCGCCGTCGGCATCGTTCTGGATTCGCGCAGTGGTGAAGTGATGGCCATGGCCTCGCTACCGACATTCAACCCCAATCGGATCGACCCGGTCGAGGCGCCGATGGTCAAGGGGCCGGACGGCAAGATGCGGCGAGGGCAGATCACCTGCGACATGTCTCCTCGCTGCAATCGGGTCGTTCAGGCGCGGTACGAGCTTGGCTCCACGTTCAAACCCCTCTCTTTCGCCATCGCCATGGACGCGGGTGTGATTGTGAGCATGAGCAAGCGCTATGATGCGACGGCGCCGCTGCCGGTCGGGCGCTTCACCATCAAGGATGATCATCCGCTGGGTCGGTGGCTGACGGTGCCGGAAGCACTTGTCCATTCCAGCAACATCGTCACCGCCCGCATTGCCGACGAAATGGGCCAAAAGCCGCTTGAGGCAGCCTATCGGTCGCTTGAGTTCGATCGCCCGGCGACCATCGAGTTGCGTGAGCAGGCTGGTACCCTCTTTCCCGCGCGCTGGTATCGCACCACGATCATGACGACGGCCTATGGCCACGGTATCGCGGTGACGCCTATGCATCTGGCGAGCGCCTATGCCGCGCTGGTCAATGGTGGCATCTGGCATCCCACAACCGTCATCAAGCGCAAGCCCGGCGAAAAGCCCGAGGCTCGCCGCGTGTTCTCCGAGCAGACCAGTGCCAAGATGCGGCAGCTCCTGCGCATGATCGTGCAGACCGGTACGGGGCGGAACGCCGATGCCGAGGGCTATCGGGTGGGCGGAAAGACCGGTACGGCAGAAAAGCCCAAGGACGGCGGCTATGCCCGTCGCTCGCTTGTTTCGACCTTTGCGGCGGCCTTTCCCATGGAGGCGCCGCGTTATGTCGTGGTCGTGATGATGGATGAGCCGCAGGGCAGTGCCCGCTTCCCCGGCATTCGGACGGCGGCCTACACGGCGGCGCCGGTCGTGAAGGCGTTTGTCTCTCGCGCTGCACCGTTGCTCGGCGTGTATCCCGAGGCATTTCGGGATGTCGATATTTCAGAGTTGACTCCATTGGTGGATGACGAAGAGGAGGCCCAATGATGCGTCTTTCAACGCTGGTGTCCGACTCCATCGATCCTGCCATGGATGGCGAGGTAAGTGGCTTTGCGCTTGATCACCGCAAGGTTGCGTCCGGCGCTGTCTTCGGCGCATTCCGGGGTGCGCGAGTCAATGGTGAGGATTTCATTTCCGCTGCCATTGCTGCTGGCGCCATTGCCGTTGTGGCGGCACCTGATGCTCGGGTGGAAGGCGTTCCGCACATCGCTTCGGAGGAGCCGCGCCGCCTTTTTGCAAGTCTGGCCGCGCGCTACTACGGGCCCTATCCGGAAACGCTGGTCGCGGTAACGGGCACGAACGGCAAGACCTCGACGGTCGAGTTGACGCGCCAGCTCTGGCGGATGATGGGCCATGGCGCGGCATCCATCGGCACGCTTGGTGTCACCACGTCGGTGGATCAGGTGTCTACCGGCCTGACGACGCCCGATGTCGTGACGTTCCTATCCAATCTTGCCGGTCTTGCCAAAGAGCGCATCGATCATGTTGCGTATGAGGCTTCCAGCCATGGTCTCGCGCAATATCGGGCCGAGGGGCCTCGCGTGGTCGCCGGTGCCTTCACCAATCTGAGCCGTGATCATCTCGATTATCATGGCACCATGGACATGTATTTCGCGGCCAAGATGCGGCTCTTCGATGAGGTGGTGGCGGACGACGGTACCGCTGTCGTCTGGGCAGATGATCCGCGTTCGGCGGAAGTGATCGATCATGTTCGGCGGCGCGGCCTGCGCCTCCTCACGGTCGGGGAAAACGGTGAGACGCTCCGGCTGGTCAAACAGACCCCGACGCATCTCGGGCAGACCCTCTTGATCGAAGCGGAAGGCGGCACGCACAAGGTCGATCTACCGCTCATCGGCGCCTATCAGGCCGCCAACGCGCTCGTTTCCGCCGGCTTGGTGCTGGCCACCGGCGGGACGTTGTCGTCGGTGCTGGGATTGCTTTCCCGTGTGCAGCCGGTGCGCGGTCGCCTCGAGCGTGCAGTCATCACGACGGCTGGCGCGCCGGTCTATGTCGATTACGCGCATACGCCCGATGGTTTGCGCGCTGCCATCGAGGCATTGCGCCCGCATGTGCGCGGCCGGTTGATCACGGTCTTCGGTGCCGGCGGTGACCGTGATGCAGGCAAGCGCCCGCTGATGGGCAGCGTCGCGAGCGAACTTAGCGATGTCGTGATCGTCACCGACGATAATCCGCGCGGCGAGGATCCGCAGGTCATCCGTTCGGCCATCATGGCGGGTGCGCCGGGCGCGAGCGAAATCGGCGGCCGCCGCGCCGCCATCGCCGCTGCCATCGCCGAGGCGGGACCAGAGGACATCGTTTTGCTCGCCGGCAAGGGCCATGAGCAGGGCCAGATCATAGGCGACCGCGTCCTGCCGTTCGACGACGTGACCGTCGCACGGGAATGCGCTGCATGAGCGTGCTCTGGACCTCGGATGAAATCGCCCGGGCGACGAACGGCGTGGCATCCTCGTCCTTCGAGGTGACCGGTGTTGCGTTCGACAGTCGCGAAGTCACCGGCGGAGATCTGTTCGTCGCGCTGCATGGCGAAAGCGCGGACGGTCACACCTATATTCCTGGCGCACTTTCATCCGGCGCAGCGGGGCTGCTCGTTGATCGGGCGGTCGAAGGCCCTTGCGTCCGGGTCGAGGATACTGCGCGCGGTCTTGATGACCTCGGCAAGGCGGCGCGCGCCCGCACCCAAGCCAAGGTCGTCGGTGTCACCGGCTCGGTCGGCAAAACAGGCGTCAAGGAAGCGTTGTTCAGAGCGTTTGACAGGATGAGCCATGGCGCAGCCCATCGCTCCCTCAAAAGCTATAACAATCATGTCGGTGTCCCGCTCTCCCTTGCACGCATGCCCCGCGAGGCGCGCTACGGCGTGTTCGAGATGGGCATGAACCATGAGGGGGAACTGCGCGCGCTCACTGCGCTGGTTCGCCCGCACATCGCCATTGTCACCACCATTGCCCCAGCGCACATCGAATATTTCGGTACGGAAGAGAAGATTGCCCTCGCCAAGGCTGAGATCTTTGAAGGCCTTGTCGAGGGCGGGACAGCGGTCATCCCTGCGGATTCGCCGCATGCGAGTCTGCTCGCCGACATCGCCGCTCACTACGCAAGCCAGGTCGTGTCCTTCGGTGTCGGCGCAGACGCTGACGTTCGGCTCATCGATGAAATGCCCGCCGGGCCTGCCGGCACGCGGATTACGGCGCAGACGCGCTCGGGGCGCCTGAGCTTCACCGTCGGCATGCCAGGGCGCCACTGGGTAAGCAATGCCCTCGGCGTGCTCGCGGTTGTCGAGGCTGCCGGGGGTGATCTGGCGCAGGCCGGACTCGCGCTTGCGGAAATGACGGGCCTGCCGGGCCGCGGCGCCCGCCGCCCAATTGCCACGGCCGACGGCGGTGAAGCGCTCGTCATCGACGAATCCTACAATGCCAATCCAGCCTCCATGGTGGCCACGCTGGCACAGCTGGGGCAGGAGCCGGCGCGCCGCCGCATCGCCATTCTTGGCGCCATGAAGGAGCTGGGTGACCAGTCTGCCGCGCTTCATGCCGGGCTTGCGCAAGCAGTGCGCGCGGCGCAGGTCGATCTTGCGCTTCTGGTCGGCGAGGAAACGGCACCGCTCGCCGACGCGCTGGCGGGAGAGATTTCGCTGGAACGAGTCGAAAATGCAGATCAAGCAATTGAATTTGCAAGATCAAATCTGAAGAATGGCGATGTTGTCCTGATCAAGGGGTCGAACAGCATCGGACTTTCGCGACTTGTCGAACGCCTTTCGGCAAGCGAGGTGGCGTGATGCTTTACTGGCTCGCTGAACAACTCAACTTCCCAGGTATCTTCAACCTGTTTCGCTACCTGACCTTCCGGGCGGGGGCAGCGATCATGACCGCGCTCATTATCGGGCTGGTCATCGGCCCGCGCTTCATCGGCTGGCTGCGTGTCCGGCAGGGCAAGGGGCAGCCGATCCGCGAGGATGGACCGCAGACGCATTTCGTGAAGCGCGGCACGCCCACCATGGGCGGCCTCATGATTCTCACGGCCATGGCAAGCGCAGTGCTGCTCTGGATGAATGTGGAATCGATCTACATCTGGGCCTGTCTCATCGTCACGCTCGGCTTCGGCGCGATCGGCTTCATGGACGATTATGACAAGGTGACAAAAGCGAGCCACAAGGGCCTCTCTGCCCGTGCGCGCCTGCTTGCGGAGTTCGCCATTGCGGGCTTTGCCACCTGGCTGATCGTGAATGAGAATGGCACCTTGTTGTATCTGCCGTTCTGGAGCGGTGGCGCCCTCGATCTCGGACCGTTTTATTATGTTTTCGGCGCTTTCGTCATTGTCGCGTTCGGCAATGCGGTGAACCTTACCGATGGGCTGGATGGCCTTGCCTCCATGCCGGTCATCGTGGCGTCCATGGCTTTCATGCTGATCGTCTACCTCGTGGGCCGCGCGGATTATGCTGCCTATCTCGGCATTCCCCATGTTCCTGGTGCCGGTGATCTCGTGATCCTCGGCGGCGCGATTGTCGGCGCCTGCCTTGCCTTCCTCTGGTTCAATGCGCCGCCCGCAGCGGTTTTCATGGGGGATACGGGCAGCCTTGCGCTCGGCGGAACCATCGGTGTGATCGCCGTCGCCGCCCATCATGAGATTGTGCTGGCGGTCATCGGCGGCATTTTCGTCGTGGAAGCAATGTCAGTCGTCATCCAGGTGTTCTTTTACAAGCGCACGGGAAAGCGCGTGTTCAAGATGGCGCCCATCCACCATCATTTCGAGCAGCTTGGCTGGCCGGAATCCACGGTCGTGATCCGCTTCTGGATCGTGTCGTTCGTGCTCGCCCTTGCCGGCCTTGCAACGTTGAAGCTGCGGTGATCGTTTCCCCCGCCTTTGCCGGCAAGCGTTATGCCGTTCTGGGGCTGGCCCGCTCGGGGCTCGCCACGGTTGACGCGCTCGCCGCCAGCGGCGCGCAGGTGATTGCCTGGGATCAGCGTGAGGATGCGCGGGCGCTTGTCGCCGGCAAGGCTCAGTTGGGTGATCCGATGGAGATGGACCTTGCGGGCCTTGATGCGCTCGTCGTCTCTCCCGGTGTGCCCCTCAATCGCCATCCGGTTACCTGCCGGGCGCGGAGCGCGGGCGTTCCGATCATCGGTGACATCGAACTGTTCGCACTCGCACGGGCCAGTCTGCCTGCTCATCGGGTGGTCGGCATCACGGGGACGAACGGCAAGTCGACGACGACGGCGCTCATCGATCATATCGTTCGAACCGCAGGCCTGCCTTCTCGCATGGGCGGCAATATCGGCCTGCCCATTCTGGCGCAGGCGCCGCTGCCAGCAGGAGGCGTTTATGTGCTCGAGCTGTCCAGCTACCAGATCGATCTGACCTTCAGCCTCGATTGCGACGTTTCCGTTCTGCTCAATATCACGCCCGATCATCTTGATCGCTATGACGGGTTCGAAGGTTATGTCGCTTCCAAGGAGCGGCTCTTCGCCATGCAATCGCCTGATCGCGTTGCTGTGATCGCCGTGGATGATGAAGTGACGCGCCGCATAGCGAAGGGTCTTCCTCATGCCCGCCAAGTTACGGCGCGTTCAGTCGTTCCTGCCGATCAGGCCCGGTGGCCGGCTTTGCAGGGGCCGCACAATGCACAGAACGTCGCTGTGGCCATGGCCGTCGCTGACGCACTCGGCATCGCGCCGGAAAAAACTGCCGAGGCGCTGGCCAGCTATGTCAGCCTGCCGCACCGGATGCAGCGCGTCGCCGAGATCGACGGGGTGCTGTATGTGAACGACAGCAAGGCGACCAATGCGGCTTCGACTGCGCCGGCACTCGCGGCCTGGCCGCCGGTCGGGGGACGTCCGCGTCTCCACTGGATACTCGGCGGTCTCGCCAAGTCGGATTCGCTCGATGAGTGCGCTCCCGGCTTTCCGAATGTCGCGCGGGGCTACACCATTGGCGAAGCGGGGCCGTTGTTTGCTCGTCTGCTGGGTGAAGCCGGCGTGCCCGTTACCGAGTGTGAGCTGATGGTGACCGCCGTCGCCGAGGCTGCCAGGCATGCGCAGCCGGGGGATGTCGTCCTGTTATCGCCGGCTTGCGCTTCTTTTGATCAGTTCCGGGATTTTGAGGCGCGCGGCGATGCATTTGCAGCCGCCGTCGCGGCTTTGCGGGACAAGGCGGGGGCACCGGCATGAGTGATCGCGGCGAAGAAGGTGTGACCATGGTGGAGGGCGCAGCCCCCAAGGCTGCATCTGCCCTTCAGCTGGATGCCGCCCTGTCTCCTTTGCGTGCCCGGCCCGGTAAACCACTTCCCCGCGAGCGCACGGCGCTGGCGATCTGGTTTTGGGAAATCGACCGGGTGCTCCTCGGCCTCATCGTGGCGCTCATCGCCATCGGACTGGTTGCTGTCGCGGCAGCGTCCCCGGTCGCGGCTGCCAAACTTTCCTCGCGCACAGAAGCGTTGACCCCGCTCTACTTCTTCTATCGCCAGCTCATGTGGATTGGCCTCGGCCTTCCCATCATGATCGTGATTTCCATGTTGCCGCGCACGCAGGCGCGGCGTCTTGCGGTCGGTCTGGCGGTCTTGTTTGCAGTGATGCTGGTGCTTGTGCCGCTGATTGGCACAAGCGTGAATGGCGCCACACGCTGGCTCGGCGCTGGCGCGTTGCGGTTTCAGCCTTCCGAGTTTCTCAAGCCGTTCTTCGTGGTTGCTCTGGCGTGGCTCCTGTCGCTCCGCGCCCGTGACCCGTCTCTGCCCGTCATTCCATTGACCGGCATGCTCACCGCGATCGTCGCTTTGCTGCTCATGCGTCAGCCGGATTTCGGACAGACTGTCATTTTCGTCGCCTGCTGGGGCGCTCTCCTGCTGGTAGGCGGAGCATCGATCAAACTACTTGCCGGTTTCGCCTGCGGGGGGCTTGGCCTCTTCGTGCTGACCTATCTCTTCTACGACAATGGGCGGGAACGGATTGATTCCTTCCTCAACCCTGTCGTCGATCCCGCGGCCGGGCCCGATCAGGTGCAACTCGCTTATGCGACCATCACGCGCGGCGGTCTGACGGGCGTCGGCCCTGGCGGCGGCAGCGCGAAGTTCAACCTGCCAGAGGCGCACACCGACTATATTTTCTCGGTGATCGGCGAGGAGTTCGGCCTCATCGCGTGCATTGCCATCGCTTTGGTCTATCTCGCGATCATCGTGCGCGTGTTGTTGCGGTTGCTGGATGAGGAGGATCCCTTCATCGTCATGGCAACGTCCGGGCTTGTTTTCGTCATGGGCATTCAGGCGGTCATCAACATGGGCGTGAACATTCATATCTTCCCATCCAAGGGCATGACGCTTCCGTTCATCAGCTATGGCGGCTCTTCGATGATTGCCTTGTGCGCCGGTATTGGCCTCTTGCTGGCGTTCACGCGCCGCAACCCATATATGTCGCGCTCGCCTTATGTGGTGACATGGAGCGGACGATGAGCCTCTTCCGGCACTATGTTCTGGCCGCTGGCGGCACGGGCGGGCACATGGTTCCCGCGCATGCCATAGCCCATGAACTCATGGCGCGCGGTCATCGCGTCGCCCTCATCACGGATGAGCGGGGCGCCCGCATTCCGGGCCTGTTCGAGGACGTCCAGACCCATGTTCTCCCCGCTGGCCGCATGTCGGGCGGCATCAGGGGCTGGATCAGGGGCTTCAAGGCCATTCTTGAAGGGCGCGCCATGGCGCGGCAGCTCTACTCGACCTTCGAGCCGTCCGCGGTTGTGGGTTTCGGCGGCTATCCCGCGCTCCCGGCGATGCTGGGTGCCTTTGCCGAGGGCATACCGGCGATCGTGCACGAGCAGAACGCTGTGCTCGGTCGCGTCAATCGACTGGTCGCCCGCGAGGTTTCGGCCATCGCAACGGCCTATCCGGACGTGAAGCGCCTCGCCAAGCGCCATGCCGACAAGACCTATCTGGTCGGCAATCCGGTGCGCGAATCCGTCCTCGACCTGCGCGACGAACCCTTTCCGGTGTTCTCGGACGAGAGCGTGCTTCGCCTGCTCGTCACGGGCGGTAGCCAGGGCGCTTCGATCCTGTCGCAAGTGGTGCCTGCGGGCCTTGGCATGCTGCCCATCAGCCTCCGCCGTCGCCTGCAGGTCACGCAGCAATGTCGTCCCGAGGACATCGAGCAGGTCCGCGCGCTCTATGCGGAGATGGAGATCCCGGCAGACCTCGCAACCTATATCGAGGACATGCCAACGAAGCTGGCCTGGTCGCATCTCGTCATTGGCCGCGCGGGCGCCTCGACCATTGCCGAACTCACCGCTGCGGGTCGCCCCGCAATCCTCATACCTCTGCCGAGTGCCATGGATAATCACCAAGCCTACAACGTCATCGAGATGGTGAAAGCGGGCGGCGCCCGCGCCATCGATCAGAGCAAGTTCACCCCTGCCGAGCTCGCGCGCCAGATGCAGAAGCTGGCCATGGAGCCGGGTGCTCTGCAGAACGCCGCCAAGCGCGCGCGCAAATGCGGGCGCCCTGATGCGGTGAAGGATCTGTGTGATCTCATCGAGAGCTTCGGTCCTGCGCCGCAAACGATCGATACCGTGCGGGTCGAGGCGCCGGCCATGACCGGTCTTGCGGGAGCGGGCGCATGAAGGGCGTTGGCACGGATATCGGTACCATCCATTTTATCGGCATTGGCGGCATCGGCATGTCCGGCATTGCCGAGGTGATGCACAATATGGGCTATAGCGTGCAGGGCAGTGACATGTCGGAAGGCTATGTCATCCAGCATCTGCGCGATCTCGGCATCAACGTCATGATCGGTCATAAGCCAGAGAACCTTGGCGACGCGGCTGTGGTTGTGACCTCGACGGCGATCAAGCGCGGCAATCCGGAGGTGGAACTGGCGCTCGAGAACCGCGTGCCGGTCATTCGGCGCGCCGAAATGCTGGCAGAGCTGATGCGGCTCAAGTCGACTGTCGCAGTCGCCGGCACGCATGGCAAGACCACGACGACGTCGATGATTGCCGCTCTGCTGGATGCCGGTGGCATTGATCCTACTGTCATCAATGGTGGCATCATCAACAGCTATGGCTCCAACGCGCGTCTGGGCAACAGCGACTGGATGGTGGTTGAGGCCGACGAGAGCGACGGCAGCTTCCTGCGGCTCGACGGCACTTATGCGGTCGTCACCAATATCGATCCCGAGCATCTTGACCATTATGGCTCCTTCGACGCGGTGAAGGATGCCTTCGTCGAGTTCGTCGAAAATGTGCCCTTCTACGGCGCGGCCGTGCTCTGCCTCGATCATCCCGAGGTTCAGGCCATTCTACCGCGCGTGCAGGATCGCCGAATCGTCACTTATGGGTTCTCGGCTCAGGCCGACATTCGCGGCGAGAACGTCCGGCCCGTGCCGGGCGGCAACATGTTCGATGTGCAGATCCGGGAGCGGGACGGCAGTGCGCGTCGCATTGCGGACATCACCATGCCCATGCCAGGCCGTCACAACGTCCTCAACGCCATGGCGGCGATCGGCGTCGCTCTGCAGATGGGCATCGATGACGCAACCGTGCAGACTGGCTTTGCGAACTTCGGCGGCGTGAAGCGGCGTTTCACCAAGGTTGGCGAAATCGATGTCGATGGCGGCAAGGCGATCATCATCGACGATTACGCCCATCACCCGGTGGAAATCCGCGCCGTCCTCGCCGCAGCCCGCGAGGGCGCAAAAGGCAAAGTTGTCGCCGTTGTTCAGCCCCACCGCTTCTCCCGCCTGAACGATCTGATGGATGACTTCCAGCAGTCGTTCAACGATGCCGATGTGGTCTATGTCTCGCCCGTCTACCCGGCCGGAGAGCAGCCGATTGAGGGCGTGAGCGCTGACGCGCTTGTCGCCGGGCTGAAACGCCGCGGTCATCGCGCCGCCCAGACCATCGCAGGCGCTGACGCGCTCGCAGAAGCGCTCGCCGCTGATCTCAAGGCTGATGACATGATCGTCTGTCTCGGTGCGGGGGACATCACCAAATGGGCCGCCGGGCTTGCCGCTGCGATCGGCGCGTCCCGTAAGGAGTCGGCCTGATGTGGGAGCTGATGCGTATCGGCCTCGAAATGCAGGAACGCATGATCGAGGTGCATGGCAAGAGCCTCGATATGGCGCGCGACATGCTCGATGCGGTCGAGGCGCGGGCGGATGTCGGGCAGGCAGCCCTTGGCATGGGTGAAGCGATGAATCGCGCCGGCGAGGCTCAGGCCGATATGGTTCGCCGCTGGATGGGCCTCTGGGGTGGCCGGTCTTGAGCGCGCCCGTCGCATCCGCCGGTGTTGAGCGCCGCGGGGCGCCCCGCGACATTGTCGTGCGCGGTAAGCTCACCCCCGGTGCGCCGCTTGCGCCTCTGGTCTGGTTCAAGGCCGGCGGTGCGGCGGACTGGCTGTTCGAGCCTGCGGATCCTGACGATCTCGCGCAGTTTCTCAGGGAGCTTGATCCTGCTGTCCCGGTCATGGCCTTGGGCCTCGGCTCAAATCTCATTGTGCGGGATGGCGGCGTCGCGGGCGTGGTGGTCCGGCTCGGCAAGCCGTTTGCGCTGGTAGAACGACTTGATGCGACGACGCTGCGCTGCGGCGGCGGCGCTTCGGGCATATTGGTATCCTCCACCGCGCGCGATGCCGGTATTGGCGGTCTTGAATTTCTCCGCTCCATCCCCGGCACTGTCGGCGGGTTCGTGCGCATGAATGGCGGCGCTTATGGCCGGGAAGTGAAAGACATTCTGGTTGAAGCGGATGTTATCCTGCGTTCGGGTGAGCGACTGACCATGGCTTTGGACGCGCTCGGCTTCACTTATCGCCATTCTGCCCTTCCTGCAGGTGCGGTTGTGGTCTCGGCAACCTTTCGGGGCCACCCTGCCGAGCCTGCGGCCATTCAGGCGGAAATGGACCGGATTGCAGCCGCCCGTGAGCAATCGCAGCCGCTACGCAGCAAGACCGGCGGTTCGACGTTCAAGAATCCGCCCGGTGAAAAGGCCTGGGAACTTGTCGACCGCGCCGGCTGCCGGGGACTTAGCCTCGGGGGGGCGCAAGTGAGCGAGAAGCACACCAATTTCCTCATCAACACGGGCACCGCTTCCAGCGCCGATATCGAGCAGCTCGGAGAAGAAGTGCGTCGCCGCGTGCAGGCAGACAGCGGCATTACACTCGAATGGGAAATCCAGCGCGTGGGCCGGTCGCCTGACGGAGACATCCAGTGAGTTTGCCGCCCCTCAAAGTTGCCGTCCTGATGGGTGGTTGGGCCGCGGAGCGAGAAGTGTCGCTCTCAAGTGCCAGCGGCGTCATTCAGGCGCTCGAAGAGCGTGGGCATCAGGTCGTGCCGATTGACCTTGGCGCCACTCCGGCGGAAGGCCGCGATTTTCCGGCCAGACTCATCGCCGCCAATCCCGATGTGGTGTTCAATGCCCTGCACGGTGTGCCGGGTGAGGATGGTTCGGTGCAAGGGCTCATGGACATCATGGGCTTCGTTTACACGCACAGCGGCCTCGCAACCTCCGTGATCGCCATCGACAAGCAACTGACCAAGCAGCATCTCGTGCCGCATGGCATCCCGATGCCCGGCGGGCACATTGTGGCCTCGGAAGATCTGTTCCAGGCCGATCCGCTGCCGCGCCCCTATGTGGTGAAGCCGGTGAATGAGGGCTCGTCAGTCGGCGTTGCCATCATCATGCCGGACGGCAATTATGGGAACCCAATCGGGCGGGACGTTGTGGGGCCATGGCAGGAATTCGATCATCTGCTGGCCGAGCCGTTCATCCGGGGACGTGAGCTCACGGTCGCTGTCCTCGGTGATCGTGCGTTGGCCGTCACCGAACTGCGCCCCAAGAGCGGCTTCTACGATTATGAAGCCAAATATACCGATGGCATGACCGACCACATCTGTCCGGCGGACGTGCCGGCCGAGATTGCAGCGGCGATGATGGACATCGCGCTGCGGGCGCACCAGTTGCTAGGGTGCAAGGGCACCTCACGTTCTGATTTCCGTTGGGATGACGAGCGCGGTTTGGAGGGGCTCTTCCTGCTCGAAGTGAACACGCAGCCGGGCATGACATCGTTAAGCCTGGTGCCGGAGCAGGCGAAATATTTGGGTATGAGCTATAGCGATCTCGTTGAGAATATTATCGCTGAGGCTCTGGCAGATCGTGGGGGAAGGCGATGAACAGCGCGACGATAAAGCGCGGCTCGGCAAACGGCGCGCGCACGAACCGGAGCGGCCGCAAGCCGCGGCGGGCGAGGAGCAATCTCGACAAGCTGCTGGATTATGTTCCGCTCAGCCCCGCGCAGATCAATCGGCTGATGACCTGGGGGATCGGCTTGGTCCTGCTTGCCCTGTTCTGGTTGATGGCCAGTTTTCTTGGGCTCCCGGCGATGCTGCGGGCCGAAGTGAATGATCTTGCCGGACGTGCCGGCTTTGCTGTCGCGAAGATCGAAGTGCGCGGCCTTGAACGCATGGACGAAATGCAGGTGTCCGATATTGCCGTGAAATATGTCGAGCGGTCGATGCTCGCGGTTGATTTGGATCGGTTGCGCGATGAGGTGATGACGCTCGGCTGGGTGAAGGAAGCTCGCATATCCCGCCGCTTGCCGGACGCCCTGATCGTGGACGTGGTGGAGCGTCAGCCGGCAGCCGTGTGGCAGAATGACGGGCGGCTCACTCTTGTGGATGCTGCTGGCGTCGAACTGGGTCCGATTGATCCCGAAGCCATTCCCGACCTTCCCTTGGTGGTGGGGCCGGACGCAAACAAGCGAACGGAAGCCCTTTCCGCGTTGATGGATTCGGCCCCTGCGCTCAAGCCGATGCTCGCGGGCGCCACCTGGGTAGGCAATCGCCGGTGGGATTTGCGGTTTCAGTCGGGCGAGCAACTGATGCTGCCGGAAGGGGAAGCAGAGGCCTCAGCTGCGCTGGTCAACTTCGCGAGAATGGACGGGGTGGATCGTCTGCTTGGTCGCGGTGTCCTGCGCTTTGATATGCGCGATCCGGCGCGCTTTGTACTTCGCTTGCCACCCGGCAAAAAGGAGGCTGAGGCTCCGGCTGTGACGTCTGCGAAGAGTGAGGCTGTCGTGACGACCGGGGAGTCCGAACGGCCTTCAGCATCGCCCGCCCAAAATCGGGAGGGTTGAGATATGGCCGGTCGCGGTGACGGACTGATCACGGCCATCGACATCGGCACCTGGAAGGTGTCGGCCCTGATCGCGCGCAAGCAGGAGGATGGCACACTCGCCGTTCTGGGGACGGGCCAGCGCGAGAGCAGGGGGGTCCGTCGTGGCTTCGTCGTTGATATGGAGCGCACGGAACTGGCCGTACGAGAAACAGTCGAGCAAGCCGAAAAGGTCGCCGGTATCAACATCGAAAAGGTGATCCTCAGCTTCTCGGGCGGCAGCATTGAGAGCAAGGTCGAGCCTGTCGAGATCAACGTCGGTGGAAGGCGGATTGAGCAGGCGGATATCGAAAGCTTATATGATCAGGCCCGGGAACGGATCGATCCGGGCGGGCGCGTGATCCTCCAGGCGCAGCCGACGTTATACACGATTGACGGAATGCGCGGCGTCGCGCGGCCATTGGGGCTTCATGCCGATCAGCTTGGAGTCGACGTCCATGTGGTGCTGGCCGACGGTGCGCCCTTGCGGAATCTCGAAACGAGCGTTCGTGGCGCCTATCTGGATGTCCAGAGCATCATCGCCGCACCGGTGGCGACGGCTGCGGCCTGCCTGTCGGACGAAGAGCGGGATCTCGGTGTTGCACTGGTCGAGTTGGGTGCCGGCGTGACGAATGTCTCCTTGCACATCGGGGGCATGCTGGTCGGCCTTAAGTCCATTCCGATTGGCGCGGCTGATGTAACGGACGATATCGCCTCGGCCTTTGGTATTCGTCGCAGTCAAGCTGAGCGCATGAAGTGCTTCTATGGTTCGGCCATGCAATCGCGGCGTGATTTCCGGGAGATCATTGAGATTGCTCCCGCGGCGAGCAGCGCGGAGCAGACGGAAGCGCGCCGGGTGACCCGGGCCGAGCTGGTCGGTGTTATTTGCGAGCGTCTGAACCGGTTGATGGCCGAAGTGAACAAAGCGCTTGGCGAGATGGGCTTCCATTCCCCCGTCGGGCGTCAGGTGGTTCTCACTGGCGGTGGCGCGGAACTCAAAGGCATGGCAGACTATGCCCAGACGGCGCTCGGTCGTGCTGTCCGCATTGGTCGCCCCAAGCTGCTCGACGCCATGCCGGAGGCGCATCGTGGCCCGGCGTTTGCGACCCTGGCTGGCCTCGCGCTCTATGCTTCAAAGGAGCGGCAGGACCTGCTGCAACGCCCCTTGCGGGAGCAGCGCGTCCACACGGCGCGCGGCGCGGCAGTCGTTCAGCGCCTGATCGCAGCACTGCGGGCCGGCTATTAGGTCGGAACGCAATATATTGTGGATGAACGGTTAAAAAGAGCGTGAATTGGCCGCTCATCTGGTGCATGAATCTCGACAAGGTGAAAGGCGCAGTTTGCGCCCGGAGGAGATAGTTGATGAGCATTGAGATCGGTCCGCCCCATGTGGACGAGCTGAAGCCGCGGATCACCGTCATTGGCGTCGGCGGGGCGGGCGGAAACGCGATCGCGAACATGATTGGCGCGTCCGTTGATGGCGTCGATTTCATTGTCGCTAACACGGATGCCCAGGCGCTCAATGCCTCTCCGGCGGAGCGTCGGATTCAGCTTGGCCCCCGGATCACTGAAGGACTGGGCGCTGGCTCGCGGCCGGACATTGGCCGGGCAGCGGCGGAAGAAACCATCGCGGATGTGCAGGAGGCGCTTGAGGGCGTCCATATGTGCTTCATCGCGGCAGGCATGGGCGGCGGCACCGGTACTGGCGCGGCGCCCGTCATCGCCAAGGCTGCGCGCGAGAAGGGCATCCTCACGGTCGGCGTGGTCACCAAGCCGTTCACGTTCGAAGGTTCGCGCCGCATGCGTTCGGCGGATTCGGGCATCGAAGAGCTGCAGAAGCACGTCGATACCCTCATCGTCATTCCGAACCAGAATCTGTTCCTGATCGCCAATCCGAACACGACCTTCAAGGAAGCGTTCGAAATGGCCGACGAAGTGCTGCAGCAGGGCGTGCGCGGCATTACCGATCTCATGGTTATGCCGGGCCTCATCAATCTCGACTTCGCCGACGTTCGTTCGGTGATGGAGGAGATGGGCAAGGCGATGATGGGCACTGGCGAAGCCGAGGGCGACGGCCGCGCTCTCGAGGCTGCCGAGAAAGCCATTGCCAATCCGCTGCTTGACGGTGTGTCGATGCGCGGCGCCAAGGGTGTGATCGTGTCGATCGTCGGTGGCGAAGACATGCGCCTCATGGAAGTCGATGAAGCCGCCAATCACATCCGCGAGCTGGTCGATCCCGATGCGAACATCATCTGGGGTTCGGCCTTCAATGAACAGCTGAACGGCAAGATTCGCGTCTCGGTGGTTGCGACAGGCATCGACAATGAAGCCAGTGCCACGGCCCAGTCTCGCAGCCAGCCGTTCAAGCTGGGCGATATGGGTGTTGCTGCCGCCCCGCGCGCCGCGGCACCGTCCGTGTCGGCGCCTGCCAATCTTGCCCGCGCCGAGCCGACGCCGCATCAGGATGACACACTCGATCTGGGCGGCCTGAGCGCTGCGCAGCACGAGACTGCGCCAGAGGAACCTGAGGCAAAGGCTGTTGCGGCCTCATCTACCCCGGAGGACGTCAAGCCGGCACCCCGGTTTGTCGCGTCGACCTTTGATGACATCACCGGTGAGGATGAGCTGGTTCTCGACAACAGCGTCTCGCCTGAGCCTCCCTTGCGGGTTGATCCGCCGCAGCCGGCCGCAGAGCCTGCCGGCAAGGTCGTCGGCGGTGGCACGCTGTTCGAGCGCATGTCGCAGCTCGCTCGCGGACAGGCGCGTCAGAGCAATGCGGAGGAAAGCGACAACGATCGGACGGAGTTCGAGGTCCCGCGTTTCCTGAACAGGCAGAACAATCAGTAAAACTGTTCGCGGCGGGGCATCTCGATGCTCCGCCGGACGGAAGGGTATGAATTCGTGAGGTTGACGCGCTGCATTCTGGCCCTGTCGGTGGCCATCGCAGCTCCTGTCTACGCGCAGAGCGGACAGATGGTGCAGGCCACCCCTCCGGCTGAGGCTGTGGCTGCGCTGAACCGACATCTCGCGTCGCTCTCCCGCAATCCTCAGGATGTGAACGCCCTTTTGGGGGCAGGTCAGGCCGCGCTCGATCTGGGGGATGTTCAGGCAGCCAACGGCTTTTTCACCCGCGCCAACATGGTGGATGGGCGCAACGGGCGAGCCAGGCTGGGGCTCGCCGTCGTGCAGATCGCCCTGAAGCAACCAGCTGAAGCTGCGGCCAATTTCGATGCCGCAGCCGCGCTGGGTGTCGGAGCGCAAGCACATTTGGCCGAGCGTGCGATGGCCTACGACCTCACCGGCCAGCAGGCGAAAGCACAACAGGATTACCGCGCGGCGCTTCAGATGAATCCGGCCGACCGTGTCGCTCAACTTCGTTACGCCGTTTCGTTGGGCATATCCGGCAATCTGGCAGAAGCAGAGCAGCAATTGCAGCCCGCGCTGGGTGAAGGCGACCGTGAAGCCTGGCGCATGCGGGCATTCATCCTCGCGATGAACGGGCGGATCGCCGATGCGCGCTCCATCATGCAGTCCAGCATGCCCAAGGGGCTGGCCGAAGCGCTAGATCCTTACATGCAGCGACTGCCACTGTTGAGCGCTACGCAAAAGGCGTCGGCTGTCCATTATGGCGAGTATCCAGCAAATGTGCTCCGTCTGGCAGCGCCCGAGCCGGTGCGCGCGCGCGATGCGCAAGCCGTAGCTAGCGCCGAACGCGACGGAAGCGGTCGGCGTCAAACGGCAGCCGAGCGTCGTGCGGCCGAGCGGGCGGCGCGGCAGGCCCGGCGCACGCAAACCGCGTCCAAGTCAAAACCCGTTGTAGTGACAACCGCGCCTGCCCCTGCATCCCAACCCTCTTCTCCTGCGTCCAACGCTGCGCCGCCACCGCCCGCGCGCGCGGCTTCAAATTCGTCACAACCCTCGACCGATCGATCTGCCGTTTCCAATAGTGGAGCCACCGCGGCTGTCGTTCAGCAGCCACCCAGTCGCGCGGCTGTGCCGCAGCGTGCTGCGCAATCTTCTGTGACACAGCCAACACCGGCGGCTTCCGACGCTGGCGCCGCTCGCCCGACAGCTCAAACGCCATCTCCTCCCGCGCAACCGGCGCGCTCGTTGGGCGATACACTGCAGGCGCTGGAAGTCCCTGAGCAGGAACGGCGGCAGGTTGCTGTTGCCGATCTCGAAACCGTGGCGCGAATCCAGGAGCAGCGCCGGGCGGCATCGGCAGCAGCAGCTGCAAAGGCAAAAGTCGAGGCAGAGGCCCGTGCGAAGGCCGAGGCTGCTCGAAAAGCCGAAGCTGAACGCAAGGCTAAGCTCGCTGCAAATCCGTCAAGGAACTGGGTGCAACTTGCAGCCGGACGGGATCCGGATGCGTTAGCTTTTGACTTGCGCCGATTGCGACGCACGTATGGAGAGACGCTTGCCGGTCATGATGGCTGGACGTCCGCCTGGGGTGAGACGCGTCGCTTGTTGATCGGGCCATTTCGTCGGCCTGAAGATGCCCGTGCGGTCGTTGCAGAGCTCCGGAAGGCGGGCAGCGACGCCTTTTTCTGGCAGAGCGAAGCAGGCGAGGAAGTTGCCAAGATCGGCGGACAATGAGCGCCCTCGCATCCTATGCCTGCAACCCGGCTGATAGCCGCGGGCGGCAGCATGCCGAGCTTGGCGGCGAAGCACGCGGTCCTCGCGACATTTTTCAGCGCGACCGTGACCGGATCATTCATTCGATCAGCTTTCGGCGGCTGCGCCACAAAACCCAGGTGTTCATTGCGCCCGATGGGGATCATTACCGTGTCCGCCTCACGCACAGCCTTGAGGTTGCGCAGATCGGGCGGACGATTGCGCGCGTTCTCGGGCTCAATGAGGATCTCACAGAGGCGTTGTGCCTCGCTCATGACATTGGCCATCCCCCGTTCGGCCATTCCGGCGAGGACGCGCTCGAGGAGGCCCTGATTTCGCATGGCGGTTTCGATCACAACGCTCACTGTCTGAGGACTCTTTCGCTCCTTGAGAACGCCTATCCGCGCTTTTCCGGTCTCAATCTGAGTTGGGAAATGCTGGAGGGTCTGGCCAAACACAATGGTCCGGTGCTGGCACCCAACTGGGCGATGAAAGAGGTCGACGATGCCTTCCCGCTCGAGCTTTCGAGTTGGCCGTCTCTCGAGGCCCAAGTCGCGGCGCTCGCTGACGACGTCGCCTACGACAATCACGATATCGACGATGGGCTGCGCGCGGGCATATTGTCGCTGGATCAGCTGCTGGAAGTGCCTTTCGTCCGCAGATGCTGGGAGCAGGTCGTTGCTCGTTACCCCGATCTCCCGCCGGAGCGCCTCCAGCGCGAACTGATCCGCGACCAGATCGGCATCATGGTAAACGATCTCATCCAGACCACCCGCGCAAATCTTGAAGCTCTCGGCCTGGTTGACGGCGATGTGTCCGCTGTCCGTGCCGCTGGCCGACCGGTCGTGGCCTTCTCCGACGAGATGCGCGAGGAGGAGCGCCAGCTCAAGCGGTTCATGTACGCCAATCTTTATCACCATCCCAGCCAGCTTGCGGCAGCTGACCGGGCGAGGGTGGTGGTTGCCGGCTTGTTTCAGGCCTATCAGCGCGATCCCGCGCTGATGGAATCTGCCTGGGATGCCAATTGCGCGATCGAAGAGCCTTTTCGCAGCCGCCACATCGCCGACTACATCGCAGGAATGACCGACCGGTTCGCCGAACGAGCGCATCGTGCGATTTACGGAGCGTCGCAATAATCAGCGGCCGTGCAAGGCTTGGTTTCAGCGCCGGATGATCTGACCGGCGGCCACGTTGAAATAGTTCGCCTGTTCCAGACCCTCAAAAAGGCTGGCTTCAGTTCCTGTCATCCAGACCTGACCGCCGGTTGCGAGAAGACGCTCGAAGAGGGCGCGCCGTCGCGCCGGATCAAGATGGGCGGCGACTTCATCCAGCAGAATGATCAGCTGTCTTCCGCTATGCGAGCCGATGAGCTGGGCATGAGCGAGCATGATACTGAGCAGCAACGCTTTTTGCTCGCCCGTTGAACATAGGGCCGCGTCTTGATCCTTGCTCAAATGCCGGACAAGCAAATCGCTGCGATGGGGTCCGGCAAGCGTGCGACCTGCCGCGCGGTCGCGCTGACGGGACGCTCTTAGTTGATCGGCGAGTCCCAATTCGCCTTCCGTTGCGCCCGAAAGGACGAGGGTTGGCCGTGCGAACAAATGCTGTGCATTTGCATCAATCTCCTGCTCCAGCGCGGAGATCAGTGCGCGACGGGAAGAGTCGATCGCCGCGCCATGCTCAGCCATGCGCGCTTCGAGCGCGGCGAGCCACGCGGGATCGGCCGGCTCCTCGTTGGCCAGCAGGGCGTTGCGTGCTCGCATGGCGGCTTCGTAGCGTGTGCTGTGATGTGCGTGGCCCGGGTCATATGCGAGCACCAGCCGATCCAGAAACCGTCGGCGCCCACCCGGACTTTCGAGAAACAGCCGGTCCATGGCTGGCGTGAGCCAGCTAAGTGCCAGCCTGACTGAGAGGCTGTTGGCGGGAGTTGTCCGCCCATCGATCCGTACCTGCCGCTTGTCAGGGGCGCTTGCGTCGGTTCCGGTGCCGATCTGCGAATCCCCCAGTCGCGCCGAGACAGCAAATCCACCGGGGCCACCCTGTCGAGCCATGTCACGCAGTGCGGCACCACGCAGGCCGCGACCCGGGGCGAGCAGAGAAATCGCTTCCAATATATTGGTCTTGCCCGCGCCATTCTCGCCGGTCAGGACGATCATCGATGTATCAGGCGCAATCAGGGCGTCGGCATGATTGCGGAAGTTGGTGAGGGCAAGGCGGTCGATCGCCATGGCTGCTCGTAACCGGAGAGGGCTGGCACGCCAAGGGCTTCTG
Organism: Alphaproteobacteria bacterium; assembly: GCA_018823325.1. Taxonomy (GTDB): domain Bacteria; phylum Pseudomonadota; class Alphaproteobacteria; order Sphingomonadales; family Sphingomonadaceae; genus Sphingobium. Next base: position 62,651 of record JAHJIJ010000018.1, on the reverse strand, counting down.
TGGCAGATTGCGCGCTTCATCGATCATCAGGCAGGAACGACATCATGACCGTCAGGAGAGCAACGACCGCACTGGCTGCAACGCTTGGCAGCGTCCTTCTGGCGACAGCAGCCCACGCCGCGCTTCCGGTCGGTGCAAAGGCGCCTGATTTCGAGACGCGCGGTGCGCTCGCAGGTAAGGTCTTCTCCGTCAAGCTCTCCGAAGCGCTGAAGAAGGGACCGGTGGTGCTCTATTTCTTCCCTGCCGCCTTCACCAAGGGCTGCACGGCGGAGACCAAGGAATTCGCCGACATGGCGGATGAGTTCAAGGCTGCAGGCGCGACTGTAATTGGCATGTCGGCTGATCCGGTCGATGTGCTCCAGCGCTTTTCCACCGAAGCGTGCGGCGGAAAGTTTGCGGTCGCTTCTGCCGGTCCGCGCCTGATCGCCGGCTATGACGTGGCGCTGAAGGGCGACAATCCTGCCTTCGCTGGAAAGACGGACCGTACCTCTTATGTGATCAGCCCGGCTGGGCGCATCGTCTATGTGCACAGCGCTCTCGACTACCGCGATCACGTGAAGAACACGCTGGCCACGGTCAAATCCATGGCCACCTCCAAAAACTGATCAGCGTTCGACGGTCCCGCTGGAACAGGACGGGCAACAGCAACTGGATGACGATGCCGGGACGGCGTTGGCGGCGGCGCTTTGGCGGTTTGGTCCTGCTCGTCATATTGCTTGCCGTTCTTGCCTATCTTCGCCCGGAAGAGCAGCTTGTGGCCGCGGATGGCGAGCGCGTGCATGTGATGGACGGTGACACGCTGCGCATTGGCGCCCGCATCGTGCGCCTGGCCGACATGGATGCCGTTGAGTTGCACCAGTCCTGCCAGACGAGCGATGGCGCACGATGGCTGTGCGGGCAGGAGGCACGATCAGCCCTGGAAGCGCTTGTCGCGCGCGGCGGGCTGCGCTGTGAAAGCCGGACGAGCGACCGTTTCGGCCGCGCCGTCGCGACCTGCTCGGTTGACGGCGTATCGGATGTGTCCGCTGATCTGGTCGCGCAAGGCTGGGCTGTGAGTGGGGACGTGCGTCGCGCGGGCATCCACGCTGCACGGGAGCGGGAGGCCCGCGAGGCTGGGCGCGGTATCTGGCGTGGGACGTTCGATCGCCCGGATGAGTGGCGCGCCGCCCATCCTCGCGAAGATCGACCCTGAGGCGGGCGCTGCGCCTGCTGTTTCAGTCGTTGATTTTGTCCGATTTCGGTTCACGAGATATTGCGTACGGCCAAGCTGTGCGTTTAGGTCGCATGTGAGCATTTCAAGGCTGATATCGAGCAGCCAGACGGAGAGAAGCACAATGGACATTGCGGGCACGACGGCATTCATCACGGGCGGGGCGAGCGGCATCGGCTTTGGTATCGCCCAGCAACTGCTGGCCAATGGCGCCAGGCTGGTGCTGGCTGACATTCGCCAGGACCATCTCGATGAGGCCAAGGCGTTCTTCGAGGAGCGCCAGCAGGGCCGCAATGTCCACACCATCAGGCTCGACGTCTCGGATCGTGACCAGATGCGCGAGGCAGCCAAGGAATGCGAGGCGGTGATGGGCGGCCCGGACATTCTCGTCAATAATGCAGGGATTGACCCCTCGGGGCCGTTCGATCAGGCCACCTATGCCGATTGGGACTATGGTATTGGCGTCAATCTGATGGGGCCGATTAATGGCATCATGGAATTTGCGCCGGGTATGCGGCGCCGCGGGCGTGGCGGCCATATCGTCAACACGGCTTCGCTCGCCGGGCTTACGCCGATGCCCAGCTTCATGGCCATCTACGCTGTGGCCAAGGCGGGCGTTATCACCTTGTCGGAGTCAATCCGCGACAGCATGGCGGAAGACAATATCGGCGTGACGGTGCTGATGCCCGGTCCCATCAAGAGCCGCATTCACGAGTCCGGCCAGAACCGGCCCGAACGCTTCCGTGGGAACAGCGGGTTTGCGGAGACCGAACAGCAGCTCGCAAAGCGCGTTGTCTCGGACACCTGGATGGAACCCACGGAAGTGGGGGACATGATCGTCGACGCGATCCGCAACAACACGCTTTACGTCTCGACCCACGGCAACTGGAAAGAAACCGTCGAAGAGCGCTTCAAGGCGCTTATTGCGTCCATGCCGGAAGCAAAGCCATTTGATTTTGGCGCGACGCTCGCCGTTCCCCAAGAGGAAAGCTAACCCTCAACGGACGCTGAGGGAGCTCAACGGTAACGTTCGGCGCGGCTTCAGCGGGAGGTGGATCCGCTGCCGGGCGTCGCCTGAACGGTCTGCACCGGCTGCGTTGTAGCGGGTGTATGGGCATTGGCATGCCCCGCGCGGGAGAGTTTGCCGTCTGGATCGGGCAGGCCCGCAGCCTTGTTCAGTTCCCACAGCATCACGGTTGCGTTCTCGCTGAACTGCGTCGGCGTGGCAGTCACCGCCGTCTCCAGCAGGTTCTTGGAGCGGCTGCAGAAGACTTCCCGCGTCAATGTGCGTGAGTAGCTGTTATAGACCTTCGTCATGTGGTCGTCGTAGGAATCCTGCCACTTGCGGCCACCGCGCGCCTTGAACAGATCGACCTCGATCTGTGCAGCCTCTGACAACAGGCCTTTGTGCGTGGAAAGCATCTTGTTGTAGCTCGCCACCATCGCCTCATTGTCAGGTCCATGGCAAAGGAGCACCGCTACATTGAGGCCCGAGCGAAGGTGCCACATATCCTCACCCTTGTGCTCACCGATCAGCACCGGCGGCGGGGGCGGCAATTCGATCAGCGGAACATTGTCGGGTATGGGCGACGGGATATTCTCCAGCGGTGCCTCAGCAACTTTCGTCGTGGTGCATCCCGCCAGCGCAAGCAGTGGCAGAGCGGTAAACAGCATCGCGGACTTCATCCGCGCGCGCCCGATCATGCGCATGGCCATAACGTCTTCTCCCGACCGCCGGCGCGGCACGTGCCGGCTGTTTCCCATAATGGGGCGCTTATCCTCCTCTGATTCCGCCAAGGCAAGAGCTTGTGGACTCAATTCATCGCAGCGCCGCAACCACCCACGAATCGTCGGGATTCATTAAGAAAAGCTGAAGCCGGTCGGGGCGAGGCTAGCGCGCGCACGCACCGACCGTCCGGCCTCATTTTCAATCATGATGACGCCGCGCCCTTCGCGGTTGTCGGCGTCAGTCTCTCATCAGGCGCGCGCGCGAGGCTGCTCGGCTGCGACCATCTGCTGAAGCACGATGATCCGCTGCCGTTCTCGGTTCCAGTCGCGTGACGGATTGGCCTGGATTTGCGCGAGCAGGGTCTGCAACTCTTTGCGCCTGTCTTCGATGGTGACGGGGTCCATGGATTGTCCTCCTCCAAGGTTCATCACACCATATACGTGCGCCGCGTGCCCCGGTTCCCACCGGGCGCGGCACTTTTCGCACGGGCAGTCGACACCCACAATCACCCGGCGAAATGGAATGCGCCTCGTCAGGGGCAGATTGCCTATCTTGCCGATTTCCGGAATAGTCTTTTGGCTGGAATGGCAAGTCCGGCATCGGAAAGGGATCTGAGAATGAAAACAAGAATGTCGATGCTTCTGGTCGCAGTGTTGGGCGCTTCGGTGTTGCTGTCCGCCTGTGCGACCGTGAAAGGCCTTGGCCGTGACATCGAGTCCGTTGGGCAGGCGGGGGAAGAAGCCATCAACTGACGCCCGAAAAGCTCAACCCGGCTCGCACATGCCAGCCGGGTTGAGTTTGTGTCAGCGTCTCATGCCTTGCTCAGCGGCAGACAACGTCGCCCCGATCAATGGACCGGCCGATCATCGCGCCCGCGCCGGCACCCAGCACCGCACCGAGGATGGAGGAATGGCCGCGATCGATCTGGTCGCCCAGCAGTCCACCGACCGCTGCACCGATGATCAGACCGGTCGTGCCATCTGAACGGCGGCAATAGTACCGATCATCATAGCCACGATAGACGCGGGTGTTGCGGTAGACGCGCACCGGCTCATAGCCACCGCGATAATAGCGATCGGCATAATAGCCGCGATAGCGCGGATCGGGCCGGTTATAGTCGTAGGAATAGACGACGCGCGGGGCGGGGCGGACGACGTGGCGGCGATCGATCACCACGACGCGGTCACGACCGCGATGGTCGTGGCGATCCCAGCGGCGATTGTCATGCCCGCGATGATGATGGCGGCGATCGTCACGATCACGCTTCCAGTGCCGATCATTGTCGCGTCCGCGATCGGCGAAGGCGGGAGTGGCGGCCAAGCCGCCGATGGTCACGGCGCCAAGCGCCAGTGCCGCGATGCTGTTCTTCAGTGCCTTGTACATCTGTCTCACTCCGACATCTGTTCTTGTCTCTCCCGGCAGCGGGAGAACAGATCGGAGCTTACTGCGATTCGTCTGAACCACCCGCGACGGGCGGTTCATGTGGCGGAAAGGGGAACGAGAATTGAGAATCGCCGAGGAGGTGTGTCGCGTGGGTTTAAACTAACTAACGGCTTGAGCTTTCCATTTTTTCACTTTGGAAGGTAACTCAAACAGATATTGTCCCAGTGCTTTTGCGAATTCAATTATCTGTTCTGCATCAGCGCTGGTTGCACCTTCGTAATCGTCATCGGCATGACGTGGTTCGTTGGCACTCAGTCGTATTTCGTGCGCCCATTCGCGCATTTCCGAAGTTAGGATCCCTTCCTCTGCCGCGAGTTCAATTCGCCTATAAAGACTGCCTTCTCGGAAGCCCTTTTCCTTCAACATTGCGTCGATTGATGACGCTGCTAGCATCAGTGCGCCGTCGGGCGCATGACGAGATTCCACTGCTTGTTGAAGAAATTTTTTGCCTTTAATGGAAGTTCGTCTGAAACAGATTCCATCTGCGGGAAAATTTCGAAGATGGTTGCACCCTCAGCTGAGTGGCGGTTTTTTGTCCTGCCAAACATCAACGAAAGTCGTCCGCACTTGGAACACTTTACAGAAAAATACCACCATCCTTCGAATTCACTGCCGCTATATAAATCAGCTTTTCCTACTAGCGTAAGCAGAGGATTTGCTACGCTGCACTGCGGACATCGGGCCAAGTCATGAACTGCACCATCCTCAAGCGTTGGCCGGCTCATTCCTACTCCGCCGCCACCCCAGCGCGCGAGAACATGTCCTCGCCGCCTTCGGCCTCGACTTCGCTGTCGTTCGCCTTGCTTTTCTTGCGGCGGTCGAAGCTGTCCCACACGTCGTTCCAGTTGCCGCGCGTGGCGCCCTTGGAATATTCGGTGGCGCGCGTCTCGAAGAAGTTGGCGTGCTCCACGCCGTTGAGCAGCGGAGCGAGCCAGGGGAGCGGGTGATCCTCGATCATGTAGATCGGCTGGAAGCCGAGCTGGCCGAGGCGCCAGTCCGCGATGTAGCGGATGTAGCGCTTGATTTCCTTGGCGGTCATGCCCGGCACCGGGCCTTGCTCGAAGGCGAGGTCGATGAAGGCATCCTCCAGCCGCACCGTCTTCTGGCAGCAATCGATAATGTCTTCCTTCACTGCCTTGGTGAGGCAGCCCCGCTCTTTCACGAACTCGTGGAACAGGCGCACGATGCCCTCGCAGTGCAGGCTCTCGTCGCGCACGGACCAGGTGACGATCTGCCCCATGCCCTTCATCTTGTTGAAGCGCGGGAAGTTCATCAGCATCGCGAAGCTGGCGAAGAGCTGCATGCCCTCGGTAAAGCCGCCGAACATGGCGAGCGTGCGGGCGATATCCTCGTCATTATCGACGCCGAACTGCTGCATGTAATCATGCTTGGCGCGCATCTCGTCATATTCGAGGAACATCGAATATTCGCTCTCGGGCATGCCGATGGTGTCGAGCAGGTGCGAGTAGGCCGCGATGTGGATCGTCTCCATGTTGCTGAACGCGGTCAGCATCATCTTGATCTCGGTCGGCTTGAACACGCGACCATATTTGTCGTGGTAGCAATCCTGCACTTCCACGTCCGCCTGGGTGAAGAAGCGGAAGATCTGCGTGAGCAGGTTGCGCTCATGGTCGGAGAGCTTCTGCGCCCAGTCGCGGCAATCCTCGCCCAGAGGCACTTCCTCGGGCATCCAGTGGACCTGCTGCTGGCGCTTCCAATAGTCATAGGCCCAGGGATATTCGAAGGGCTTGTAGACCTTGGAGGCTTGGAGAAGCGACATTTTTCCGGGCTCCGCGATAGGATGGCTGTAGGGCACAAATAACTAGATGAAGGGGGATGCTACCCCAATCCACCACAATGTCTAGCGGCGATGTGCCGTTCATCCACAGTAAATTTTGCGCGCCCGGCCTTGACTTTCGTGGGCGCCGCGGACTGCGGCGGGTTCAGCCGGCCATGCGCTCCAGCCCCCAGGCGAACAGCGCGAGGATGAGCGCGAAGGAGAGCGCCATCGTGCCTGCGATGCGCTTGCCATACACACCCTGCGCGGTGCGCGCGGGGCGGGCGAGGATGATCGCACCGCCCAGCGCCGAGGTGCCCGAGACACCGGCCATGATGAGCGCGGCAGTGGTCACTTCCAGAACATCTCCCGGCGCCCGCGGCTGCGGCGGTTGAGGAACATCTGAATGTACATCCACATGCCGGAGATGGCGAAGAAAACCAGCGCGAAGCCGGAGAGGAGGGAAATCACGACGCCCGCCGGGCCGAAGAACTCGCCGGAGTGGAGGTGGTGGAACAGGCCGACCAACTGGCGGGCGGAACTGGGCGCGGGCTGAGCGCCCTGCGCCGGCGGGCCGCCAGCGCTTGCCGCAGGGGCGGGCGAAGGGGCGCCGGCCGGCGCTGGCGCGCTGCGCTCCTCGGCCTCGAAGATGCTGCCCTGCGCATACATGGCCGCGAAATGGCTGCCGAGGCCGGTCAGCGCGATGAAGAGCATGAAGATGCCGATGAAGACGGTAATCCAGCGGTGCCACTTACGCATTAATTTGTCCTTCCAAGACATGTGGGAGGGTGGCAGCGGAGGAGAGGGGGGGGCGTTCGCGGACGGCGGATCATCGGCCGCGCCAGCGATCGACATAGACCGTCACGGTCCTGGTTTTGCGGGCGCCGACGCCGAAGACGACGATGCCGAGGAAATAGCCGAAGTCATACCAGCCGCCGCTGTTCGGCACCGCGTAGATCGCGACATTGTCCAGGAACAGCGAGAGGATCCACGCGACGGGGAAGATGAAGCCGTGCCACAGGCCGAGCAGGAAGCCCGGCGTGTCAGGGGCGCTGCTCACGGCGTCTGCTGCCTGTCGCGCGCAGCCGCCCAGCAGCAGGAGGAGGGCGGCGGTGCCAGACAGCAGGGCGCGGGAACGTGGCGTGGGGCTGATGGTCATCGCTGTGTTCATCCCTGCATTGCAGTGACTGTCCCGGTCGCCGGTTGCATTGACTGGTATCAAAACGGCGTGGCCCGGTCTCGTCATCTTTTGTGTGCATTTGTGATCATTTGTATCGGCGCCCCGTCCGTCCAGCCGTGGCCTCGCTGCGCCGGGTGGGGCTGGTTGGCGGAACGGTCCGGGGTGTCGTCCGTTGTGCCAGTATACGCCTTAGATCATTGTAACAGCACAGAAAAGGAGCGAGCCATGTTCGAGAAATGGCGCATCAAGGAGCATATGGACGTGACCGATGCCACGGGCCGCCATGTTGGCACTGTGGACAAGGTTGACGGCGATATGATGGTCCTCACGCGGAAAGATTCCGCGGACAACCGGCACCATGAGATCAACATCGACTATGTCGAGCACATCAAGGACGACCGCGTGGCGCTGAAGGCGGAGACGCCGCTGCCCGAGGGTCTCTTCACCGCCGACTACTCCCAGGGCACGCGGCCCGGCGTCCAGGCCGGCGGCGTGCAGACGGACAGCTATGCCGGCAATGTGACCACGACCAGCACGACGGGCACCAACGAGACATCGCAGGTGTTCGGCACGAGCGGGCTGGGCACCGGCATGGGCGGCTCCGGCACATCCTCGACCTGATCCATCTCCGGCCCCGGACGCGATCCCTTCCGCTCCAGCTCCCACAAGCATGGGCGGGAGGACGCCGAGAAGGCGTTCCGGGGCCGGGGGCTGCACGTGGCGGGGCGACCCGGCGGCAGCCGGGCTTGCGGCCAGACATGGCGCATTTGCGCCCAACCGAAGGCGCTTAGCGGGCTAACGTAACCCGCGCCCCTCTGGTCGCGCTGGCCTTGTTTGTTCATGTGTCGTTCCTATCTGATAGGAACAGGTTCAGTGAAATGCTGCACCAAAGGGGGGAAAGTCGCTTCGGCGGTGATCTCCCACACACAGCCAAGCGGCTGAAAGGGTCCGGTCTCCCATCCCCCCACCCCCCGGGGGGCCGGACTTCTTTCCTCCCGCTGGCGCTCCCCGATCATCCCCCGTAATCCCGCGACGCCGCCCCGCGATTTCCGCGCGATCCGCGGCGCCTGCGCCTGTGCGCGCGAGCCCCGCGAAGGGCCTCGGCCAGCCCCGCGCCGCGCGCTGGAAGGTTACGAAGGTTACAGGGTAGATAAATTTCTTCCCCTCCCGCCAAACGCCCCGCGACCCGCGATTTGAGCCGGTTTCCGGCGCCGTTCGCCTGCCGTTCGCGCACCGCGACGATGCGTCCTGCGCGTGCCGATGGCATCGGTCCATCGAGGACCAATCGGGCGGGATGTCGGCGCGTGCCCGCGCGGACCGCACGGCGGAAGGCTGGCAACGCGAAAGGGCTGCGCAAGACGAGCAGCGGAAGACCTGCGGCGGAGAGCGGGGCGGGCGCGCTCACAGGTTCGCCCAGAAGCGATCGAGCTGCACTTTGTTGTACGCCTCGATCCTGGCCTGCTTGCGATTATAGGCTTCGACTTCCTCTGCGGTGAGGTTGCGGAAGGCATATTCCCCGCGCTCCTCGACAACACGACCGCGATAGCCGGGTGGAATCGGCGCATTGGTGAGCCAGCCGCCTCTGGGGTCAGGCCAAATCTTGTATTGGGGCAGCGGCGCGGGCGCGATGGGCCGGCCCTGCTCCAGCGCATCCAGCCCCTTCTCCCAGCCCGCGCGCAGAACATTGCGCTCGCGGCTGGTGCCGAGCATCGCATGGCCGCGCTCCAGCAAATGCCGCAGCAGGCCATCATGATGGACGCGCTCCTCCGCGATCAACTGCCCATGATACCAGCGCTGGCGCACCGATCCGTTGATGGCGCGCTCCAGCGCGACCGAGACGAGCTGCTGCATGGCCCGCTCCAGCGCGGCATCCCACGCCAGATCGAACGCGCGCGCATCGCTGCGGCGGCGTAGGCGCCAGGCGGACTGGCGCGTCATGCCGACGGATTTGGCGGCCGCATCCACGCAGCCGGTATCGGCCAGCGCCTCAAGGAAGGCGCGCTGGCGCTCCGGCGTCCAGCCATCCTGCCGCGCGCGGACGGGCACGAGTGCGTTCTGGGGCGCATTCTCGGGGAGGGCCTTTGCCGCCGCGCGCTGCGCCGAGCGGCGGATGGGGCGGGAGGCAGCGGACGCGCCGCCAGTGGCTTTGGTGGGGGCTTTGGGGGAAATGCGGCTCTGCCTGGCCATGATCGTCCTCCGGGAAGAAAGGGGGACGGGCCATATATGATGGATGGGGGGCTGTAGGACAGGGGGCATCATCGAATGCCCATGAACATGAGCACGTGTCCAAGTCAGTTACATTGCATCGATCTCAGAAAAAGTCTGCAAAATTAAAAGTACGATTTCCTGAGAGGAATCGAACTTTACATTTCTTATTTTTGATCATCTTCATCTGTAGAGCTTGAGCTGTTCCACTAGCTTTAGGAACCCGGTTAGATACAACCAAAGCTGATCGACGCTCATCAATAATTGTCGAGATAGATTCTAAGGTCGCATAAATTTGTTTTGCAGCCTCATCAGTATTCTTGCCTTTAAGTTCAATTAGCAAGTCTCCGTGGTCAGACTGCCTAAGGAGCCAATCCACAGCTTTTCCAGAACCATTCTCAATAACACACCCATCAATCCGCACTCGTTGATACTGCTTCCTTTCAGCATTGGTGAAAGTAGCCTTTTTCCCATTCTCTCCCTTTACGACAACTAGCGAGCCATTAACTGTCGAGGTGCAGCTGTCTAATTCAGCCATATTGAAGCTCTAGTAAATCTTCAAACTCTTCAGAAATTGCTTCCGATATGCTGTCTATATACTCCGCAACTATGAGGCCGTCAGATCTTAATATAGATTGTGTTTTTCCGCCATTTATACAGTATGCGCGCACTGATGAACGTTTTATCCTAATATTAGGATCAATAATATTAGCCGCCTTTCTTCTCAATGCCTCGTCTTTCTTGGAGAATATTTCATCGGCCTTTAGGAGGTTATTTAACTTCGCTAGAACGTAAGGGCTGTGAGTGGTAATTAAGAAGCTAAGCCGGCTTTTGGTCATCGACATTGAGGAAGCGAAAAGCTCAACTAAGCGGCTCTGGGAGGATGGAAAAAGATGAGCCTCGGGCTCTTCAACTATTGATAGTTTTTGGTCTCCGCCATTTATTTGTTCAAAAACATCGAGTATCAATGTTGCCAGAAGAGGGAATAGTTCTTGCTGACCAGACGACAGATTAGCAAATGGAACTTTTCGTCCATCAGATGACAAAAAGAACTCATTATCTCCGTCTTTGACAAACTCTCCTGCAATAAGAGATGCCAAAATTCTTGCCTGTGTTTTCTGCTTTGATTGGTCAACTTTATAGGCGGGGAAATGAGGGTACGATGAAAGCCTTCTCAGAAAACTAAATCTGTTTCCGCGAAGTCCCATAAACCTGCGACCAAACTCTAAAGTTATCTCGTCAAGTAATCCACCGGAGTCAAATGCAGAAACAGCTTTTCCCATGGTCGTGAAAAATGATCTGCCGGCAGGGGTAAAGCCTATCGTTTTGTACCTGAACTTGTCTACATATCTACGGAGAGCATTTCTTATATTGTAACGTGCCCTATCTTCCCCATAAAATGAGTGAATTTCGTTAGTATTAAACTTCTGGTGATAGGCTTCAAAGCGTTCCCTGAGGTCTAAGTATCGGCTTTGCATCGTACTGTTTATGCTAAACTGCACGAAGTCAGCCGGTGATTTACCTCTGGTTCGTCGATGGATAGAAAAAATCTCATCCCCGAAGGCGAAGTCAATCTTGAACTTTGTTCGGCCCCAAGCAGATGATGGAAACAGCTCTAAAAACGAGAGCTCAACCTTTCGACGAAATTCATGCAAACTATCGCCTTGCTCCGCGCTCGCAATAACCCACTCGGGTATACGGCCGAAGAAAAATATAAGCCTTGCTAGCAAACTCTTGCCGCTAGCCTGTGGTCCCACGATAATCGTCAGACTATCGATCTCAATTTGAGCATCGGTAAAGCACGCGAAATCGCGAACGGTTAGTGTCGCTGTGCGCTTGGTAGCCATGAATGGCTTGCTACGACGCAAGGACTAATAAAACAAGAAAGGTTGCAGAGGTACTCTACAATTTGTCCTCACTCCGCCGCCTCGCTAACCGTCTTCTTCCCCAACAACGGCGCCAGATACCGCCCCGTATAACTCCGCTTCTCCTTCACCACCTGCTCCGGTGTGCCGACCGCAACAATCTCGCCGCCCTTCACGCCGCCTTCCGGCCCCAGGTCGATGATCCAGTCGGCGGTCTTGATGACATCGAGATTGTGCTCGATCACCACGACGCTGTTGCCCTGCTCGACGAGGGCGTGGAGCACTTCGAGCAGTTTGCGCACGTCCTCAAAGTGTAGCCCGGTGGTGGGCTCATCGAGAATGTAGAGCGTGTTGCCGGTGGCCCTGCGGCTCAGCTCCTTGGCGAGTTTCACGCGCTGGGCCTCGCCGCCCGAGAGGGTCGTCGCCTGCTGGCCGACCTTCACATAGCCCAGGCCCACTTCCGCGAGCATGGCCATCTTGTCGCGGATGGGCGGCACGGCCTTGAAGAACTCGACGGCGTCTTCCACCGTCATGTCCAGCACGTCGGCGATGCTGTGGCCCTTGAACTTCACTTCCAGCGTCTCGCGATTGTAGCGCTTGCCGTGGCACTCCTCGCAGGTGACGTAGACATCCGGCAGGAAGTGCATCTCGATCTTGATGAGGCCATCGCCCGAGCAGGCCTCGCAGCGGCCGCCCTTCACGTTGAAGGAGAAGCGGCCGGGCTTGTAGCCGCGTGCCTGGCTTTCCGGCAGGCCGGCGAACCAGTCGCGGATGTTGGTGAAGGCGCCGGTGTAGGTCGCCGGGTTGGAGCGCGGGGTGCGGCCGATGGGCGACTGATCGATGTCGATCACCTTGTCGAGATGCTCCAGCCCCTCGATCTTGTCATGCGCGCCGGCAATGACGCGGGCGCCATTGAGCGCGCGGGCGCTGGCGGCATAGAGCGTATCGATGGTGAAGCTGGACTTGCCCGAGCCGGAGACGCCGGTGATGCAGGTGAAGGTGCCGAGCGGGATGGAGGCGCTGACGCCTTTCAGATTGTTCGCGCGGGCATTCTTGACGGTCAGCTTCTTGCCGCTGCCCTTGCGGCGGCGGGCCGGCACGGCGATCTCGCGCGCGCCGCTCAGATAATCGGCGGTGAGCGAGCCTTGCGTGGCCAGCACATCGGCGAGCGTGCCCTGCGCGACGATCTGGCCGCCATGCACGCCGGCGCCCGGCCCCATGTCCACGATATGATCGGCGGCGCGGATCGCGTCCTCATCATGCTCCACGACGATGACGGTGTTGCCGAGATCGCGCAGGCGCTTGAGGGTGACGAGCAGCATGTCGTTGTCGCGCTGGTGGAGGCCGATGCTCGGCTCGTCCAGCACATAGAGCACCCCGGAGAGGCCCGAGCCGATCTGGCTGGCGAGGCGGATGCGTTGGCTCTCGCCGCCCGAGAGCGTGCCGCTGGTGCGATCCAGATTGAGGTAATCGAGGCCGACATTGTTGAGGAAGCCCAGGCGCTCGATGATCTCCTTGAGGATCGCGCGGGCGATCTGGTTCTGCTGATCGGTGAGGTGCTCGGGCAGGGTGGTGAACCAGGCCAGCGCATCCACCACGCTCATGCGGGTGGGGGTGGCGATGTCCTGCATGGCCACCTTCACGGCCAGCGCCTCGGGCTTCAAGCGCGCGCCGCCGCAGGTCTCGCAGGGCTGCGCGGTCTGGAACTTGCCCAGCTCCTCGCGCATCCAGGCGCTGTCCGTGGAGAGCATGCGGCGGTTGAGATTGCCGATGACGCCCTCGAACGCCTTGGAGACGCTGTAGCTCTTGCGCCCGTCCTGAAAGGTGAGGGTGACCGGCTTGCCGCCGGTGCCGTGCAGGATGATGAGGCGCACCTCGCCGGGCAGCTCGCTCCACGGCGTATCGAGGCTGAAGCCGAATTCCCTGGCGAGGGAGGCCAGCACCTGCATGTAATAAGGCGAGGGCGGGTTGGACTTGGCCCAGGGGACGATCGCGCCCTTCTTGAGGCTCAGCGCCTCATTGGGGACGACGAGCTGCTCGTCGAACTCCAGCTTCTCGCCAAGACCATCGCAGGCCGGGCAGGCGCCCTGCGGGGCGTTGAAGGAGAAGAGGCGCGGTTCGATCTCGGTGATGGTGAAGCCGCTGACGGGGCAGGCGAATTTTTCGCTGAAGATGATGCGGTTATCCGGAATTCCCGCATTCTTCATCCCCGTCTTACTCTTGGAACCACCTCCGTTCGTATCGAGCGAAGTCGAGATGCCGGCAGCGTTGTCCTCTTGTGTCTCGACTTCGCTCGACACGAACGGGGAGGGTGTGCCGGTCAATTCCGCCACCGTCCCCTCGGCCAGATCCACATAAGCCAGCCCATCGGCCAACTTTAGCGCGGTCTCGAAGCTCTCGGCCAGCCGCTGGGCCATGTCCTCGCGAACGACCACGCGGTCCACCACCACCTCGATGTCGTGCTTGTACTTCTTGTCGAGCGCGGGGGCCTCCTCGATGGGGTAGAATTCGCCATCGATGCGCACGCGGGTGAAGCCGGCGCGCTGCCACTCGGCCAGCTCCTTGCGATACTCGCCCTTGCGGCCGCGCACGACCGGGGCGAGCAGATAGAGCCGCGTGCCCTCCGGCAGCGCCAGCACCCGGTCGACCATCTGGCTCACCGTCTGCGCGCTGATCGGCAGGCCGGTGGCGGGGGAGTAAGGGATGCCGACGCGCGCCCACAGCAGGCGCATATAATCATAGATCTCGGTGACGGTCGCGACGGTGGAGCGCGGGTTGCGGCTCGTGGTCTTCTGCTCGATGCTGATCGCAGGCGAGAGGCCGTCGATATGCTCCACGTCCGGCTTCTGCATCATCTCCAGGAACTGGCGCGCATAAGCGGAGAGCGACTCCACATAGCGGCGCTGCCCCTCGGCATAGATGGTGTCGAAGGCGAGGCTCGACTTGCCGCTGCCCGACAGGCCGGTGATGACGACCAGCGCATCGCGCGGCAGATCCACGTCAATGCCCTTGAGATTGTGCTCGCGCGCGCCGCGCACGGAAATGTGAGTGAGGCTCATGAGCGGTGTTCTATCTCTGTTCTTGCGGGGAATCCAGCGGCAAGGTGCAGCCAGCAGCACAGATAGGGTCGCCCTGCCGCAGATGCGAGATGGCCCGAGGGACAATCTATCGGGCCGGCCATGCATCCCGTCTTGATCTCGGTCATTGTAGCATTGTGCAGGGCAGGAAATGACCACGCCTGCGCGGCCCGACCGGTGCATGGGCGGGCCAGCCATAACGGAGAACGGACATGACCATCGGACGCACCATAAGGCTGGGCGCGCTTGCGGGCGCTTTGCTCATCTCAGCAAACGCCGCCTCCGCCCAGGATTCCGTGGAGGAGCAGGAGGCCCGCCGCGCGCTCCATGCCGAGCAGGCCCGCCTGGCCGCGCAACAGATGGCCGAGATCGAGGCGCGCAGGCAGGGCCTCGCCGAGGAGCAGGCCGCGCGCGAGCAGGCCTATCGCGAGGCGCTGGCGGCGCGCGACGCCGAGATCGCTGCCACGCAGGCGCGGGCCGCCGAGGCGCGGGCGGAATGGGAGGCTGCGGTGACGGCCTGCCTCGCCGGGGAGCGCACGAAATGCGCTCAGCCCGAGGCGACGACTGCGGCTCAGTAATGCCGGAAACGCCGGGCCGCGTCAGGCCCGGTGGTTCTGCCGCGCGTCCTCCAGGTCGGACGGTTCCGGATACACGCCGGCAAGCACATGATCAAAATGCGCGCGCACCATGTCGTTGCAGGTGCAGGCCCGTTGCTTCAGGCGCTCGGCATCCAGCACGATAAGCGAGCCGCGCCGGGTCTCCACCAGACCGTCCGCCTTGAGGCTCTTGATCAGGCGGCTGGCATAGCTGCGCGCGATGCCGAGTAGCGCGCCGAATTCCTCCTGCGTCATCATCACCTGATGGCTGCCGGTGCGATCGACCGCGGCGGTGAGCCATTTGGCGGCGCGCATCTCCAGGGTGTGGACGGCATTGCAGGCGACGGACTGGAAGATCTGCGCCAGGAGGCAATCGGCATAGCGGCTGAGCAGGTCCCGAATGGCCGGCGAACTGGCCTTGAGCGTCTCCAGCGCGGAGGAATCGATGCGGGCAAAATAACCGCCATGCATGACGCAGGAGCGGGAATAAGCCGCCAGCCGGCCCGAGCTGACAATGCCGCCCACCGCGCCCTCGCGCCCGATCATGGCGATTTCGACTGCCGAGCCATCATCCATCAGTGCATGGAAGGTCGCGACAGCATCGCCTAACGGAAAATAGGCGGCCGTCACAATGTCGCCGGGCTGATAGAGATTTGTGCCGGCGGGCAACCGCACGATTCGCGCGACCTTGGACATGAGCGCCTGATCGGCGGTGTTGAGGGCGGCGGCCAGATTGTTTCTGTCTATCCCGGGCGTGACAATATCGTGCATGAATCCGCAAACTCACGGATGCGCCCCAAGTTCCCCAAGTGTTCACTAATGAACAGACATGCGCTATTTTGGTGACCATAGAGTTCCCGGCGCAGGGGTGAGCTCGGGTGAATGTGGGGTGAAACGGCCGGGGCGGGCCGTCACTGTCTCCCGAAAATGAGGGAGTGCGGAATGTTGAAGATTCTGGTGCTCGAGGACGAGATGCTGATCGCGCTCGACCTTGAGCTGACGCTGCGTGAACTGGGCGCAGATGACGTCTATCTGGCCAATTCGGTCGATCATGCGCTGACGCTGCTCGCGAGCGTTGAGGTCACAGGCGCAATCATCGATTATAATCTGGGGATCGAGACCTCCGAAGCCGTGTTGCTCGATCTGGAGGCCAGGAAAATCCCGTTCGTAGTGATGAGCGGTTATCCCGACAGCAGCTATCTGGGCGATGGCTCGCGCGACTGGCCCTTGCTGCCAAAGCCTGCGGGGCTGGAGGCGTTGCGAAACACGTTGGCTTCGATGCGGGCGCCTGGTTGAACTTTGCTTACAGGTTCTGGCTTGTGCGGTGGATGAAATCGAACGTCCGCTGTCGGTTGCGATCATCGCAAGGCCGGGTTGTCGGGATGCAATGACATCTGTGTCGCTCGACGCGGCCAGCTCATTTGCCGAAATCTGACATCCGCAATCGCGGCTGCACAAAATGGCGGCAGCCGAGACAGCGGTTCTGGCTTTGCTCTCCCTGTCAGGCCTGCGAGATTACCACCTGGATGCGTACGCGTGCCCCTTCAGGCGGATAGTTCACGTCCACGGTGCCCCCGAGTTGTCCGGCCAGCACGCGCTCAAGCAAGGTCGAACCGAAGCCGCGGCGGGTCGGCGGTTTGACGGGAGGACCATTGCGCTCGGTCCATTCCAGATGGAGCCTGGTGCCGCCTTCCGTCCATTCTGTCGTCCAGCCGACGGTTAATCGACCGTTCGGAACCGACAGCGCGCCGTATTTCACGGCGTTTGTGGTCAGTTCGTGCACAGCCATCGCGAACGGGACGGCGAAATTGACGGGAAGATGAAAGGTCGCTCCGTCCAGCGTCAGCCGTTTGCCGTCATCATAGGGTTCCAGCTCCGCGCGGACGATCTTCTGGAGATCTGCTCCTTCCCATTCGTTGTCGGTCAGGAGTGTATGGCTGCGGGCCAGCGAGGAAAGCCGGCCGGTCATCCCCTGATGAAACGCCTCCATGCTGTCCGACGTGCGCAGGGTGAAGCTCATGACGGATTGGACGGTGGTCAACGTGTTCTTAACCCGGTGATGCAGCTCACCGATCAGCAGCGCCTGACGCTCCTTCGCCGCCTTCTCGCCCGAGATGTCGCGCACCTCGATGATGGTCCCGACTGTCTTGGCGTCCTCGTCCCGGATGGGGCTCGCGGTGAATGCAATCGGGTAGAAGCTGCCGTCCTTGTGGACGAACACTTCCTCCCCCTGTTCCTTGTTGTTCTCGGGGAAGGCGCGATCGATGGCGCATTCCTCGATCGGGAACGGGCGACCGTCTGGATAGCTGTGGTGCACGACATCGTGCAGCGGCCGTCCTTGCGTTTCCGCCAGCGTGTATCCGGTCAGTGCCTCGGCGGCTGGATTCATGTAAATGCAATGCTGGCGCTCATTCATGACGAATATGGCGACAGAGGCATTTTCCAGCACGGCGTTGAGCTGCCGCGTCGTGTCGCGCAGGTGCTCCTCCGTGCGTTTTCGGTCGGTGATGTCGAGTACGAATTCGAAGCCCGTGCCGTCGGGTAGCAGCTTGGCAGCAAACAGAGCCCACCAGCGGGACCCGTCCTTGCGGATGTACTCTTTTCCGTAGGGTGTGGTGTGGCCCTTCTCCTTCAGCTCGGCGAAGGCACGCTCGGAATCCTGCATCCACTCGGCAGGGGTGAGGCGCTGCCAGGTCAGGCGTCCCGACTCCAGGTCCTCCCGGCTGTAGCCACCCATGCGCAGAAACGCGTCGTTGGCATCCGTGAGCAGCCCGTCCATGTCGAAATAGATCGCCCCGACCGTCCCGATCTCCAGGGCAGTGCGGAACTTCGACTCGCTGATGCGGAGCGCCTCTTCGGCACGCGCCCGCTCGACAGCCGCCCAGGTGCGCTCGGCGACCTCTCGCACGAGCGCGATGTCCTGCTCGCTCCAGCGACGCGGTTCGGCCGAATGCACGAACAGGAGCGCAATCAGCTGTCCCGCCTTGACCAGTGGCACCGCGAGTTGTCCACGGACACCGATTGCGCGATGCGCTTCGGCCGCGGGTTTGCCAGCGGTGCGAGCGTCGGCATCGAAATCGTCGATGGCGACCAGCTGTCCCGACCAGTAGGCGGCAGCGATCTCCGGGCCGTAGCTTTCGAGATCGTGACGCCCCGCGACAGAGTCCACCCCTTCCGCCCGCCAGTCCTCCTCGATACGAAGATGGACGCCGTCCTCCTCCATCTCCGAATAGCCGACGCGCATTGCTCCGAGGTGCCGGCCCAGCAGCTCGGCTGCGGCGGTCATTACCGCGCGCGGCGCCGCGATCTCGCGCACGCGGTCGCTGAAGTCGAGCAGAAAATGAGGTGCAACCAGCGCCTTCAAGCGACGTGCAGTTTGGCTTGGGGGTAATGTGTCTGCCGCTCGAACGCACGCCATGTGACCAACGCGCCACCGGGCTCCTCCACCAGAGGCGATGGCACGTGCGTCTTCGGGATGGCGTCCGGCCGTGCATGCAGGTAGGATCGCGGCGATGCTAGGAGGGTAGCATTGTCGTCCATCTGATTCCCATGATGAGGCCCACGCCGCGACCTTAGCAGCAGGAAATCTGAAACAGAAGCAAGAATGCAGAATGCCGTCCGCGCGCTTTATCAATCCGGATTGTGAACTGGAGTTCGCACCGACTGGGGTTCGACCGCCAAATCGTCCGTTACGTGAGCTTTCGGGGCTGAGCGTCGAACATGTGCAGCTCCCGGACGAACAGTTCGAGTACAAGGTAGCGGCCAGCAGCCATTACCTCGCCCTTCACGACATTGAATTGCAGGACGGCGAGATCGAACTCGCAGATGGCACACGCTCTCCCCGCCGCTCCCTCGCGGACCGGCTGACCTTTGTTCCGGCTGGATGTGAGGTCACCGGCTGGTCCATGCCAAAGATCCGCAGGAACAGTTTCACGGCGCTATATTTCGATGCAACGACGCTGGTGGAGGAGTTTCGCACCGGTTTCACTGCCAGCAGTCCGCCACCCTTTCTTTATGCCGTCGACCGGTCGCTTCAGATGACACTCGAAAAGCTGGCCGGTGCCATCACCGTCGGCTCGGGTGCCGCCTACCTGGAATCCTTGTGCCTCGTGGCGGTAGGCGAACTGCTGCAGATCCGCGCGGTGCCTTCGGGCCAGCGACTGAGCGAAGCTCAGCTGGACCGGCTCCTTGAGTTCGTCGAGGCGCATCTGGAAGACGATCTCTCCGTTGAGGATCTCGCAAAGGTGCTGGGACTGAGCCGGTTCCATTTTTCCAGGATATTCAAGACGACGACCTCCCGGTCCCCCTATCAGTTCCTGCTGGAGCGGAGGGTCCGGCGGGCCATGGATCTGCTGCGTTCGTCGAACCTCTCCGTCGCGGACATCGCACGACAATGCGGGTTCCGCAGCGTGCCGCAGTTCGAGGAGGCGTTCCGACGCGCCATGGGAACTCGACCCATCCGATACCGGGCTGAGCTGGAATAGCGCGTCGAGCGCCGTTCAGCGCGCTACCGCCACAGGCGGCTCGCCGGAGCAGCCAGCACCGAAGACCTCGTCGCGGCGGCTCGCGGACGTCGCCACGGCCCGGGACCTCCCGCCTGATACTTGACCACGCTAATGATTATGGTAGCAACCTTCTATAGAAGGAGCAGGACGCCATGGCGATTAGCGCAACCCCCATCACACCGCGGTTCGGTGCCGAAATCTCGGGTGTGGACATCAGCAAGCCGCTCGATCCGGATACGGTGCGCGCGCTGATCGGCCTGCAGGATCAATGGGGTGTGACCGTCTACCGCAACACCGGGCTCGATGATGAAGGCCAGATCGCCTTTGCGCGCAATTTCGGCCATCTGGAGAGCTTGCCCCCGCGCGAAGGGCGGCCGCGCATCTTCCTGTTCAATGCCGGCAACCTGAATGCGCAGGGTGAGATCAATTGGGATCCGGGCGCCACCACCTATCGCAAGGGTGACCAGATCTGGCACACGGACAGCAGCTTCATGGACCTGCGCACCTCCTATTCCATGCTGCGCGCAGTGGAGGTGCCGCCTTCGGGTGGTCCGACCTGGTTTGCCGATGCCCGCTCGGCCTATGATGACTTGTCGCAGGACGTGAAGGACAAGATCGAGAACCTTGAGTGCGAGCATAGCCTCTGGTGGTCGCGCAAGCAGGGTGGGGCGGACATCAGCCGCGAGGAGATCGAGGAGCGGCACCGGCCGGTGCACAAGCTGGTGCATGTGCACAAGGGCTCGGGCCGCAGGATGATCTATGCCGGCGCGCATTGCTATCGCGTTGTCGGCTGGGGCTGGGAAGAGAGCCGCGAGCTGATCGATTATCTCAACAATTTCGTGGCGCAGGACCAGTATGTGATCAGCGTCGACTATGCGGTTGGCGACATGGTGATCTGGGACAATCTCGCCGTCTTCCACAAGGGCGGGCAGTTCGACTGGAACGAGCGGCGTGACATGCGGCGCGCCACCGTGCGGGAAGCGCCGGCGCCCGAGGTGGACGACGATCCCTTCGGCGAATTGTTCAGCACTGCGCCCAAGATCAAGCCGGCCAGCGCCGCCGCCTGAACTGCCAGAGCGCAAGTCGGGCGTGAGGCAGCGGCGGGTTGGCCGCTGGCTATCCATTCGTCGCGCGTATCGGTCCACTTGCCTTGGCGCGGCAAGTGGCTACTATCTGCTTGTCGACACGCCTCGCGGAGAGAGCCGGCCATGCGTCAACAGTGTGGCTGGACTCGGTTGATCTCGTTTTATTGTGCAGTGCGGTATATCGTTCTGCGTGTCCCCGGCTTGATTTTTGGTGCGTTCAACGGCGGTTTTTGGAGCCTTTGGCCGATAGGCTGCGACGAACTGAGTCTGTTTCCTCAAAATTCCTGTTGCATCGCACAAGATAATCTGATTCCATGTGAATGTTGCACAACGGAGGCTTAAGCTGCCGGTAACCAGGGCAGGCATAGTCTCCGTCAGAACAGATGATGGAGGCAGCAATGGGTCAGCATTCCAGGCCGACTGAAGGGGCCGTAACCCTCGCGGAACTTCGCGAGTTTGCCTCCTTTCCGGCCGCAACGCAGCGTTATATTCGCCGGTCCCTCGATATCGCGTTCCATCGCGGCGAGCCCATGGAAACCTGGAGCCGCGACGTGGTCGAGGCTGCGAGCATCAAGGCGCAGAGCCGGCTCTACAGCCGCCTCGATGACATCAAGGCGCGCGTGCCCGATGACAGCGGGCTGGATCAGGTGGAGCCGTTCATGGCCCCGCTGGTCACCGTCTCCGCCTTCGATCTTGGCCAGAACCGGCTGAACAGCTTCTCGGCCTATCGTTTTCTCTACGAACGGCTGATCGGTGCGGGATCGCGGCCCTGGCTGCCGGGCGCCTTCTGCGCTGCCGCCAGCCTGCCGCACCTCCACCCCGAGCGCCGTCGCGCGCTGCTCCAGTCGATCAGTGAGGCGGCCGCAACGGCTGCGGGCTGGTCGAGCCGCGAGCCGACCTTCTACCCGGAATGGGTGGAGAAGGTGGATGTGAGCAAGGAGCCGCATTGAGGGGTGGGGACTTAGGTCGAGCGCTTCCATCGCTCGCGCCGCTAGTGGCTCGCGCGTCCGGCCAATCACAACGTCACCCCGGACTTGATCCGGGGTCCAGCTGCCTTTCTGAAACGACCAGAGGGTCAGTAGTCAGCACGGCGACAATGGCGCGTTGCTTACCCGTTCGGAGACTATGGCCCCATGAAGAAGCTGGACCCCGGATCAAGTCCGGGGTGACGAGGTGGGAGAGCGCAGGGTCGGTTCTCACGCGCAAGCCGCTTTGCCGCGCACCCCTCACTCCGCCGCCAGCAATTCCTCCGCAGCCTGCAGATCCACCGACACCAGCCGGCTGACGCCCTGCTCGATCATGGTCACGCCGAACAGGCGGTGCATGCGGCTCATCGTGACGGCATTGTGCGTGACGATGAGGTAGCGGGTCGCGGTGTCCTTCACCATTTGGTCGAGCAGGCCACAGAAGCGCTCGATATTGGCATCGTCCAGCGGCGCGTCGACTTCGTCCAGCACGCAGATTGGTGCCGGATTGGTTAGGAATAATCCGAAAATAAGCGCCACTGCGGTGAGTGCCTGTTCGCCGCCCGAGAGCAAGGTGAGGGTCGTGAGGCGCTTGCCGGGGGGTTGCGCCATGATTTCGAGCCCGGCTTCGAGCGGATCGTCGCTCTCGATCAGCTCCAGATGCGCGCTGCCGCCCTGGAACAGCGTGGTGAACAGCCGCTGGAAGTGCCCGTTCACCGCCTCAAAGGCCGCAAGCAGCCGTTGCCGTCCCTCGCGATTGAGATGGCCGATCGAGCCGCGCAGCTGGTTGATCGCAGTGGTCAGCTCCTCGCTTTCGGCGCGGCTCTTGGTCTGCGTTTCCTCCAGCTCGGCCAATTCGCTGGCGGCGACGAGATTAACCGGGCCGAGCCGTT
The DNA here is from genome assembly GCA_018823325.1 of Alphaproteobacteria bacterium. Taxonomy (GTDB): domain Bacteria; phylum Pseudomonadota; class Alphaproteobacteria; order Sphingomonadales; family Sphingomonadaceae; genus Sphingobium. The sequence continues at coordinate 40,121 of JAHJIJ010000018.1, read as the reverse complement.
CGCGATCCAGCACGAGCTTGTCGTAACGCGCCTGCTCGTCGCTGGCCGGGCCGACCTCGTCGCTCGGGAAGCCGAGTTGCGTGGGCAGCACCGGCGGCGGGCAGGAGAAGCGCTCGCCGCAGGCCTGGCCGATCTCGCGACGGCGCGTGACGGCATGCTCGGCGCGGGCCTGCGCGCCGGCACGAGCCTCGCGCGCGGTGGAGAAGGCCTCGTTCGCGTTGGCCAGCGTCTTCTCGGCGGCGGCCAGTGCGGTCTCGGCGGCGGCTTCCTCGTTGCGGCTGCGCTCGGCGGCGGCCTGATGATCGCGGGCGGCCTGCGCCAGCGCCTCGAGATCGGCAGCGAGCGTCTCCGGCCGACCGCGCAGTTCCTCAAGCTCGCTCGCCTGCGCTTCGGCGCGGGCCTTCATCTCGGCCACGCGGCGCACGGCATCGCCGGCGCGGGCCTTCCAGCCGGCAATGTCGCTGCGGATCGTCTTCACGCGCTCCTCGTCGGCGGCGAGCGCGCGCTCGGCCATGGCGCGCTCGGCCTGAATTTGACCAATGGCGGCGCGGCACCGCTCCGCGCCGGACTTGAGCAGATCGACGCGGGCGGCGGTATCCTCGCCAGCGGGGAGCGCGTCATGCGCGGCCTGCGCGCTCTCCAGCTCGCGCTCGGCAGCGGCGAGATCGGCGGCGGCTTCTCCATGGCGCCGGTCGAGATCGGCGCGCTGGCCGGAGAGACGCTCCTGCGCGGTGGCGACTTCGCCCAGCGTGCGCTCGGCGGTGCGCAGACTTGTTTCGGCAGCGCTCGTCGCCTCGCGGGCGGCGCGCTCCTCGCTGCCGGCCTCGCGCAGCGCGGTTTCGGCGGCGGCGAGCGCCTGTTCGGCGGCGCTGACCGTGGCGGCGACGGCGGGACGCTCCTGTTCGATGGCGGCGACGCGATTGATGCGGATGAGACGCTCGGCAGCCGCGCCGCCGCCTTCCTGCGCCACGAAACCGTCCCAGCGCCGCAACTGCCCGTCGCGCGTGACGAGGCGCTGGCCGACCTGCAACTCTTGCCCCTCGTCGCGCTGGACCACCGCGATCTGGGTAAGGCGGCGGGCAAGCGCCTCGGGCGCGCGGACATGGGCAGCGAGAGACTCGCAGCCCTCCGGCAAGGCTGGATCGCTCTCCCCGATGGCGGCCCCAGTCCAGCGCGCGAGCCCCTGCGGACCGAGCGCGGCCTGCAGATCATCGCCAAGAGCAGCGGCGAGCGCGCGCTCATAGCCGGGGTCGACGCCGAGGCGATCGATCGCGCGATCGCCGCTGCCCTGATTTTCAAGGCCGCGGGCAAGCGCCTTGGCTTCGCTGTCGAGCGCGGCAACGGTGGCGCGGGCAGCGGCAAGGGCGCGCTGCTGCTCGGCGACCGCCTGCGTGTGCGTTTCGCGCGCCTGGGCGGCGGCGGCCATGCGGGTTTCTGAGTCTGCGCGGGCGGTGAGCGCATCGGCCTTGGCCTGCTCGGCGGCGCGCTGGCGCTCGGCGAGCGGGGCGGCATCGGGCAGGGCAGCGAGGGCGCCGGCGATCCGCTCGCTCTCGCTGCGGGCGCGGGCGAGCTTCTGCCGCGCGGCATTCAGCCCGGCCTCGGCGACACGGCGCTCGGCCTGCTCGCCGGCAAGCCGCGCCATGGCCTGCGCCAGTGCCACCTCGGCATCGCGGCTGGCCGTCTCGGCTTCGGCGAGACGGGTGACGAAGGCGGGGAGGGCGGCCTTGCCGGCCTTGATCCGCTCGGCGAGGCTCGCATCCTCGGCCTGCAGCGCCTCGATGGCACTGGCGGCATCGGCGGCGAGCGCGCCTTCGCGCTGCTGGTCCTCGCTCACACGGGCGAGCTGGCTTTCAAGCTCGGCGACCCGGCGCAGCAGCGTGTCGCGCTCGCCGGTCAGGCGCTCGAGCGCGAAGCGGGCCTCGGTCGCCGCCTCGCGCGCATCATTGGCGGCGGTGCGGGCGCGGGCCAGCGTCTCGATGGCGGCCTGCTGATGCGCGGCGGCGCCAAGCTGCGCTTCCTGCGCGATCCGCACCAGCGCCTCGGCCTTCTCGGCATCCTGCGCGGCGCGATCGGCCTCCACAGCGGCCTCGCGATGGCGGGCGAAGAACACGCGGCCTTCCGCCAATATGATCTTTTCGCTCAATTCCGTGTAGCGCTCGGCTGCCCGGGCTTGCCGACGCAGGGCATTAGCGCGCACGTCCATCTCGGCGAGGATTTCGTCGAGCCGGGCGAGATTGTCGGCGCTCGCGCGCAATTTCTGCTCGGCATCCTTGCGGCGTACATGCAGGCCGGCGATCCCCGCCGCTTCCTCCAGCATCGCGCGGCGCTCGGCGGGCTTGGCGGCAATGACGGCGGCGATCTTGCCCTGGCTGACCAGCGCCGGGCTGTGCGGCCCGGTGGCGGCATCGGCGAAGATCAGCGAGATATCCTTGGCGCGCACGTCCCGCCCATTGGCGCGATAGGCGCTGCCGGCGCCGCGCTCGATCCGGCGCATGACCTCAAGCTCGCCATCGCTGCCCATGTCGATGGCGGGCAGCACGGTTTCCGGCGGCAGGCTGGCGAACAGGCCGACCTCGGCAAAGTCACGGGCCGGACGCGTCGCGGTGCCGGCGAAGATCACATCGTCCATGCCGCCGCCGCGCATGGACTTGGGGCTGGATTCGCCCATCACCCAGCGGATGGCTTCCAGCAGATTGGATTTGCCGCAGCCATTGGGGCCGACAATGCCGGTCAACCCCGGCTCGATCCGCAGCTCGGTCGGCTCGACGAAGCTCTTGAATCCGGTCAGCTTGAGGCGGCGGATCTGCATGGTTCAGGCGGCTCGGCCCGTCAGGTCGAGCCCTGCCTTCACGGCGCCGGATCGCGCGCTGCTCTGTGCCCCCCGCTCAGCCAATCAGGCGCCCGCGTTCTTCAGCTGCTCCTGGAGCTGCGGCCAGGTGGTCACATTGTCCAGCTTCGTGCCGTTCATGATGAGCGTTGGCGTGCCGGTGATATTATACTGGGCCGTGTCGCGCTCCACACCAGCGGCGAGCGCCTCGACCGTCTTGGTGTCGGCAAGACACTGGCGCGCCTTGTCCTCCGGCACGCCGCGCTGCATGGCGAATTCGATCAGGCCCGCCATTTCGGCAATGCGCTGAAAGCGCTGCTCGGGCGGCGCGGACATGGCGCTCTGATAGGCGCCATCGCCTGCCGACTGGACCTGCTGAATCATCTGCGCCTGATTGGCGAAGAACTGGTGCGTGAGCGGGAAGAAGGCTTCCGGCCCAGAGCAACGCGCGAGCAAGGCGACGCTGATGTCGATCGGGTTCATCACAAAATTGCGGAACTCGAAGCTCACCTTGCCGCTGTTCACATAATCGCGCTCCAGCGCCTCATGCGAATCGGCGGCAAATTGCGCGCAGTGCGAGCAGGTGTTGGAGGCGAACTCAACGATCTTGATCGGCGCGTCGGGGTTGCCCATCAGCATGCCGCCTTCCGGCGTGACCACGACCCGCTCTGCCCATGTCGTCCCGGCCGGTGCGGCCTTGCCTTCCACTTGTCCGATAGGAGCGCTGGAGTTGCCCTCCTGCGATCCGCAGGCGGCGAGCGCCATGAGCGCGGCAAGGGCGAGTGGAGCGGTGGCAAAGCGGCGGTTCATGGACGTGCTGGCCTCATCGATCAGGGGCAGGAAAATGGCTGTGCGGGGGGGTCTAGCTCACTTGCCGGACGCGGGCAATGGCGGCAGCAGGGGGCGCAGCGCCTCCCAGCTGTGGACATGATCCAGCGGCTTGCCATTGAGCAGGAAGAAGGGCGTGCCGGTGAATTCCTTCATCGCGCGAGCGCCGGCCGTGAGATCCAGCACGGTCTTGAGCATCGCATCATCGGCGAGGCACTTGCGCTGCGCGGCCGGGGTCACGCCGCGCTTTGCCAGCAATGCGCTCAGCCCGGTGCCATTGGCGATGCCGGTCAGTTGCGCGGCGCGGTCGGCTGCGGGCGGCTTGCCTTCCTGCGTCTGGGCGAAGGCCTGCGCGCTTTTCATCCATGACTGGTAGTTGCCGAACAAGGCTTCCTGATTGCCGGCAAAATGCGTCACGCCGCCGCAACGCGCGAGCAGGGCTGCGGTGAGATCGAACGGATCGCGCACGAAGTTGCGAAACTCCAGGCTGACGAGCCCGCGCCTGATCCATTGCGACTTGAGCTCCGGCGCGCCGTTTGCCTGAAAATCCGCGCAGTGCGAGCAGGTGTAGCTCAGATATTCGACCAGCTTGGTGGGCGCCGCAGGATTGCCCAGCACGAATGCGCCGTTCGGCCCGAGCGTGACCGTCTTGCTCCAGTCCCGTGCGCCGCTGCGCTGGGCGCTGGCCGGCATGGCGAGCAGCAGCGCGCACAAGCACAGGGCAAGCAAGGCAGCAAGGAAACGGGGGAGAGCGGAGACTGGCGAAAGGACAGGCATGTCTGGAATCCGTTGATGATGCAGGTTCAGCTGATCTTGGGCGGGCGGACGGGATTGGAGAGGCTGCGCGCCATGGATTCAAGCACGGTGCGCAACTCCGGGTCGCTCACTTCGCGCAGGCCTTCGCCAAGATCCCGCGGGATCGGGCGCAGCATGGATGGCGGCGGGCGATTAACCGGTTCGCGCGGGATGACCTGGCCCTGCTTGATGGCGACGCGCGAGACAGCCTCATAGCCGAAGAAGCGGTTCACCCGCTCAGTGATCTCCGGCACGATGTGCTGGACCATGGGCGCATGACCGCTGGCGACGGTGAGTTGCAGGGTGCCGCCCGAGCGCTTGCCGGTGGGGAAGCGGATCGAATCGGGGCTGGTCAGCTCGGCATAACGCTTGCCGACGATTTCGGCCCAGCGCGTGACGATGCTCGACTGGATGAAGCCGAATTTGCGGAAAGCCGCCCGGCCGATGTCCGGCATCAGATCCGATATCGCCCGCACGCCGTTGATTCGTGGGCGCTCCAGCGGTGCCGCGTCGGCCTTGCCCTTGCGCGCGGCGGGGCGCTTGGCTTCCTTGGCTTTTGCTGGCGCGCGCTTGTCTGGGGTGGCTTCTGTCATCGCTGCGTCCATGCCATAGGCACGCCATGGCCGTCGATGGATTAATCGCTGCACGCGAGATGGAAGAGGCGGTCGCACCGGCGTTGCTGGCGCATTACCGCCGTCATGCGCGGCTGCTGCCCTGGCGCAGTCCGCCGGGTGCGCCGCCGCCCGATCCCTATCGCGTCTGGCTCTCCGAGATCATGCTCCAGCAGACGACGGTGGCGGCGGTGATCCCTTATTATAAGCGCTTTCTGGCGCGCTGGCCGACGGTGGAGGCGCTGGCGGCAGCTGAGGATGGCGACCTGATGGCCGCCTGGGCGGGCCTTGGCTATTATGCCCGCGCGCGCAATCTGCTCGCTTGCGCGCGGCATGTCGCGGGGTCGCTGGGTGGCCGCTTCCCCGCCGATGAAGCCGGTCTGCGCGCCTTGCCGGGCGTCGGCGCCTATACCGCTGCTGCCGTGGCGGCGATTGCTTTCCGGCAGCGCTCCGTGGTGGTGGATGGCAATGTCGAGCGGGTGGTGAGCCGCCTGTTCGCGGTCGAGACGCCATTGCCTGCCGCCAAGCCGGAGCTGCGCGCGCTGGCCGAACGGATCACGCCGGATGAGGACCCCGGCGACTTCGCGCAGGCGATGATGGATCTGGGCGCGACGATTTGTACGCCGCGCAATCCCGCCTGCCTGGCCTGTCCGCTTTCGGGGCTGTGTGCGGCGCGGGCTAGAGGCGATCCGGCACGCTATCCGCTCAAGGCCGCGAAGAAAGCCCGCCCGACCCGCAGCGGCACGGCCTATTGGGTGGAGGCGGGCGAGGCCGTCTGGCTGGTGCGAAGGCCGGACAAGGGCCTGCTCGGCGGGATGCTGGCGCTGCCGACGAGCGACTGGCTGGAAGATGAGATGGTGCTGCCGCAAGCGCCGCTGACCGGCGACTGGCGGCTGCTCAATCAGCCGGTGCGCCATGTCTTCACCCATTTCGCGCTGGATTTGCGCGTGGCCATGTTGCGGCTGAAGGAGCCGGGGGACGGAGCGCCGCTTGTCAGCCAACTGGGGCCGGGCCAATGGTGCCCGGTCGATGCCGTCGATCAGGCGGGACTGCCGACCGTCTTCGCGCGCGCGGCGCAGGCGGCAATGGAGGCCCGCAAGCAGGAGAATGCAGACGATGAATCGGCCTGATCTGCCAGCAGGGCAGGGGATCACCTTCACGGGCGGCACGCTTGACCGGGCCGACCAGTTGCGGGTCCATCCGGACCGGCTTGCCGCGGCCTGGGCCGATCCCCGCGCGCGGATCGTGCAGCTCGACGGGCTCGATCCGGTCATCAATGGCGATGGCACGCTGGCGAGCGAGCCGGTGACGCCCGGCACGACGCTTGACGATCATGCGCTGCTCGGCCTCCGCGAGGATGGCACGCCGGTGTTCGTCTCGCTGCTCGTCGAGCATAGCATCGAGCCGCCGAGCTTCCCGGCCAAAGTCTGGGAGATCATTCCGCAACTTTCGATGGCCGAGGCCGCGCATTATGCCGCCGCGCGCAGCCTGGTGGACTGGCACGACCGGCATCGCTTCTGTGCCCGCTGCGGGGGCGACACCCACCCGATCAAGGCGGGCTGGGCACGGCAATGCAGCCGGTGCAGCGCCGAGCATTTTCCGCGCACCGATCCGGTCGTCATCATGCTCGCGGAATATCAGGGCAAGGTGCTGATCGGGCGCAATCCGCGCTTTCCGCCGGGGCGCTTCTCGGCGCTCGCGGGCTTCGTGGAGCCGGGGGAGACGCTGGAGGAGGCGGTACGGCGCGAGCTGTGGGAAGAATGCGGCATCCGCACCGGGCGGGTCGATTATCTGTTCAGCCAGCCTTGGCCGTTCCCCTCCCAGCTGATGATCGCGTGCATCGCACAGGCGGAGGGCGATGCGCTGACGCTGGATGTCGAGGAAATTGCCGAAGCGATCTGGGTGAGCCGGGGGGATGTCCGCGCGGCTCTGGCGGGGGAAGCGGATGCGCTGTTCCTTCCGCCGACTGCCATTGCCGTGGCGCATAACATGCTGAGGCACTGGCTGGACTCGCCTTCAGCCTGAAACGGCGCTGCGGCTAGACCTTGCTCTTGAGCAACCAGTCGCCCGAATGCTCGCTTTGCGCCTGAAGCAAGGCGGCCTCCCGCCCGAGGCCGCCAAAGCGCGGCAGGATGGCGCCCAGCCGCGCCCGCTCATCATCCTCGCGGCGCACGACTGGCGGTTCAGGCACCAGTGTTTCGCCAGGGGATGATGAGCTGAGCTGGGCTGGGATCATGATCGTCGCGCCGCGGATCAGGCCGGAGCCTCGTTGAGCGTGCGGGTCTGTGCCGGGGGCAGGCCCTCGCCTTTTGCCTGCGCGAGCAATTCCTTTTTGCGGGCGAGCATCTGGTCGCGCAGATCGACGAGGTCGACATCGGTCTTGCGGGCCTGTGCGAACATGCCCTTGGACTGCTGCTCCTCTTCCTTCACATGATGCTCGATCTCTTCGGAGAGCACCTTCACCTTGGCATCGTAGAAATCGTCGTTCGGGCCACCGGCCTCGATTTCGTTGATCAGCACCTTGGCGCCGTCATGCTCGACAAAGGCTTCGTCCAGCATGTCATCCTCGATCTTGCCACGCAGGGCCGGGTAGAAAATCTCTTCCTCCAGCATGGTGTGGATCTTCAGCTCCATGCAGATTTCTTCCGCCAGCTTCTGCTTGCGGCCGTCCGCGCTGGCCTTCTCGAACTTCTCGAACAGATCCTCGACCTTGCGGTGATCGGCCTTGAGCAGGGCAATCGCGTCGGTGAATGTTTCGGTCGCCATGGAATGCTCCTGTTGGTTGTCGTTGCTGATAAAAGGATCGACAGGGCGGGGCGGTTCCTTGCGAACGACTCGCATGGCCTCGGCTGGTCGCAAAGCGCCTCAGCCCATCGCAGAGCGCATCATCGCGAGCGCGACACGGGCCGTTTCCGCGCGGATGAGAGCCCGGCCACGGTTGCCGAAATGCGCTTCGAAATGCGTGGGTGGCTGCCCGCGCCGGGCGCATCCGAAATGCACGAGGCCGGGCTTCTCACCGGCCCCGGCAAAGCCGGTCACGGCGACCGCGATGTCTGCCTGAGACTTTGCCATGGCGCCCTCCACCATGGCGAGGGCCACTGCCTTGCTCACCGCGCCCTCGCGCTCGATCAGTGCCTCGGGGACTCCCAGCATCTCGCCCTTCGCAGCCTTGCTGTAGGCGACGAAGCCGCGCTCGAAAACATGGCTGCACCCCTCCACATCGGTGAGCAGCGCCGCGATCAACCCGCCCGTGCAGCTTTCCGCCGTCGCCAGCGTCAACTCGCGGTCGCAGGCCTCGCGCAGCAGTGCGCGCGCCGTGTCTTCGACGTCATCCGGCATCTTATCCAGCAGCAGGTCCATCACAGTCTCTCCTTCTCTATTTTCATGCGCGGCCCGAGTGCGGATGGATAACGCAGAGCGGGGCCAGAAGTTCGCACCCCGGCATCTGGCTGTCATCCGGCGCAGCCGCATTGCGTCCCCCCGTCACCAGGGCTAAAGCGCGGCCTTTAATCAGACATCATTCGGACCGCGTCTTTCATGCTCAGCCTTAACGAAGCTCTCGATCGCGCCCGGTCGCTGGTCACCGCGGCCCGCAAGGCGGGCGCGGATGCGGCCGACGCCGTCTATGGCTGCGATGCCTCGTCCGGCGTGACGGTGCGGCTGGGCGCGCTGGAGGATGTCGAGCAGTCCGAGTCCGAGCATGTCGGCCTGCGCGTGTTCGTCGGGCAGCGCTCGGCGAGCGTGTCCTCGTCCGATCTTGCGCCGCGCACGCTCGAAACGCTCGTCGAGCGCGCCGTCGCCATGGCGCGCGAGGCGCCCGAGGATGTCTATGCGGGCCTTGCGCCGGAAGACATGCTGATGCGCCGCCGGTTGCCTTCGCTCGATATCGAGGACGATGAGGAGCCGACGCCGGCCCAACTGCGCGAGAGGGCGCTGGCGGCGGAGGATTCAGCACGCAGCGTGCTGGGCGTCACCAACAGCGAAGGCGCCGGTGCGGGCTTTTCCCGCGCGCAGGCCGCGCTTGCCACCAGTCATGGTTTTTCGGGCGCATATGCCGGGACCAGCCACTCGCTCTATGCCAGCGTGCTCGCCGGTGAGGGTGCCGCGATGCAGCGTGATTTCGCGAGCCACAGCGCCCGCCATCTCGATGATCTCGAGGGGCCGGACACCATTGGCCAGCGCGCGGGCGCGCGCGCAGTGGCGCGGCTCAATTCCCGCCGGGTACCGAGCGGCACCATGCCGGTGATCTTCGATCCGCGCGTGGGCAACAGCCTCATCAGCCATCTGCTGGGGGCAATTGCCGGACCATCCGTCACGCGCAAGGCGACCTTCCTGCTCGACAGCATGGGACAGCGCATCCTGCCGGAAGGCCTGAGCATCGTGGACGATCCGCTGCGCGAGCGCGGGCTTCGTTCGCGCCCGTTCGATGGGGAAGGCCTCCCGACGGGGCGTCGTCGCTTCGTTGACGATGGGACGCTCACCGGCTGGATGCTCGACAGCGCCTCGGCCCGCCAGCTCGGGCTCGAACCCACCGGCCATGCCACGCGCGGCGGCGGCTCGCCGGGCGTGGGCGCGAGCAACGTGCATCTGGAAGGCGGCACCGCCAGCGTGCGGGACCTGTTCGCGGACGTGAAGCGTGGCGTGTTCATCACCGAGCTGATCGGGCAGGGCGTCAATGGCGTAACGGGCGATTACAGCCGCGGCGCCTCGGGCTTCCTCATCGAGAACGGCACGGTGAGCCACGCCGTGTCGGAAATCACCATCGCGGGCAATCTCAAGGAGATGTTCGCCCGGATCATCGCCGCCAATGACCTCGTCTTCCGCCGCGCGATCAACGTGCCCACCCTGCGTATCGACGGGATGACCATTGCCGGGGAGTGAGCGCCCCTATTCTGATCTTCTGGCCGATATTCTGGCCGTAACCGACGCTGCCGGCGCGCTCGCCATGACCTGGTGGGTGGCCGGTGCACCGATGCATGGCCATTGGGAAAAGCGCCCCGGCGAGCCGGTGAGCGAGGCGGACATTGCCGTCGATGCCCTCCTGCGTGAACAACTCGGGACTCTGTTGCCGGATGCCGCCTGGCTCTCGGAGGAAAGCGCGCAGAGCCTTGAGCGCGCCGCTGCGCGCAGGGCGTGGATCGTCGATCCGATTGATGGCACGCGCGACTTCGTGCGCGGCCGGCCCGGCTGGGCTGTCTCGGTGGCGCTGATCGAGGACGGTGTTTCCGTCGTCGGCGTGTTGATTGCCCCGGCGCGGAGCGAGCGCTGGTGGGCGGTGCGCGGCGAGGGGGCCTGGCGCGAGCGATCCGGCCAACCTGCCGAGCGGCTCGCGGTGGGCAGCCACGCCACCCTCTCGGGCGCGCGCGTGCCGCTCGATCATATGGGCGGCATCGATGTCGATTACCGGATGGTCGCCAAACCCAACAGCATTGCCCTGCGCATGGCGATGGTCGCGGCGGACGAGGCCGATCTCGTCGCCGGGCTGCGGCGCGGCGCCGAATGGGATCTCGCCGCCGCTGCCCTCATCGCGCAGGAAGCCGGCGCCCGCGTCACCGATGCGCTGGGCGAGCCGATCATCTTTAACAAGGCCGACCCTTATGTCACCGGCATGCTGTGCGCCGTGCCTGCGTTGCATGACGCCGGGCTGGGCCGCCTGCGCGCGCGGGCGCTGAAGTTGCTGCGGCAGGGCTGAGATTGCGTGGGAGCGATGTGACCGCTGGCCGAGCATCAAGGTCGCAGATCCCACCTTTCGTCATTCCCGCGAACGCGGGAATCCAGAAACACAGCCGAACTGCCATTGCGCCCCTGGATTCCCGCGTTGGCGGGAATGACGGAGAGTTTTGACGGGTTCGTCCGCGCCGCCCCCCTTCCCATCTTCCCCTCACGGTTTTCGCCATCCGTCTCCGTCATGTCCGCAACAGGGCAGAAAAAAGGAGACAGTCCATGAAGAGCAAGATCGCCATTGCAGCCATTCTCGCCGCGAGCGCCGCGTCCGCGCAGGCGCAGACCGGTTTTCGTGCTGATGTTCATGCCGGTTGGGATCAGATAACCGTGCAGGAGAGCGCTGAAATCGAGGACGAGGCCTTCTCCGGCAAGGAGCGGGAAAGCGGCGTCGTTTACGGCGGCGAGCTGGGTTACGACCACAGCTTCGGCATGGTTTCGCTCGGCGCTTATGCCGGCATTGCGGGCTCCAGCACCAAGGAATGCTCGGAAGTCTATGCCGAGGTGGAGACCTGCGCGGAAGCCGGACGCAATATCACGCTGGGCGTTCGCGGCGGCGTCAATGTCACGCCGAGCACGCTGCTCTATGTGAAGGGCGGCTATTCCAACGGCCAGCTGCGCCTGAACTATATCGACCATGTCGATGAGGACAACAGCTTCGGCGTTCATGAGAATATGGATGGCTATCATCTGGGCGCAGGCGTGCAGATGACGTTCGTGTCCGGCCTCTATGCCAAGCTGGAATATGTCCGCACCGACTATGATGATTATGCGATCAGCGACGGGGACGCCGCGCTGCGTGGCGGCCTTGACCGCGACAATGTGATCTTCGCGGTCGGCATGCGCTTCTGATCAGGCGGCAGGGGTGCGGGGCGAGGCGTCTCGTGCCCCTGACGGCGGATCGGGAGATCGATCGCCACGTTCGTTGCTCTCCGGCTGCTTTCCATTGCCGCCGGGGAGGATCGGCGCCCGGCCGAGCACCTGCGCGATATACAGGTGCTGGATCATCACATAGGCCACCACCGTCAACGGCGCGGCCAGAATGACGCCCGGCGCGCCGAACAGCACGCCGGCGGCAAAAATGGAGAAGAGCAGGACCAGCGGCGGCATCTCGACGGCGCGCTTCTGGATGAGCGGGGTGATGATGTTGCCCTCAAGCTGCTGGATGACGATGTAGATGGCGAGCGTCCACAGGCCTGTGACGGGATCGACCGAGAGGCCAAGCACGATCGCAGGCACGGCGGCGAGGATCGGGCCGACATAGGGAATGAGTTCCAGCACGCCGGCGATAATGGCGAGCGCGAAGGCGGAGGGCACACCGAGCACCGTCAGCCCGACATAGGAGAGCACGCCCACGAACAGGCTGGCGAGCGCTTGCCCCGCAAGCCAGAGCCGCAGGCCGTGGCCGCTGTCATCCAAAGTACGGGCGGCGAGCTGTTCGCACTTTTTGGGCAGCAGGCGCAGGACGCCCCTGCGATAGAAATCCGGGTCAGCTGCAAGGAAGACGGCCCCGACCAGCACCAGAATCAGATCGGCAATGATGCTCCCTGCGGTGAGCATGAATCCGCCCGCGCGCTGGAAGATGGCCGAGGCCTGTGCTCCGATGGCGTCCACGGCGGACTGCAGATTATAGTCGATGCCCCAATCGTCGGCCAGGTCCTGCACGCGGGCCAGGGCCTCGGGGAGTTGTTCGCGCAGTGTCGAGAACTGGCTCGCGACCAGCCCGCCGAAAATCCAGATGCAACCGAGGATGACGCCCAGCAACACGATGACGGCCACACCGGTCGAGATGCCATGGGGTATCCGCAGGCGCTCCATCTGCACGGCGATCAGCCGGATGATCACGGCAAGGACGATCGAGCCGAACAGCAGCAGCAGGAGATAAGCGAGCTTCAGCAGCAGCGCCGTGACGCCGACGAGCACAATCAGCACCAGAACGCGCTGGATGAAGTCCGTAATCGTGCTGCGTTCGCCCATCATTATACCCTGCCTGCAGGGGTAACGCCTCATATCGGGCAAATGTTGCCCCAGCGCAGGCGAAGGCGGGCAGTGGCCTTATGCTTTGAGCCTCACGACCTGCCGCAACCGCGATTGCCGGGCGAGATCGGTATAGGCTTCGACTAGCCGGTCATGCATGGAGCGCTGCTCGGGCGCGATGGCCGTCTGGGCGAGGCGGCGGTGCTCGCGGGCGCGGTTGCGGTAATAAGTGTAGCGTGTCGGAATCATGCGGGTCCTCCCGCTTGCCGCCTCAGCAGAAATGACGCGCGGCGGAATTGATCCCGATCAAGATCGGCGCGGCAGCCGCGCTTAGCGTGGCCGCTTCCAGAGCGCGGTATCGCGGGGCGAGGGCGGGTAGAGGGTCGCGCGCCGCCGGGCCTGCGTTCCTGCCCGCATCAACCAGCCGAGCTTTTCCGCCTTGCTGGTGAACACGCGGTGCTCCAGCGCGGCTTGCGGATCGGCCGCGACATGGCGCGCAATGCCGCCATAGATGCCCGCCGCCGCCAGCACGGCCCAGGCCGAGCGGAAAGGCAAGGCGGGCGTCCCGCGCCGGGCGCTGTCCTCATAACGCGCCGCCATGGTCGCGACGCGCCCGGTGATGGCGGCGAGTGCCGGGCGATGTTCGGTGGCCATCGGGTTGTCAGGATCGATTCCCGCCTGCGCCAGCCATTGCTGCGGCAGATAGCAGCGCCCGCCCGCTGCATCTTCCGCCACATCGCGGGAGATATTGGCGAGCTGGAAAGCGAGGCCGAGGTCGCAAGCGCGGTCGAGCGTTGCCTCGTCATCGGGCGCGACGCCCATGACGATGGCCATCATGCAGCCGACCGCGCCGGCGACATGATAGCAATAACGCAGCAGATCATCTTCGCTCTGCGGCCGCCAGCCCTGCGCATCAAGCGCGAAGCCCTCGATCAGATCGTCCATGTAGCGCCGGGGAATGGCGCATTCCGCCGCCACCAGCGCGCCACCGGCAAAGGCGGGATCGTCCAGCCCTGCGTCGCCCGCCAGCGCCCGCTCGGTCCGGGCGCGAAGGTCCGCCAGCCGCGCCATGGGATCGCCGGTCGCCTGCATGGTCCCGCCGTGATCCTGCCCGTCGGCAATGTCGTCGCAGGCCCGGCACCAGCCATAAAGCAACCACGCCCGCTCCCGCGTCTCCCGGTCGAACAGCCGCGAGGCGGTGCGGAAGCTCTTCGATCCGCGCGCGATGCTCTCCTGCGCATGGCCGACAAGGGCGGGGCGTTGGGTGGTCATCGTCAATCCCACGTCATGCTGAACTTGTTTCAGCATCCATCGTGCCCGAAAGACCCGAGCCTGATCGCACGATGGACCCTGAAACAAGTTCAGGGTTACGCGGTGGGAGCGACGGTTCGTCCCTCAAAGCCGGTCGATCTTCATCGCGAAGATCGTCTCGTGCGGGGTGTAGGCGGCCATGGCGTCGAGCAGATCGTCGAGCGTCTCGCGGGCAATGAGGATGTGGGCGTGGGGCGCGCGGATGAAGCCGGTCTCGATCATCTGGCGATTGAAGCCGATGAGCTGATCGTAGAATCCGCCGGCATTGAGCAGGCCGACCGGCTTGTCATGATAGCCAAGCTGCGCCCAGCTGACCGCTTCCCACAGCTCGTCCATCGTGCCGACGCCGCCCGGCAGGGTGACGAAGCCATCGGAAAGCGTGGTGAACAGCGCCTTGCGGCTGTGCATGTCCGGCACGACGTGCAGTTCGGTGAGTCCGCGATGGGCGACCTCGGCATTGACCAGCGCCTCGGGGATCACGCCGATGACTTCCCCGCCTGCAGCCAGCGCCGCGTCCGCAATCGCCCCCATCAGCCCCACCTTGCCGCCGCCATAGACCACGCCGATGCCGCGCCGGGCCAGCCCGGTGCCGACGGCGCGCGCCGTCTCCATGTAGATGGGGTCGGGCGGGGTAGCCGAGCCGCAATAGACGGCCAGCCGGTTGAACGATGTCATGCGAGGTCCTTGAGCATCAATGCCGCCGTCGCCCGTGCCGAGCCGACGACGCCGGGAATGCCGGCGCCCGGATGCGTGCCGGCGCCGACGAAATAGAGGTTATTGATCACATCATCGCGATTGTGGGTGCGGAACCAGGCGCTCTGCGTGAGCAGTGGCTCCAGGCTGAAAGCGCTGCCGAGATGCGCGTTCAGATCGCGGGTGAAATCGCTCGGGGCATAGGAGAACTGCACCTTGATGCGCAAGCGGATGTCCGGGATCAGCCGGCGCTCGATCTCGTCCAGAATCCGGTCGGTGAGGATCGGCCCCACTTCGTTCCAGTCCACCGGCAGCTTGCCCTGATGCGGCACGGGGGCAAGCGCATAGAAGGTCGAGTGGCCGGGCGGCGCCATGTCGGGATCGGTCACCGTCGGGTGGTGCAGGTAAAGCGAGAAATCCTGCGAGAGCACGCCATGATCGAAGATGTCGGTCAGCAGCTCTTTGTAGCGCGGGCCGAAGAGGATCATGTGGTGCGGGATGCCCGGCCATGTCCCCTCGATGCCGAAATGCACGACAAACAGGCTGGGGCTCCAGCGCTTGCGGAACAGCTTGGCGCCTTGCCGCTCCCCGCGCGGATGATCGGCCAGCAGGTCGGCATAGCTGTGCATGATGTCGGCATTGCTGGCCACCGCATCAGCGTCGATCCGCAGGCCAGAGCGCGTCACCACGCCGGTCGCGCGGTCGCCCACCGTCTCGATCTTCGCGACGGGATCGCCAAGAATCAATCTGCCGCCCAGCCGCTCGAAATGGGTGACCATGCCGCGCACCAGCGCGTTGGTGCCGCCTTTGGCGAACCACACGCCATGCTGCTTCTCCAGCTTGTGGATGAGCGCATAGATGGCGCTGGTGGTCATCGGGTTGCCGCCGACGAGCAGCGTGTGGAAGCTCAGCGCCTGCCGCAGCTTCTCGTTCTTCACGAAGCTGGAGACCATGGAATAGACCGAGCGCCAGGCCTGATGCTGGACGAGATCGGGCGCGGCCTTCAGCATCGACTTGAAGTCGAGGAAGGCAACATGCCCGAGCTTCTCATAGCCCTCCCGATAGACGTCCGCGCTATAGGCGAGGAAGCGCTGGTAGCCGGCGATGTCGGCAGGATCGAGCTTGGCGATCTCGCGGTGGAGCGCGGCATCGTCATTGCCATAGTCGAAGGTCGTGCCGTCCTGCCAGTGCAGCCGGTAGAAAGGGCTGACCGGCAGCAGCGTCACGTCCTGCGCCATGTCGTGCCCGGTCAGGCGCCAGAGCTGGGCGAGGCAATCGGGGTCGGTGATGACGGTCGGCCCGGCATCGAAGGTGAAGCCCTCCTTCTGCCACATATAGGCCCGCCCGCCGGGCAGATCGCGCCCTTCCACGATGGTGGTGGCGATGCCCGCCGATTGCAGGCGCAGGCCGAGCGCAAGGCCCGCAAAACCGGCGCCAATGACGATGGCTGTCTTCATCCGCGTGTCGCTCCAAGGGCTGAAATGGCTCGGCTGACGGGCACGGGAGGCTTGCCGGTCAGAATGCGCAGCTTGTCGAAAAAGGTCGTCTGCCCGGCATAAAAGCGGGCGATGAGGGCGGGGTCAAGGCGATAGAAGCGCGCCATCACCCGCCAGCGTTCCTGCGGCTCGGCCGCGCGGAAGAGCAAGGTGGCGAGCATCCGATAATAGGCCTGCCCACGCCAGTGCGCGGCGCCGCGTGCGCGCATCGCTGCGTGCAGCGCCGGGCCGGAGAGATCGTCCATCGCCGCAATGGCGAGCGCATTGCGCACCGCATCGGGCAGCGAGTAGCCGGTGAGCGCATGGAAGAAGCCGCCGCGCAGCCCCGCCTTGGCGACGCCGGCGGCGTGGGTCTCCCACAGCCGCGCGAAGTCGCCGCCCATGCACACTGGCAGCACGCCTGTCTCGCTATGGCCCTGCGCTTCGCCCGCCCAGCCCTGCGCTTGCGCATAAGCGGCGATCCGTGCGCCCAGCGCCGTCTGATCCAGCGCTGGCCCGTCCGCATAATAAGTGTCCTCGATGAACAGCTCGGTCGGCGAGAGCGGCAGGGTGTAGACGAAGCGATAGCCGTCCTGCTGATCCACGGTTGCGTCCATGATGATCGGCTCGCCCAGCCCATGCGGCGCATCGCAGACCCAGCTTGCGCCGACGAATTTCTGATAGCCCAGCTCCAGCGCGCTCATGTCGCCCGCGCCGCGCGCATCGATGACGCCCCGCGCCTCGATCACGCGCCCGTCGGCCAGCGTAACGCTGTTGGGCGCAAGCGCGGTCGCGGCCCGGTCGAACAGCAGGTCGCCCTCCGGCATGGCGCGGTGCAGGCGCATGCCCAGCCGCTCGCTGGTGAGTGTGGCATAGCCGCTCGCCAGCCGCCGCTCGTGCCCGGGAAAACGCACGCCGTAGCCGCCCCAGCCATGCACGATCAGCGGCTCGATCAGCCAGCGATCGTCTTGCGCCACATCCTCGGCAAAGCAGGACCACAGCTGATTGCCGCCCGCACGCCCGGCTTCCTCGATCACCACGACGCGCAGTTCCGGCCGCCGCGCGCGCACGGCCAGCGCGATGAGGCTGCCGGCAAGGCCGCCGCCGACAATGGCCAGATCGATAGGTCGCGCGCCCGTCATGCCCGCAGCCCTAGCCGAGGCAGAGGCGCTTGGCTATCGGCCAGCGTGCGTGGACGTCATGCCCAAAAGGGAGGGACATTGGCGGGCACCGTGCGAACGGCGGCGCATGCCGCTCGTCAGCCCTGAAACACCACTCGCGTTCCGGTGCCCTGCGCCGGTCGTGCCAGCATTTCGATGGCGCCGCCAAGCTGGCCCGCCAGCCCCTGTGCGATGCGCGTGCCGAGGCCCTTCGTTTTTGCAGGCTCGAAATCTGCCGGCATGCCGCGCCCATTGTCGCTCACGGTCAGGGCCAGGCTGTCGGCATCCAGCCGGTCCAGCGTCAGCGTGATCGTCCCGCCGCCGCCAGCATCGAAGGCGTGCTTCAGGCTGTTCGTGACCAGTTCGGTGACAAGCAGGGAAAGCGTCATCAGCCTGTCGATGTCCAGCCGGATCGCCTGCATGTCGACGAGGCAGACGATGTTCGATGATCCCGTCGCTTCGATGAGATCGCTGCACAGATCCTGAAAATATTGGCCGACATGCCGGTCCGCCGATGTCGGATCATAGAGCCTGCGATGCACGCGCGACATGATCTCGATGCGCCGTTGTGCCTCATCCAGCGCGACGCTGGCGCTCTCCGGGTCTGCCTTCACCCGGCGCTTTTGCAAGTGCAGGAGCGAGGCGACGAAGGCCATGTTGTTGGCCACGCGATGCTGCAATTCCTGAAACATCACGCGCTGCTGGGCATAAAGGCCAGCTGTCACGTCCTGTTCGGCGCGCAGGCGGAGCGCCGCTACATGCATGAAATGGATCAGCGCCATGTCGACGCCGACAATGAAGACATAGAAGGCGAGCGCCAGCGCCGAGGGTGCGTCCAGCCCAAAGCTGTAGAACGGCGCGATGAAGAAATACCAGGAGGCAAGGCCGGAAAGCGCGGCGCAGAGCAGCCCCGGCCGCAGCCCCGCCAGGAAGGTCGTGACGATGACCGCCGGAAAGAAAGTGAGATAGGGGAAGCCGGGCGGCAGCGTGTCGTCTATCTGCAGCCGCAGCATCAGGGCGGCTGCGAAGGCGGAGAGGGACAGAGCATAGCCCAGCCAGGGGTTCCGCCTGAAAGCCGCGCCGAAATCAATGATCCTGTGCATTCGTTCCCTGCCAGCGTGAAACCGCAATCGTGCGCCTTCTTTGACCGGCCCAGCCATGGAGAGCGAGGGCACCGCGATACAGGGCGATCGGCATTGGCTAACGATCATGATGAAAAGCAGCAAGCCGGAAATCGCTTCCGATCGTCGCAAAGGACGCTTGCCCCGCCGCGCGCAATTCGATATTTCGATATTTATCGAATCATTGGAGTATTTGATGGAAGCCGATCATGTCATTCGTGCGCTGGCCGCGCTTGCGCAGGAACACCGCCTCGCCGTGTTCCGGCTGCTGGTGCAGGCGGGCGCGGAGGGCCTTGCCGCCGGTGTGCTGGCGGAGCGGATCGGCGTGCCGCCATCCTCGATGAGCTTCCATCTCACCCAGCTTGCCAATGCCGGGCTGGTGACGCAGCGGCGGGAAAGCCGCTCGATCATCTATTCGGCGGACTATGCCGCGATGAATGGCCTGATGGGTTATCTCACCGAAAATTGCTGCGGCGGCGTGCCCTGTGGCGATGCCGGCGCCTGCCAACCCGATCCTGCCAGACCAGATCCCGCAAGAAAGGCCAACTCATGAAGCGTTTTCATGTCCATGTCGGCGTGACCGACGTCGAGAAATCCGTCTCTTTCTATTCCAGCCTGTTTGGTGCCGAGCCGACGGTGATGAAGGCCGATTACGCCAAGTGGATGCTGGAAGACCCGCGCATCAACTTCGCGATCTCCATGCGCGATGGGGCCGAGAAGGGCATCGAGCACATCGGCCTGCAGGTCGAGGACAAGGCGGAGCTGGCGGAGGTCTATGATCGCCTCAAGGCCGCAGACCGCCCCGTGCTGGAGGAAGGCGAGACGACCTGCTGCTATGCGCAGTCGGAAAAGAGCTGGATTGCCGATCCCGACGGCGTGGTGTGGGAAGCCTTCCTGACCGAAGGCGAAAGCACCGTCTATGGCGGCAGCCCGGATCTGGGCCAGCTTGCCTCGCCGAAAGCTGCCTCCGGCGCTTGCTGCGCGCCGCAGCTGACGCCTGCCAAACCCGCCTGCTGCTGAGGTCCGCCATGTCCGACAAAGTGCTCAACGTGCTGTTCCTCTGCACGGGAAATTCCGCCCGCTCGATTCTGGGCGAGGCGATCCTCAATCGTGATGGCGCGGGCCGGTTCCGCGCTTACAGCGCCGGCAGCAATCCCACCGGCAAGGTCAATCCCTGGGCCATCCACACGCTGGAGACACTCGGCTATCCCGTCGAGGGCTATCGCTCCAAGAGCTGGAACGAGTTTGAGAACGGCCCGGAGTTCGATCTGATTTTCACCGTTTGCGACAGCGCGGCGGCCGAGACCTGCCCAGTCTGGCCCGGTCATCCGACGAGCGCGCACTGGGGCATTCCCGATCCGGCCGCCGTCGAGGGCAGCGATGCGGAGAAGGCGGCAGCGTTCCTCGATGCCTTCCGCATGCTCAAGCGGCGCATCGATCTGATGCTGGCACTTCCGATGGCGAGCCTTGAAGAGTTTGCCCTGCGCGAGAAGCTGCAGGCCATCGGGCGCGAGGCGGATCAGGCATGAGCGCGACCACCCGCGATATCGATGCGCGTGCGGCAGGCCTCGGCCTGTTCGAGAAATGGCTCTCCGTCTGGGTTGGCGCGGCCATTCTGGCGGGCGTAGCGCTCGGCAATGTCGCGCCGGGCCTGTTCGCATCGCTTGCCGCGCTCGAATATGCCTCGGTCAATCTGGTGGTTGCGGTCCTCATCTGGGCGATGATCTTCCCGATGATGGTCGCGGTCGATTTCGGCGCCGTGCGGCAGGTGGGCAACAAACCCAAAGGCCTCATCATCACTTTGGTGGTCAACTGGCTGATCAAGCCCTTCACCATGGCCGCTCTGGGCGTGCTGTTCTTCGAAATCGTCTTTGCCGATTTCATCGCGCCTGCGGATGCGCAGCAATATATTGCCGGGCTCATCCTGCTGGGCGCTGCGCCCTGCACGGCGATGGTGTTCGTCTGGTCGCAAATGACCAAGGGCGATCCGGCCTATACGCTGGTTCAGGTGGCCGCGAACGATCTCATCATGATCGTCGCCTTCGCGCCCATCGTGGCCCTGCTGCTGGGGGTGACGGACATTGCCGTGCCGTGGACCACGCTGCTGCTCTCTGTTGCGCTCTATGTCGTCGTGCCGCTGGCGGCGGGTGCGCTGGTGCGCAGCCGGCTGCTGGCTACCCATGGTGGAGACGAGCGTGCCGTGACCGATTTCACGGGGCGCATGAAGCCGCTTTCGGTGATCGGACTGCTGTTGACCGTGCTGTTGCTGTTCGGCTTTCAGGCCGAGACGATCGTGGCCCGCCCGCTGCTCATTGCGCTGATCGCGGTGCCGATCATCATCCAGAGCTACGGCATTTTCCTCATCGCTTATGGCTGGGCGCGGGCGTGGAAGGTCCGCCATGCCGTGGCTGCGCCTTGTGCGCTCATCGGCACGTCCAATTTCTTTGAGCTGGCCGTGGCCGTCGCCATCGGGCTGTTCGGTCTGGGCAGCGGGGCCGCGCTCGCGACGGTGGTCGGCGTGCTGGTCGAGGTGCCGGTGATGCTCTCGCTGGTCGCCATCGCCAATCGCACACGCAACAGCTTCCCGGCGGAGGAGGGCTGACCGGTGCTTCTCGGCATCTGTCCTACATGTGCATTTCGGTTTATCTGCGGTTCATCCAAGTCACTGTAATTCCGTAACTTTGAATGAACTCACATGGCTCATATGCGCGATGATCGAGAACTTCCATCCGGCGAATATCATTTCCCTTGCAAGCACAGGCGCTTATAGCCGCCCGATGCAGCCTGCGATGCTGATCCTTGCTTCCGTTCTGGCGATGTCTGGCATCATCGCGGTGCGTTATCTGCTCTCCAGTGGCGGATTTGCGCTCGCGACGCGCCTGACACGGCCCGGTCTGTATGCCGGAATGCGCAGGCAGATCGGTGGGGAGATTCGCTGGTCGCTGCTCTCGGCGCTGATCTTCGGCCTGCCCGCCGGCCTCGTCGCATGGGGATGGCAAAACCACGGCTGGACGCAGATCTACACGGACCTCGACGCCTGGCCGCTCTGGTATCTGCCCGTCTCCGTGCTGCTTTACCTCGCGGCCCACGACACATGGTTTTACTGGACGCACCGGCTGATGCACCGCCCGGCGCTGTTCCGCGTCGCCCATGCCGTCCATCATGCCAGCCGCCCCCCGACGGCCTGGGCTGCGATGAGCTTCCATCCGTGGGAAGCTATCACCGGCGCCGTCGTCATCCCCGCGCTCGTCTTCCTCATCCCCATCCATGTCGCAGCGCTGGGCGTGGTGCTCACCGTCATGACGGTGATGGGCGTCACCAATCATATGGGCTGGGAGATGTTCCCCCGCTGGCTGGTCAATGGACCGGCAGGCAAGTGGCTGATCACCGCGTCCCATCATCAGAAACATCATGAGCAATATCGGTGCAATTACGGCCTCTATTTCCGCGTGTGGGACAGGCTCTGCGGCACCGATAAAGGGCTGTCGAACGGCTTTGCCGTGCCGGCGTCCGCCGCGTCATCCCCGGCCCTGGCTCTGAACGGGTCGGTCGCTTCCGCGAAGGATGCCGCCATATGATCCGTCCCGTTGCGATTGCGGCAGCCTCGCTGATGGTATTCCTATCCGGCCCAGCTATTGCGCTGGAGGAGAGCGACGCAGAGCCGCGGGCCGCCGATGTGGCCGTAAAGGTGGTGACGGGCGTCGTCCCTCTGACGGGTCAGCTTGATGTCCGGTTCGAGGGGCTGCGCTCGAAGCGCGGCGTGCTGCGCGCCTGTTTGACGCAGGATCGCACGCATTTCCCCAAGTGCGAGAAGGACCCGGCGGCGATTACCGGCAGCGTTGCGGCGGGCGACCATGCCCAGCTGCTGTTCTCCCACGTGCCGCCCGGCGACTACGCGCTGCTCGTTTTCCATGATGAGAACAGCAACTCCCGGCTGGACACGATGCTCGGGATTCCGCGTGAGGGCGTGGGCTTTTCGCGCAATCCGCGCATCCGCTTCGGTGCGCCGGGCTTCGATGCGGTGATCCTCTCCGTCTCCCCCGGTGCGGCGAGGGAGACGGCGGTGAAGCTGCAATATTTCCTGTGAGCGCGCGCGGCCTCAGGGGGTGACGGTCGGCCCCTGCTGCTGGGCAGCCCGCTCGGCGCGCAGACGCTCGGCTTCCTCCTGGGCCTTCACTTCCGCCTCGATCTGCGCGGATTCCGCATCCAGATTGCCAAGCCGCTCCTCGCGGGCCTTGGCCACGGCGTCGGCCCAGGTGCCCGCGCCCAGCATCTTCTCCCGCTCCTCACGCGCAGCACGCGCGATTTGGGTGAAGCAGCCGGTGAAGCCCATCGCGCCGGTCGGCGAGCAGCTTTCCGCTCCCGAGGCGCCGACATATTCGATCGCACGGGCGCGGTTGGCCCAGCTCTGCACCGCAGGGCTGTTGGGGTCCGTGCGCAGTTCCTTGGGGATACGATAGCGGTCGCCATCCGGCATCCGCGCGCAGACCACGATTTCGTCACCTTCGCTCGGCGGGCAGGGGTCCTCACCATAGACGAAGACCTGCTTCACCTTCTCGACGTCTTCCGGCCCTGCAACCCCAATGGGCTGCTCCGGCTGCGTCTGTGCAAAGGCCGGCGCGGCAAGGGCGAGGCTGAATGGGAATGCAAGGACGAGGGCGCGCATCAGATGATTCCTTCTTAGATCCGCTTCGAAAGGGCAATGGCAGCACGGCAGCCAAGCCGGATTGCCCCGAAAAGCAAGGGATAGGCAGGAGCGGATTCAGCTCCATGGGCAATCGCAGCGTCGCGATGTTCGACTTCTTCAGCCTGAAAATCCCGGATCGCGTCCGATAGTTCCGGATCGTCGCCGCCGATTTCTTCGAGCTGCTGCCCGTAATGATCGTCAATCTCGGTCTCGATGGCGGCTGTGCAGGCCATGGCAGCGCGTGGACCGATCAGGGCGGTCGCCGCGCCGAGCGCGAAGCCCGCAACATGCCAGAAGGGCTGCAGGAGTGTGGGGCGAACGCCACGCTCCGCCACCATCGCATCGAAATGCGCGCGGTGCCGCTCTTCCTGTGCGGCCATGCCAGCAATTTCCCGGCTGATCGGGTGTCGATCGCCCAGCACGGCAAGCTGGCCGGCATAGATCCGCACCGCGCCATATTCACCGGCCTGATCAACTCGCAGCATCGATCCGCGATCCGCCTTGTGCAGGCCGGGGCGTGGGGGAGGGGATGCGGTATCGGTCATGAACGGCTCCACTTCCGTACCAGCAGGAGGACCAGCAGCGCGCCGCCGATCGAGAAAATCGCGTTATAACCAGCCAGTGAAATGCCGAAGAGGTCCCAGGGCGCGACGTCACAGCGCACCAGCGTGGCGGACATGATCGAATCGAGCATGGATTGGCCGGGAGCGGCGCTCGCGGTCGAGGCGCAGCTGGTGATGCCTTGCCACCAGCCATATTCTACGCCCGCGTGAAAAGCGCCGATGCCGCCGCTCGTTGCCAGCGCAAGAGCAGCAAGCAGCGTGAAGGTTGCGCTCATCGCCGGATTCTTGCGCAACGCGATCGCCAGCAGCGCGGCAATGATGGCGCCCAGATGCGGCCAGCGCTGCCAGAGGCACATCTCACAGGGGAACAACCCACCGACATATTGCGAAACGAGGGCGCCGCCGAGCAGTGCCGACGGCAGCATGACCGCCACGAACCGCGCCAATGACAAGGAGGCTTCGCGCCGCATGGTTCCGCTTACCGCTTAGCTTTCGGGCTCGATGCGGCCATTTGCGGCGTGGCGGTGAGGCGCCCAATAGTCTGCAGTGCGTAATGTAGCTGGAAGTCCTCCACGCCCTGCTCCTTCAACTCATCGGCCGTTGCGGTGAAGCGAGGATCAATATTGGTATCCGACTCCAGTTCCGTACGGTCCAGCTTAGCCTCGTTGATGAGGTGCCGGCGCAGGTCGCTTTCCCGATATTTCGGGCGCTTGGCATAATCGGGGTCGGAAAGCTGTGGTACCAGAATGTCCGGCTCGATGCCGCCTTCCTGCACGGATTTGCCCGAGGGTGTGTAATAGCGCGCGGTGGTCAGGCGCAGAGCCGTGTCCTGAGAGAGCGGCAGCAGCGTCTGCACACTGCCCTTGCCGAAACTGCGCTCACCCATGATCAGGGCACGATTGTGATCCTGCAATGCACCGGCCACGATCTCGGACGCGGAGGCTGAGCCGGCGTCGATCAGCACTATGACGGGCAGACCCTGCGCATCATCGCCGGGCCGGGCGTAATAAGGCCTGGTGTCGCCGCGCTGGCGGCCCCGCTGCGAGACGATCTCGCCACGCTCGAGGAACGCGTCGGAGACACGTACGGCCTCGTCCAGCAGACCGCCGGGATTGGAGCGCATGTCGAGAATATAACCAGTCGGCTTGCGGCCGAGCGACTTGTCGATTCCGCGAATGGCGCTCTGGACGTCTGCGCCGGTATCGGCCGAGAAACTGACGATCTTGATGATGCCGACGCCGTCCTTGACCTGCCATTTCACCGGCTTGATATCGATGATCGCGCGTGTCAGCTCGACATCGAACGGCTCATCGCGGCCTTCACGGGCAATGGTCAGCTTGATCGTGGTGTTCGGCGGCCCGCGCATCTTGTCGACCGCTTCATCGAGCGTGCCGCCATAAATCAGCTTGCCATCGATATGCGTGATGTAATCGCCTGCCTTGATGCCGGCACGCGAGGCCGGGGTGTCGTCCGTGGGCGCAATCACCTTCACGACGCCTTCGTCCATGGTCACGGAGAGACCGAGGCCACCGTAGCTGCCCTCCGTCTGCGTGCGCAGATTCTCGAAGGAGCGCACGTCCAGATAAGCGCTGTGGGGATCAAGGCTGGAGAGCATGCCTTCAATGGCGCCCTTGATCAGGGTCGCATCATCGACTTGTTCCACATAGTTCGAGCGGACCCGCTGGAACACGTCCATGAAGAGGTCGAGCTGCTTGTACGTCTCGCCTTCCGTTTCGGTGACCGCAGATGTCGATGCGGGCACGAGCGCGATCGCGCCGAGAATGGCGGCGGAACGGAGAAACAGAACGCGGCGGGCATTGGCCATGGCATAGCTTTCGACGAAATCTCTGCTCAGACCTATAAGCATGATCGGGGGTCCTGCCTAGGTCGCACGCCTCTGTGCCAAAGAAAGCGTTACGCTGTGCTGAACGGGCTATCGGACCAGTGCAGCAACATCGACCGCGCGGTCCTGCCGGCGCAGTTCGAGCGTGAGGCGAGCTGATGCGGCACCTGTCGTCCCGATCGGATCGCCTTGTCGTACCGTTTCGCCCGGCTCCACGCTCAGGCGATCAAGGCGCGCGATCAGGCTGGTCCAGCCGCCGCCATGCTCAATGATGACAATGTGATCATAGCCGCGAAACGGTCCGGCAAAGGCGATCCGTCCTGCTGCGGGCGCGACGACGGCGGCCCTGGGGGCCGTCGCGATTGTTATGCCCCGCGCGCGCACGCCACCCGCGCTCAGCTCACCAAAGCCGGTCACGATGTCGCCGATGGCGGGAAGGCGATAAGGCGGCGCCGGCGCATCGGTGACGGCTGGCGTCTGACGGCGATCGCCGGGAGGCGCTCCGTTTTCCGGTCTGGCGGGGCGGGGTGTTGGCCCGGGCAATTGCAACAAGGCTTCCCGGACGACCGAGGCATCGCCAATTCGCTCCATCAATTCGCTTATGTCTCGCGCCTGCTCGCCCATTGCCAGTGCGCGTTCGGTTTCCAGGCTTGCGCTCGCTCGCAGGCTGCGAGAGGCAGTGCGTTGCCGTTGTTCGAGCGCGCTGAGCGCCTTCTGCTGCGTCGCAAGGCCCGAGCGGGTGCTGGCGAGTGATTGCGTAGCGGCTTGTGCGCTCTGGCGCAGGTCAACGCTCCGCGCGATGTCATTGCGCAAATCCTCCGTTGATGCGGTGATGACCGGGAGGACTTGAGCCAGCACGATCCTGCGGTGGACCGCCTCGCTGATGGTGCCCGGAGCGACGAGGGCAAGGACGGGCGACCGCCGCACGATCTGCTGCAGGGCGGCTGTGAGCCGGACGATCGGCTGTTGGCGATCCGCCAATCGTTTCGTTTGCTCTTGTTGACGCGCAGTGATGATGGCCAGCCGCGCTTCGCCGGCGCGGAGGTCCGCTTCGCTCTGCTGGATGCGCGCTGCGAGCGCTGCAATCTGGTCGCGGGTTCGGTCTGCGGCGACCGAAGAGGCCCGCGCTCTGGCTTCCAGTGCCTCGCTGCGCTTGCGGGCTTCCTCGCCCTGCGCGCGGGCACGGGCGAGTGCGGCCTGTTGTTCGGCAATGTCAGCCGAAGCGGCAGAGGCAGCACGCTGCGCCGAAAGCGCCAGCGGTGCGAGGGCCGTCGCAATCAGGCAGGCGAAGAGCAGCGCAACTGGTGCAGAATGTCTGGTCCAGAGGGCTACCACGGCCTCACCCCTCCCGATGATAAGGGTGGTTGGCCAGAATGCTCGTTGCCCGCCAGAGCTGTTCGGCAAGCATCGCCCGCGCCATCATGTGCGGCCAGGTCATCGGACCGAAGGCGATCAGCAGGCTGGCCTCATCACGCTCAGCCGGGCTGAACCCGTCAGCGGCGCCGATCATGAAGCGACATTCACGCATACCATTGTCTCGCCACTTGCCGATCTGCTCGGCAAAGACCAGCGAACTCATCTGGCGTCCCGTTTCATCGAGCAGCACTGTAACGGCGGGGGACAGTGTGGGCGGCGGGGACTTGCTCCCCCGGTCTGGCAGCTCGGTCACTTTCGTCGGCAGGGTCACGCGCTTGAGGTAACGCTCCACCAGTTCGGCTTCCGGTGAACGCCCGATGCGCCCTCGTGCGACGATGTGCAGCAGCATTCAGCCCTCGGGCGCGTTGATGAACGTCAGGCCTCGCCTGCGGCCAGCGGCGCATCGGTGAAGCCCCACATGCGCTCAAGATTGTAGAAGCTGCGGACCTCGGGACGGAAGACGTGGACGACCACGTCGCCGGCATCGATCAGCACCCAGTCCGCGACCGGAAGCCCTTCGATTCGGACATTGCGTCCCATCGTCTGCTTGATCCGCTCGGCAAGCTTCTGGGCGATTGCCGCCACTTGCCGCGACGAACGACCCGAGGCGATGACGATGTGATCGGCAATGCTGCTCTTTCCGGCAAGCGGAATGCTCACGACGTCCTGCGCCTGATCATCATCAAGCGATTCGAGGACGATCGCGAGGAGCCGATCCGACGATGCATCTACGCCTGCATGAGATACGCCTGATTGAGGGATTCCCGCATTACTGGCGGGACGGGCGGACAAAGGTAACGGATCTGGCAATGTCACTCCTATAGGATGCGGCGGCCGGTCACGCCGTCAATCGGCGCAACATCAGCATAGCTAAGGTGCCAAAGAGGAGCCTTCTGCCGAAGCAGCGTGGCTGATCTGGGATCAGGGCGAAAGCGCAAAAGCACGAGCGCCGGCAGTCTCCATTTCGTCCAGCTTTTGCTCTGGCTGGCGGGTCGGACGAAACGCCGCAACCAGGCCATGGCCGGTGAGCCGACAGCCTCACGAGTATAGCCCGGTCGAGCGATAACGGCAATGGCCGTCGTGCGCGCGATATCGCGCCAGCCTTTCCACTGGTGGAACTGGGCGAGATTGTCCTCGCCCATCAGCCAGATGAAGCGCCGGCGCGGGTAGCGGCGATGAAGGGCGCGGAGGGTATCCAGCGTATAGCGCGTGCGCATCTCCCGCTCGATCGCGGTGGCCCGGATCGGGGAACGGCGCGCGACGGCTTTCGCGCTGGCGATGCGGGCGTTGAGGGGCGCCATGCCTTGGGCGGACTTGAGCGGATTTCCGGGCGAAACGAGCCACCAGACTTCATCGAGTCCCAGCGCGTCGCTGGCAAAGAGCGAGATGGCCCGATGGCCGCCATGCGCCGGATTGAACGAGCCGCCCAGCAGGCCGATACGGACAGGGCGCCCCCGTCTCATGAGACGCATCGGCCAATGCGGGTCTGGAAGCCGGATCTGATGACGGGGGCGGTCATGCTGCGTCGCTAGAGCGTGCAGAGGCGCCGGTCAAACGGCTCCCTGTGTGCCTGAAATGGGACAGTTGGCGCCCGCACAGCTGAATCTGGTCACTTGATCTATATCTTTCGATAGGGTGTTACCCGCGCGGAAGCAGCGCAGGGGTGCGCGCCGCATGGGGGATCATCATGGAATCGGCTCTCGCAGCGCTCGAGGTGCTGTGCGGTGAACTTTTGCTTTTTGCCGCGATTGGGCTGTTGATCGGTGGACTCGACGACCTGGCGATCGACCTCATCTACATCGCGCGCCGCGGCTGGCGCTCGCTTACCATCTACGCGCGCATCGCGAGAATGACTGCCAGCGATCTCCCGCCCGCGGGCACGGCGGGGCCGATCGCGGTCTTCGTTCCGGCCTGGGATGAAGCGGATGTGATTGGGCCGATGCTGACCGGCTGCCTGCGCAAATGGGAACGGGACGACGTCCAGATCTTCGTCGGCGCCTATCCCAATGACGGGGCCACGCTGGCGGTGCTTCGCCAGCTGATTGCGGACCACGGCAGGGGGCGAGTGACGCTGGTCATCAATCCCCGGCCCGGCCCGACCACCAAGGCGGATTGTCTCAATCAGCTCTGGGCAGCGATGGAGCGCCGGGAAATCGAGACGAGCTGCTACGTGCTGACGGTCATCCTGCATGACGCTGAAGATGTTGTGCACCCGGATGCTCTGCGCCTTATCGGCTTTCTCGCGCCGCGCTTCGCCCTTGTCCAACTCCCTGTATTGCCGCTTGAGTCGGCACGTTCCCGGTGGGTTTCGGGGCATTATCTCGACGAGTTCGCAGAAGCCCATGGTAAGGCCTTGATTGTCCGTGAGGCCCTAGGGGCAGCTCTGCCTTCTGCGGGCGTCGGTTGCGGATTCAATCGGCAGGCGCTGGGGCGGATTGCGGCGCAACGTCATGGCGGGCCTTTTGACGAGACCAGCCTGACGGAGGACTACGAACTCGGGCTCCGTCTGGGTGATGCGGGCGGTCGAGGCATTCTCGTGCGGATGCGGGATGCGAACGGCGGCCTGATAGCAACGCGCGAGTATTTTCCGGACACGTGGCGCGGCGCCATCCGGCAGAAGGCGCGGTGGACGGTCGGCATTGCGCTGGCTGGCTGGGATCGGCTGGGCTGGTCCGGCCCATGGCGGGAGCGCTGGATGCGTCTGCGGGACCGGCGGGCGGGGTTGGCCGCCGTCATCCTGCTCGCCGCCTATGCCGGGATGGTGCTTGCGATGGCGCTCCACGGCATCAACCATCTGCTCGGTCGCCCTGCCATGACGTGGCAGCAGCCTTTGCCGTGGTTGCTCGGTTTCACCGCCGTTCTGCTCGTCTGGCGCGTGCTCACGCGCATGCTGTTTGTCTGGCGCGCTTATGGCGTGGGGCAAGCTCTGCTGTCCGTACCGCGTACATTGATTGCGAACATAATTGCCATTTTGGCCGCTGGGCGGGCCGTGTCGATCTATGTGCGCCATCTGCGCGGGCAGGCTCTCGTATGGGACAAGACGCAGCATCGCTTTCCGGAAACGGGAGCGGGTTCGGTCTCATGAAATCCGCCGGCCAGCCTTTGCGCTTTCTGGCTGTTGTCCTTGGCTGCTGGGTCTGCATTCGCGGCGCGATGCTGCTCTGGCCGATCTGGGCGACTGGTGATCCGCTGAAGCCGCGCCTTGCCGTTATCGCGTCTGTCGATGCGGATGGGGCGGTGCCGAGCATTTTCCGCTCTGATTCTGGCCAAGTGGAGCAACTTTCGGTGCCTGCTCAAGCCGGCGGTCTGATCCTCCCGAGGCGTACTCGCGCTGGCAGCTTGACCGGATCAGCGGCGCAGGCCCTGCGTGCCGCGTCCGGTGTGTCACCTGCCGCCGAGCCTTCCACTGTGGCCGCCTCGATGGCTAAAGGGGTGTCCGTAACAATGATCACCGTGCCGACGGGGGCAGGCGCTTCGGCGGGCAGGCCGAACAGCCGCTGGTCCGGCCAGGCGTGGCTGCTCTGGCGGCCTGATGCCGGTGGAGGCCGGGCTTTCGCGCCTTTGCTGGGCGGCTCGCAGGCGGGCGTCCGGATCGACTATCGGCTGACAAGCGGTGCAGCCGGGACGTTCAGCCTTTATGGCCGCGCCAGCCGTGCGCTTGAGCGGCCATTTGCGGAGGAGGGCGCGGTGGGGCTGGCGTGGCGACCGGCTAGTTGGCCGGTTTCGCTGATGGTCGAGCGACGCCAGCGTCTGGGGCCGGGCGGTCGGAACGGATTCGCTGTGCTGGCAGCGGGCGGCCTGAACCCGACCGAGATTGCGCCGCATGTGGAGGCTGAGGGCTATGCGCAAGCCGGATTTGTGGGGCTGCCCGGCGGCGACGGGTTTGCGGATGGGAAAGGGACACTCTCTTATCGTTTGATGCCCCAAAATGACCGGCTATCGGTTAACGTCGGAGGCGCGCTTTCCGGTAGTGTTCAGCCGGGGGCGCGGCGTCTGGACGTGGGGCCGGAGGTCCGGCTGCGCCTTCCATCAGGCCGTCATGCTCTGCGCCTCTCTGCCGAATGGCGCATGCGCGTCGCGGGCAATGCCCGGCCCGCCAGCGGCCCGGCCGTCACGCTGGTTACGGATTTTTGAGTGTCACGACGCTAGCCCCTTTTTGATTTCCCGCTTTGCGACTACCGAGGACGGCATGGACATCTATCTGCCGATCGCCAATCTGTCGGTGAATGCACTGGTCATCATCGGACTGGGCGGCGTCGTCGGGCTCCTCTCGGGCATGTTCGGCGTCGGCGGCGGGTTTCTCACCACGCCTCTGCTGATTTTCTACGGCATTCCCCCCACGGTTTCCGCCGCATCTTCTGCAACGCAGGTGATGGGCGCGAGCGTCTCGAGTGTGTTCAGCCATCTCGGGCGCAAGACGGTCGATCTGCAGATGAGCGCCGTGCTGGTGGCAGGCGGCGCCATTGGCGCTGCCCTTGGGGCTGTGATCTATCGCGTGCTCGAGCGCATGGGGCAGATCGATACGACCATCGCCATTCTCTATGTGCTGATGCTCGGCTCGATCGGCCTCATGATGGCACGGGAATCGATCCATGCGCTGGTCATGGCGCGGCGGGGCCAGCGTCAGGCCGCCCGCAAAAGGCGCCACCATCCGCTGGTTGCGGCGCTGCCGTTGCGCTGGCGGTTCTATTCCTCGGGTCTCTACATCTCCCCGCTGGCGCCGCTGCTGCTCGGGATTTTCTCGGGCATCATGACGATGCTGATGGGCGTGGGCGGCGGCTTCATTCTCGTGCCGGCGATGCTCTACATTCTCGGCATGTCGACGCAGATCGTCATCGGCACGTCGCTGTTCCAGATTCTCTTCGTCACCATGTTCACGACGATGGTCCATGCCACGACGACTCATGCTGTGGACCTGGTGCTGGCGTTCCTGCTCCTGATCGGCAGCGTGACCGGCGCGCAGATCGGCAGCCGCATTTCCATGCGGGCGCGGCCGGAGTATCTACGCGTGGCGCTCGCCTTCATCGCACTGGTCATCGCGATCCGCATGGCGCTTGGCCTCGGCTGGCGACCCGATGAGATCTACTCGGTGGTCATCCAGTGAGAAGCCTCCTCGCCCTTGTCCTGACGGCCATGCTCTTGCTGAGTGGCACGCCGGCGAGTGCGCAGCGCGACGCGCCGCAGCTCGTGCCGGATGTGTCGCAGCGCACGGTCGAGATCCAGTTCAGCTTCACCGGGGCAGAGTTGCTGCTGTTCGGCGCGATCCTCTATCCGGGCGGGCGCGTGCCGGAGGACCCGGTCGACATCATCGTCGTGCTCAAGGGACCGAGCCAGGCTGTCACCGTGCGGGAGAAGCAGCAGCTTGCCGGGATTTGGGTCAACGCCGACAGCATCGATTTTCGCTCGGCGCCCAGCTTCTATGCGGTGGCGTCGTCCCGGCCGATCGACCAGATCGTGGATGAGCGGACGGCGGCCATCTACGAACTGGGCCTGAGCAAGCTCCAGCTCTCGCCGGCGGCGTTCAGCGATACCGAAGAGATCGGTCGTTTCGCCAGCGGCCTCAATGATCTGCGCGCCCGCAACGGCCTCTATCTTGAAGCGCCCAAGGCGGTCGAAATCACCGAGGGCGTGCTGTATCGGGCTAGGCTTCCGCTTTCCGCGCGGGTCATCACGGGGACGTATACGGCCGAGACTTTCCTGGTCCAGAACGGGCGGGTGCTCGCAGCGGCGGTCCGCGAAATCGAGGTGCACAAGACCGGTTTTGAGCGCGGCATCGGAGTCTTCGCCGAAGAGCATGACGTTCTTTACGGTCTCGTTGCCGTCTTTTCGGCGCTGGCCATGGGGATGTTCGCCGGCTTTGTCGCCGGGCGTATGAAGTTGCCCTAAGGGTTCGCCGATACAAGGGCAGGCATTTGTTTACGCCTTGCTGATACGCCGCTCACCTTGGCGAAATGCGGGAGTGAAGCGGTGAACTATGTCTCGGGCAAAGGCCTCGACGGCCATGAAGTACCGATTGAGCCTGTCGCCGAGGCTGGCTTCCGCCATCGTATGACCGATATCGAGATCGGCGTGGTCTCGGCCATTACCGGCGGCTCTGCCAAGATCATGCTCGATATTGCCGCGATGGAAAAGCTCAGCGGCGAGAGCGATCCGAGTGTCGCGACGGGCGGCCAGGTCGGCAGCCAGCTCAAGATGCGCGTCGGGCAATGCTGGATCGTTGCGACGGTGCGCACGCTGGCGCTCGATTCCCGCTCCTCCAGCCATATCATGGCGGACATCGACTTCGTCGGCGAGGGCGATCAGGAACAGCTGACCGGTCGCATCTTCCGCTTCCGCCGTGGCGTGACGCGCTTCCCGGTGCCCGGAACGGCGGTCTATCCGGTTTCCAATCCGGATATGCTGGAAATCTATTCCGCGCACGATCAGGCCCGGATCGAGATCGGAACCGTCTACCCGACGACCACGACGCGTGCCTCGTTGTTGGTGGACGCATTGCTCGGCAAGCATTTCGCGCTGCTCGGCTCGACCGGCACCGGTAAATCGACGTCTGCAGCCCTCATTCTGCACCGCATCTGCGACATGGCGCCGCAGGGTCACATTGTGATGATCGATCCCCATGGCGAATATGGCGCTGCCTTCGCGGACAATGGTGCCGTCTACGATACCAGCAATCTGGAACTGCCCTACTGGCTGATGAACTTCGAGGAGCATTGCGAAGTGCTCGTCACCTCCAAGGGGCCGGAGCGGGCCCAGGATTGCGACATTCTTGCCAAGTGCCTGCTGGCCGCGCGCTCGCGCAACCGGCTTGCGGAAGGCATCGGGCGGCTGACGGTCGATTCCCCAGTGCCCTATCTGCTCTCCGATCTTGCCGCCATTCTCGCCAATGAGATGGGCAAGCTCGACAAGAGCACCAATTCGCTGCCCTATCTGCGGCTGCGCACCCGGCTGGACGAGATCAAGGCCGATCCGCGCTTCAGCTTCATGTTCTCAGGCATGCTGGTCGCGGATTCGATGCAGAACTTCCTCGCCAAGATCTTCCGCCTGCCGGCGCAGGGCAAGCCGATCTCCATCGTCGATACCTCGGCCATGCCCTCGGAGATCACACATGTCGTGGTCTCCGTGATGGCGCGGCTGATCTTCGATTTCGCCATCTGGGCGCGTGACGAGGAGCAGAAGCCGATCCTGCTCGTCTGCGAGGAAGCGCATCGCTACATCCCCTCCAGCACCATCGATGCCGGACAGAGCGTGCGCAAGATCCTCGAGCGGATCGCCAAGGAAGGCCGCAAATATGGCGTGTCGCTGGGGCTGATCACGCAGCGCCCTTCCGATCTGGCGGAAGGCGTGCTTTCCCAATGCGGTACGTTGATTGCCATGCGCCTCAACAACGAGCGCGATCAGCATTTCGTGAAAGCCGCGATGCCGGAGGGCTCGCGCGGCTTCCTCGATTCGATCCCGGCACTGCGCAACCGCGAGTGCATCGTCTGCGGCGAAGGCGTGACGGTGCCGATCCGCGTGGCCTTCGACGATCTGGAAGCTTCGCGCCGCCCTGCCTCGGCGGACCCGGTCTTTTCCGACCTGTGGCGTCAGACTGGCGGCGAGGATGAGATCCTCGAGCGGACCATCAACCGCTGGCGCAATCAGGGCCGCTGAGTCGCCGGAAGGTTACGAAGGTTACGGGGTAGATAATTTATTCTGCTCTGCGTGTTCTGGGTTTTGAGCATGAGAAAGAGCGGGGGCGACCGAGCACGGCATAGTCATGGCATGAGCCGGTCGTTGTAGGACAGCCCGAACTAACTGGCGACGTGCTCCTGCGAAGGCAGGAGCCCAAGGCGGCTATGCTCGTCCGTGGGGCTCTGGATTCCTGCCTTCGCAGGAACACAAAAGTGGCGGTTTCAGCCCCCCAATCCCTCCTCAATCGCGTGCATGTCATCATCCGAGAAGCCGAAATGGTGGCCGACCTCGTGGACGATGACATGGGCGATGAGCGCATCCAGCGCGACGCCGGTGTGGACCCATTCGTCCAGCAGCGGGCGGCGGTAGAGGCGGATGATTGGCGGGAGATCGCCTGAGGACCAGATGCTCTGCTCAGTGAGCGCACGGCCCTGATAGAGGCCGGTCAGCTCCCAGGGGTCTTCGATGCCCAGTTCATCGAGCACATCCTGCTCGGCGAACTCATCGATATGAATGGCGATGCCATCGAGATGCTGCCGGAACAGCGCGGGCATGGCCGCGATCGCCTGACGCGCAAGCTGTTCGAGCGTCGCTGCGTCAGGCGCGTGGCGCATCGGCTCAGCCGCGCCCGAGCGGATCGAGGGCCGAGCGGGCGCGACGGACAGCGGGGCGGGGCGCACTGGCCGGGCCCATGGCCTGCAGGGCGGCAATGCGCTTTTCCGTCGCAGGGTGCGTGGAGAACATGTCCGAGATGCGGCTGGGCACAATGTAAAGCTGTGCCGCGGCGGGGTTCTGTGTGACAGCCTGCGTCGGGCGGCGCTGGGCAGCGCCGGAGATTTTCGCGAGCGCGGAAGCCAGCGCATGCGGGTTGCCGCAGATCTCGGCGCCCGCCTTGTCTGCGCCATATTCGCGCGTGCGGCTGATCGCCATCTGCACGATCATCGCGGCAAAGGGCGCGACCAGCACGGCAAGGATCGCCGCCAGCGGATTGCCGCCATTGCCATTGCCGCCCCGGAAGAACAAAGCGAAATTGGCGATCATCGAGATGGCGCCGGCAATGGTCGCGACCATGGTCATGACCAGCGTGTCGCGGTTGCGGACATGGCCCAACTCATGCGCCATCACGGCGGCAACTTCATCGCGGTCGAGCATGTGCAGCAGGCCGGTGGTGGCCGCCACGGCGGCATTCTCGGGATTGCGGCCCGTTGCGAAGGCATTGGGGCTCGGGTCCTCGACAATATAGACGCGCGGCATCGGCAGGCCGGCATTGCGGGCGAGATCGCGCACCATGCCGTAAAAATCCGGCGCGGACGCCATGTCGACCTCGCGCGCATTGTGCATGCGCAGGACGATCTTGTCCGCATTCCAGTAAGTGAACAGGTTCATGCCGCCCGCCACCAGCAGCGCGATCATGGCGCCGCCTGCGCCACCGAACATGTAACCCAAAGCCATGAACAGCGCGGTGAGCGCCGAGAGCAGCATGGCCGTCTTCATGGTATTCAACGTCTTC
The DNA here is from genome assembly GCA_018823325.1 of Alphaproteobacteria bacterium. Classification (GTDB taxonomy): domain Bacteria; phylum Pseudomonadota; class Alphaproteobacteria; order Sphingomonadales; family Sphingomonadaceae; genus Sphingobium. Next base: position 3,912 of record JAHJIJ010000018.1, on the reverse strand, counting down.
AACTCCTTGAGGAAAAGCCCTCTTCCGCAATGTAGGAGAGGCCCGGTTCCCTCGCAATGGGAGGCGGCGCGGAATCGGCGCTCAGCCGTGCTGGAGATCGCAATCGATGGGGAGCGCCGCGCCGGAGATCGACCGGCCGGCCGGCGTGGTGAGGAACAGCGCCAGATCGGCGACATGTTCGGGCGGCACGATGCGCTTGAGCGACTGCGAGGCCAGACCGAGCGCGACTTCTTCCTGGACGCTGCGCCCGCTGACGGCCGCACGGCCCGCGATCACCCGGTCGAACCGCTCGCCGCCCACCGCGCCGGGCAGGATGGCATTGGCGGTGACGTCGAAGGCGCCAAGCTCCATGGCCAGCGTCTTGGTGAAACCGATGAGGCCCCATTTGGTCGTCGCATAGGCAATGCGGTTGGGATAGCCGTAGCGTCCGGCGGCCGAGGACATGGTGATGATTGTGCCTGCGCTGGCCTTGAGCAGCGGGATAGCGCGGCGCGTGACCTCGAACGTGCCGGTGAGATTGATGTCCATCACCCGCTGCCAGTCCGCACTGGAGAGGTCTTCGGCGGGGGCGGTGGGGCCGCCGATGCCGACATTGTTGACCAGGACGTCCAGCCCGCCGAGTTGCTCAGCAACGGCGGCGAACAGGCGCTCGATCTCATCGATCTGCGAGACGTCGCAGGGGATGCCGCGCAGGCCGGGCGTTGCAGCCATGGCGCGGTCCAGCCCCGCAGTGTCGGCGTCGCAGATCAGGACCTGCGCGCCGTCCTGCGCGAAGCGTTGCGCGACAGCGAGGCCAATGCCCGCCGCACCACCTGTCACCAGCACCCGTTTCATCGCATCGATCCTCACAAATGGGTTGAAGGGGGCGGAATTGGAACTTCTCGAACGTCGCGCATATCGTGCATGGGAGTTTTTTCAAAAGTCCTGTTTTTCAGACGCTTATAAAAACGACATCTAGCGATTGCGCGGAATGTAGGACAGTCCTCAGGTCGTGCTGTGAACCGGCGGCGCGGCCGGCATGCCGAGCGTCGCCTCCCGCCAGCGCGCCCAGCGATAATAGGCCCAGCCAAGCAGCAGCGAGACGGCTGCGGAGGCATTGAAGCTCCACCACAGGCCATCCGCGCCCAGATAGGGGTAGCTCGCGAAATAGAAGCCGATGCGCACCAGGAACAGCGAGAAGGTGAGGATGAACAACGGCGCGAGTACGACGCCATTGGCGCGCATGGTGCCGAACATCACGGTCGTGGCGCTGAACAGCAGGAAGCTCCAGTTGACGATGTTCATCATGTGGCGGCCAATCTCGATCGCTTCGCCACCGCCCTCCAGGAACAAGGCGAGGATCGGCTTGGTGAACAGCATGACGACGGCGATCAGCGCACCGGTCATCGCCAGATTGACGCCGACTGCGACCAGCGTGGTGCGCTCGACCCGGTCCCACTTGCCTGCGCCGATATTCTGCGCCGCGATGGCGGACACCGCGCCGCCCACGGCCATGGCCGGCATCTGGATGTAGTTCCACAATTGCTGGGCGGCGGCGAAGGCGGCCACGGTGGTCGTGCCCTCGCGATTGACGAAGCCGATGACGACGAGGGTCGAGAGCGAGAAGATCACCATTTGCAGGCCCATCGGCACGCCGCGCCCGGCTACGACGCGCAGCAGCGCCCAATCCGGCTTGAGATAACTCCACTCATGGCCGCGCAGGCGCAGCGGCAGGTCGCGCCAGTAGATGTAGGTCACCATGGCGGCGAGACCGCCATAGTTGGCGACAGCCGTGGCAAAGGCCGAGCCGGCAATGCCCATTTCCGGCGCCGGGCCGAGGCCGAGGATGAAGACGGGGTTGAGCAGAATATCCAGCAACACGGTGAGGATCATGAACCACAAGGGCGTCATCGAATCCCCGCTGCCGCGCAGGCCCATCATCAGCATCACGAACATCATCGCACCGGGCAGGCCGAGAAAGATGAAATGCAGATAATCGCGGGCGAGGCGGAACACTTCCGGCGGCGTGGAGAGCAAGGCGAGAATGCGGTCCGACCACAAGAAGCCGCCGATGGCGATGACCAGCGCAAGGGCGAAGCAGAAGCCGATGGCCGACCCGAAAGCGTGTCGCGCGGCCTGAAGATCGCCGCGGCCGAAGGCCTGGCCGACGACGACATTGGCCGCCATGCCGAAGCCGAAGATGAGCGAGAACATCAGGAACATGATGATGTTCGCATTGGCCGTGGCCGCCAGCGCGGCTTCGCCGAGGAAATGCGCGACCCAGATCGAGTTGATCGAGCCGTTGAGCGTGTGGAGGACGTTCGAGGCGAGCGTCGGCAGGGTGAAGAGGATCAGCGTCGCGAAGATCGGCCCGGTGGTGAGATCCCGCGCGCCCTTTATGTGGCGCGGGCCGGGCGTGAGACCGCTATCCTCGACCAGCGCTTCCGCCGGCCGCGAATCTCCCCTGCCGTCCCATGATGGAGTCTCGCTCATTTATCCCCTGACCGTCCTCATCCAAGACGCGTCAGGGCAGCCTCCAGACGCTGGGTTTCCGCGACTTTCTCGGCATGATCGGCACGCGCCTTCTCGACCGCCTCCGGTTTCGCCTTCTCGACAAAAGCCGGGTTGGCGAGGCGTCCTTCGAGCGACTTGGCTTCCTTCTGTGCGGCTTGAAGGGACTTTGTCAACCGAGCGCGTTCAGCCTCGATGTCGATGACGCCTTCGAGCGGGAGAACGATGGTTGCTTCGTCGACGACGACTTGCGCCGCGCCGCCGCTCGCCGTGCCGTCGAACTGCCAGTTCTCGATGCGTGCGAGGCGGGAGAGGGCGGGGGTGAGCCGCTCGACGCGAGCGCGCGTCTCGGCGCTCGCCTCATTGACGATTGCGGGCAGTTTCGCGCCCGGCGGTACGCCGAGTTCGGCGCGGGCGGCGCGGATTTCGCTCACCATGCGGATCAGCCAGCTGATTTCGGCGCTCGCCTGCGCGTCGATCTGTGCGGCCGGCGCCGGCCATTGCGCGACGATGATGTCATAAGGGCGCTCGCCCTGCGCGTGCCACAGCTCCTCGGTGATGAAGGGCATGAAGGGATGGAGCATGACGAGGATCTGATCGATCACCCAGCCGGCGACGGCGCGGGTTTCCTCTGCATCCGTTCGCCCTGAGCTTGTCGAAGGGCTGTTCTTCTCTTCCGAAGAAAAGGACGGGGCTTCGACAGGCTCAGCCCGAACGGAAGAGGGGTCGGCGCTGAACACCGGCTTGATGAGCTCCAGATACCAGTCGCAGAACTGATCCCAGACGAAGTGGTAGATGGCGTTGGCGGCGGCATCGAAGCGCAGGTCGGCGAGTGCCTTGTCCAGCTCGGCCAGCGTGCTGACGACCTCGCCGATGATCCATTTGTTGACCGCGAGCGTGGCGGCTGGCGCGGCGATGCTGCTGCTGGCGCCAATGTCGTTCGACTGGGCGAAGCGCACGGCGTTCCAAAGCTTGGTCGCGAAATTGCGATATCCCTCAACCCGCTTCTCATCCATCTTCACGTCGCGGCCCTGGCTCTCCATGGCGGCCATGAAGAAGCGCAGCGCGTCCGCGCCATATTTGTCGATGAGGCCAAGCGGATCGACCACATTGCCCTTGGACTTGGACATCTTCTGCCCATCGGCGGCGCGCACGAGCCCATGCAGATAGAGGCGGCGCCAGGGCACCTCCTTCATGAAGTGCAGCCCCTGCATCGCCATGCGCGCATCCCAGAAGAACAGGATGTCGAAGCCCGAGATGAGGACGTCGTTGGGGTAGTGGCGTTTGACGAGCTCGCTATCCTCGGGCCAGCCGAGGGTGGCGAAGGGCCAGAGGGCGGAGGAGAACCAGGTGTCGAGGACGTCGGGATCGCGTTCGAGCGCGACGCCGTCACCGGCCTGCGCTTGGGCTTCTGCTTCGGTT
>JAHJIJ010000017.1 GCA_018823325.1 Alphaproteobacteria bacterium | reverse complement strand
TTAGGTCGCCCCTCATCCGGCTGCCGCCACCTTCTCCCCGCAAGCGGGGAGAAGGCCGAAGCCACAAGCGCCTGCCATCCCCTCTCCCCGCTTGCGGGGAGAGGGGATGGGTGAGGGGCAATCTTCTGAAACCACGCACTCACTCCGCAGCCTCCAGCACCGGCTTTGCCGCCACCTTGGCCCGTTTCGGCGCACCGACCCGCAGTCTGCGGTCGGACAGCGATACGACACCACCGACCATCATGACGATCGTGCCGTACCAGATGCAGAGGATCCAGGGCTTCCACCAGACCCGCACGACAATGCCGCCATCGGCCATCGGATCGCCCAGCGAGACATAAAGCTGACTAAAGCCGAAGGTGACGATGCCGGCTTCTGTCGTCGGCATCTGGCGGGCCGTATAGAGCCGCTTCGATGACCAGACATCGGCGACTTCGACACCACCCTCGCGGATGGTGAAATGCCCCTGGTCTTCGGTGTAGTTCGGGCCGTTGGCAGCGCGCAGGCCATCAAAGGTGATGACATAGCCACCGGATTCCACCGTCATGCCAGGCTTCATCTCGACCACGGCTTCCGTTTCGAACGTGGTCACAGCCACGACGCCGAGCACCGTGACGCCGACACCGAAATGGCCGAGCGCCGTACCGAAGGCGGAGCGCGGCAGGCCCTTCAACCGAGCCCAAGCCGTGCCGACCGGATGTTTTCCGAAACCGGCGCGATACCAGAGATCGGAGACCGCGCCGCCCATGACGAAGAAAGCGAGTGCGAGACCGCCCACGGCCATCACGGGCCCGCCGTTCTGGGCGTACCAGAGGCCGAGACCGAGAACGAGCGAAAGTGCCGCCGCCACATACAGGCGCTGCAAGGCGCCGAGCAGATCGCCGCGCTTCCAGGCGAGGAACGGCCCAAAGGGTACCGCCAGCAGAAGCGGGATCATCAGAAGCCCGAAGGTGATGTTGAAGAAGGGCGGACCGACCGAGATCTTCTCGCCCGTCAGCGTCTCGAGCAACAACGGATAGAGCGTGCCGATCAGCACCGAGGCGGTGGACACCGTCAGGATCAGGTTGTTGAGGACGAGCGCGCCTTCACGCGAGATCGGCTGGAACAAGCCGCCGGCCTTCAAAAGCGGCGCACGCAGGGCAAAGAGCATGAAGGCGCCGCCGATGAAGATGACGAGAATGCCGAGAATGAAAACACCGCGCGTCGGGTCTGTGGCGAAGGCATGCACCGAAGTCAGAACCCCGGAGCGCACCAGGAAGGTGCCGAGCAGCGACAGCGAGAAGGCGATGATGGCGAGCAGCACCGTCCAGATTTTCAAAGCGTCACGCTTTTCCATCACGAGCGCCGAATGCAGGAGCGCCGTGCCCGCAAGCCAGGGCAACAACGAGGCGTTTTCGACAGGATCCCAGAACCACCAGCCGCCCCAGCCGAGTTCGTAATAGGCCCAGTAGGAGCCCATGGAGATGCCGGCGGTCAGGAACACCCAGGCAGCCAGCGTCCAGGGCCGTACCCAGCGCGCCCAGGCGGCATCGATGCGACCGTCCATCAGCGCAGCGATCGCAAAGGAGAAGCAGACCGAGAAGCCGACATAGCCGAGATAGAGCAGCGGCGGATGTATCGCGAGGCCAATATCCTGCAGGACCGGATTGAGGTCCTGCCCCTCGGCGGGAATGGGCGAAAGCCGGATGAAGGGGTTCGAGGTCAAGAGGATGAAGAGCGTGAAGGCGGCGGTGATCCAGGCCTGCACGGCCAGCACATTCGCCCTCAGACGGTCCGGCAGGTTGGTACCGAAAAAGGCGACCATGGCGCTGAAGAAAGCCAGGATCAGCACCCAGAGCAGCATTGAGCCTTCATGGTTCCCCCAGACGCCGGAGATCTTGTAGATCATCGGCTTCAGCGAATGGGAGTTCTCGTAGACGTTCTGGACCGAAAAGTCGGAAACGACGTAGCCGTAGGTCAGAACCGCAAAGGAAAAGCCCACGAGCAGGAAGAGCGCGTAGGTGCCGGTGGTCGCGACCGCCATCATCGCCGCGTCGCCGCGGCGCGCACCGATCACCGGCAGGATGGAGACGACGAGACAGGTGGCAAGCGCCAGAACGAGGGCATAATGGCCAAGCTCGATGATCATTGGATCTTCTCCTTGCCGCTCAGTTGAACCCCTTGCGCCTCCAGACGATCCGCAACGTCCTTCGGCATATAGTTCTCGTCATGCTTGGCGAGAACGGTATCGGCGACGAACACCTTGCCCATGCCCTCGAAGCGACCTTCGGCGACGACCCCCTGCCCCTCGCGGAAGAGATCGGGGAGGATGCCGGTATAGGTCACCGGCAACTGGCTCAGGGTGTCGGTCACTGTGAAGGTTACCGTCGAGCCTTCTCCGCGCACCAGCGAACCCGTCTCGACCAGTCCGCCGAGGCGGATGCGGGTGCCCGGCTGGACATCGGATTCGGCAAGATCGTTGGGCACATAGAAATAGGCGATCGACTGGCCAAAGGCGAACATCACCAGAAGCACGGCGGTCAGGATGAAACCCATGCCACCGCCAATCACTGCCAGGCGTTTCTGTTTGCGGGTCATTGGCTCACCTCCTCAACGGACAGGTCGAGTTCCCTCGCCATTGCGAGCAGCTGCTGGCCCTCGGCGCCGTCGGCCGGGAAGGTTTTCAGGCCCTCCTTGAGCGCGGCTTCTGCCCGTTCCTTGTCTTTCAGCATCGCATAGGAGCGGACAAGCCGCATCCAGCCTTCAAAATTATTCGGATCTTCCTTCAGCCGTGCATCGAGGCTCGCTACCATGCCGCGGATCATCTCGCCGCGATCAGCCTCCGACATGGCTCCGGCATTGGCAACGTCCTCGGCCGTCGGGTTGCCCGGGGCTGCCGGGTTCTGAGCCTGAGCTTCGCCTTCCGGCGCAGTCTGTGCCGGCTGTTCGACAAGCGGCACGCCGGCGCTGTTGGCCGCAATATGCTGGTTGACCAGTGGCATCCAGGGGGCCGTCGGCGGCGAGGCCTTGGCGATGTTCTGGAAGGCCGTGAGCGCCTCGGCGCGGCGACCGGACTGCTCGAGCGCCAGCGCCAGATAGAAGTCGGCACGCGGATTGTTGGGTTCGAGCTTCAGCGCCGCCTGGAAGGCCATCTGGGCATCGTCGGTGACGATCCCGTCATTGCGCATGACAACGGCCTCGCCGAGGCCGTTCATACGCTCGGCATCCGGCCCGAGAATGCGGATCGCATTGCGAAAGGCAAGCTCGGCATCGTCATAGCGGCCAATACGAAAATAGACGGGCGCCAGAACGTTCCAGCCGTTCCCGTCTTCCGGTGTGGTCGCGAGATGCCGCTCCACCTTGGCCACCAACAGATCGACATCGTCGCCGGGGTCGGCAATGCGTGCTTCGAGCGGCGCATCGGGTGTGCCCGGGCTGCCGATTTCCAGATAGCCCGCAAGCCCGATCACGGGAAGACAGAGCAGGATGAAGGCTTGCGACCAGGTGTAGCGACGGCGGCCGGAACGCTTCGCCGCGGCATCCGCGGGCTCGCTCCCCTCGCCTTCACCATCGGCCTTCTCCCGACCTGCGATCGCCAGCAGACGACGGCCGATTTCGGCGCGCGCATAATCGGCATCTTCGGGAGAAATAAGCCCCCCGGCCTTGTCCCGCTCCAGCTCGCGCAGCTGGTCGCGATAGACCGCCGCCTCGCCTTCGTCATAACGCGTCGCTCGGGCCGAAGCCCGCAGCAAGGGGGACAGCAGGACGACGGCAACAAGGACCGTCAGAAGCGCGGAGATGATCCAGAACAACATGAAACTCAATTACGTCAAGGACAGGTGCTTTCCAACAGCCAAACCTCGCCTGACGGAAAGTTGAGGCGTTTGGCCGCAAGAATTCTCTAAGTCACCATAACCCGCCCAGCCTTGACCCAAGTCAAGTGGGAGGCGCGTTCAAATGATTGAAATCCTCGGGATCAGCAGCCCCGGGTTCGCCTCAGCTCAGCGGCGTCCAGGTGCCGTTCGGGTTGCGGCAGGCAGCGCCGCGGGCCTGGCGTTCACGCCCGTCCGTAAAAACCTTGTGGGTGAACTGGCGGCAGTTCTGCTGGCCGACCTGGTAAGGGGCGGCTGCAATGACCTCCCCACGCACCTCGCCGCCTGCCCAGATTACAGGCTGGCCACCGGGGGCAGCCTCAAGCGCGCGATATTCGGCTTCGAGCGCCCGCTGCGTCTGGCTGCGCGAGAGTTCGACGCCAGTCCGGGATACGATGCCCCCCTGCAAGGCAGAAATATAGACCGCGGAATTGGCGATTGCGCTGCGTCCGCCGCCCGAAGTGGTGCAGCCCGCAAGCGCGAGCGACACGAGGCCAGTGGTTGCAAGTATCCCGAAGTGCTTCACACCCATCAGACCGTTCCAAGTCCCGTCGATTTCTGTTGTCTAGGCCGATCGTTTCGCGCGAAGCGGATCGCGGCCTTCGACCGGCTCAAGGCCATCTTATACACCTATGTAATTTCACAGGAAAATCAATCACGCAGTGTCCTTGGTCACAGCTGGTAGGATCAACTGTGCGCGAAGCCCACCGATGCCGGCGCGCGACAGGCCGAAAGAGCCTTGATATTCCCCCGAAATCTCCTTGACGATCGACAGCCCGAGCCCCGTGCCGGGCTTGCTCTCGTCGAGCCTTCGGCCGCGCTTCAGCGCCTCGCCGATCTGGTCGGGGGCAAGCCCCGGCCCGTCATCTTCGACCACCACCTCGATCCAGCCGCGCCGGCCGTCGGTCGTGTCGCCATCACGGGTCGTCATCACGGCCCGGGTGACGACCTTGGTTCGGGCAAAGCGGGAGGCGTTTTCGAGCAGGTTGCCGACAACTTCCTCGACATCCTGCTGCTCCATCGCGAAGGTCAGGTCCGGCGCGACATCGAGTTCGAACACGATATCGGCGTTCAGCTTGCGCATCACCCGCGCCAGCCGCTCCATGACGGGCTGCGCTTCGGTGCGGGCCAGCACGCTGTCGCGCTGGGCTGCGATCCGCGCCCTGTTCAGATAGGAGCTTACCTGCGCCTGCATGGCCTCGGCCTGGGTCGCGATGACTTCGGCCTGGTTCTTCTCCAGGGTGCGCGCCTCGTTCAAAAGCACGGCGATTGGCGTTTTCAGAGAATGGGCGAGATTGCCGACCTGCATGCGGGCCCGCTCGACAATGCGGCGGTTGCTGTCGATCAGCGCGTTGATCTCGTTGGCAAGCGGCTGAACTTCGCTGGGGAAATCGCCTTCGATCCGCTCGGCCTCGCCACGTCGGATTCGTTCCAGCGCCCGGCGCGCGCGGTCGAGCGGTTTCAGGCCATAGAGAATGGCAAGTCCGTTGACGACGAGGCCGCCAATACCAACCACCGCGAGAGCCGCATAAAGACGGCTGGTGAAAAAGGCGATCTCGTCCTCGACCACCTGTAGATTACCAGACACGCGGAAGCGCGCCGCCCGTCCCTGGTCGTCGAGCACCACTTCGGTTTCGGCAACCCTTATCTGGTTACCGACATCATCCGTCATTTCGTAATAGCGTTCGTAGTTCTGGTCGAAGGGTGTTGCGTCCACGTCGGGGACGGCCAGGTTTGCGACCCCGAGCGAGGCGGAGGCGAGCGGTGCCGTGGCATAGTTGCCGAGCGGCTCAACCAGCCAATACCAACCGGTTGCTGGCTGGGAGAACCGGAGATCACCCAGCGCCGGCGAACCGGTCAGGCTGTCGCTATCGCCGATCGAGACCGAGTTGACGACGTTATAGAGCTGGGCGCGCAGGAGATTGTTGAATCCGCGCTCGACACCCTGGCGATAGAGGGCTGAAATCGCTACCGCAATCGTCACCAGGGCCAGCGCCGACCAGAGCGTGGCGAGGATCAGGACGCGCGCGGTGAGCGAGCGGATCCTCATTTCGCCGGGGCTTGGATTCGGTAGCCGAGGCCGCGCACGGTCTCGATCATGTCGACGCCGAGCTTCTTGCGCAGACGGCCGACAAAGACCTCGATCGTGTTGGAATCGCGGTCGAAATCCTGGTCGTAGAGATGCTCGACCAGTTCAGTCCGCGACACGACCTCGCCCATATGGTGCATGAGATAGGACAGAAGCCGGTACTCATGCGAGGTGAGCTTCAGCGTCACGCCTTCGACGGTGGCTTTCGAGCTTTTGGTGTCGAGCCGGACGGGGCCGCAGACGATTTCCGAGGATGCATGGCCTGCCGCACGGCGGATCAGGGCGCGGATACGGGCGAGCACTTCCTCGACATGAAAAGGCTTGGTGACATAGTCATCGGCACCGGCATCGATGCCAGCCACCTTGTCCGACCAGCGGTCGCGCGCGGTCAAGATCAGCACCGGCATGACCCGGCTTGCGGCGCGCCATTTCTCCAGCACCGTAATGCCGTCCATCTCGGGAAGGCCGATGTCGAGGATGACGGCGTCATAGGGTTCGGTCTCGCCGAGGAAATGGCCTTCCTCGCCGTCGAAAGCCTTGTCGACCACATATCCCGCTTCCTGCAGGGCCTCGACAAGCTGGCGGTTCAGATTGACATCGTCTTCGACGACGAGAATGCGCATGCGTTCACCCCTCGGTGCGGAAAGCTCTTCAATCCCGGAGGCGGGTCACTCGGCGACCCGCATCGTGACCTTGCGCGGCCGTTCGTTGCCGTTGCCCGGCACGAGCACGACGATCACGCATTCACCGCCCGATTCGTGCACGGAAAGCAACTGCCCGCCGACTTCCGCGACCACGCGTTCCGCGGCTTGTCTGCAATCCGCCGCCACGGCATCGCCCACCGTCGCCGGCAGAGCCGCCACGGTCACGGCCAGTGCCAGGCCCGCGTATTTCATGAAAGATGCCATTGCTGCTTCTTCTTGGATGACGTCCACTTTGGCAAATTATGTACCGCAAGGCGTCTGAATGGCAAATGAATGCGTGGACTCAGAGTGTGGATCACGGTCGGGAGCCAATCACGACCGTCACACAGGGGGCAAGACGCAGAGGTCACCTTGTCGGTCCCCTCTCCAACAAAATCTGAGGTTTAGCCCTCATCGGGCTAAGCCCTCGATTTTGTAACCTCTCCCAAAAGGGGAGAGGAGATGACGCGGCCGGCCTTGGCCTTCCTCTCCCCCAATCGTGGGGGAGAAAGCGAAATCGAAGGCTTAGGCGAGCGTAAGCCGCCTAAACTTCAGATTTCGCAAGTGAGGGGATCGGTTCAGTTGGCACCATCGGCCCGCCCTCACCCACCCACGCCCTTCGTCGCCGTCAGTCTGCCATAAAGCGCCAGCAACCCTCCGACCGTGCCGGCAAGCGTCGTCAGTGCGTCGGCGATTTCCGCCTGCTCGGCGCCGCCGAGCTCCAGTCCGGCCCTGCCGAGAAGCGGGGCAGCGATCGCAATCAGGGCGCCCCAGACGGTCTTCGACTGGTACCAGGGTTTCATCTCCAGCATGTCATCCTCCTGTTGAATGGTTTTCAATCGACGGGAACCACCGCCTCCAGCGGCAGGCCGGCGGCCAGCCGTCCGAGTTGGCGGATGCGGAGGCTAAGCGCCGTCTGCGGCGCGCCGAAATCTGCCAGTTCATCGGCGGCGGCATAGGTCCAGGCGGGCTCGGTCACCTCGGCCACACGAAGCACGGTGCCGCCATCAAGGATCTCCAGCCGGTAGCGCTCCTCCGCCTCGTCGAGCGGCACCTCCCCGTCTGTCCAGGCATCGGCCTCGATGCGGCTGCGCCGGATCCAGGTGATCGCGAGATCGCCCGCGGCCCGCCGCTGCACCTTCGCATGCACCGGCGAAAGCGGCGTCTCCGCCCGCAATCCGCCGGCAAAGACATGCGGGCCCGAAATCTCGGTCACGAGCCCCATCGGCTCGAGGATCCAGTTTTGTGCGGCCCCGCGTTCGGCATTCCCGAGCCCCAGCGGCCGGACCGCTTCGTCGAGAGCCACGACCTCGGCCCCGGCTGCGGCACCAGCCACGACTGCGTCCTCCGTGCCTCCCAGCCCGCGCAAAAGGCCCGTCAGCCGGAAGCGTCCGACCGCAATCTCCTCAGCTTCGACAAAGCCGATGACCTCCCAGCCGCCGGTATTGGCCCGGACCGCGAGCCGGTTTGCACCGGAGAGAACAGCCATGCGGCTCGCGGATGCAAAGGCCCCGGCGAGCACCTCGACTACAAGGGCATTCGCCCCATCGAAGCGCCCGACAGGTCCGGGGGCAAGCGGCTCCAGAAGCCGTCCCAGGGTCGCTGGCCGATCCAGCGTCAGCCTGAGCCGATAGCCCTCCGCTTCCGGAGAGCTCGATACCGCAAGCCGCCGCCAGGGTCGGCCATATGCCGCAACGCTTGCGTTACCGGCATGGCTTGCACTCTCCAGCCTCGGCAGATCGAGAAACTGCACGACCGGCGCAAAGCCGGCCGCCCCGCCACCGTCGACCACCCGTCCGGGTTCAACCACCGGCACGGGTGCGGAGACCTTGCCCGCAAAGGCCCTCAGCGTCAGGCGACGCTCGAAGCCCTCCTCGATGCCCTGCACCAGAAAACGCCCGTCCGGTCCATCGGGGAAGCGCAGCACGTCACCCGGTTCGACCGCAATCTCCTGCGGCCCGAGCGCCAGCTGAACCGTGCGCCGCGCCAGCCGGTTGTCACGCAGCCAGCCTTCGGCGGCCGCAAGTGCAGTCTCTTCCGGCATCGCCGCCGGCAGGTCGCGGGCCAGTTGCCGATCGGTCGCCGCCTCCACCTTGCGCGAGCGCACGCTCGCCTCGACATAATCCGCCGCCGGATCGTAAAAGGTCACCAGCGCCTCGGAGGCGAAATCACTGTCATGGCCGCGCGTCTCGCTCCAGAGGGGGCGATCGGCAATGTCGGCGAGGACCGTGATCTCGCGGGCAGCCAGGCTCGCCGTCGGCCGGGTGCGGAATTTCAACCTTCCGGCGTCCTCGATCACGTCGATCTGAAAGAGGTCGAGCAAGGGCTCGATCAGGTCGCGCGCAGAGGTCAGATCCCCTTTTACATAGCCGCCGAGATCGCCTGCCACTTCCGACACGTCGAAATCGACAAAGCCATGATCCCTGAGGATCGCCGCAATCGTGTCGGCCAGTGTCGCCGTACCCAGGCGGCCGTTCAACCAATGCCCTGTCCGCCAGTTCGATCCATCTGCCCAGAGCGCCATGTTCTGCGGAAACGCCGGATAGGGCCGCGCATCCCAGGTCCAGGCATAGACATGCGAAGGATCGACCATATCAGGCGGCAGGAGACTGCCAGCCCAGTGGTCGAGATGGGCCTCCAGAAACCGGCGCTGTTGGCTGTCGCTGCGCGCACCCGCCGAGAAGTGAGGCCTTCCGCTCTCGGCCGATTTGGCATCGACGAAGATGTTCGGCTGGTTCGCTCCCTTGTCGACCGCTCCGCAACCGACTTCGGTCATCCAGAAGGGTTTCATGCCAGGTACCCAGGCCGTCGGGCTCACCTGCTCGACGCCGCCGATCCGGTTGAAATGGGGGTTCTCCCACCAGGATTTCAGGTCCTTGAACCTGAAGACCCAGGGCTTGCCATAGGCGCCATCGGTGATCGGCGTCCTCACCCGTGCCCTGCGGTCTGCCTCGCTGGCATAAAACCAGTCGAAGCCCTCGCCCGATGTCAGCGTCCGGGCAAAACCTTCGGCATCGTCGGCACCGGTGAAGCCATCGGGGCTCTCCGCCTCGAGATCCTCGTCACGCCAGTCGGCGAGCGGCATATAGTTGTCGATCCCGATAGCCGTGATGTGAGGGCTCGCCCAGAGCGGATCGAGGTGAAAGAAGACATCGCCCGAGCCATCCGACGGCTGATGGCCGAAATACTCGGTCCAGTCGGCGCCATAGGAAATTGCCGTCCCGCCGCCGAGCAGACCGCGCACTTCACCGGCGAGCGCCACCAGCGCCTCAACGAAAGGAAAGGCGTTGGCATCGTCGCGCAGGGCGGTCAGCCCGCGCAGTTCCGAGCCCAGCAGAAAGGCGTCGACCCCGCCGACAGCGGCGGCGAGCGCCGCATAATGCAGCACGAGACGTCGATAGCCGTCACCGCGATAGACGAAGCTGGAGACCTGCGCCCGCGCCGAGGCCGTCTTGTCGCTTCCGGGAGGATAGGCCGTGATCCGCCCGCGCCAGGGATAGGCCGCCTGCTCGGCGCCGCCATAGGGGTCGGGCAGGCCGTTGCCGGCGGGAATATCCATCAGCACGAAGGGATAGAGCGTCACCTTCAGCCCGCGCGCCTTGATGTCCCTGATCGCCTCGATGACGCTCTCGTCGCTCGGCGAGCCGCCATAGGCCGGACCACCGCTGTGGCGCGACACCACATAGGCATCGCCCCGCGCCAGCCCCGCGACACTCCAGGGCCGGCTCTCCTCGTTGCGGTAGCCGACCTCCACCCCCGGCAGTACCCGGCAGTCGCCGGCCCTCAAATCCGTGCCGAACCAGGCCACCACCAGGGCCACGCTTTCGAGATCAGGGCAAAGCGCCTGCAATTCGTCCAGCGAGGCCTGCCAATCCGTCGCCGCAACAAGCGTGGTGCGGTTCAGCCAGCGTTTCGCGCCCTCGCTCGGCGCATCCGAGATCCTCACCGTCGCATAACCGTGTTCGGTCGCGCCGGGAATCATCGTCACCGCCCGGATCTTCTCCTCCAGCGCGCCGACCGGTCGGATCACCTCAAACTGGATCAGCGGAATGCGGTTGCCGAAATCATCGAGCGGCAGTCGCTCGAAGACGACATAGGCAAGCCCCCGATAGGCCGGCGCATTGGCCGCCCCTTGCTTGGCTGCAATCAGCGGATCGGCCGGCTGGCTTTCCGTTCCGCGATAGACGCGCATCTCGATTTCGGTCGTGTCCAGCTCGCGCCCGTCCGCCCAAACCCGCCGCACGCCCGCAATCGGCCCCTCGCAGAGCCCAAAAGCCAGATTGGCATAGTAGCGATAGGTCGTGGTGCGCGTGCCGCCGGAGGATTTTCCGCCGCTACGCTCGGTCACAGTCTCTTCCTCGAAACGCGTCGCCCAGATCAGCGTGCCGCCGAGCCGCGCGGTGCCATAAAGCCGCGGAATGACTGTGCCTTCGCTGGCGCCTGAAATGCGCGCCGATGACAGCCGTGCACCGTTCACTTCGCGGGTGCCCGACAGCAGGCTCCGATCGATCATGCTGCCGGCAAGCGCCCCGGCCGCCTGGCCGATCGCCGCTCCGACCGGACCGAAGACGGAGCCGAGGGCAGCACCCGCCGCCTGCAGAAGAATGGTCGCCATCTTCAGATCCTTTCGGGGAAGCGGTAGATGCCGGCAATCCTGCGCCGCCAGGCCGGCACGAGCGCCGACAACGTCACCGCCGATTGTTCATAGGCATGGATGAAGGCGTCGGGCGGCGGCTGACTAGGAGCGTATTCCGCCGGAAACCGCGCCCCGTCGGCGTCCATGTCAAAGCCGCCCCCTTCCCAAGCCATGCAGGCCAGAATGCCCGCATGTTTCGCCGCCAGATGCGGCCGAAAGCGAAACAGCACGAGATCGCCCGGCCGGCTCTCCGCCAAGGAAGCCACGGCCAGAAAATGCCGCCCGGCCGCCGCGATCAACCGCTCCTCGCCCGCCCGCTCCGCCCAATCAGGCGCATAGGCCGGCACGGCCTCGGGCTCTTTGCCATAGAGTTCCCGCCAGATCCCGCGAACAAGCCCCAGGCAGTCGCAGCCCACCCCCTTCACCGATCCCTGATGCCGATAGGGCGTGCCGATCCAGGTCCCGGCAATCGCCAGGACGGATGTGTTGACGGACATGGGGAAGCTCCGGAGGGAAGGTAATGACCGGGAAGCGGCGGGTGGGGGTGAACCGAAGAGAAGCAAGCCAGGCTCACCCCACCCCGGACCTCCTGTCCGCCCTCCCCCTCAAGGGGAGGGTAGAGCGAGCCTCACCGATACAACACCCCGCCATCATGGGTGCTATCGCCACTGACATAGGAATAGGCAAAGTCGCTGCCCGGCATGTGCGGAAAGCCACGAAAATTCAGCGGGTTGCCGAAGACTGCTCGACAGGTGGCAAAACTCTTGTCACAGCCGACCGTCAGCGTCACGGCATTCCCTTCGGCCGGCCGCGCCTCCAGCGGCAACCACAGCCTCAGCGTCATCAGCCCACCCACCACAGCACTGCTCTCCTCGATGGCCAGCCGCTTGCCGGCCAGAGGCCCGTCGTCGAACCTCACATGCCCGAGCCGGAAATGCCCCTCGCCCAGACCCGGCAGGCCAGAGACCGTCAGCCGGTCCCCCGCCAACACTGCCGCAACGACGCCCATAACCCGGCGGTTCGCAACGTCCATGTTCACCCGGCACCTGTCATCGCCGAGATCCGCATCGCAGCGGCGGTTGTAGATCCGCCCCTCCGACTGCTGCAGGCGATGGGCAAAGCTGCGGAGCTCCGCCGAAAACCCCGGCCCCGCGCGGCTCACCTCGCCGATTTCCTGCACCGTAACAAGCGCGTGCTGCTCTTCCGGCGCCTGCCAGTTGATCAAAAAACACTCGACCCGCGCCCCGTCAAAGCGCCCGGCTGCGAGATCGGCTTCGGTAATCGCCTCGCTCGAAAATCCACCGCGCACCTCGGCCCCGGGCGCTGCAAGACCGCTTGCACTACTGGCCTCGGTCGCTGAGAAGCCGGTACCCGGCTCGAACACCGTGCCGGCGAAGTCGAGCCGCTGGTCATGTTCGGTGAACCCGAGCCGAAAACCGTCCCGGCAGGTGACGCGCCAGGCGCGGCACAGCGTCGTCTCGCCGGTCGCGACATGGGCGGCAAGCGCTGCAGGAAGCCTTTTCATGGGATCACCTCGATCAGCGGAATGGAGGGAATGCGCCCGGCCCGGAAAGCTTCGAGATCGATCTCGATCCGGTCGGTGTCGAAACGAACGGGCACGTCATAGTCGAAGCCTGCCCGGATCTCGGTGCCCTCCTCCGGCACATAACCGGGTTCAAAGGTGACGGTCCCCGTCGCCGCATCGACCGAAAAGCCGCCCGCCTGCTCCACCCCGTCAAGCGCAATCCGAACCGATCCCGCCACCGGCTTCACCACCGGACGCCGCTCGACCGCCGCGCCATCGCCATAGGCCTTCACCAGCTGAAACACCGCAGTCTCGCCGTTTCCCGTACCAATCAACTGATCGAGCGGCGTCACTGCCTCGCCAGGCCGGGCCGACGAGCCATCGACGGGGTCGCGAAGGCGAAATCCGTGCAGCTGCCCGCCCCGCGCCTCGAAGAACTCCAGCACGGCATAGAGATCCGCGACCGAGCGCACTGCGGTGCCGACATCATAGCGGCGCCTGGAAAACCGCCAGCGCCGATTGCGCGCCTCGCGACCATTGGAAAGCGAAATGATATCCGTCTGCCGCCCCGGCCCGCCGCTCGTGGACAGCGACAGACGGAGCGGAAAACGCTGTTCGTGAAAGGCCATGACGGGCTCCGTTCGATAAAACTGCAAGAAAAAGAAAAGAGAAATGTCAGACGGGCGCCTGAACGGTGATCTGTAGGGCTGACGACATCTGTCTTTGGCGGCAGCGCACGCGGATAGTCCGGACGGCTGCGCGCCTGGCGCCCCTTGGAAAACCGGCCACGACCATCTACATTGAAAGCGGAAAACATCTACATGGAGCCGTCATGGCCATCAACGTCAACAATCCGGAAGCCGATGCGCTGACGCGGCAGTTTGCGCAGATGGCAGGCGTCGGCATCACCGATGCGATCGTGATCGCCATGAAGGAGGCGATCGAACGGCGCAATCGCGCCGAAACAGCGCTGGAAACGGCCGCGCGCCTCAGGACAAAACACCAGGTCGTGCTGGCGGAGCGGGCCCGGAGCCCCCTTCCCCGCGAGGTCTTCAACGACCTGTGGGACGACAACTGATGTTCGTCGACGCCTGCGCGATCATCGCCCTTCTCTCGGACGAGCCGGAAGCACAGCGCGTGTCCGATGCGCTCGCGTCCGCCACCCGGCCGTTCACTTCCCCGGTCGCGGTCCTCGAAACGGTTCTCGGTCTCGCCCGCCCGGACAAGCTAGACCTTCCAGTGACTGCAGTCGAAGCCCTGGTGACGGAATTTCTCGAAGCCCGCGGCATCGACATCCGCGATCTGCCGCCAGCCGCAGAGACGGTGCGGCTCTCCTCGGAGGCCGCCCATCGCTTCCGCCAGGGTCGCCACGGCCTGAACCTCGGCGACTGCCTGCATTATGCCTGCGCCAAATTCCACGGCGTCCCGATCCTTGCCACCGCCGACGAGTTTCGCGCCACGGATCTGGAGGTCGTTGCCTGAGCACAGGCCGGACGCCGGCCGCCCTTTCCTTCTCCCCGCCTGCGAGGAAAAGGTGGCCCGCAGGGCCGGATGAGGGGCAAGCCACTCGCTACTCGCTACCCCACTCACATCCCCCGCCGTCCGCGCCCCACGGAGCGCGCCAGCATCGCCGTGATCTGCCCCTCACTTCTGGCAAAACTCGCCGCATCGCTCGCCGTCACCTGGAAATGGATGACCGTGGTTGCAACGCTGCCCTCGGACGCCACCCCGAGCGCGCCGTCCGCACCGCGTTTCAGTGGCAAAATCGCCTCCGCCCCGGCCTCGCCCATCAGCCCGCTCCCACCGGCCATCGGAAAGTAAGTCGGTGCCGCCACGACGCCGCCGTCGGCAAAAGGGGTGACCCGTCCCGGCGCGCCGCCTTGGGCAAAGGCCGTGACCCCGCCCGAAATCGACGATCCGAGCCCGGCGGAGAGACTGCCGATTAGGTTCCCCGCTGCATTGCCAAGCATTGTCTCGAGCGGCTTCAGACCCGAAGCGAGCGCAATATCGGTCAATCGCAGCCCGACCCCGCGCAACACTTCCTCCAGCCCCTTGCCGCCCGTCGTCGCGCCCTTCAACGCCGAGGTCAGCGCCCGGCCAAAACTCGCCGACCGGCTTTCGAGATCGTCGAGCACGGAAAGCGCTGCCGCCGCATCGAGGTCGACTGCGACCGCCAGTGTGTCGTCATCAGTCATGGAAACGTCCTTTTCGTGAGAGGGTCTGACGGCCAGGCAAGAGACATCCGTGATGCCTGGCAGCACTTTCCCCTCACCCTGAGGCGCCCTCGCCCCGTGAGGGCATCGAAGGGCGAGGGGGTGCAATCTGCAACACACCTCCTCCCCGAAGGGAGAGGCGGTCACGCCGACGCTCAATCTGGAAATTTCTGCATCAGGGTCTCCACCTCCCGCCGCGACAGGCCGGTAGGCTCACCGAAAGCCCCCGCCATCGCCGCCAGCTCCGGCAAGCTCAGCCCCCAGAACACATCAGGAGAAAGCCGCAGGCGGGAGAGACCGAGCGTCATCACCGATCCCCAGGGAAACGGCCGCGCCGCTCGCCCGCCTGCGGCCCTCAAGGGGAGCTGCCGCCCTCGCCTGATCTCAGATCCTGTGCGCCCGGTTCGGCCCCGAAGGTCACGGCCAGCAACTCGCCCACCAGTTTCGCTGCACCCGCTACACCGCCCTCGACCGCCATCTCGGCGACATCCGTATCGGAAACCCGGTTGCCCCCGCCACGCAATCCGCAGGCGAGGATACGCGTCAGATCGGCGCTCTTCAGCCGTCCGCCGGCAAAGCGTGTCGCGAGATCCGTGAGACTGTCAGCGCCGAAAGCGGTCTCGAGCTCGGCAAGCGCGCCGAGCGTCAGACACAGGATGCGCCGCTCACCGTCGATGACGCCTTCGACCTCGCCGCGATGGCGGTTGGCGCGGTTGACCGTCACCGGCTCGCGCATCTCGCGTTCATAGCCCCGCATGGCCGCCTCACAGCGCCGCGAAGGAAACGGCACCGGCCGATTCCAGCGCGATCTCGAAGGTCACCTCGCCGTCGTGATTGCCGCCATAATCCAGCGCCGTCACCTGAAACGGCGCCGTCACCGTGCCGAAATCCGGGATCACCACCTGATAGGTCAGGATCGAACCGGCAAAGAAGGCCGCCCTTATCAGCGCATCGGAAGCGGCATCCTTGAACAGGCCAGAGCCCGTCAATCCGGCCCGCCTGACACCTGCCCCCTCCAGCAGCTCCCGCCAGCGCCCGGCGCTTTCACTATCGGTCACGTCAACCGATTGCGCATTGAAGGCAAGACGCCTGGCCCTCAAGCCCGCCACCGTCACAAACCCCGCCCCATCCTCGACCTTCAGCAACAGATCCTTGCCCTTCTGCGCGCCCATGGCGTCTCTCCTTTGATGATGTCTGTGATTGTTTTCGGGCGAGGCGCCGGCGGCGCTCCCACCTCCCCCTTGAGGGGGGAGGTCGCCGCAGAGCGGCGGGTGGCGGTGACCACCATCAGAAAGGGCACAGCCGGAATCGGAATCACCCCACCCCGGACCTGCGGTCCGCCCCTCCCCCTCAAGGGGAGGGTGGATCACCCCCAAACACGCACACATCCCAAGATTTCACCCTATCGCCCACCCTGCAACCGGCCTAGAAGAAACACTCCCGCCGATTGCAACCTCCCCCCGAGTCTTCCATGAACATGCCCCGCACCCTCCTCGTCGCCGCGCTTGCGGTCTCGCAGATCCTTGGCTGGGGCACGACCTATGAAATGCCGGCCGTCTTCGGCCGGGCCATGGCGTCCGATCTCGGACTTGCCAACGAGGCCGCCTTTGCCGGGCTCACCGTGATGATGCTCGTCATGGCCTTTCTCGGCCCCTGGACCGGCCGCATGATCGCCCGTCATGGCGCTGCCCGCGTGCTCGCCATGGGCTCGGTCCTGATGGCATCCGGCCTTGCCATGCTGGCGCTCTCGACCGGCATCGTCACCTATGCGATCGCCTGGCTGATCCTCGGCGCCGGCGGATCATTTGCCCTGATGGTCCCGGCCTTTGCCGCCGTCGTCGAGCGCGAGGGCCACAATTCCCGCCGCGCCATCGGCATACTGATGATCTTCACCGGGCTTTCCTCGGCGGTCTGCTGGCCGCTTCTGACGCTGGCCGGCGAGGCCTTCGGCTGGCGCGGCGCGCTTTTCGCCGCCGCCGCCGCGCAGCTCGTGCTGGCGCTTCCGATCCATCTGTCCCTCGGCCGCATCGCGATCACCCGCTCGGCTGAGGACCTCGCCGCAGACGCCCGGGAACCGCTGGAGTTGAGCCGTCGCATGGCGACGCTTGCCTTCCTCATGATTGCGCTCTCGACCTCGCTCGCCAGCCTGATGACCTTTGGTCTCTCGCCGCAGCTCCTGCATATCCTCGAACTCTCCGGCGCCACGCCGGCACTGGCGCTACAGCTCGGATCGCTGCGCGCCGTCTTCGGCATTGCCGCCCGCGCCTTCGATCTGGTGCTCGGCAAGCGCTCCTCGCCTGTGACCACCGGGTTTGCCGGCATGGCCATGCTCACGGGCTCCACCCTGCTCTTGATCTTCTCATCCGGCACGCCCTCGAGCCTGCTGATGTTCACCGCGCTCTACGGCTTCGGCTCCGGCGTCACGACACTCGCCCGCGCCACGCTGCCGCTCGCCTTCTTCTCCGCCAGCCGCTTCGCCCGCCAGTCGGCGCGCCTCGCTCTGCCGCAAAACCTCGCCAATGCGACAGCCCCCGTTCTGATGACCGCCGTCATCGACCGCGCCGGCATCGATGCCGGCCTCGTGCTTGCCACCCTCTTCGCCACCACGGGTTTCGCGGCCATCCTGGCGCTGGCGGTGATTGCGAAGCGGGGACAGGTCAAGGTCTAGGCGCGCGGTGGGCTCGACGTCGCTGCTGGCAATCGATCCGAGGCGAGAAGCTCGACGCCAAAATGCCCCGCGAGATCGGTCAGGATTTGCTTCAGCGTTGCGAGTGCCGCTTCCAATTCAACGCGCTCGGCCCGCGCCGGAATTCGACCGGCATCCTTGGGATAGCGATAGGTGGTCGCGAACACCGTCAAGAAAGTCAGTGTTGCAAACCGCGCCTTGAATGGATCCGTGTCGGGCAGAAGCTCCCGCAACACGTCGATACGGTGGCTGTCCCGGCGCTCGGCCCTGATACCTTCCGCCGTCAGAAGGGCCAGGAGCATTTTCTCCGCAGCCTGTTGTGCATGATAGGCGTCATTGCGGTTATCGGCAGCCGCAAGCAAGGTCGCCGCCTCCAGATCCTCACGCGCCAACCGCAGCGCGTTGGCGATATGCAGTTCAGCGGACAAGCAGGATACCGTCGTCTACGATATGGCTGGCCGCAGAATTTGCGACTTCGAGGTCCGCCTGGAATTCCGAAAGGCGCGCAACGGAAACGTCTGCATGCACCCCTGAGCCTTCCTGCAGACGCCAGCCGAACAGCGGCGACATCACCGTCTCCGGCGCGTCATCCGAAACGATTACCTTCAGATCCCAGTCGCTCTGAGCGTTGGCGTCACCGCGCGCACGGCTCCCATAAAGGATCACCTCGATGGGATTGCAGGCCGCGTCGATCCGCGCAAGCAAGGTCTGCAGCTCCGGAAACCTCTCAGGATCCGCCACCCGCCCGCTCAAGCTCTGCGCGATCTCGCCCATGGATCTTCCCATTGAAAAACCACCGCGAAGATACAGTATTCTGCCTTTGCGTTCCACAGCCTTGTTGTCTTGATGTCGTCAGCGCTTCAGCGCGTGACTGTCCGTCCAGGCACTGGTGATACCTCCGTCCGCACTGACGACCGCGCGCATCCACATCGACTCGCCTCGAATCATGAAGCCATTGCCAAAATCACTCGTCTGCTTCGATATCTCGCCGGTAACAGCAGTCTTAAGATCGGTCTCGAACGTTTCAGCCTCCTGCGCGCCGCAGGCAGTCGTACCGCCGAGGGCACCGATGGAGCTCATGACCTCGAAGGTTCAGGTCACGGACGCAAATGAACCGTAGTCCTGATAGAATACAGCGAAGGCAAAGCCGTCAGGAGAGGTGGCCGTAAACGAGCCAGATCGAGGTATGGGTCGATCCACCCGGTCTGTGTTTGCGTCCTTGGTCCAGCCTGGTCGCTCCGCCAGTTCTCGAAGGCGCTCGATGTCGGCGGCACCTGTAACGCAAAAATCGATCATGGCCGGCAACGGGCAGGACGATGCCAGACTGACCGAATGCGTGGATGACAAAAGGACCATGGAGAGAAAAGCCCGTTTCATCGAAACTCCTTTCAACGCAAATGTATGGAATCGAACGTCAATCGACAGAAACAAGCCTGCCACCGCACCCCTGAGGACACAACCATTTGTCCGCAGGCGGTCCAACATAGACACCTGGCATCCCAGCCCCACGTGACGCCCGGCTCCGAGCTTCGCTACCTCACTCCACCACCGCCCGATACGCGGCCTCGGCCACGAACAACCCCGTCTTCACCTCGCGCCGGCTCACCGTCCGACGGTGGCGAAAGTTGACCAGTCGAAACTCACCCAGCATCTCCGGCAAGCTGTCGGCCAGCCGCCTCACCTCCGCCACCAGCCCTTCGGCCTCGCGGCGCGACACCGCGCTCCAGGCCTCGAGCGTCAACAGGATCTCAGCCTCGTCCGCCTCCCCGGTTGAAAAATCCCGCGCCTCGACCGCGCCGACGACAAGTGCCGGAAAGCGTTGCGGCCGGATCGTCCGGTCGGACAGTCCCTGGGGTCCGAGCGCGGTCATCAGCGCCGTGTCCGCCTTGACCGCCTGTTGAAGCGCTGCAAGCAAGGCATTGACCGCATTCGTCATATTCCAGTCTCCCCAAGCTGTGCCAAGCAACACCTACCGGCGCCTTTGTGCCCCTCGCGCACAGCCGGTGTCCGCGAAGCTTCCATTTGCCTAGCGGCCCGTCTGCGCCTCACCCGTCACCCGGTTATAGCGTCCGTCAGCGCCCAGTCCGTCGGTTGCCGACCCATCCGGCTCCATCGAGCCCCCGTCTTTCGATGCCGGCTCGCTGCGCTTTGCCACACGGACTGCCAGCGCCCGCCGCAAGATCGCGGCAAGCTGCGTGCCCGTCTCCTCCAGCGCCACGCCCCGCCGCCCGGATCCGCGCCCTTGTCCGGCGCCGCGGCTCATCCCGTCACCTCGCGGCAAAGCGCCAGCTGAAACCGGCCCGTCTCGTCGGGATCGCGCACGGCCTGGATCTCGAACACCCGCGCGCCTTTGCGAAATCGCTGCCCGGCCACGAGATCGCCACGCGAGCGCACCGTCACATGATGCGTGACGCTCGCCACAAGCCCCGGCCCCTTTTCCTCTTCGGCAAAGCTGCGCGGCTCGACCAGTGCCCAGACGCGGGCAATTTCAACGAAGCCCGTCACCGCCCCGCCCTGCCCGTCCTCGACCACATCCGGTCGCTCCAGCACCAGCCGCGCCGTCAGCCGCCCGGCATCGATATCCATCATCGCCATGATCAGAGCCCACGCCGGCAGAAGGGTGCAATCAGCCGCTCGTAACCGGGCGGCACAATAGCCGGCTGCGCCTCGACCGCGACCGCACCGCGGCAGGCATACATCGCCGCGACATGCGTGAGCATCGCCCGCTTCAGCGTCTCCGGTAGATCCGCGCCGCTCTCGCCGAAGCCGGCTGACAATTCCACCTCGATCCCGTTCATCGCCCGCCCCGGCTCAGGCACGTCCCGCAGCCAGAGCCGCGCTGGACGCGCCTGACCGTCGAGCAAGTGGCCATCGAGATCCACAGCCTGCGGCTCACCCTCGCCATCATAGACGGTCACCGCGGTTACCACCCTGACAGGCCCACGCGGAATGGTCACAATTCCGTCCGCCGGCCAGTCGTCGAGGCAGAGCCGGAAATTCCTTTCCGCCAGCACCAGCCCCGTCTCCCGCTCCAGATGCTCGCGGGCGACGATGGCAAGCGCTGAAAGCAGCGCATCCTCCTCCTCCGTATCGAGCCTCAGATGCGCCCTGATCTCGATAAGCGTCAGCGGCTCCACAGCGGGTGGAGTGAGTTCGATGATGGTCATGGGAGGTTCCTTGAAAACGAATTGCAGGTAGCCCCTCACCCTGAGGCGCCGGGCCACGCCCGGCCTCGAAGGGCGAGGCCACCCTGAAGAGTTGAGAGATGGATGCTTCGAGGGGCGCTCCGCGCCCACCTCAGCATGAGGGCGGTGGCGGGCCTCCCTCTCTTCTCCCCAGCGGGGAGAAAGTGGCGCGCAGCGCTCAGGTGCAACTTTTTGCACCGGGGATGAGGGGGAGCGAAGCTCAGGCTTACTATTCGACGCTTCGCCGAACCGCCCCCTCACCTCGCCTCCGCTGCGCTCGGCGTTCCTCTCCCCGAGGGGAGAGGCGGTCACGCGGCCGCAAAACCACCTCGCCCTCAAGCGGAGGGGCACGCCACCCTCACGCCCCGAACTTCACCAGCTTGATCGCCTCGAAGTCCTGCACGCCGCCGCCGACGCGCTTGGTGGTGTAAAACAGCACGTAAGGTTTCGCCGAATAGGGATCGCGCAGCACCCGCACACCGACGCGATCCACCACGAGATAGCCCGCCCGGAAATCACCGAAGGCGATCGCCGTCGCATTGGCCGCAATCTCCGGCATGTCCTCGGATTCGGCGACCGGGAAGCCCATCAGCGAGGCCGGATCACCGGCGCGCGCTGGCGGTGCCCAGAGATAGTTGCCGTCGGCATCCTTCAACTTGCGCACCGCGCCCTGGCTGCGGCGGCTCATGACGAAGGTGCCGTTCTGCCGGTGTCCCGCCTTCAGCGCATAGACCACGTTGATCAGCACATCGGATGCACCGCTTGCCGCGAAAGCCCCCGCCGCCCCCGTGGCAACGGTGCCGATCTTGCCCCATTCCCAGGCGCCGTCATCCACCTGGTCATAGGCCAGGAACCCCTTCGGCTTCAGCACGCCGTCACCCGACACGAAGGCCTCGCCTTCCTGTTCGGCAAAGGCGATGTCGACTTCCGCCGCAATCCAGGCCTCGATATCGACAGCCGCATCGTCGAGCAGGCCTTGGGTCGCCGCCGGCATGGCATAGAGCTCCATGGTCGGGAAGGCGAGTTCGGCCAGTTCCGGCGTGCCGGTCTGCGTGCGCGCCGCCGTCTCCGCCACCCAGCCCGAGGCAAAACCCGAGGCAGCAAACGGCTTCTTCAGCACCGCGCCCGAGACCTGGCGCACGGTTGCCAGCGACCGGATCGGCGAGATGACCCTCAGCCGGCGGCCAATCTCCTCGTCCACCTGCTGCGGCACCAGATAACCGCCATCGCCGGAAACTCCCGCCGACAGCGCCTTCTGGTCGAGGTCACGCAGCGCTGCATCATCGCCGCGCCGGACATAGGCCTCGAAGGCCGCCTTGTGTTCGGCAAGCCCCGCCTCGTCGCGGCCGGGCCGCTCCAGCGCCGGGCGGCGCTTTTTCAGCACGAGTTCGTCGAGAAGCCGGCTCTGCTCGTCGATCGCCTTGTTGATCCGCTCGACCTTGTCGCGGGTCACGACATCGCTCGAAAGCTTCTCCTCGATCTCGCCGAGCCGCTCGTCATTCGCCTCCTTGAAAGCCTCGAAGGCATTCATGAATTCGGCAAAGGCCGCCGTCACCGTATCGGGCGCCGCCTTCACTTCCGGAGCGAGCCTGGCCGGCGCGCCCTTCGCCCGCCTGGCGCGCCGCCCGCCCGCCGCATCCGTCATGTCCTGCCCCATCATGCCCTCACCCGTCATCATCGCGTCTTCCATGTCGCTCATCCTTTCGTGAAGTGATTGTTCGCCATCGAGCGAGCCGCCCGGCGCATCAGCCGGACAAGCTCGGTTTCCCTGTCGCGGTAGAACCGCCTGTGCTTGACATTGGAGACCCTCGCCGTCGGCAGCATGGGAAAGGTCACCACCGAGATCTCCCAGAGATCGGCCTCCAGGATGCGCCGCACCCCGGTCTTGCGGTCGCCTCTCGTTTTCACCGCGCGAAACCCAATCGAGAGGCCGTCCAGCGCCCCGGCCTTCATCAGCGCATGCACCTCGCGGGCGCGGCCGACATCGGTCGCGAGCCTGCCCTCGACATAAAGCCCCCGCTCATCCTCGCGGATCACGGTCCAGCGGCCGATCACCTCGGCCGGATCATGCTGAAAAAGCATGCGCACACCGCCCGCCCCGCGCTTCGTCAGCGACGCGGCAAAGGCCCCGGGCTCGATCGCATCGCGGCCAAGATCGACCTCGCCGAACAGGCTCGCATAACCCGAAAACCGCCCGTCGCCCGCCACGCCCTTCAGCGTCAGCCCGGCATACCAAAACCGCGGCGCACCCGCCGTTTCCAAAGCCTGCATGGCTTGTCTCCTCGTGATGTTGATTTGGTTTGGTCTCCTTGCGACGCGCAAAGGCGGTGCCCACCTGCCTGCCCCTTGAGGGGGAGGTCGCCGCAATGCGGCGGGTGGGGGTGACGTGCGGACGCAGAACGGTTGGCACGGCAGCGGCGGGTCCCTCCCTCTTCTCCCCAGCGGGGAGAAGGTGCCCGAAGGTCTCAGGTGCAACTTGTTGCACCGGGGATGAGGGGGAGCGAAGCTTACGTTGAACCTTCGACGCCTCGCCGATCCGCCCCCTCACCTCGCCTCCGCTGCGCTCGGCGATCCTCTCCCCAAGGGGAGAGGCGGTCACACAACCGCTCCCGGCTCCCCGTCAAGGGGAGGGTAGAGACCGGCGTCCCCCATCGCCCTCACCCTGAAGTGCCCGCGCACCGCGCGGGCCTCGAAGGGTTAGGGCCACCGATAAGAACGAAGCGCGATCCTTCGAGGCCCCTGCCTGCGCAGGGGCTCCTCAGGATGAGGGGTCACTGCGTCACCTACCCACCCTGTCTCCCGCCCGGCCCGTCAGCCGCACGAGAACACCGAGCCCCCACCAGGCGGTAAACGACGCCAATGTCGCCCCCGCCAGCATGATCTCCGCCGTCGACAACCGGCCCTCAAGCCCCAGCTGTCCGGCGCCCCAGAGACCCGTCGGCCCGCCGAAGATCAGCCCGCAGGCAACCCCGGTCAGAAAACGCACGGCCGCCTCGCGGCGATGTTTGGGGAGGAGATAGACCAGCGAGATCGCGGAGCCCGCGACAGCACCGATCAGACGCGCGGAGGTCACCCCGCCATCATGGCCGAAGTCAGTCATTTGTTCATCTTTCGCAGTTAGCTTTTAGGAGAGCGCCGGCCGGAACGATCCCGCCCTCAAGGCTGCGGCCGGCGCCCCTTTTCCCCTTCAGCCCGAGCCGAGCGCTTCACCCGTCAGGTGAAGTGGCAGCGAATTGCCGAGTCAGTGGAGTCGCTTGACGGCGAAAGTTCACAATCTGATTCCGCCGGTTGAATTGATAGATGAAGCCGTGGCTGGCCCTGCCTGCCACGAACTGCGGTCAAAACCGCATCGTCCGAAACGTCAGCGACACCCGCCGCACGCGCATCACCCGCACGCCATCAATCACGTCCGACCGCCGCGCCGGGATCGCATGCGTCCAGTCGCGCCGCGCTGGTCCCGCGAGCACCAGCAGCGAACGCGGCTGCAAGATGACAGCGCGCGTCTCGCCGCTTGCAAGGCATCCAAACCGCATCTCGCAGCCCGACAGCAGACTGAGCGAGGCTATCACCTCGCCGAAACACGGCTCGCAATCGACATGCGCGCTGATCCCCTGCCCAGGCAGATATTCGTTGGCGATCACCTGGTCCGGCACGCCTGAGAAAAACCCGTCCGCCACCAGCCGCTCGGCCAGCCCCTTGAGCATGTCCGGCAAGGGCCCGATCCGGCTTTCTCGCGAGGCGCTCCTCGCCCGGTAGTCATAACGATAGCCGAAATGCCGCACCCGCCGCTTCAGCTCGCCGCTCCAGTCACCGGCATCCAGGAAGGCGGCAAGCGCTACTTCCTGCTGAGGGGTGATCCAGTCGGCGATGAGGCTGGCACCGGGTGGGAGGTGGGGCTGGGTTTCCATAGGCGATGTCCGTATCGGTAGAGCAAGCATCCTAGTGCGGACATCTGTAACTGGCATCCGTGTGATGCTGGGGGATATTGCCAGCGGAACTGATCCCCTCACTTGCGAAATCTGAAGTTTAGGCGGCTTGCGCTCGCCTAAGCCTTCGATTTCGCTTTCTCCCCCAAAGAGGGGGAGAGGGAGCCGAGGCCAGCCGCATCGACACCTCTCCCCTTTGTGGGAGAGGTTACAAAATCGAGGGCTTAGCCCGATCAGGGCTAAACCTCAGATTTTGTTGGTGAGGGGATCAGCGCTTTGGCACAACAAAGCCCTCAATACCCCACCGCCTCGCGCTTCTCCTCGTCCGTCAAAAACGCCGCCGCCCCCACCCGCGCCCAGAGCGCATCGCGCTCGGCCGAAAGCCCCGCCACCGTATCGAGATCCGGCACCAGCCGCAGCCCCTCGCCCGTCAGCTCGCCCAGAAACACCGAAAGCGACGCCCCGGTCCGTGTCACCAGCGGCAGCACGGTCAGCCGATAGAAGGCGCGGTTCGCCTCCTGGTAATTGGCATAGGTGTTGTCGCCGGGAATGCCGAGCAGCATGGGCGGCACGCCGAAGGCGAGCGCGATGTCGCGCGACGCGCCATTCTTGGCCTCGACGAAATCCATATCCTTGGGCGAGAGCCCCATCGACTTCCAGTCGAGCCCGCCCTCAAGCAAAAGCGGCCGCCCGGCGCGCATCGGGCCGGAATAACCCTCGTCGAGCTCCACCTTCAGCCGCTGATACTGGTCGGCAGAGAGATTGCCGCCCTCCTTCGGCTGGTAGACCAGCGCGCCGGAAGGCCGGGCCGAATTGTCGAGCAGCGCCTTGTTCCAGCGCCCCGCCGCGTTATGCAGATCGAGTGCCACCTGCGCTGCCGCCAGCGGCGCGAACCCCTCGTGGTCGTCGAGCGGATGAAACAGCTTCAGATGCAGGAGACCATCGAGCGCGATCCGCCTGGCGCTTGTGCCGGCGCGATAGTCATAGGCCGACGGCCAGCCATCCGCCCCGGTCACCACGCTCACCCGGTCGGGCCGCAGCAGATGCAGCTCCACCGCCCGTTCCGCACTGCGTCCGCCGGCCGCCACCGCCTCGACATAGGCATTGCCCGAGAGCAGCAGCTGGCCATACAGCGTTTCGAGAAAATCCGCCCCCGTCATCGCCCCGTTCGGCCGAGACAGCAGAGCAAGTGCGGGATGCTCCGGCCGCTCGGTCTCGCTGTTATAGGCGAGGAACGCGATGCTGGCCGCCGCCTCTGACACCAAACGCACGCAGCGATGCGCGACCGGGTTCTTCATGAACCCCTCGCGCGAAAGTGCCGCATAGGACCTGCCCGTCCACCGCGCCTCGCCCTCGCCCGCAATCAGCGCCAGCGCCGTCCCGGGTCGCGGATGAAGCGCCTTTTCCTCGGGCACGGAGGTTCGATCCCGGGCTTGCGCCCAGGGCATTCGGAAGGGAAGTTTCATGGGGATGTCCTCGACAGAAATGAAAATCGATCAGGCAGCCTGCCGCGATCGGCCCGGCCCCCGCCTATGCCGTCTCTTGCAAGCGATCGCCGGCCTCAGCCTGCAGCCGGCGGTACCTTGCCCGCACTTAAGCGCAGTCCGTCGATCAGCAGCTCGACCATCACTGATGTCTCGCCCTCCGGCTCCGCGCCCTTGATCGCCGCGAGATTGCCGATGGCGCGCAGCAGTTCGTAGGGCTCAATGCCTGAACGAACGGCCCCGACATCGACAGCTGCGTCCAGGAGCCCGGCTAAAGCCGGTTCGAAATTCTGACGGAAATAATCGGGCAGCGCCTGAAAGGCCGGATCGCCGGAATGCAGCGCCTGAGCCAGCCCACGCTTGGCGGCAATGAACCTGGTGAAACGGCGCAGCCAGAGCGCCAGCGCCTCGCCCGGCGGATGCCCTGATGCGAGCACCACCGCCTCCGCCGTACAGGCGTCCACCTCGCGCTTGAACACTGCGATGACGAGATCCGCGCGGCTCGGAAAGCGTCGGTAGAGTGTGCCCACACCCACTCCGGCGCGTGCCGCGATCTCGCGCGCCGGCGCATCAACGCCGCTTGCGGCAAAGATCGCCTTGGCCGCCTCCAGCAGTGCATCCTCGTTGCGCCGCGCATCGGCGCGCACCCGCGGTCCGCCTGCTTCCTGTCCGTGATCCCCGTCCATTGCAGCCTCTTTATCCATGCGCAGTTTCCAGCCGCACGGAGAAATCCCGCGCAGCCCTTGCTAAACGGAACGACGTTCCGTATATAACCTCAACATTCGGAACACCGTTCCGCTTAATCCTTATCTCCTTCATCTCGCAATTTCCAGAGCCCGGAGCTTCATTCCATGAACGATCTCGTCACAAAAGCACGCACCATCCCGACGCCGACCCCGCAAGCCACCATAACCATCAACCCGGTCACGCTGCCGGCGCCCGGTCGAGGCCGCCCGCTCGATCTGCGCATCACCACACCGCTCTCCGGCGACAGCCTGCCGGTCATCCTTCTCTCGCATGGCCACGGCCCATCGCTCTATATTCCCTCCAAGGACGGCTATGGCCCACTCGTCGATTTCTATGCCGCCCATGGTTTCGTCGTCATCCAGCCGACCCATGCCAATTCGAAGGTTGCGGGCCTCGGCCAGGATGCGCCCGGCTATCCCTTCTTCTGGCAGTCGCGGCTCGACGACATTACCCTGGTCCTCGACAGTCTCGCCACCATCGAACAGGCCGTGCCGCTGCTATCAGGCCGCCTCGATCACACACGGATCGCGGCCGTCGGCCATTCGCTCGGCGGCCAGACCGTCGGCATGCTGCTCGGCGCGGGCCTCACGGATACCGCCGATCCGGCCGTTACCCGCATTCGCCGTCCGGAACCGCGCATCAAGGCCGGCGTGCTTCTCGCCGCCCCCGGCCTCGGCGGCGACAGCCTCAGCGATCACGCCCGCAAGAACTACACCACCCTCAATCCGGATTTCTCGACGCTGACCACCCGCACCCTGGTCGTCGCCGGTGACGCCGACGACAATCCGCATCTGACGCCGCGCGGCGCCGACTGGCATGTCGACCCCTATCGCCACGCCCCGGGGGCGGAAGCGCTGCTCACCCTCTTTGGCGGAAAACACGGCCTCGGCGGCATTGCCGGCTATGACGCAAAGGAAACCGACGATGAAGACCCCGATCGCCTCACTGTTACCCAGCGCATGACACTCGCCTGGCTCCGCACTGCGCTCGACATTGACGCCAAGAGCTGGCCGGACGCGATGGCTGCGCTTGAGGCCCATGCTCCGGATCTCAGCAAAGTCGAGCAGAAGCAGATGTGAACTGGGTGCCCCGCTGCGGCGCATGTCTCGTGCCGCAGCGGGACGGTTTGTCAGCAGACCGTTCCCGTGCAAAACTGCGCAGCACCCTTACCGGCACGAACATTTCTCTCGGACCTTGAGGAAGCACCATGATGGACATCACTGCCACTAGCGGTTTTTTCAACCAGGCCGGTCTCTTCTTGCTCGGCTTATCGGTCCTCGCCGGTCTCTATCTCTTGCTGCGCCGGCGCCAGAGCCGCTGAGCCCTCACACCCGCGCCGTCACCGCATCCCCCACCACATAGTCCGCCGCATAGCGCTCCTCGCGCAGCGGCTTCACCCGGCGGATGCTCTCCTCATAGAGCGGGTGCGCCTTGTAGGCAGCGAGTGCCGCCTCATCCTCGAATTCGCCATAGACGACCAGATCGATGCTGCGGTGAAAACCGTCGGTCTTCACATTCGTGCCGATCTCCAGCCGAGTTGCACTCGGGATCTCCGTCAGGATCGATAGCCCCGAACGCACTGCCTCGAGATGTTCGGGGCTGACGGTGAAGAAGACGATGTGGCGGATCATGAGGCACCTCGAAGAGCTATTGCAGCGCAAAAGCCGATAGCATCGCGCGGGCCTCCGCTCAATGCGCCGCTTGGCCGCCTCACACCATGAGCCCCGCCCTGACAGCCGCGTCGAAGATCCGCGCCGTCACCGCGATCTTTTTCGCCCGGTCGGTGCCGTTGACAATCTTTCGCGCCCCCGTCCAGTCGGCCTTGGTGCCTGAGAAGAAGTCCGCAAGCCTTAGCCCCGAAAACAGCCCCTCGGTCATGCCAACCACCAGGATGGTGGCGGATACGTCGAGCCTGAGCGCCAGATCCGGCTCGGCCACGAGATCGAGCCCGGTCACGCGGCTCATCTTCGCGTAATTCCCGCGATGGGTGATCTGCACAAGACCCCGCCCATAATAGCTGCGGCCCGCCGCATCGCGGCGCCAATAGGGTGTCGTCACCGTCGGCAGCCAGCCCGCCCGCCAGGCCCGTTCCAGCCGGTTGACGGCCTCCGCATCGTCAGGCGCAAAGGTCTCGCGCACCGCCTGCATGGTGCCGCCGGTCTCGTGATGCGCGGTCGCCAGCATATAGGCGAGCCAGCGCGGATCGCCCCAGCCGCGCGCCGAAAACCGCGTCAGCACCGCCTCCACGCCGTCCACCTGCCCTTGAGAAAGCCGCCCGCCGAACACGGCATTGCGCAGCCCCGCGAAGACGATTCGCCGGTCGATCCGCATGATGAAATCCTCGATGTCGGGAAGAAAGCTGCCGGCTACGCCGTATCGGGCGCTGCGGCCTGCAAAAAAGTTCGGAATTAAAACGATTGAAGAAATTTCAATCGTTTAGAGCTCGTTCCGTTCATATTTACAAAGGTTTAACGCTGTGGAACTTTCAGCCCACAGACACGTTTGGAGGCCAGACTTCCAAACCCGAGGAGGGAAGACATGCAGACGAACACTTCGACCAAGACCGCCGCCCCGGCAACGATCCCGGCCCATGTCCTGCAGCGCCTCGAAAACGAATGGCGCCAGGTCCGCCAGCCGGCAGCCCCCGCAACGGCTGCGAAGTAAACCTACCCACCGCATTGCGTGATCAACCGGCGTCCGAAAGGGCGCCGGTTTTTTTCGTGTGGTGGATAATGGAACGGATCCCCTCACTTCCGAAATCTGAAGTTTAGGCGGCTTTCGCTCGCCTAACCTTCGATTTCGCTTTCTCCCCCACAGTGGGGCGAGAGGGGGAGAGGGAGCGCGGGGCCAGCCGCATCGACACCTCTCCCCCTTGTGGGAAAGGTTACAAAATCGAGGGCTTAGCCCGATCAGGGCTAAACCTCAGATTTTGCTGGTGAGGGGACCCGTTCCGTTAGCACCACACCTCTTGTCCCCACAACCCAAAGGCGCATACTGAGCCAATCCAACAGGCCAGTCCCATGCGCCACGAACCAAAACCCCTTGCTCGAGCCCGGGCGCGCCAGATGCGCACCGACCCGACGACACCCGAAGCCATGCTCTGGGGCGCGCTCCGTGACCGCCAGCTGGCCGGCGCCAAGTTCCGCCGACAGGTTCCGCTGCGCGGCTACATCCTCGACTTCGTCTGCTTCGAAGCCAGGCTGATCATCGAAGTCGACGGCGGCCAGCACGGCGACAGCCTCCACGACCTTAACCGTGACGCCCTCTTCCGCGGCGAAGGCTTCCGCATCCTGCGCTTCTGGAACGACGAGGTCCTGCAGCATCTCGACGATGTCTGCCGTCATATTCTGTCGGAGCTGCGCAATGGTGGGGAGTGAGGGTGCCAGCTAAACCAATCCCCTCACCAACACAGGGGGAGGTGTCGATGCCGCAATGCCTCGCTCCCTCTCCCCCCTTTGTGGGGGAGAAAGCGAAATCGAAGGCTTAGGCGAGCGTAAGCCGCCTAAACTTCAGATTTCGCAAGTGAGGGGATCGGTTCCATTGGCACCATCATCACCGATCCCCTCACCAACAAAATCTGAAGTTTAGCCCTCGATCGGGCTAAGCCTTCGATTTTGTAACCTCTCCCACAAAGGGGAGAGGTAGCCCCACCTCACACCCCCCTGATCCGCGGCTCCCCGCCACCCTCCAGCATCAGCGCCGTCAGCGCCCAGACCAGCGCATCCAGCCGGTCCGGCGAGCGCCCGTTCGACAGTCCCTCCGGGCCAAAATCACACATCTGGTCCTCGAGTTCGACAAACCGCCCGGCATGAACCACCCGCCCCTGCTCATACAAAGCCGCCACCGGCTCGGCGCGGAGAAACTTGCCGCGCGTCGCCCGCACCGTCGTCACCGGCAGCCGCGCCTCGATGCCCTCGAGCACGGCGCGCACCATGTCGCCGCCCTGGTTGACCTCGGCCACCACCCGGTCGGCCTCGAAGCGCCTGTAGGCCGAGACCACCGCCCGCGCCCAGCCCGCCGGCCCTGTTCCCTCGACCGAACAATCCGCCAAGACAACCGCCTGACCATTCTCCTTCAGCCCGGCCACCACGATGCCGCAGCAGGCCGTCGCCCCGCCGGCCGGTGGATCGACCGCAACCACGATGCGCCGCAAGGGCTCAGCCAATTTCACCACGATCTCGTCGAGCCGCGCGCGCTTCCACAAGCCGTCCGCCCGGTCCTCGATCAGCTCGCCATCCAGCTCTTGGCGCCCCAGCCTTGTCCCGCCATAACGGGCAGAAAGTGCCGCCAGGAACCCGGGCGCCAGATGCCTCGCATTGGCCGAGGTCGCCATCCGGGTCAGCGCCGTTCCCTCATCCGCCATCAGCCGCTTCAACAGCGGCACCGGACGCGGCGTCGTCGTCACCACCTGGCGCGGCGCCTCCCCCAGCCTCAGCGCAAACTGCAGCATGTCGAAGGTCTCGTCGGCATGTTTCCATTTGGCGAGCTCGTCGCACCAGGCGAGATGAAACTGCGGCCCGCGCAGGCTTTCGGGATCCTCTGATGAAAAGATCTGGGCAATCGCCCCGTTCGGCCATACCAGCCGTCGCCGCGAAATCTCCACCTCCGGCCGCATCCGCCTTGCGATCCGCGCAAGCCCGGAGGCCCCGTCGATCATCACCTCACGCGCATCGCCGAGCGTCTCCGCCACCAGCGCAATGCGCAGATCCGTCCGCTTGCCGGCCGCCAGCACCTCAGCCTGCACCCATTCGGCACCGGCCCGGGTCTTGCCCGATCCCCGCCCGCCGAGGATCAGCCAGCTGCGCCAGTCTCCGTCAGGCGGAAGTTGTTCGGGCCGCGCCAGAAGCGGCCAGTCACGGGAGAGAAAGGCGAGATCGGAAGGTGAGAGGCGTGCGAGGTCAGCGATGTCTACGGGAGCGATCGGGTGGGACTTGGCAAGTTCTGCAGGCGATCGATTTGATACACCTGTGAGTAGTCTCGGATCCCCACGCACTTCTGAAATCATCCAGTTCGCTATTGGGCGGCACTGGGTATTCGGCTCGTGCATCCTAGTGGATAAGTGACCCATTCGCTTTGTAAAATCGCTGACAATACCAACTGCCAACGCACAGATTGCGGCTTCCCGCTCCCGCTGAAGCCTGCTCTTAGATTTCATCGTCATATGCTATCTCCAGCACCATCTCCGCGGCTGCGCGGGGGAAATGTACGCTTGGAGCATTTTTTTTCTTCGGTGCCGAGCGTTGAAAGCAAGGGGCAGCGTGGCCGCCCCAGATACTACAGAGATAAGAATAAGAGCTCCTTGCGTCGTACTCTGCGAGACCTGGAAGCCGTATAATCGACGTCCAACTCTTGCATCGAGAAGCCGCTGAAAGTTGTTCTAATAAATGGATCGTCATTCACCGAGAGAATGAAGCGTCCCTTTAACAGGGCCAATTGATTGGCAAGCATTTCAAACTGGTCACTCCCGAACATATCGGCCCCATAGTCATCTTCGTGCCCGCGATAAGGGGGTCGATATAAAACAGAGCCGAAGTGCTGTCGTATCGCTTGAGAACTTCCAGCCAATCAAGATTCTCGACAATGACACCGGCCAAGCGTTCGTGAACACACTTAAGCACCGTGGACAAATTCGATACATTGAAACGACTTGGACTGTTTTTGCTGATCCCAAAACTCTGCCCACGGACCCTCCCAGCAAAGCTCAACTTCTGCAGATAGATAAATCGCGCGGCACGTTCGAGATCCGTGAGGCCGCGAGGATCGGACGCACGCAGCCGCTCGAACTCTTGTCGACTGGCCACTTGAAATCTGATGACATCCATCAACTGCGGGTAGTGACGCTGCAGAACCCTAAAGAAGTTAAACACTTCACCGGATCGGTCGTTGATTACCTCGATGTTGGGAACGCGAGTTCGCCGAAAAAACACTCCTCCCATGCCAAAGAACGGTTCAATGTAAGATCTGTGCGGAACGCCCTCAATCAACTCGATGATTTTACCTGACAGTAGCCGCTTGCCACCGATCCAAGGCGCTGGGGGATTTGTCTTGGGGACAACAGTAAGAGCTTTGCGAGTCAGCATGCCGAACCTCGATGTTGGGTAGGACGTCAGGATGGGCAAAACCAGAGAGCAGTGAGAATGTGTGTGCCACTGAACGCCCCCTCCTTCATTGCAGGGGCCTCACGGCGGCCCGCGCCCCTCGGCGAGGCCAGCCACCTCCGCCAACCTCGCCGCCACCGCCGCCTCGACCCGTGCAGCAATCAGTGCCTGAACCTCGCCCCGCAAAACCTCCGGATCGCGCGCCTCGATCAGCCGTTCCTCGGCATCCAGTCGGTCGCGCTCCATCTGGCGCAAAAGCGCATCGATCTTCTCCAGGGTGCGCACGATCAGCGCAATCGCATCGGTCGCCGCCTTGATGTCGGCCCGCGCCAGTTTCGCCAGCGCCTCGTCGGCCCCGTCGATCAGGATCTCGGCCCCGGCCCTGAGGCGCCGAAACAGCTCGAACTGGGCGCGCATCTCGGTGGTGAATTCGTTGAGCAGCGTCACCAGGTCGCCAGCGCCTGCCGCCTTCACCTCGATGACATCAGGCAGCGCCTCGTCCAGATCCCCACGTCGATCCTCGCCCAGCATGGCCCCCTCCGAAACGAAAGAAGGGCCCGCCAAGCGGACCCTTTCCAAACCTCTCCGGATCACCTTGGCCCTCAAGGCCACAGCTTCCCGATCATGTCAAAATCCTATCCGACGACCGTCACGGTGTCAAGGATTATTTTCCTATTTTGGTTATGACCCACCTCCCCCCTTGCGGGGGAGGACGGAAAATCGAAGGCTTAGGCGAGCGCAAGCCGCCTAAACTTCAGATTTTCCAGGAGAGGGGCGCAGTTCCGTTGTATCTGCCTTACCGAGCCCCCCTCACCCTGCCTTCGACCTGTTGCGCCCCGCACTCTTCGCCTCGTAGAGCGCCAGATCCGCCCGGGTGATGAGATCGCGCGCTTCCCGCACGCCGCCCTCACCCGTGCCAGCGTAACCAACGGAGACGGTGACGGTCGTAAGCCCGTCGGCGCGGGCCGGATGCGGGATCGAAAGCTCGCGCACGGTGCGGACCAGCCGGTCGGCCAGGAAGGCGCCGCCGGTCTCTTTGTCCACGGCAAAGAGCAGCGTGAACTCCTCGCCGCCATAGCGGGCGGCAAAGCCCTCGTGGCGGGCGGCGAAGGTTGCGAGCGTCGAGGCGATGCGGCGCAGGCAGTCGTCGCCGGCGACATGGCCGAAGCGGTCGTTGAAGGCCTTGAAGTGATCGACATCGACCATAAGCAAGAGCACTTCGCTGCGGGTCTCGAGCCAGGCATGCAGCGTCTCGTCGAGATGCCGGCGGTTGGCAATCCCGGTCAGCATGTCGGTCAGCGTCAGGTCGCGCAACTGGTCGCCGCGGCGCTCGGCAATGTCGGCACGGTTCTGCGCATCGTAGCGGGCGAGATAGGTGAGACAGCGCTGTCTCTCGACATGCCAGTTGCCGTAGAGCGTGAAGAAGAGGCCGGTCACCACCTGAACGGTCAGGGGAAAGATCAGGTTCTCGTCCAGCCCCGGCTTGGCGTGGATGACAAAAAGCGCTGTCAGGCAGGTACCGGCGGTGAAGATCAGCGCAAGGCGAAAACGCAGCACCAGCAACATGTTGCCGAAGAGCAGCACGAGCGGCAGTTCACCCAGCGTATAGGTCGCATAGCTCGATTGCGAGATGTAAACCAAATAGAGCGGCAGCAGGCTCGCGACGAACATGCCGCCGAGCAGGAGCAATTCGCGGATCGCCGGCGGCACGCGGGGCACGAGATAGAAGATCACCAGCGAGCCCGGCACCAGCACCAAGAGGCGCATGGCGACCGTGAAGGGCTGGATGTCGGGCATCAGGTGCAGGCTGGTGAGATTGTAGATGTTGTAGACGATCAGGCCGACGATGATTGCATGGCGCAGATGCCGGATGCGTTCGGCGCCGAAATCCCGTTCCTCTGCGCGTTCCACTTCGGGCGCCATGCGCAACAGACAGTTCAACCGCCCTCTTGCGCCCGTCTCCGTCTGCATGCCCCCGCCATTGCTCCCTCGCGACGCTCGAACAGCGCCGCATCGGGTTTCACCATGGCGGAAGGCGGCAAATTTTTCGCTAATTTAGAGCGCGCAAAATGAAGCTGGCCCGGTATTTTTTGGGCCGCGACCTAGTGCCGTCGCACCAGACTTTGCCCCTGCTTGACCCCAGCTCGGGGCCGGGTTGCGCCTGCCTTCAGGCCTCCGGCCCGCCGAACTGCTCCCAGGCGGCCATGGCGTCGCCGGCATACATCAGCGAGGGGCCACCGCCCATATAGACGGCGAGCCCCAGCGCCTCCTCGAATTCCGCCTTTGTGCAACCAAGCTTGATCAGCGCTTCGGTGTGAAACCCGATGCAGCCGTCACAGCGGGTGGAAATCGCAATGCCGAGCGCCACCAGTTCCTTCACCTTTTTCGACAGCGCCCCATCCCTGGTCGCCGCGCCCGCCATGGCTGAAAAGCCCTGCATCACATCGGGAATGTCCTTGCGCAGGGTCTTGATCCCGCTTGAGATATCCCGGGTTATGGCGATGTAGTCCTTGCCCATGGCGGCGTCTCCAAAATATATACGATACTACATATATATTGAGGTTCGAGGAGATTGCAAGACGTTCAGCGAGTAGCGAGTAGCGAGTAGCGAGTAGCGAGTAGCGAGTAGCGAGTACCGAGTACCGAGTACCGAGTACCGAGTACCGAGTACCGAGTACCGAGTACCGAGTACCGAGTACCGAGTACCGAGT
>JAHJIJ010000016.1 GCA_018823325.1 Alphaproteobacteria bacterium | reverse complement strand
CGCGGCGCGGGCGCAGCACGCCAACGCGCGAGCCGATCAGAGCGGCGCGGCCGCTCCGAGGCGCAGCTTCAAGCGGCCTTCGGGCCGCTCGGCGCACCACGCTGAGCGCAGTGCCTTCTGCCGCCCGCGCCGGGCGGTGGGCCCGGACTTGCGCAGTGGGCAATGCCCTTGCCCACCTTCTCGGAGCGTTCCGCGGGCAGGTACCCGTGCGCAAAAAAAGGCGCCGGGTTGCCCCGGCACCAAACCTTGGAGATAACAATGCAAAAGGGTCCCGGCGTCCTGCCACCGCAGCCCGTCGCGGAGCTGCGGCGACGCGGCGCCGGTCGCCATCATCAGAAGTTGTGCCGGACCCCCATGTAGATGTTCCGGGAACTGCCGCTGGCCGAGCCGACCAGCGTGGCCGGCGCCTGCGCAGTGCCGGTGCCCAGCACGTACTGCGAGCCGTTCTTGTTGCTGATCTGTCCCACGCCGAAGTACAGGCGCGTCCTCTTCGACAGGTCGTAGTCGCCGCCGAGTGCAATCCAGTTCGCGTCCCGGTTGCCCGTCAACGCCGTGTAGTCCGACCTGTCGTTGACGCGGGTGAACTGGGCAATGGCCGTGAATTGCCCGAAAGGCACGCGCACGCCGACGTTGGTCAGCCTGAACTCGCTCGTCGAGGCACCCGGGAGCCGCGCGATGGCTCCGGTGCAGGTCACGCAGGAATTCTTCTCCACCGTCATGCCCATGAAAAACTTGGCGAAGCGGGCGTCGTACGAGCCACCGAGCACCATCGCCGAGACCTTGCCCGCGGCGTCGTCCGGTCCCTCCTGCCGCTGGAAGCCAGCGTTGAGGTCGAAGCCGCCGGCTTGGTATCGCGCGGATGCGCCGTACCCGCGTCCGATCGTCGCCGAATTCTCACCGAACGAGTACTGGCCACGGAACTCGATGCCGCCCCAGCGCGGCGACACGTAGTTGACCGCGTTGTCCTGCCGCGCCGACACGCCCATCGGCAGCACCTGGCGCTGCGTGGTCGGGCTGATGTTCCGGGTGAGCGCGAGCAGCCCGCCCGCGCCTTCCCAGACGAAGGCATCCACACTGCTCTGGACCATGTAGTAGGGAGTGGGAATGCGGCCCATCTGCAACGTGCCGAACCGCGCGTCGCTCAGCCCGACCGACGCCTCGCGTCCGAACGCGCGACCGCCTTGGCCGAGCGTGCCGTCGTCGAGGTTGATGCCCATCTCGAGGCGGAAGACAGCAGCAAGCCCTCCCCCAAGGTCCTCCACACCGCGAAAGCCCAGGTTGCTCCCGGCGCTTCCCCCCGAGATCACCCGATTGACGCTACCGCCTCCCGAACGCGGCGAGTCCACGCCTGCATCCGCTCGCCCATAGATGGTCACGCTGCTCTGCGCGTTGGCTGCGCCGCAGACGGACAGCAGCACGGCGCATGCGACCGCATGCTTGGCCATTCCGTTCATAGTTGTCTCCTTCGTTGAACTTGGGGCTTTGCCCCACTTCCTCTTCTTCACATTGCGCCTGGCGTCTCATGGGAAAGTTCCACGCGCAGCCCACCAAAGACCACATCGCTCGATGACTCGCGGATTCATCGTGGCTCCTCCGGCTCGGGGAAGTATAGATAGTCGACTAACTTTTTAGATAGTCACCTAAGTAAATATCTCAGGTAAAAATCGAACGCTTGTGGCAGGCGTGCGACGCTTTTTCAGCCGACTTGCCAGCGGCCGCGGAACGCTGACAGAGACCATCCAGGATGGCATCGGAACCAACCCGGATTGATTGGCTGATCAATGCCTCGCGGCGAAGCGCGCAGCATCCCATCGGGTACAGATCCCATTGCCGCGGCAAGGAGCGATGCACGATCGGACACGGGACATGGCCCATGTCCGGCCGATGGAACGACCCGGTCAGCGATCCGGTCGCGCTCCCACCTCTGCCCGCCATTCACGGGCACGCAGGCGCGTCCGCCGGCGGTGCGCTTCCAATTTCCACGCGCCGCTAGTCGGGCCATCGCCGGCCCCGTGCCGATGCGCGAGACCGTGGGCACTGCTCAGCGCCGCACGGACACGCGGCCCAGTGGTCAGGGCAGCACGGCGTCTTCGCCAATGCGCGCGACGTGCGATGGAAGCCGGGCCCATTGGCCACGCGGG
The DNA here is from genome assembly GCA_018823325.1 of Alphaproteobacteria bacterium. Lineage (GTDB taxonomy): Bacteria > Pseudomonadota > Alphaproteobacteria > Sphingomonadales > Sphingomonadaceae > Sphingobium. The sequence goes on along the minus strand of JAHJIJ010000016.1, from coordinate 1,726 downwards.
CCGACAGCGAACCCATTGACGCGAACAGCATGGGCAGCGGGCGGCGCCGGTTGAACCATCGATCAACATCGGGATGGACCCTAGCTCGCCATGCCGGCTGCCGTGCCAGATTGCTTCCGTCATAGGTTGACCGCGCATTCAAGCTTGATGCACATCAACCTTGTTCCTAGCATTCGGTTCTTCTTAGGGCACGTGTAGTTGCCTGCAACCGGAGACACCATGAAGAATCCATCCAGCCCCACGCGGCGCTCGCTGCTCGCGGCCGCCACCATGCTCGCCGCAGGCTTCGGCCACATGGCGATCGCGCAAGAGAACTACCCCACCAAGCCGGTCACCCTCATCGTGCCCTTCACTCCCGGCGGTAGCAACGACGTCATCGCCCGCGTGATTGGCCAGCGGCTCAGCCAGATCTGGAACCAGCCGGTCATCGTGGACAACAAGGCAGGCGCCGCCGGAAGCATCGGGACCGACCACGCGGCCAAGGCCCCTGCGGATGGCTACAAGCTGCTGATCACCAACAACAACACCATGTCCATCAATCCGGTGCTGTTGCCCAACACGCCGTACGTCGTCGCGCGCGACTTCGCCCAGGTCACGCAGCTCGGCGCGGTGCCTGTCGTGCTGGTCGTGAACTCGAACGTGAAGGCGACGACCGTGAAGGAACTGGTGGATCTCGCGAAGGCCGCTCCGGGCAAGCTGACCTATGCCTCGTCGGGCTCCGGCAGCCCGCAGCATCTGTCCGCAGAGCTCTTCAAGGCAATGACGGGCACCGACATCACCCACATCCCCTACAAGGGCGCTGCGCCTGCCATCACGGACATGCTGGCCGGCCAGGTCGACCTGCAGTTCGGCGCCATCAACTCGCTGCTGCCACACATCCGCACCGGGAAGCTGCGCGCGCTCGCCGTGGGCGGCACCCGGCGCGCCTCCCTGCTGGCCGATGTCCCGACGATGGCCGAGGCGGGCCTGCCCCAGTACGACAGCGAGATCTGGCTCGGCTTGGCGGCTCCCGCAGGGACGCCTGCGGCGGTGATCAAGCGGATCAACGAAGATGTCACCAAGGTCCTGGTGGAGCCTGCGGTGAAGGAAAAGCTCGCCGAGCAAGGCATCGATGCGCGGCCGAGCACGCCGCGGGAGATGACCAAGCTGGTCGAGAAGGACACCGCGCGATGGGCAAGTGTCATCAAGAGCGCGGGCATCAAGGCCGATTGAGCGGAGTAACCATTGAATTCGAAGCAAGCCATTCCTTTGCGCCGCGACATCCCCGCACCGGGCGCCGGCGCCAGCGCCGGCAGTCTGTGGGCCAGCGACGCGATCGCGGAGATGATCCGCGCGCTCGACATCCCCTATGTCCTCCTGAACCCCGGCTCGAGCTTCCGCGGTCTGCACGACAGCCTCGTCAACCACCTCGGCAACATCGATCCGCAGATGCTGGTCGTGCTCCATGAGGAGCATGCCGTCGCGATCGCCCACGGCTATGCGAAGGTCACAGGGAAGCCGCTGGCTGCCATTGTTCACAGCAACGTGGGCCTGATGCATGCGTCCATGGCGATCTTCAACGCCTGGGTGGACCGCGTGCCCGTGCTGGTCCTGGGCGCGACGGGCCCGGTCGATGCGGCCAAGCGGCGCCCCTGGATCGACTGGATGCACACCGCGCAGGACCAGGGCGCACTGGTGCGCGACTTCAGCAAGTGGGACGCGCAGCCGGCTTCCGTCGCCGCGTCGT